>JBGCEY010000006.1:0-172745 GCA_045106645.1 Ilumatobacter sp.
GACCGACCGCTACTCGGACGATCAGGTGCTGTTCAGTTTCGTGGTCCTCGATGGCGTCGTCACTGTGGCGCAACCGATGTCGGCTGACCGCTACGCAGAGCTTGGGCCGATCTCGACGCTCAGCGCCGTCTATCTCGAAGGCGAGCCAGAAAACGCGGAGTTGCTCGACAACGGTGAGTTCGCCGCGAACCTGATTCCGCACACACTGTTCGCATTGCTGTGCGGCGTGCTCGCATTGGGAAGTGCGTTCAGTGCATTCACCACGTTGCGCAGAACACCGAGCGAGTAGCGATGGCTACGAATCAAAGTCGACGGGCACGTGCCTCGCGCAAGCGGCAGCGCCGGATGAAGCGAGTCGAGCACGATCTCACCGATGATCAGTGGAACGCCTTGCAACACGCATGGGGTGGGTGTGCGTACTGCATGGCCGACAACGTGGCAATGCAGCGCGACTGCGTGCAGGCACTGTCGCGTGGCGGTCGCTACACGCTCGACAACATCGTGCCGGCATGCCGGTCGTGTAACGCAAGCAAAAGCAACGACGAGGTCACCGGATGGATGCGGCGCAAGAAGCTCGACGAACGGAGCTTCCTCGTTCGGCACTACGAGATCGGTGCGGAGATGACCCGGCGTTTCGTATCGGTGGAACCAGCACCCGAATCCGCTTCGAACGGTCCGGATGCCGACGGCTTCACATCGGCTGATTGAGCTCGATGAGGTTTCCGGTCGGATCGCGAAAGAAGGACTGCCAGCAGATGTCGGCCTGCTTCCTCGATTCGCTCACCTCGACGCCATGGTCCAGCAGGTGTGCCCGGGCGGCGTCGATGTCAGCCACTCGAAGTGCGAAGTGCTGGCCTTTGGGTGGCACGAAGTCGGGCACCTCCAGGATGTGGACCTGCTGTTCGCCCGCTTGGAGCCACGCACCGTCGAACCCGGCGCCGAAGTCAGGTCGATCATCGCGCTGGACCATCCCCAAGACGTCGACGTAGAAGCGGATCGCCGATGGCGCATCGGTGACGTTGAGGGACACGTGGTGGACACCGATGTCGAACATGATCTGACGCTAGGTCACCCGGGTTTCGAGGCAGCGATCGAGTAGCTCATTGGGACCAGGTCGAGCTGATCGGCGGGGAGGTAGAAGAGCTCACCTCGTTCCTCTTGATGCTTGAAGAAGCGCCAATCGAGGAAGCGGTGTTCGTCGAGTGTGTTCACCTGCAGCCCAGCGTTGGTGAGTGCCATGAACACCTCGCCGATGCCGTGATTCCACTCGTTGGTGCGGGTGTTGGTGATGGTCGCTCCGCCGGTGTCCACGTAGGAGCCGGGCTCGTCGAACATCAATGGCTCGGAGGTCTCGAAGTATGGGTACTTCACCTGCAGCGCCGTATCGGTGCGTTCGTCGTCGAGCGTGGAGAGCATCGGGTGAGCCTCGCGGATGTAGAAGTCGCCGCCTGGCTTCACGAGTGCACCGGCCACTTGGCCCCAGCGCACCACGTCGGGCAGCCAGTTGAGCGCACCCACGCCGGTGTACACGAGGTCGAACTGCTCGCCATCGAGTGCGTTGACGGCGTCGTACACGTTGGCTTCGACGAATTGCCCTGGCGTGTCGACAGACTCGAACAACCTGCGAGCGGCATCGAGTGACACGCCCGACTGGTCGAGTCCGATCACGTCGGCGCCGAGTCGGGCCAGCGAGAGTGTGTCGGTCCCGATGTGGCACTGCAGGTGGAGCACGCGCAGCCCGGCGAGATCCCGGAGATACCGACGGTCGAAGTCGACCACGTCGCTGAGAAGGGATCGGTCGTTGCGGAACCGGTCGAGCCGGTAACCCGAGTCCGGTTGAGCGTGCAGGGCAGCCCGCTCGTCCCAGTTCAGCCGGTTCTGTTCGATGAACTCGTCGTTCGTCATCGCTCTCAATGTAGAGGTTGGGGTCTGACCCAAAGTTCTACATGTAGAGGTTGGGGTCTGACCCAAAGTTCTACATTGTCAGCGGCGGGGGACGATTGCCGGGTTGCCGGGAGCGTGGGTTGCGTGACTCGCGCGCCAGCTGGCGAATGCTTCGACGATGTGTGATGGGTCGCCGTGGATCTCGGTGAACCCACCGGTGATCGAGCGGGTGTCGAAGTACGCGGCGTCGACACCGTCTGCGTACAACCGTGTTGCGCACACGAAACCCATATCACTGAGACGCTGGAACTCGGCTTCGAAGTCGGACACCAGGATTCCGATGTGATGGAAGCCGGCACCCAGGGGTGGTCCATCCGGATACATGTCTCGATAGATCGACGGCGTGTCGTCGTGCTGCACGATGAACTGGATCATCATCTCGTCGAGGTAGCCGAACGCATAGGACACGTCCGCCTCGTGCTCGGTGCCGCGATAGTCGAAACGATCGCACTGATGGTGGTGCGACACCACGAACGGTCCGGCGCCGAACGACTCCGACCAGGCAGCACACGCGCGGTCGATATCGTCGACGAAGTAGGCCTCTTGAAACAGTGTTCCGTCGACGGGGAGCTGCATCACACGGCCACTGGCTCGCCGAGCAGATCCTTCACGGCCCTCGAGCTTTCGAGTTCGAGTTCGGTGCACCGCGCCAGGTCAGCCAGCGTGTCGGGGTCGGTGATGCCGCCCTCCCCGAGGCGGACCCACGCCATGGAACCTTGGATCTCCGCTTCGGACTGCAGGTACACCTGGTCGATCGGAGTGAACGGAGCGAAGATGTCGTAGTACAGCGCAACAGCGTCGGGGAGCGTGGCGTCGATCAGCGCCTGGTCCTCGTCGGTCACTGCGAAGCGGGTGGAGATGATGTCGGCGATCTCGTCTTCGCGGCGTGCACAGTCGCCGAGCACTTCGGCCCATTCGGGGAGCGCGTCAGACCACATTCGATAGCGCTCAGCAGCGGAACGCTCGAGGCCTGCGAGGAACGCCGGTTGGGCGTGTGCCGGAACACTCTGAATGTGGGAGCGCAGCAGCGCGCCGAATTGAGGAACATCAGGTCGATTGGCCATCCCACAGTCTCGCGTGGAGAGTTGGGTCTGTGTCGAGCCGGGCGGTGCACACTGGGAGGGTGAACAACTCTTACGACGCACTCTGTCTGCTGAGCTTCGGTGGCCCCGAGGGTCCAGACGACGTGATGCCGTTCCTACGCAACGTCACTGCGGGCCGCAACGTTCCTGACGAACGCCTCGCCGTGGTGGCCGAGCAGTACGAACAGTTCGGTGGTCGATCACCGATCAACGACCAGAATCGGGCGCTGATCGACGCGCTCCAGGCTGAGTTCGATTCGAACGGCATCGACCTTCCGATTTACTTCGGCAACCGCAACTGGGAGCCGTACCTTCCCGACACCGTGTCGCAGATGGCCGCCGACGGGGTGCAGCGTGCTCTGGTGTTGGCGACGTCCGCGTTCTCGTCGTACAGCGGGTGCCGTCAGTATCGCCAGAACCTCGAGCAAGCCCAGGCCGACGTGGATGGTGCTCCGGAGCTCGAAAAGCTGCGGCTGTACTACAACCATCCAGGCTTCATCGATGCGGTGGTCGACCGGATCCGTGAGGTCCATCGAGACGGTGCCCGGCTCGTGTTCACCGCTCATTCGATTCCGGTCTCGATGTCGCAGTGGTGTGAATACGAGCCGCAGTTGAATGAGATGGCGGCATTGGTTGCCGAGCGTGTGGGCGCCGAGTGGGACCTCGCGTATCAGAGCCGCAGCGGCCCGCCGCAGATCCCCTGGCTCGAGCCGGACATCAACGATCACCTGCGCGCAATCGCCGCTGAGGGCGCACGCGACGTCACGTTGGTTCCGCTCGGGTTCGTGAGTGACCACATGGAGGTGGCGTTCGACCTCGACCTCCAGGCATCACAGACCGCCTCCGAGGTCGGTATCGATTTGCGGCGGGCACCGACGGTCGGGACGCATCACGCATTCGTCACCGGGCTTCGTCAGTTGGTCGAGGAGAAGATCTCTGACGGCGAGGTGCTGTGGGTCGGTGACGCTGGGCCATGGCCCGACCCGTGTCCCGAAGGGCACTGTCTCGCTCCTCCCGGAACACCGTCGGGTCGCCCGGCCTCCACCTGAGCGTTCGTTACGGGCCAGGCCCGTAACGAACAGGCCCGTAACGAACAGGGCAGGCCCGAAGTGCTCGCTGGTCTACGGTCGAAACATGACTTCGACGCAAGCGCCCATCGACTCTGGCTTCGGCATGCGGAGCGAACCCGCCGACATTCTGAACGGTGTCGACCTGAGCGGAACGCGGATCGTGATCACCGGTGGGTACTCCGGGCTCGGATTGGAGACCACTCGGGCGCTCGCTGGCGCGGGGGCATCGATCGTCGCACCAGCCCGGCGTCCCGATCACGCACGCGAGGTGTTCGCCAGTGAAGGTATCGACGGCATCGTGGTGGGCGAGTTGGACCTTGCCGATCTGGGCAGCGTCGAGGCATTTGCGAAGACGCAGCTCGCTGACGGCACGTCGATCGACATCATGATCGACAACGCAGCCGTGATGGCATGCCCTGAGGCGCGGGTCGGAGATGGCTGGGAGTCGCAGTTCGGCACGAATCACCTGGGCCACTTCGCCCTCATCAATCAGCTGTGGCCGTTGATCGCAGCCGACGGCGGTGGGCGCGTCGTGTCGGTGTCGTCGGCGGGGCACAAGCTGTCGCCGATGCGGTGGGACGATCTGCACTTCGCCGATGGGACCTATGACAAGTGGTTGGCGTACGGACAGGCGAAGACGGCGAACGCGCTGTTCGCGGTGCAGTTGGATCTACTCGGTGAGGCATCGGGCGTGCGGTCGTTTGCGCTCCATCCGGGCGGCATCATGACGCCGCTTCAACGTCACCTCCCACAGGAGGAGATGATCGCGATGGGCTGGGTCGATGCCGAGGGCAACGTGAACGAAGGGTTCAAGTCGACCACCCAGGGCGCAACGACGACGCTGTGGTGCGCAACGTCGAGTCAGCTCGATGACATGGGCGGGGTGTACTGCGAGGACTGTGACGTGGCGGTAGTGGCGGACCCCGCCGACCCGGCGGCGCGCTTCTTCGGTGTTGCGCAGCACGCCATCGACGTCGAAGAGGCCGAGCGACTCTGGAAGCTGTCTGTCGAATTGACCGGCCTGAACGCGTTCGACTGATCGAACCCACGATGTCTGGCCGTATGCGGTTGGTGCTGCTGGCTGCTGCTGTCGTGGCCGCGAGTGCCTGCGCCGGCAACTCTGAGGGGACAGCCGCCGATCGAGTGGACGTACTCACCTGCGGTGAGACGGGCGGCGAAACGGTCGAGCACGACGTCGACGGATTGTCGTCGCGTGCTGACACCGTGCTGGTCCATGTTCCGCCGTGTTATGACTCGGACCCCGGCAGCTATCCCACGCTCTGGTTGATGCATGGCGGTGGAACCACTGCCGACATGTGGGTGAATCAACCCATCTGGTTGACCCAGACGATCGACGCGTTGATGGTGAGTGGTGAGATCGCTCCGGTGATCGTTGCCATGCCGAATGGAGCAAGCGGTCGTCCGGAGTTTCTGGCTGGCGAGTTCGAGATCGTGCTCGCCGATGTGGACGCAGCGTTTCGGACCATCGACGATCCGCGGGCACGAGCGATCGCAGGCGTGTCGGCGGGCGGAACCACCGCTGCGTACCTCGCTGCGGAGAACACGGCGACCGACTTTGCGGCACTGGGGCTGTTCATGACGGTGTGGGGCCCGACGTTGACGGAGCGCTTTCCGACTGGCGTGGCCGGGCGAGATCTGCTTCCCGATGTGCTGGTGGACATCGGCGAAGACGACGGATTGCGGACCTATTCCAACGACATTCAGGCTGCGCTCGACGCGGCAGGCGTGACCGCTGAGACCGAGGTGCACCCCGGAGGTCATGACGGGCAGTTCATCGCGCGTCGACTGCCGGACTGGTTGCGTTGGTTGGCGTTGCGAGTCGGTGCGTGACGGACGTCTCGGCCTTCGGGTTGGAATGTCGTAATTTGTAACGTACTATCGTTAACACATTCGACAGGCCGAGAAGGTCTCGGCCCGGTCGTCACGACAGGAGACCCGAATGGGACATTCCACAGAGGTCCATCAGGACACGACACGTGAGGCGCGACGCAGGTCGCGCCGGAAGGGAGGCCATATGGGCCACCGAAACGAACACTTCTCCGCACATTCCAGGGGCGGACACGACTCCGGCAGGCGTCGCGCTCGCCGGGGGGCAGTCGTCGAAGCAGTACTGATGCTGCTCGACGAGAAGCCGATGCACGGCTACGAACTCATCAGCGAACTCAGCGAACGCAGTGGCGGCCGTTGGGAGCCGAGCCCCGGCACCATCTATCCGGCTCTCAACCGGATGGAGGAACGAGGCATGGTCGAAGCTGAGGAGGCCGACGGCACCCGTCAGTACTCGCTGACCGACCGTGGTCGGGCACGACTCGCCGAGGTGAACAACAGCCGTGGTGAGCGCGGCGCACCTTGGGAGGAGCCGGGCACGGGTCGCCGCGGGGACCTGCGCGGCAAGGTCGCCGAACTGGTCGGCCAGGTTCGTCAGATCGGCCGGTTCGGTACGCCCGAACAAGCCGAGCAGGCAGGCAAGGTGCTCGACGATGCAAAGCGTCAGCTGTACGCCATCTTGGCAACGGAGCCGGAGCCGGACACCGCGCCGAACGCCGACGACGCGCCCGGCTGACACGTTCCAGCTGACACGCTTCGGTGACGCGCAACGGCCGGCCCACCCCTCGGGGCGGACCGGCCGTTGTCGCGTTCGGGGGACGGTGGATCAGACGGGGTCGGGGCGCGAGCCGAAGTCGATGCCGCCGGTGCGGGTCTTCTTGAGTTCGAAGAATCCGTCGATGTCCATCATTGCGCTGAGTGCATCCCACATCTTCAAGGCGTCATCACCCGTCGGAATCTTGGTGATGACCGGCCCGAAGTAGCCAACGCGTTCTCCCGCAGCGTTCTTCTTCGCGATGATCGGCGTGCCGACGTCGTTGCCGACGAGGCCGAGGCCGTCATCCATGGCTGCTTGGATAGCTGGGTCCCACTGCTCGTCGTCGACGGCGCTCGCAAACGAGGTGTCGAGCCCAACAGCGGTGAGCGCATCTGCGATGTCGAAGTCGCGCTCACCATCGTGATGAATTCGCGAGCCGAGCTCCCAGTACAGCTTGAACACGTCCTGGTTGCCCTGCTCGGGCGAATCCGCAGCAGCGCGGATGGCTTCCATGACACGAAGATGGCCGTGCGTGGTCTTCACCGGCCCGTAGTAGTCGGAGTCCTCAGGGGGCTGGTTCTTGAACAGCAGGCTGATCGAACGCCACGTGATGTTGAGGTTGCGGTGCGGAGCTACTTCGTCGACGACCCAACGGGCCGTCTCCCAGCAGAAGGGTCAAATGGGGTCGATCCAGAATTCGATGTCGGTGGAGGTGTCGCTCATGGCGTCAGGCTACCCGCGCCAGCCGTTGGTGATTGCGAACGCAACCAAATCTCGCGTGTCTGCACGCGGGTCGACCGCATGAGGCCACGCAGGTCCGGAGTATGAGACCGGGTCGCACAATTCGTAGTCAGGAGCGCTTGCGTTTGCGGTGGTCGGCGGTGTGGGTCCGGCTGGCGCACCGTGGATCGGAGCAGAATTTCTTCGATCGGTTTCGAGTGGCGTCGTAGAACAAGCGCTCGCAGTCGTCTGCGGCGCAGTTACCGAATCGGATCGTGCCGTTGTCGCACAGCTCTTGCGCGAGCGCCATCAACATGTCGGCCATGACCTGATCGTCGAACTTCGCAGTCGTCGGCGTCCAGTGGATGTGCGGGCCCATGCCGGCGTGGTCGACGATCGAGGGAGTGATCGGCAACTCGGTCAGTTCCTCGTTGACCCGTGTCGCGGCGGGCTCCGGGTCCAGGTCGGGTAGTTCTGCCAGGAACGACTGCAGGAGCACAAGGCGGTCCGCGAGTCGGGCGGTCGACGCAGCAGAGGCGCCCGCTGCCCGACTGAACCCGGCTTCGTCCAAGTGGGAGCGCAGATCGACGTCGGGAGAATCGGCCAACTCGTTGTGCAGGTCGACCATCGTCTCGAGCGTGATGCGCTGCTCCGATTCGGTGACCGATGCGACGTACATGACCACCATCGTATCCGAGCAGTGCGTTGTGTAACGCACTATCGCGTGTTAGACCCTTACGTCTGTCAGGAGCTAAGTGCTCAACACCCCTTACTCACTCACAAGGATTTGACCCATGACCGCTGTCTTCATCACCACCATGATCGTCATCGCCAATGTCATGGGCGCTGGCATGGCGTATCCGCAGGCGTCCCGGTTGATTCGCACGGGCAACACGCACGGTGTTTCGGGTGTGTGGGCGGGCGTGAGCATCACGATGAACCTGTGGTGGCTGGCGTATGGCCTCGCCAACGGTCTGTGGGGCCTGGTGCCGGTGTCGGCGGTTGCAGCCGTGCTGTACGCAGCGATCATCGTTGCCTACGTCAGGTCGAGCGGCCGTGGGTCCGTCGGTGGCGTGGCGCTCGGTGCGCTGGTGCTCGGTATGGTCCCCGCGCCGTTCCTGGCGTTCGGTGGATGGACGCTCGCAGGTCTCGCCATCGGCCTCTGTTACGGCATGCAACTCGTGCCGGCCGTGGTGTCTGCGTGTCGCACGAGCGACCTTCGAGGCGTTGCGCCGAGTACCTGGCTGATGGCGTGGGTCGAGTCGGTGATCTGGCTGGCGTACGGCCTCGTGGTGGTCGATGCAGCACTGCTCGCAGGCGGGGTCACGGGCACCGTGATGTCCTCGATCATCGTCGGACGCCTTGCGGTGACAGGCCATCAGCCCTTTCGACTGCGCCGTTTCGACAACGTTTGGGCCTGAACCGCGAACCGTTTCGCGCACGGCTGCAGTACAGTACGAGAGCAAGAGTGAGTCATTATCGAGGCTTACAGAACACAAGGAGCCGATATGGCCACAGGCATCGTGAAGTTCTTCAATGACGAGAAGGGCTTCGGATTCATTACTCCGGATGAAGGCGGCAACGACGTCTTCGTGCACTACTCGAACATTGTCGGCTCGGGTCGCCGGTCGTTGAACAACGACGCGAAGGTGGAGTTCGAAGTCGCCCCAGGGCGCAAGGGACCGGAAGCCGTCGACGTCAAAGAAATCTGAGAGGAGGCGGTTCTGCATGGCATCCAGCCCGCAGAGTTACCAGAAGAGGCAGCGCGAACTTCGCAAGAAGGAACGCAAAGCAGAGAAGCAAGCAATCCGACACGGCCGTAGTGCCGAGAAGAAGGAGGCCGGAGATGACGACGGTCCCGACGAGGATGCGCTGCTCGAAGAATTCCGCATCCTGAACGAACAGTTTGCCGAGGGCGAAGTCGAAGAGCGAGTCTTCGAATTCCGCAAGGCAGAGATCTTCCACCAGATGGGTCTGGGCGAAAAGCCTGAGCCCCTGGAAGATGCCGACGCAGAAGCATCCGCCGAAGCCTGATCATTCCGAAGTTTGTACGAAGGCCCTCGGAGCAATCCGGGGGCCCTCGTCGTTTTCGCATCCAATCCGGTGTTGGTGACGTTGGTGTCGACGGGCCTCCAACCCCGATTCGCGCGGGAGCGCCTCGTACTGTTCGACCATGCCCACTGATCGGATCCTTGGAGCAACGTCGACGACCGATGAGGTGCTGGATGGGGTCGACTTGTCCGGCCGCACCGCTGCGGTCACCGGCGCGTCGGGAGGACTCGGGCTGGAAACCGCTCGTGCCCTGGCTGCCTGTGGCGCCCATGTGGTGATGGCCGCACGCGACGAACAGCGCTTGAACGATGCGGTCGAGGTCATCCGTACCGACCAGCCCGATGCACTGCTCTCCACCCAGGTGCTGGACCTGGCCGACGTGACGAGTTGTCGGCGCGCCGCGGTGTCGGTGCTGGCGAACAACGACCGCCTCGACGTGTTGATCAACAATGCCGGCGTGATGTGCACGCCGTTTGGTCGCACGACTGACGGCTTCGAGACGCAGTTCGGTGTCAATCACCTCGGTCACATGGCCTGGACGGTTCCGTTGCTCGATCTGCTGGTTCGATCTTCGAGCGCCGGAGCGCCCTCGCGCATCATCAACCTGTCGTCGGCGGGCCACCGGTTCGGTGACGTGGACCTCGACGACCCGAACTTCTTGCAACGTGAGTACGACGAGTGGGCGGCCTACGGTCAGTCCAAGACCGCGAACATCCTGTTCTCGGTCGAACTCGATCGTCGACTCGCTGAGCAGGGTGTCCGCTCGGTGGCGGTACACCCCGGAGGAATCCATACCGACCTCGGTCGTCACATGACCACGGAACTGCGAACACAGATGAAGGATCGCATCGTCCAGAGCAACCCCGGGGGCTTTGCCTGGAAGACCGTCCCCCAGGGCGCGGCAACGACCGTCTGGGCAGCGACCGCCGACGAGTTCGTGAACCGGGGTGGCGTGTACTGCGAAGACTGCGGCGTTGCCGATGTGGCGTTGTCAGAGGATGGGCCCGGCGTTCGGGCGAGCGCCGTTGATCCCGAGCGCGCCGCAACGCTGTGGGACACCTCGATGGCGCTGCTCGCTCAGGTGTGAGTCAGCCTCGGGGTGGTGACCGCTGATCAGAAGGCGTGGCGGCGAGTGAAACCGCCGTCGACCACGACGTTCTCACCCGTTACCCATGAGGCTGCGGGGCTTGCGAGGAAGGTCACCACCCGTGCGACTTCTTCTGGAGTGCCGAGTCGTTGCTGCGGGTGATGTTCGACGTTCTCGGCAAAGTACGCCGGGGCGGCACCCTCGATCTTTCCCCAGGATCCGTTCTCGATGTAGATCGGCCCCGGAGACACCGAGTTCGCGCGGATTCGATCGGGCCCCAACTCGATGGCGAGTTGACTCATGTAGTTCAGCAGCGCTGCCTTGAGCGCTCCGTAGCTGCGCGTCCCTCCGGGATACCCGTGGTACTCGACAGCGGTGATCGTGCCGAGTTGCACGATGCTTGGATGCGCACTTCTTTTCAGGTGGGGCGTTGCTGCATCCACGAGTTCCACGGTCGACAACACGTCGGTCTCGAAGACCTTGCGCCATTTGTTGGGTGAGTCGGGTGGTCCGCCGAGCGCGGAGGCGTTGCAGATGACGATGTCGACTCCACCCATTGCCTCGGCAGACTCTCCGACCCACGACCGAATCCGCTCGTGATCGCTCACGTCGACGACCGACCCGGTGGCCAGCTCTCCCATCTCGCTTGCGGCTGCCTCCACCGTGTCCTGTGAACGTCCGCAGAACGCAACCGTGCAACCCTCGGCAACGAGGTGCTCCCCGATGGTCCGGCCGATGCCTCGGGTTCCTCCGGTGACGAGTGCGCGCAGTCCGTTCAGTTGCAGGTCCATGTGGTCAGCATCGCGAACGCGCAGGGCGTCACACGTGTCAGACGCGTTGGGTCGTCACCCAGAACCCCGTGCCGGCGCGCGCCGAGGTGCCACGCCACTCGCCGGGTAGCGCTGACAGCAGGTCGGTGGGCGACAGGTGGATTGGAGTCTGATCGCCGAGGGTATTGACCCACACCACCGTGCCGCCTGGCCGTAGCAACCGATCGACTTCGGTTGGGAACAGCAACATGTTGATCAGCAACACTGCGTCGAAACAGTCTTCGCTGAACGGCAGCTGTGATGCGTCGGCGCGCACTTTCGGCGCCAGCACCGGTGCATGACGCAGCATCTCGCCCGCCAGGTCGGTGCACACCAACGAAGCCACTCGACCGTGGAGTACTCGTGCCCCCGCTCCGGTGCCCGATCCGACCTCGAGCCAGTTGCCGAGGAGCGGTACATCGCCGCGATCGAGTGCGTCATTGACGGGAGCAGCTTTGGTCGGGTCGACGTGGCGCTCACTCCACTCTGCGGCCAGCCCGTCGAAGATCTGCTGGACGCGAACGGCGTCATCGGCAGTCCACGGCTCGCCGAATGCCTTCGCACGTGTGAGTAGACGCATGGGGTGGTCTGGTCCGGCGAACGGTTCGGGATCGGTGGCGTTTGCGTGGTCGGGGAGTTGGTTGATCACACTCATTGTTTCGCAGTCTCCGCCTCCGCGGTCACGGAGTGGTCGTCGGCGGGACCGTCTCTGGGACCGTCGTGGTCGTGGTGGTGGTGGTGGTCGTTGTCGTGGTGGTGGTCGTGGTGATGTCGAAGCGTTCGGAGAACAGCACGGTGATCGTCGACCCCTCTTGCAGCAGTGCTTCGACGTCGCGGACCAATCCGGTGGCGTCCGGTCGTTCTTCGCCAGCGACTTCGACGATGGCCTCGGTGCCGTCGTAGCTGACCTCGATCAGCGTGAGTCGGTTCACCTGCGCCCACGTGGTGGCGAACGCGGAAATGCGAGAGGTGATCACTTCGTTCGGGGTGGGCTCGGGATCTTCGGCTGACACGCTGCGCCGCTCGATCCAGGTGAGCTGCACCACGAGGGTCTCGTCGAGCGCTTCGTCCAAACGACGGGTCAGGTCTTGTACCGGCGGAGCATCGCCGACGCCGCTTGCGTCGACTCGAACCACGCCACCGCCGAGGGTCAGATCGTCGACTCGCCGGACACCATCGAATTCGCCGTTCTGGAGCCAAACGTTCACGATGTCCTCGACCTGTCGGAACAGCACCTCGGCGTCGCTCAACACCGTTGTCGGCGGGGCGGTTGTCGTGGTGAAGCGCCCCACCTGGTCCCACTCGAGCGACACGACACGGTCATCTCCGAAGTTCGCCTGCATGGCGTCGGTGAGGGGCTGATCGTCAATGGCCTCTTCGAAGCTGCGAACACGTACGAGGATGCGCTGACCGTCGAACTGCACCTCGGGCGTTTCGGTCGGCACGATCACGCCGAGCCAGTCCGACACCACTTCTCGGGCGAGGAGTTGGCGATCGGTGTTCTCTGCTGCGGTGGTGGAAGCGCGGTAGAGCGGCACTGCGATCGCAACGACCACCAGCGCCACCACCAGCGACACTGCCGATGTTCGTCCGAAGGTGTTGCGCAGGCGACGCGGCGGCACGAAGCCGGTGGCGACGAACACGATCGAGGCGGCGAGCACGATCGCTGCGAGGTTGGTCGTGTACAGCAGCATTGCGCCTCGAGCCAGGGTGGCCTCGCCGGCTTCGAGCGCTACGCCGACTGCGCCAAGCGGCGGCACGAGCGCCACGGCCACGGCCACTCCGGGCAGCGACGACGACACGTCCTTGCGAACGGTTGCGTATGCGCCCGCGGTTCCGGCACCGAGTGCGACGACGAGGTCGCGAATGTCCGGCGCGGTCCGACTCAGCACCTCTTGCGGGAGTTCGCCGGTGACGAAGAGTGTGGCGAGTACGTACGACAGCGCGACACCACCGATGGTCGACACCAGCACGATCCCGATCGACTGCATCGACTTGCGGAAGAGCGCCATGGAGATGCATGCAGCTGCAGCGAGCACCGGTTGCATGAGCGGCGCCAGCAGCATGGCGCCGATCACCACGGCTGCCGAGTCGGCTGACAAGCCCATCACGGCAACGACAATGGACAGCCCGAGCATCGTGTAGAACCGGAATGCCCAGTGCGGCGGGCGCTTGATGCCGAGCTCGCTCAGGATCCGCTGGCGTTCCTCCGGCGCGAGGTGTCGATGCCACCAGGAGCGCTCGTGTTTGATCGGAGCCGCAGGGTCACGTTCGGGAGGACGATCGGCGAGCTGTTGTTTTGCCTGTTCGATCTTGTCGTCGCGGTCGGCGCGAGCGTCGTCGGGCGTTGCCGATGAAGTCGTGTCGCTCACCGGGGTGATGTTACGGCTCGCCTGTGCACCGATCCGGCCATTGGCGAGATCTATGGATTCGGGTTCACGTGCGGGTGACTGCCGCGAAGGTGATGGCTGCGGCGTGGCCGACGTTCAACGAGTCGACGTCGTCGTGGATCGGGATCTGGACGCGTCGACTGGAGGCGCGCAGCGTTGCGTCATCCAGGCCGGGTCCCTCGGCCCCGACCAGGATCGCGAGTCGTTCGGAGCGATCCTCGGGGTCGATCGACCAGAGGTTCACCGCATCTGGCGCAGGTGTCATTGCCCAGGACTCGAACCCGGTCGCATGGAGTGTGTCGAGGTCGCCAGGCCAGTCGGTGGCGCGACCCACGGGCAGGTGCAGCACCTCGCCCATGCTGACGCGGATCGTGCGTCGCGAGTACGGATCGGTGCAGGAGGGGTCCAGCAGCATCGCGTCGAAGCGAAGTGCGCGAGCGGCCCGTGCGATCACGCCCACGTTCTCGGCGTCGTTGAGGCCGACGAGTACAGCAATCCGTTTGGCACCCGACGCCACGATGTCGGCAACCGAAGGAACGGGACGACGCTGTGCGGATGCCACCACACCGCGGTGCAGGTCGAAGCCGACCGCGTGCGCCATGAGGTCGCGGGTCATCACGTACAACGGTGTGTCGCCGTCGGCCAGGCCCGGAACGCGATGGCAGATCCGCTCGACACGCGAGGGGGTGACCAGCACGGAGCGCAGCTCGTGGCCGGAGTCGACCACACGATCGATCGACACGTAGCCCTCTGCGATGAAGAACTCGTCGCCCTCGCGTGTGCGCCGCGCTGCCTGGTCGTTCAGGAGGCAGTAGTCGTCGAGGCGCGGGTCGTCGGGGTCATCGAGTTCGACGATCATCGAAGAGACGTTACGGGTTGACCAGTCAACCTCGACCGGTCGTGGCGGTTCGCGACGGCTCGGACGTCGTTACGTTGCCCGACATGGCACTGAGCATCGAAGGTCCGGGCGACTTGAGCACGCCATCAGGCGACCACATCGAACTCGTTGGCGCCGACGTGGTGTCGGCGTCTGCGTTCGACGTCGACGGGTTGATCGTCGAGACGGCACATCATGCGATTGCGTCGATCGACTCGTTTGGCTCCACCCGCGGTCTGTCGCCATTGCGTCGAACGCTCGACCGTGAGCATCTCCTCGCGTATTCCACCACGTTCGTGGAGGTGGATGACGCACCGGTGCCCGCCTGGGCCGAACTGTCGGGCGTCTATCCGACCGCGGGCGGCCGGCACCTGCAGATCCACTGCAACTTCGATCATCACGCCGATGGTGTGGTGGCTCGCCTGGGGTGTTCGGCTGATCGCGATGCTGTCGCCGCGGCCATTGCCGAGCGCGACGCATTCGAACTCGAAGCCGAGCTCATCGCAGACGGAATGATCGGCGCCGCCGTGCGAACAATCGACGAGTGGAATGCTCATCCGCACCGCCATGCCACCAGTGGTCTTCCGGTGATGTCGGTGGAGCAGCTCGGTGACGCGCCTGCGATGCCCGCTGCCCCGCCGAGCGACCGTCCGTTGGCCGGTGTCCGGGTGCTCGACTGCTCACGCGTGCTCGCCGGACCCGTGGCGGGTCAACTGTTGGCCGACGCTGGCGCTGATGTGTTGCGCATCGGTGCTGACCACCTGCCGTCGATTCCTGTCGGTGTGATGTCGACCGGGTTCGGCAAGCGCAACACGTCGATCGACCTGCGCACCAGCGCTGGGTGCGAGGTGTTCGCCGATCTGGTCGCGGGTGCCGATGTGCTGATCGATGCGTTTCGGCCTGGCGCACTCGCCGGGCAGGGCTTTGACCTCGAGCGGTTGACAGCGATTCGACCGAGCATCGTGGTGGTGCAGATCTCGGCGTTCGACTGGGTCGGTCCGTGGGCCGGGCGGCGAGGATTCGACTCGATCGTGCAGTCCACCACCGGCGTGCGCTGGGCGGGCGGTCGGTTTGCGAACGGCCGGACAGAACCGGTCGGGCTTCCGGTGCAGGCACTCGACTACGCCACCGGCTTCGTTGCTGCGGGGATGGCTGCCCAACTGTTGGAACACCAGCGTCGTGTCGGCGGTTCGTGGTTGGGGCGGACCTCGCTGCTGCGGATGCGCGACCGGCTCGTTCGTCGGCGCGAGCCCCAGCCGTACGTTCCCGCAGCGGTGGAGGTCGATCCTCGTTTCCTTCAGGAGACCGACTCGGCATTCGGGCGGTTGCGCACCGTTCGGTCATTTGCCGCAGCATCCGCCGCAGCGCCGATGCCGCTCGGCTCGTCACCTGCCGCGTGGAATCGGTGACCCGTGTTCGTTACGGGCCTGGCCCGTAACGAACACGCCGTTCGTTACGGGCCTGGCCTGTAACGAACGGTCAGACGTCGCGGTGTTGGAACGTGGCGGCTGCGGCGCCGGCGAGTGCTGCGAGCGTTGCGGTCAGGATCAACGATGCGGGAGCGATGCTCACGGTCGCTTCGTCGCCGAAGCCGCTGATCCAGCTCATCACGTCATTGGTCAACTGCGACGGCATGTACTTGCCGACCCACGGGATCAGGCTCAGCAACGGGCCGACGATGATCATCAGCGCCAGCGAGCCGAGCATGGCGTAGGTGTCACTGCGCAACAGCACGCTCAGCCCGAAGGCGATGGCGGCGACCACGAAGGAGATGAATCCAGCAGCGAGCAGTTCGCGCAGCACGCCGTCCCACACCAAGCTCTCGCCGAACGTGGCGGCCGATGCCATGGATGCCAACGCTCCAACCCCCGCCGCGATGCTCAGGCCGGCTGCCAGAGCAACGGTGCCGATGGCTGCTTTGGTGGCCAGCAACCGACCTCGGCGTGCGTCAGAACCGAGCACTCGACGCAGCGTTCCCTGCCGGAATTCGTGGCCCACGACCCAGCCGCCGAACACTGCGGCGAGCAGTGCGCCGAGTGCCGTGATCAGGTTGGTCAAGATCTCAGTCACCGCAGTGACGTCGACCGGGTTCCGAATCGCGTAGTACACGGGTGCGATGATCACCGCCGCGGTGAGTGTTGCGAGAAGTGCCCACGGGGTCAGGTGGTGGCGCAGCTTGAAGAGTTCGGGGCGGATCATGACGAGGCTCCTTCCAGAGCGGGGGTTGATGAGGTCGTGGGTTGTTCCACGAGTTCGAGGAATGCGTCTTCGAGCGACGCGAGTGGTTGGTTGATGTTCGACGCGAAAATGTCTGCCGAAACCAGGAGACGGTTGAGGTCGCGACCACCGATGTCGGCTGCGGGAGCGACGATGAACGTGGTGTCGATCTGTTCGATCACGTCGACGTCGGCAACTCGCAGCGCATGCGCAGTGCGGTTGCGTTCGTCGGCGTCGACGGTGATGTGGAAGCGGTGCTGAGAACGCCCCGCCAGGATCTCATCGGTTGTGCCCTGGGCAACGGTGCGTCCGTTGGCGAGGATGACGAGCTGGTCGCAGGCCTGTTGCACCTCGGCGAGTTGGTGTGATGACACCAGCACGGTGGTGCCCATCTCGGGCAGGCGTCCCATCAGGCGACGGATCTCGAGGATGCCGGCGGGATCGAGGCCGTTGCCGGGCTCGTCGAGAATGACCATCTCGGGGTTGCCGATGAGGGTGGTGGCGATGCCGAGTCGTTGGCGCATGCCGAGCGAGTACCCGCGCGGCCGATCGTCCGCTCGGTCGGCCAGGTCGACGAGCTTGAGCAGTCTGTTGATCTCGTCGTCGTCCACTCGTCCGGACACGGCGAGCGCCTGGTAGCGGAGGTTCTGGCGAGCGGTCATCCGCTCATAGATCGGAGGAGCTTCGATCATCGAGCCGACTCGGGTCAGCGCAGTGCCCCAACCCGGCTCGCCGACCGTGCGATCGAGGAGTCGGATCTCGCCGCCGCTCGGGCGCACCAGACCGAGCAGCATTTTCATGGTGGTGGTCTTGCCGGCGCCGTTGGGCCCAATGAGGCCGACCACGTGGCCAGCGGGAATGTCGAAGTTGAGGTCGTTGACGACGGTGTGATCGCCGTAGCGCTTCGACAGGTGCCGGACCTCGCAAGTGGGGTGGTTGTTGTTCATGGTGACCATGCTGCGCCCACGGGGCATCGAGATGAATCGGCCGTGCGAACGCTCTTCGGGTGCCCGAAAGTACGAACCAGCGGGGCTTCACCTGGCCGCGAGATGGATGCGCTCGCCGAGGACGGTGACTACCGTGACCTCGTGCAATTGCGGCTGAGGGAACGACTCGACGCCGTCGCTGTCGTGGAAGCGGGGACACCGCCGACCCGGCGCGATTGGGTGTTTGCGGTCCTGCTGTCGCTCCCGGTGGTGCCCGCGCTGTTTCTCGATGACGACCCGCTACCCGTGTGGGCCCGGTTGTTTCCCGCAGCGGTAGCGGTCGGGTTCATTCCATTCCGGCGGGTGATTCCGTTGATCGCAGCGGTGGTCGTCGTGCTGACCGAGTCGGTGGTGTTGGTCTGGGCCTACGACACCGACGGCACGGGTGACGTCACGTCGCAGTCTGGGCTTGCTGGAGTGGTGCTGCTGTACGCGCTGTGCCGGTGGGCGTCGCCCCGCGAGGTCGGCATCGGGTTCGCTGTTGCCACGGCGGGAGCACTCGTTCTTGAAGTGACTCGCGGAGATCTCGGGTGGGACGTATGGCTGTTCGTGGTGCCGTGGATGGTGGTCGGCGGGTTCGCCCTGGCCATGCGATACCGAGCGCGACTGGCGCTCGATCGCACCACGCAGATCCGGTTGACCGAGAGAAACGCACTCGCCCGCGAACTCCACGACACGGTGGCGCATCACGTGTCGGCGATCGCTGTGCAGGCCCAGGCAGCTCAGTTTGTTGCGGACAGCAACCCGCAGGCAGCGGTCGATGCGCTGCGGGCGATCGAGGCCATTGCGAACGACTCGATCGACGAGATGCGTCGGATGGTCGGGGTGCTGCGAAGCGACGATGATCACGCGCGCACGGTTGCTGCGGCATCGCTCGACGAGTTGGCCGACTCCACCGCACGCCCCGCAGTACACATCGTCGGCGATGTGCGACTCGATGATCTTCCGGCCGGTGTGGGGGCTGCCGTGTTCCGGATTGCTCAGGAGTCGATCACGAACGCCCGACGCCACAGCAGGGATGCGTCGTTCGTCGAGGTCGACGTGACTCGCCACGACGATCGCATCGACATGGTCGTCGACAACGACGGCACACCGACCACCCGCAACTCCGGGAGCGGCTACGGCCAGGTTGGAATGCGCGAGCGTGCCGATGCATTGGGCGGTTCGTTCGAGTCCGGTCCGCGTGCGGGAGTTGGCTGGCGAACGATGACTTCGATTCCACTCAGAAGGGCAGACGCATGATCCGAGTGCTGATCGCTGACGATCAAGACATGGTCCGGGCCGGTTTCCGGATGATCCTGGATGCCACCGACGGCATCGAGGTGGTTGGAGAGGCAACGAATGGTCGCGACGCCATCACGAGTGCGCTCCACCTTCGCCCTGACGTGTGTCTGTTCGACGTTCGAATGCCCGAGCTGGACGGTATCGAAGCCACCCGTCATCTCGCGGGCCCCGGCGTGGACGACCCGCTGCGTGTGGTGATCATCACCACGTTCGATCTCGACGAGTACGTGTACGGGGCGTTGCAGGCCGGGGCCATCGGCTTCCTCCTCAAGAATGCTGGGCCCGAACTGTTGATCGAAGCGGTGCGCGCTGCTGCGGCGGGCGACTCGCTGATCTCGCCCGAGATCACGCGTCGGCTGCTCGATCACATCGTCACCCCCGAGGCGCAGGAGACCAACGGTGACTCGCCGTTGTCGAGCCGTGAGACCGAGGTCGTTGCGTGCGTTGCTCGCGGGCTCACGAACAACGAGGTGGCGGACCAGCTGCACGTGTCGCTCAGTACCGTGAAGACCCATATCGCTGCATCGATGGCCAAGCTCGGGGCGCGCAATCGGGTCGAGCTGGTGATCTGGGCGTACGAGCACGGCCACGCTGAACACTGAGCATTGCGTTGCGGGCCACGAATGAAATGAGATCTGCCGCAATCTGGTTCGTTACGGGCCAGGCCCGTAACGAACAGGGCCTTGGTGAACACGAGGATCGCGCTACGTTCGGCGCATGCAATACGTGCGTTTGGGAAACACCGGTCTCCAAGTATCGGAGTTGTGCTTCGGCACCATGAGTTTCGGGACGTCGGACTGGCGTCCGTGGGTGCTGGAGCCCGAAGAATCCGAGCCGTTCTACCGGCGCGCTCTCGACGCCGGGATCAACTTCTTCGACACTGCCAACATGTACTCCAACGGGGCGAGCGAGGAGGTGACGGGCCGCTTCTTGAAACAGCACGGCAACCGCGACGAGCTGGTGATCGCCACCAAAGTCCACTTCCCGACCGGGCCGGGTCCGAACATGGGCGGGCTGTCACGCAAGCACATCGAGCAGGCGTGCGAAGCAAGCTTGCGGCGCCTCGACGTGGACACGATCGACCTGTACCAAATCCACCGACTCGACCCGAACACGCCCCCCGAGGAGATGCTCGCAGCACTCGACTCGCTGGTCCAGAAGGGCAAGGTGCGCTACCTCGGTGCCAGCTCGATGTATGCGTGGGAGTTCGCCAAGCTGCTGTCGCTCAGCGAGCAGAACGGCTGGGCGCGCATGGTCGCCATGCAGGACCACTACAACCTGTTGTCGCGTGAAGTCGAGCGTGAGATGCATCCATTGTGTGAGTACGAAGGCGTTGGCGTGATCCCGTGGTCACCGTTGGCACGCGGCCACTTGGCAGGCACCCGCAAATCCGTCGGCGACGCCGGGAACGACACCGCCCGCGGCAAGACCGACGGCATCGACCAACTCCTGTACACCGCCGACAGCGATGCGGCGATCCTGGACGCGGTGAGCGCTGTTGCCGAACGTCACGAACGGCCGATGGCGCAAATCGCATTGGCGTGGGTGTCATCCAAGCCGGCGGTCACCGCGCCGATCATCGGTGTGACCAAGCTCGACCAGCTCGACGATGCCATTGCGTCGCTCGACATCGAGCTGACCGACGATGATCTCGCCGAGCTCGAAGCGCCGTATATCCCGCGCGCTCAGAGCGAACTCGGACGCCCATCGCTGCGCTGAGATCGGTGTTCGATGAGATGTCAGTGCGCCAGGTGAGCTCGCATCTCATCGAAGTCGGTCAGCCGTCGACGTTCACGGACTGGGCTGCGGCTGTGAGCGCTCGGTCGGTTTGCGGGCCGAAGATGCCGTCGACGACGATCCCGTACTGCGCCTGAAAGTCGATCAACCCGTCGGCGGTCGCACGGTCGAATACGCCGGGCTGCGCGTTGGATGGCAGGTAGCCGAGCACTTCCAGCTTCAGTTGCATGACCTCGACTGCATCGCCTTCGTCACCGATCCGCAGAAACGGGTCAGCAGCGGTGGTCGCGGGCGCGAGAGTGGTGGTCGGCGTGGTGGTGAGCACGGTGGAAGGCAGTGTGGACGGCGCTGATGTTGGTGCGTCCGTCCCCGGCGTGGCCTCTGTGGTGGTTGCGGTGCTCACCGGTTCGTCAGTGGCCACCGATGAGGTGGACACTTCCACGACGTCGTCCGGGTTGATCGTTGCAACCGGGGCGGTGACGACGTCGTCGGCGCCCGGCACCGCCACGGCGTCGGAACCTGACGTGCAACCCGCCGTTGCCACCAAGGCGAGCGCGCCCGTGACGAGCGAGTTGTGCAGCGTGCGGTGAAGTCGAAGCATGGCGGATTCCGTTCCCAGCGTTGCACATGAGCGGGCGTGATCAGGGTGCACCGCAGATCGGTCCGGAATATCTCGGTCACGCTCAGGTCGCGGTTGCGAACCAGGACAAGGACGCAACCGTCGGCCACTTCGAACAGCTGGTTCGAGATGATCGGCGAGGCAGCAGCGGTCGTCGAGATCGGCGGCGGCTGATCACGTCAGGCGAGTCGAGCCAGCAGCGCGTCACCACGGAACGCGACCCGAGTGAAACCGAAGCGGTCGGCGGCGGTGAGCGCTTCGGTAACGAGGGCCTTGGCTCGGTCCGGTTCGATGTCGGCGAGGAGCTCGGCGTATGCGAGTTGTGTGCGGGCCACGAACAGTGGCGCACGGAGTCCGGCGTTCACGATGAGTGCCTGCTCATAGGCAGCTGCGGCGTCGTCGATGCGACCGGCGGTTGCGAGTGCGCGCCCGACACCGTGCGCAATCGAGCCCTCGGTGGTGGCGCCGGTGCTGGCGACCCGGTGGCGCCACGGATCCAGCAGTTCCGCAATGCGCCCAGCGGGCTCGGGAAGCGAGAGTGTGTGGCAGACCTCGCTCCAGTTCATCAGTGTTGTCGACCAGAACTGCGGCGCGTCGCCGCGTGACAGGTCGATGTCGCACGCCGACGCACGAGCGTCGTCCTCGCGGCCGACTTCGCAGCACATGAACGCGTGGCCCGACTTGAAGACCTGGATGGAAGAGTTCTCGGCGGCGAGCTCGTCGAACTGTTCGGCGACTTCGTGCAACCGCCCCTGTGCTCGGCGAACCTGGAAAATCTGTCCGGCGTACGCGAAGATGGCTTCGGGCTGTTCGGTCGACAGCGCATACTCGAGTGACTGGTTTGCGAGTGCCTCGGCTTCGTCGAGTTCGCCATCGAGGAACAGGTGGGTCCATCGTGTTTGCTCGTTGGTCCAACGCACGAACGGTTCCGGGCTGCGCTGAGCGAACTCGTGGCGGATGCGGCGTTCGTGATTCATGGCATCGCGGTCGCCGAGTTCGAGGGAGATCTCGTGGTGCGACATCGCCATGGTGCCGCGAAGCAGCGGGTCACCGGTGCGTTCTGCTGCCTCGACGCCCTCGCGAAGCCACGCTTCGCGTCGTTCGAGTTCATCCGGGGTTCGCAGCGAGCTCTCAGCGAGGCGAACCACCCGGACCATCACCCGATCGTCGCCGACCTGGCGGGCGAGTTGCATGGCACGCGACGCAGCCGCGCGGGTCGAGCCATCAGGTCCGTCGAACATCTCGATGCTCAAGATGGCTTGGAGCAGCGCAGCATCGGCGCCGTCGGGCCGGACCTCGATCGCTCGACGTAACACGTCGATTCGTTCATCGTCGATCTCGCCCACGCTGCTGGCCTCACCGCGGTTGTTGGCGAGTGCTGCTCGAACCAACAGATCGTCGTCACCCAGGTCCGTCGCGATCTGGCTTGCGGTGAGCAGCGTCTCACGGTGATCAGAGTAGCCGGCTTGGCGCTGCGCTGTTCCCAGACCCACCAGCACTTCGCACCGCTGGGTCGTGTCGCCCGCCGGGATGGAGTCGAGGGCATGGCGATACCAGGTGACGGCGTCATCTGGAGCCAGATGCAACAACGCCTGATCGCCGGCTCGCTGTGCGAACTCGGCTGCCCGAGCCTGGCTGTGTGGACCGATTGCACGCATCCAATGGTGGGCGATCTGGCTGGCACCATCGTTGGAGTCAGCGCTGATGCGTTGTTCCAGAGCGACGGCAACGGCTTCGTGTCCAAGCGCACGCGCTGTCGGGCTGAGCTCGCTGTAGAGCGCGTGGGCGACGAGCGCATGGGAGAATTCGAATCGTCCGCCCGAGTCGGACACCAACGAGTTGTCCACTGCTGGCGTCAAGCGGCCGAACACACTCGCTGGGCCCTCGCCGAGGAGCTCTGCGAGCAGTCCGAGTTCGAATTCGCGGCCGATGATCGACGCGGTGTCGAGCGCAGTTCGAGCCTCCGGGCCAAGGCGTTCCACTCGGCGGCTGATCACTTCGCGGACGCTCACGGGGAGCCCTTGCGCCTGGAGATCGGTCGGTGTGATCCATCGGCCGTCGTCGTGCTGGCCGATTGCGCCGGTTTCGGTGAGGTGACGAAGGATCTCGTTGACGAAGAACGGGTTGCCTTCGGTCTCGGCGAGCAGCGCGTCGCGAAGTGCAATGCCGTCATCGTCCATCTCGTGGCCGGCAAGGTTCTCCAGCAGTGTGAGGAGTTCGCCGTCGCCAAGGCGCTCCAGTGCCAATCGGGTCGTGCCGGGCTCACGATGCGCTTGGGCCAACAGTGCGGCCAACGGATGTGCTGCGTTGATGTCGGTGTCTCGGAAGGTGCCCACCACGAGTACGGGTGTGGTGAGTGCGCTCTGCATGAGGTGACGGAGCAGCGCAAGGGTCTGCACGTCAGCCCAGTGCAGGTCGTCGAGCACGATGAGCGTCAGGCGACCGTCGGCGCACACGGTGTCGAGCACTTCGATCACCGCGCTGTACAGCGCGAATCGAGCCGAGTCTGAATCCATCTCGTCGGCGCCCGTTCCGCCGAGCAGCGGTACGAGTGCGCTGTGGCGGGTCTCGATGGCTTCGGGCATGTCTCGCTGCAGCCCGCTGAACACTTCCTGCCAGGGCTGATATGGAATCGACAGCTCGTCGTCACAGCGCCCGTACAGCACCACGGCGCCGTCGCGATGTGCAGCTGTTGCCACCAGTGAGCACAGGGTGGTCTTGCCGATGCCAGCCTCGCCGCTGATCAACACCAACTGGCGTTGCCCGGTTGCGGCGACTTCTTTGCAGGCGTTCTCGAGGACGGTGCGCTCGTCGTCACGTCCAGCGAAACCGAGACCGGACGACTCGATCATTCTGACGGGCAACGCAATGTCGCTCGATCGGATGACCGATGCGGTTGCCGCGGTGACGTGAACGTCGCCAACGAACTGGTAGCCCCGGCGCACCACGGTACGAATGAGCCGCTGCTCCTTACCACTGTCGCCAATGGCCACACGGGCGGTTCGCAGTGCGGTGGTGAGCGCAGCCTCGCCGACGAACTGGCCACCCCACAGCGTGTCGAGGAGTTCCTCTTTGGGCACCACACGATCGCGGTGCATGACCAGATGGTGGAGTACGTCGAACGCTCGGGGCTCCAGCGCGATGCGTTGGGCGCCGGACCGGAGTTCGAAACGCGCGGTGTCGAGTTCGAATCCGTCGAAGCGGAACGACGTTCCGTCCATGGCAATAGTTTAGCCAGCGCCCCATGACGGCCCATCGCCGAGGGAATCGGCGAATCCTCAGCGAATCCTCAGACCGTCCCCAAGCGTCCGTCAGCCCCTGCGTTCATGCTGGTTCGTGCCTGCAGCCAAACCATCACAGTCGTCCGAGTCATGCAGGCGCCGAAGCCGTTCGAGAACTTGCCGGGCGAACGCGCACCAATCGCCCGAGTTCGTTCCTCTGAACACCACAAGCGACCGATCCGCCGCCCCAGATTCCGCTGGGGCCACCGAGAGAGCGCCGCAGAAATTTGTTTCGGACAATCGCGAACCGATCGTCCGGGGCATCCGTACTGAACATTGAAAGCAGCCGATGATCAACCGATCAGCAGCTGTGAAACCCGCAGGAGCAATCATGACGAACAACACCACCGACACACCGAGCAGCACCGATGCGATGGAGAGCCCAGCTCCCGCCACGAACGATGCCCGCTCGGGTTCGATGACCGCACTGCTCGGCGCAGTGGCCATCGGGGCAGCGGTGTCGATCTCGCTCGGTGTGTACGCCAAGACCCACGACCCCACCGGCGACACGATCGTCACCTTCGGCTTCCCGCGGGTGCTGCCGATGAAGGCCTGGCTCGCCACCGGTGCTGCATCGCTCGCACTGCTCCAGGTCGCCACGGCGATGTGGATGTGGGGTCGCCTCCCCGGCGTGTCTCGTCCCGCTCCGGCGTGGGCTGTTCACGGCCACCGCTGGTTTGGAACCGCAGCGTTCCTCCTGACCCTGCCGGTGGCGTACCACTGCCTCTGGGCGCTTGGTTTCCAGGACACCACTGCTCGGGTGACCGCTCACTCGTTCCTCGGCACGGCCTTCTTCGGAGTGTTCACCACCAAGATGCTGGTGCTGCGTTCGGACCGAGTGCCAGCTCGCACCCTCCCGCTGGTGGGTGGACTGCTCGCCACGATCCTGGTGGCCATCTGGTGGACCTCGTCGTTCTGGTTCTTCACCAACGTCGGCTTCCCGATGTAAGCCCCACCGAGCGTTCCGTTTCACCCCTGTTTGCCCATACCCCTTGCTTCAACGATCCCAAAAGGACCCCACCATGGCTCTTCGCGCCACCCCCACCATCGCCATCTGCCTCACCGCAGGAATCGCCTTCGGCATTGCCCTCAACCGACCGGGCAACGACCCGGCTCCCGAAGCCGCAGCTCCCGCTCCCGCTGCCGAGCCGGCTGCTGCTACTGGCGACGCCGAGCCGACAGGCGACCCCGACTCGCCCTACCTCGCCGACGCAGAAGCCCCGGTTGGCGGCGACACCGGTCAAGCCGCCGACACTCCCGCTCCGGTCGCCGAGCCGGTGGCCATCTCGATCGAAGGGTTCGCCTTCTCGGCAAGTAGCTCCGTAGCGCCAGGTGCTCAGGTAGCGGTCACCAACCTCGACAGCGCTCCGCACACGCTCACCGCCGACGACGGCTCCTTCGACACCGGGAATCTCGACCAGAACGGCCAAGCCTCGTTCGCCGCTCCGAGCGCCCCCGGCACGTACGCGTTCTTCTGCGCCATCCACCCATCCATGACCGGAGAGCTCGTCGTCTCCTGACGTCGCCAGCGCTCTCGACCCGAACCCACCAACTTCTCAACAAAAGGAAAGACCCATGTCCAACGTGAACAACACCCCTCGCTCGCCGCGAGGAATCCGCCGAGCGAGCATTGCGCTCGCCGGAACCGCTCTCGTGCTGGCTGCCTGTGGCGGCTCTGATGCCGCTGAACCGGCACCTGCTGCCGAGGCACCTGCGCAAACGCCAGCAGAGACAGCGGCCCCTGCTGCACCAGCGATCGCCACACCTGCTGCCACCATTGGCGACACGCCGCTCGGCGAAGCACTCGTGGGCGAGCGTGGCCTCACCCTGTACGGATTCACCAACGACACCGAAGCAGCGTCGGTCTGCTACGGCGCATGCGCCGACGCTTGGCCTCCGCTCATCGTCGATGCCGACTGGAGCGTTGCTCCGGGTCTTGACGCTGGCATCTTCAACGCAACCGTGCGTGATGACGGCCAGCTGCAGCTCGTGGCTGGCAAGTGGCCGCTGTACTACTTCGCCGGCGACGCCACCGCTGGTGACATCAACGGCCAGACCTCTGGTGATGTGTGGTTCGTCGTGGGGACCGACGGCGTGCTGATTCAGGACGCTCCCGATGCTGAAGCGGCTCCCGAAGAAGAGGCTGAAGAAGCGGTGGAGGAAGAGGCACCGGCCGCAGCGGGTCCGGTCGTCACCGCTGGCTCCGACCTCGGTGACATCCTCGTCGATGCTGACGGCCTCACGCTGTACGGCTTCACGGAGGACACCGATGGCAACCCGACATGTAACGAAGCATGTGCCGATGCCTGGCCGCCGGTGCTCGTCGAAGACGGCAACGTGCCCGAAGGTCTCGACGAGTCGGTGTACTCCGTGGTGGCTCGCGACGATGGCTCGAACCAGCTCAAGGCCGGCAAGTGGCCGCTGTACTACTTCGCCGGTGACGGTGAAGCCGGTGACCTGAATGGCCAGGGTTCTGGCGACGTGTGGTTTGCAGTGACTCCCGAAGGTGGCCTCGTGACCGGTGCTGCATCATCGTTGGTGGCCACTGCTGACTCGGACCTCGGTGAGATCCTCGTCGACGCCGAAGGCCTCACGCTGTACGGCTTCACCGAGGACACCGACGGCAACCCCACGTGCAACGACGCATGCGCCGACGCTTGGCCGGCATTGCTGGTCGACGGTGACACGGTTCCCGAGGGCCTGGATGAGTCGGTGTACTCGGTGGTGGCTCGCGACGATGGCTCGAACCAGCTCGTGGCTGGCAAGTGGCCGCTGTACTACTTCGCTGGTGACGGCGAAGCCGGTGACCTGAACGGTCAGACCTCCGGTGACGTGTGGTTCGTTGTCACCCCCGAAGGTGGCTTGATCAAGGACGCTCCCGGAGCCGAGGCAGAAGAAGCACTCGACTACTGAGCATCATCTCCCCTCATGTAGTGGCCACCGCCGAGCAGGCGGTGGCCACTCGTGTTTTCCCGGGCCGCCCCGGGAACCGGCACTACGTTGCACCCATGGCGGAACCGCACGAACCGACGACCGCTGCGCTCGACTGCGCACGCCAGCTCATCCACGAACTCCACGCTGATGATGTTGCCGAACGTTGGTGGAATCGGGTGCTCGAGTTGCCGGCCGGTGTGACGATCCGCTTCGACACGATGGGCAACAGCCCCGAACGCGTGCGCCGCATCGTGTTCAGCGGCGACTTTCGTGTGGAGAGCCTTCGACGGGCGGCGGACTCCGAGGAGTACATCGATCAGGCTGATGTTTGGGACCTCTCGTTCTCGTCGATCGACGATGGTGTCCCCGAGCGTGGCACTCGAATCGATACCTACGAGCAGGGAGGGGCGACGAGTCAATTCGCAGTGACCCCTGACGTACGGCGCTCGCCAGGAACCGCCGCACCGATCCGGAAAGCAGCGAAAGATGCGAAGGTGACGGGTGCATCGGCGACCCATGTACCGACGACGGCGCCGCAGCAATCGACGACCGGCGGTGTCACGATCGGCGAACTCGTCCCGGTCGAACCTTTCGACGACTCCGAGATGTTCGTCGACCACATCGTTGCTCAATTGGCGGTGTTGAGGTCGAACCGCCACGACCTGGTGAAGTTGTTGACGAAACGACCGATCGATGACGCAACAGCGATGTTCGGCACGGCACCGGGCTTTCTTCCAGTGCTCGGCACAATGGTCGACGGTGCGGTCATTGGCCACATGGTCGATGCCGAGGAACTCGTCCAGATCGACCCGCAGGTGATCGTGTACGACCTGACCATGCAGGGCGCTGTTCCGGCCTACAACCGGTTGGTGCTCCCCACCGTTCTCAGTCGCTCGCTCAACGGCCGGTGGGCGCACGGGGACGAACCGGACGAACTCGTGGCGCTCGCAGGTGACCTCGGGATCGAGTTGCGCGACGGCGTTGGTGACCTCGCGTTCAACTACGGGCTGAAGCGCCCTCGGCCGCGACTCACCGGATCTGAATTCCGATGGCGCAACGACTCGTCGGGCAACGGAGTGTTCGCACCGGGGTCGGCATGGGGCGCTGCGTCGGTCCGCAAGCCGACGTCGACCTCCAAGGCGCTGTCGGTGGCCGAAGACCTCGCCGTAACCGCACCGGCAGCGGCGCTGTTCTGCGCACACGAGGCCCTGGTGCTCGCGAATCGCGCGAACGATGTCGAGGTGGCACGATCCGCGTACGCCGCAATGGTCACGCCGTTGCAGGCGCTCGAGCGCCCTCGAGTGGCGATGCGTGCCGCACAGCTCTCGACGAGTTGATCACGCGTTCGGCGAGGGGGTTCGAGAACGCGCTTGACGAGATGTGTTCGATTCGCGAGGATCGAACACATGTTCCGTCAAGCGTCGTTGTTCGGGTCGCAAGAGCCATCCTTCGACTCCTCCTTCACCACCGCATCGCGCAGCGCCCTCAGCGCGGCCTCGTGGGTCGAGTACGTCCCGGGTTGGCTCAGCGGGTCGGATGCGCTCTTCGATGAGCTGGTGGATCGCCTCGACTTCCAGCAGCGCATCGGAATCCCGATGTATGACCGACTGGTCGATGAACCTCGGCTCACGTCGTGGTGGAGCGAGTTGCAATCGATCGAGGCGCCGTTGCCCGTCCTGTCCGACGCCAAGTGGGCGCTCGAGCACCGGTATTCCCGCCACTTCGACTCCATTGGCTTCAATCTGTACCGCGATCAACACGACTCGGTTGCCTGGCACGGCGACCGCCATCGCAAGGTCGTCACCGATCCGGTGGTCGCGATTCTCAGCGTCGGCGAGAGCCGCCCGTTCCAGATGCGTCGCAACCGTGATGCCGAACACGGCGAGGAAGGTGGCGCTTCACTCACCTGGGGGCTCGGCCACGGCGACCTGTTGGTGATGGGCGGTGCGTGCCAGCACGAATGGCAGCACGCGGTGCCGAAACGTCGCAAGGCCATGGGGCCTCGACTGTCGATCACGTTCCGACACGACGCCCGCTGACCAACGGTGCGATCTACGTGGCGAACACCTGGTGGTCGTCGGCGAACGCCTTGAACTCGAGCGCGTTGCCCGATGGGTCCAAGAGGAACATCGTCGACTGTTCGCCCACCTCGCCTGCGAATCGGGTGTGGGGTTCGATCACGAATTCGGCGCCGGCGTCCTGCAACCGATCCGCCAGGTCCCGCCACTGCTCGGGGGTCAGCAGCAAGCCGAAGTGCGGAACCGGAACATGGTCGCCGTCCACGTCGTTGCGGGTGCGGATCCGTTCGACGTTGGACGTGTCGAGGTGGGCCACGATCTGGTGGCCGTGCAGATCGAAATCCACCCACTGATCGCAACTGCGCCCCTCCGGGCAGCCAAGGAGTTCGCCGTAGAAGCGACGCGCCGCACTCAAGTCGTGGACGGGGAACGCGAGATGGAATCGAGGTCGGTTGGTCATTTTGGTGTTGTTCGCGGCTGTCAGAACGGCATGGCGTAGGTTCCCTGCGCCACGGAGGTCGGCTTGGTCTCGTTGTCGTCGCACCACACGTTCACGGTGCCCACGACGTTGCGCCGCCCAGCCGAAGCCACATCGGCGCGCGCCCACAGCATCGACCCCTGCGCCGGGCGAAGGTAGCGAATCGACAATTCTGAGGTCATCGCCATCGGCTCGATCCGGCCGACCGCAGCAAACACCATGTACCAGAGCGCCGCGTCAGCCAACCCGAACTGGGTGGGGCCGGAAACGAATCCCCCCGGCCGCAGCATCGTCGCGTCGATTGGACGGCTTGCGATGGCGAACCCGTCGCCGATCTCGAAACAGCTGTTTCCGGTGCCGGGGAACAGTTCCTCGATCATCACGTTCACCTGATCGGCCGTGGGTCGCTCGATCTGTGTGACGTCGGCGTCCTCACTCATGTCGGCTCCCACACCCATCTGCCGCGGCTCGCTCGCTCATTGCGGTGACCGTAGTGCGAGTCGAGGTAGGTGGCGTGAGACTTCGAGGATGGCACGTCACGAACTTCAGATGCGGTCGAACCCGAAGTGGATTCGTGGCTACCGCGGCGGCCGACTCGTTGTGGACAGTCGCTGCACGCTGTTCGTGTGGGAGCACGAGTACTACCCGGCCTGGTACGTGCCGATCGGCGACGTCGACGCGACCGTTGTTTCCACGACGTCAACCTTTGATGGAGGGGCTTGCGGTGTGGGCACGACGATCGATCTCCACGTCGGCGATGACGTGATGCGCGCTGCGGGTTGGCGTCATCTCGAGCACCCCGAGCTACGCGATCACGTCCGTCTGGAATGGGACTCGATGGACTCCTGGTTCGAGGAGGATGTCGAGGTGTTCGTCCACCCGCGCAGCCCGTTCGTCCGCGTCGACGTGCTGCCATCGTCCAAACATGTTCGGGTGTTCGTCGATGGTGAGGTGGTGGCCGATTCCGTCCGTTCGAGCGTCCTGTACGAAGCGGAACTCCCGCCGCGCTACTACCTGCCCCAGGTCGACGTTCGGATGGAGCTGCTGACGCCGACCGACAGCGAGAGTGCGTGCCCGTATAAGGGCTGGGCCAACTACTGGTCGGTCACGGTCGCCGGCGAAACCCGCGACGACATCGCGTGGGCCTACCGCACGCCGTTGCCGGAGTCCGTTGGTGTTGCCGGGCGAGTGTGTTTCTACAACGAGCAGGTCGACATCGAGGTCGACGGCGAGCTGCTGGAACGCCCCGTCACCAAGTTCTCCTGACCCACCGATGCGGCGGGCTGCGGCTTCACCGGCGCGCTGTGGCATCTTTGCCCGATGGATCTGAATCGGGTCGTGATCATCGGGGCATCACTCGCCGGGCTGCGTGCTGCCGAGACGTTGCGCAACGAGGGCTTCGCAGGCGAGGTGGTCATCATCGGCGCCGAACCGCATCGGCCCTATGACCGGCCACCGCTCTCGAAAAAGCTGCTTGCTGGCGAATGGGAACCGGAACGAATCCAGCTGCGCCAGCCGGACAGCTTCGATGAACTCGACGTGGAGTGGCGCTTCGGCGTCGCTGCCGCCGGTCTTGATACGTCGGCGCAGGTCGTGCATCTGACCAACGGCACGGACGTGTCCTATGACGGCTGCATCATCGCCACCGGTGCAACCTGTCGCCGTCTTCCGGAACAGAGTCGTTACGGGCACGTGCATGAAGTCCGCACGCTCGACGATTCGATGCGCTTGCGCAGCGAACTCGCATCGGGTGACAAGCGGGTGGTGGTGATCGGCGCCGGGTTCATCGGACTCGAAGTCGCCGCGACGGCAAAGCAGCTCGGCAACGAGGTGACCGTGCTCGAAGGTGGCCCGGCGCCGCTGATGCGCGGCCTCGGCGAGGAGATGGGCACCGCAATCGGGTCGATGCACGAAGCGCGGGATGTCTCGGTGCGCTGTGGCGTGCAGGTGGATCGACTCCACGACAACGGCGTGTTGCTCGCCGGTGTCGATGGTGAGGAAGCGGAGTTGGTGGAGGCCGATGTCGTGGTGGTCGGCATCGGGGTGGTGCCAGCCACCGCGTGGCTCGGCGACAGTGGCCTCCAACTTCGAGACGGCGTGGTGTGTGACGCGATGCTGAACGCGCTCGATGCCGACGGCGTCGTGGTGCCGGGCCTCTACGCCGCAGGAGACGTGCTGCGCTGGCCAAATGAGCTGTTCGGCGAAGAGATGCGCGTGGAGCACTGGACCAACGCTGCCGAGCAGGGTGCCGAAGCAGCCAAGAACCTCCTGTCAGTGGCGGGGCTTCGTGAGGGTGACGCCGTTGCGTACGCACCCGTCCCATTCTTCTGGAGTGACCAGTTCGACATCCGAGTGCAGTTCCTCGGCCGAGCGTCGGCTGACGATCAGGTGGAGGTCGTGTTGGGTTCGACCGAGCCGAACGAAGATGGTGTGGTGAAGTTCCTTGCGATGTATCGCTCGGGCGATCAGCTTCATGGAGCGCTCGGCGTGAACGCCCCGCGCTGGGTGATGAAGCTGCGTGGAGCGCTCGCCGAGCAGGTGAGCTGGACCGAAGCGCTCGAACGCGCCGCCGCCCTCGCCTAACGGGATTCCAAACCCGGGATTCCAGGACGGGCACGAGTTCCCAACCCGGGATTGCAGGACGGGCGCGAATTCCCAAACCACAAACCAGGACAGGCAGGAATTCCCAGACCCGGGATTGCAGGACGGGCACGAATTCCCAGGCACGAATTCCCAGCCCGAGGCCCACGCGTGGTCTGCCGCGGTGTTTCCGTCACGACAACCCAGACGCAAACACTGCGATCACGGGGGGTTAGGCGGACGTGTATTCCCGAAATCGGTGTGAATCTTGAGTTGTTGTCACTCAGGTTATTGATGCTTAGCGTGTGCGTATGTCTGAGCAACTCACTGCAACTACCGCAATTCGCCTTCCACTCGCCCACCTTCCCTCAGTGGTCCTTCCCGGCGCCACGGTCACGCTGACCCTTGCCACCGACGAACTGCGTCGAGCGGTCGAGGCAGCGGTGCGCGACGCCGATGGCCGCATTGCCCTCACCGGCGGCGCCGAGCGCGCCCTGGCTGTCGTCGCCCGCGTTCCCAATGTCGGCAACCTGCCAACGGGGGAGTCCGCCGCCATCGTGCAAGTGGAGCGCCGTGCCCGCGTGATCGACACGAGCGTGGATGATGCGGGGGCAACGTTCGCGTCGGTCGAGCCCGTGCTGGATGGTCTCGTGTCCAGCAGCGTCGAAGCGGCCGCCCGCGAACTCAGAGCAACCCTCGAGTTGATTGCGGAGCTTCGCAACAGTCGTCGGCTGCCCGAACTGTTGCGCACCGTGAACGACCCCGGCCAGCTCGCCGATTCCGTTGCGCTGTGGGCCGAGTTCAACGACGATGACCGCCTCCGAGTGCTGCAAGCGGTGGACGTGGCGGACCGGGTGGATGCGCTCCACTCGTGGGCTCGCAATCACCTCAACGAACTGCAGGTTGCGGAGACGATTCGCAATGACGTCAGCGAAGGGATGAGCAAACAGCAGCGTGACTACATGCTGCGCCAACAGCTCAACGCCATCCGCAAGGAATTGGGCGAAGGCAATGACGACGTGGTCGGTGAATACCGCACGCGACTCGACGACCTGGACGCACCCGATGGCGTGAAGGCATTCGTGTCGAAAGAACTCGATCGGTTCGAGCGGATGAGCGAGCAGTCGCCCGAGCACGGGTGGATTCGCACATGGCTCGACCGCATCTTCGAGATGCCGTGGGGTGAACGCTCCGACGACTCTCTCGATCTGATCGCCGCGCAGACCACGCTTGATGCCGACCACTACGGCCTCGACGACGTGAAGGAGCGCGTCATCGAATTCCTGGCTGCCCGCAAACTCCGTCACGATCGCGGGCTGCAACTTCGAGGCTCGCAAACGCCGACCGCCGAGAGCACCAACAAGCACGACTCGGACCCTGGCCGACCGAGCTCGGACACGACTCGCTCTGGGTCGGTCCGTGACAATCGAAGAGGGGAAGGTCAAGTGCTCACCCTCGTGGGGCCGCCCGGAGTCGGCAAGACATCGCTCGGTGAATCGATTGCGCATGCGATGGGTCGACAATTCGTGCGAGTCGCGCTTGGTGGGGTTCGCGACGAGGCCGAGATTCGCGGCCACCGGCGAACGTATGTCGGCTCGCAGCCGGGCCGAATCGTCAAGGCGCTGCAGGAGGCGGGCACCATGAATCCAGTCATCCTGCTCGACGAGATCGACAAGATGGGAGCGGGCGCGCACTCGGGCGATCCCACGGCGGCATTGCTCGAAGTGCTCGATCCGGCACAGAATCACACCTTCCGCGATCACTACCTCGAGGTCGATCTCGACCTGTCCGAAGTGGTGTTCATCGCCACCGCCAACGTGGCCGACACGATCCCCGGGCCGCTGCTCGACCGGATGGATGTCATCCGACTCGATGGATACACCGAAGCGGAGAAGGTGTTCATCGCGAACCGCTACCTCCTGCCCCGTCAGATCGATCGGGCAGGTCTGGGTGTTGACGAGGTGGCCGTCAGCGACGAGCTGATCGCGAAAGTCATCCGAGGTTGGACCCGCGAAGCGGGCGTGCGTTCACTCGAACGCGAACTCGGCCGTCTCGTTCGCAAGGTCACCGCCAAGATCGCGACAGGAGAAGCCACAACCGGCACCGAGACGCCGCTCGAGATCGCCGACGATGAGTTGAACGACTGGCTCGGTCGGCCGAAGGTGGACGACGAGATCCAGCACCGCACGTCTGCGTCCGGTGTGGCAACCGGTCTGGCGGTCACGGGCGTCGGCGGAGACGTGCTGTTCGTGGAGACCACCGCCTTCCCGACCGGCCCTGACGCCGAACCCGGCCTGACCCTCACCGGGCAGCTCGGTGACGTGATGAAGGAGTCGGCCCAGATCGCGTTGAACTACGTCCGGAGCCACGCGGATGAACTCGGCCTGGATGACGAGGCGCTCCGTCGTCGATTCCACATTCACGTACCGGCCGGGGCCGTACCGAAGGACGGACCGTCCGCTGGCATCACGATGACCACCGCGCTGGTGTCGTTGCTGACCGATCGACCCGTCAAGGCCACGTTGGGCATGACGGGTGAGATCAACCTGCAGGGACAAGTCATGCCGATCGGTGGGGTGAAACAGAAGGTGCTCGCCGCGCATCGTCTGGGGCTCACCGAGATCGTGCTGCCCGCACGCAATGGGCCTGACCTCGATGACGTTCCCGACAACGTGCGCGACGAGATGACCTTCCATCTCGCATCGAACTACTCCGACGTGGCTGCCGTTGCGTTCTGAGGTTGCCGTGTGAACTGGTGACGGTCCATCTGACCCGAACGTGCACTGCAGAGGTCGGGCTCGAATCCGGCCTCTGCATCCGGCGGCCGAGCGGCCGAGTTGGCTTAGGCTCCTGGAATGGATGAGACCGCAGGACATCTGTCGAGTGTGTGGTCGACCGCAACCGACCTCAAGATCGACCGTGGCGTTGGCTGTCGTGTCATCGACGTCAACGGGCACGAGTACCTCGACTTCACCGGTGGCATCGCTGCAGCCTCGACCGGGCACGCCCATCCCAAGGTCGTGCAAGCCATTGCGGATCAGGCAGCGCGCATCGTGCATTCCCAGATCAACGTCTACCGTCACGACCGGTTGGAGCCGCTTGCCGCCAAGCTCGCTGAGATCACCCCGGACGCGATCGACACCTTCTATTTCGGGAGCACCAGCGACGAGATTCTCGAAGCTGCAGTGAAGCTGGCCAAGCACGCGACCGATCGCCGCAACGTCGTGGTCTTTGACGGCGCGTTCCACGGCCGCACGCACTACACGTTGGCAATGTCCAGCAGCCGAGCCATCGATCGCGAGGGCTACGGCCCGCTTCCCGGCGGCGTTTTCGTGGCTCCCTTTCCAGAACCGCACGCGTCTGACCAGGAAGCCGAAGTGCGCCGGGCGCTGCGTGGACTCGATCGCTTGATGTCCACTCAGGTCGCCGCCACGAAAGTCGCCGCCGTTGTCATCGAACCGGTCATTGGTGAGCGTGGCTACATCCCGACGCCGAAGGGATTCATCGAAGGGATTGCCGAACGATGTGAGCGCAACGGGATCCTGCTCGTGGCCGATGAGACCCAGAGTGGGTTCGGTCGCACCGGCAAAATGTTTGCCACCGAGGCGCTCGGGGTCACCCCCGACATCGTGTGTATGGCCAAGGGCATTGCTTCGGGCTTTCCGTTCGCTGCGATCGGCACGCGTCGTGAACTCGATGCGCACTGGGTGACCGGAAGCCACAGCGGTTCCTCCAACGGCAACCCCATCGCGTGTGCCGCTGCTCTCGCCACGATCGAAGTGCTGCAGGAGCCCGGCTTCCTCGACAACGTCAAGTCGCGCGGTGATCAACTCATCGATGCGCTGCGCGAGCTGCAACAGCTCGATCAGGCGCTCACGTTCGTCCGCGGGCGTGGACTCATGGTGGCCACCGAGTTCGATACCGTCGAACGCGCGAACGCTGTCATCGAGCACTGCTTGCGCGAGGCCAACGTGATCCTCATGACGGCCGGAACCAACGGTAAGACCATCCGTTGGAGTCCGCCGTTGATCGTGACCGCCAGCGAGATCGACGAAGCGGTTGCAGCGTTCTCTGCTGCTGTCCGCGCGACCAGCTGAGCGAAGCTCGTCGATGCCGCGGTTGGACAACGTTCGAGTCGGCACGTGGCGTGGACTCCAGGCACTCGTCGGCCAGCTCGAACGAGGCATCGACGACGAGCTCCGTGCCGACTGGGACATCACCATTGGCTGGTTCGACGTGCTCACGTCGTTGCAACGACTCGGTGGTCGTGCTCGCCCGCTCGACATCGCCAGTGATCTCCGCCTGCCGGCGTCGAGTATCAGTCGACGTCTCGACCGACTCGAGGAGGAAGGCTGGATTGCGCGGCACCGCCACATCGACGAGGCCGACAAGCGCGCAGTGGACGTCGAACTCACGAAGTCCGGTCGGCGGCTGTGGCGAGAGATGAACATCAGCTATCGGCGTTCGGTGCAGTCGCTCTTCGCCACGCACCTCGACGATGCCGATATCAGCGATCTGCGCCGCATCCTCGACCTGTTGATGGCTGCAGGTGACGAGGTCGAAGAACTCTCCTGACGCACGTCGATGCTCGGGGCTCGATGGTCGGCCCGGAACTGTCTTGATGCTGCCGGTTTGGGCGCAGGTGTGACGCGCGTCAACAATGCAGGAGTGAGTGGTCCCCGGACGATGCGTGAAGCGGTCATCGTCGATGCCGTGCGGACGCCCTTTGGTCGACGTGACGGGTCGCTGTCGCACTGGCATCCGGTCGATCTTGCAGCGGAGACGCTCACCGCGCTCGTCGACCGAACCGGCCTGGACCCGGGCGTTGTGGACGACGTGATCATGGGGTGCGTGATGCAAGTCGGTGAGCAGGGCACGAACATCGCTCGCAACGCGGTGCTCGCAGCGGAGTGGCCCGAGCACATCCCTGGCACCACGGTCGATCGACAGTGCGGGTCGAGTCAGCAGGCCGTGCACTTCGCTGCGCAGGGTGTGATGGCTGGTGCATACGACGTGGTGATTGCGTCTGGTGTGGAAGTGATGACCAGGATTCCCATGGGTGCGTCCACCGCTGATGGTCGGTACGGGTTTCCGTTCGGGCCGAGCGTGAGTGCTCGCTACAGCGATCGAGGCGGCCTCGTTGCTCAGGGCGAATCCGCCGAACTGATCGCGGATCGTTGGGGGATCGGTCGCGAAGAAATGGATGAGTACGGGTTGCTCAGCCAGCAGCGCGCCGCAACTGCTGTTGCTGAAGGTCGATTCGATGGCGAGATCATCGCGGTGTCGGGCGACGACGGAAGCGCCGTGCAACTCGATGGCGGTTTGCGTGAGACCTCGATGGAAGAACTCGCTCGCCTGGTGCCGTCGTTTCGTCCGGCGGAACGCGGTGGTCGCGTGACCGCTGGAAACGCGTCGCAGATCACCGATGGGGCCTCAGCCACGTTGATCATGTCGGCCGAGCGGGCGGAGGAGCTTTCGCTCACGCCCCGAGCACGATTCGTGGACTTCGCCGTGGTCGGCGACGACCCTCAACTGATGCTCACTGCGAACATTCCTGCGACGCGAAAGGTGCTGCAACGAGCCGGGTTGGCCCTGAGCGATATCGACCGTTTCGAAGTCAACGAAGCGTTCGCGTCGGCGACCATTGCGTGGTTGCGTGAGATCGGTTCCAACGATCCTGATCTGATCGATCGAGTGAACGTCAACGGCGGCGCGATTGCGCTTGGCCACCCGCTCGGAGCGTCAGGGGGACGGCTCGTGGCGACCTTGTTGAACGAGTTGGAACGCGTCGGGGGCCGCTACGGATTGCAGGTCATGTGCGAGGGCGGCGGCATGGCGAATGCAATGATTCTGGAACGGATCTCGAACCCCGTCGACGGGTGAGCAAATGGCCCAATCGGGCGCCGATAGCGTGGGGAGATGCCAGCCTTTTCGACGATCATCTGGGTGGGCTTCGGGATCTTCTTCGGTTGGGTCCTGTGGAAAAGTGGGATCGGCATGCTGCGCAGCTTCAGCCAGCTGCCTCCCGAGCCCCCGCCCACCGGTGAACTCCGCAAGATCAAGCGCAACTATCGCTGCGACGTGTGCGGCGTAGAGCTCCGGATGACGATGGCGCCGGATGAGGATCCGCCGCCACCGAAGCATTGTCTCGAAGACATGGTCGAAGTGGCGCCGCTCTACGACTGAGTTATCCACAGGTTGTGGAAGAAATGGGGAAGAATGACACCAATGTCATTCGGCCCCGCACAATCTCACCGAGTGAGGTGAGTTACTCCCACTTGGTGGCGAACCAGAGCCCGCCGAGAATGCAGATGAGCCCGAGGCCCGTGGCCCAGCGAGATGCGTCGAATGCCAGGTAGCCAGCCATGATGATCAGGCCGCCGATGATCAACAGCGCAACCATCAGGATTGGCACCATGTTCGGCGGGATCAACTGTCGACGCTGCTGCTTGGGCGTGTAGCGCGACGATGCCGCAACGGGGCCCTTCGTAGCGGTGACCGCGGTGTCGTCAGAGGACGCAGTCGAACCCGAACCACCCGCACGGTCACCTGGTTTGGTGCCCTTGGGGGTGACGCGTCCGCCGCCGGTCTTTCGCTTCGGAGGTGCCATCGTGAATCGAGTGTAGTCGTGCTGCCGTGCTGACCCGACCAAACCGGTTCAGTGGATACCTTCCCGTTGCGCCACACTGTCTCGATGGCCACCCGCGTCCTCGTGATCGACAGCTACGACAGCTTCGTCTACAACCTCGTGCAGTACCTGGGTGAGCTCGGGGTCGAACCGACCGTGGTGCGCAACGACGAGTTGTCTGTCGACGATGCAGTCGCGCTGCAGCCCGATGGAGTGCTGCTGTCGCCGGGCCCCGGTCGCCCGGAGTCGAGCGGCATCATCTGCGATGCAATCGGGGTGTTTGCCGACATCGGCATACCGGTGTTCGGGGTGTGCCTCGGCCATCAAGCCATTGGCCATGTGTATGGCGCCGACGTCGTGGGTGCGCCTGAGTTGATGCACGGGAAGACCTCCCACATCGAGCACGAAGACGTCGGGGTGTTCGCCGGGCTTCCATCACCGTTGACCGCAACTCGGTATCACTCGTTGACGCTGCGCCCGGACTCGATTCCCGATGTGCTGGAGGTGACCGCACGCAGTGCCGACGGCGTCGTGATGGGTGTCCGACACCGTGAGCGCGATGTCGAAGGCGTGCAGTTCCACCCCGAGAGCATCCTCACCGCGGCGGGCCACGATCTGCTGCGCAACTGGATCGCCCGCCTCTAGTACGGATTCTGCAACCGGGTCGAAGAATCCGTCGTTGGGTTCGCGCTCGGCGTCACGGTGGCGCGATGAGTGTGGTCGACGTCGTCGAACTGGTCGTGCTCGACGTGGTGGTCGATGCCTCGGTCGTCGTGGTCGTGGTCGCCTCGGTCGTGGTGGTCGTGTCGGCAATCGTCGTGGTCGTTGCCTCCGTGGTGGGCGGCACGGTCGTGGCAACGGTCGATGGAGGAGGCGGCTGCGTGGTCTGGGCAACGGTGGCGCGACCAACGGTGATGCTCACGGTGGAACCACGGTCGAGCTGTGTTGCAGCGGACGGCGATTGAGAAATGACCCGCCCGTCGTTCGGGCTGCCGGGATCGACTTCGGAACGCTCGACGGTCACGATGAAGCCGAGGCCGCGCAACGTGTTGACCGCTTCGCCTTCGGTCAGGCCCTCGATCACCGGTACCGCCACGGGCGCTGCGCCGGCCGACACTCGAACGGTCACCTCGCCACCGCGCTCCACCAATTCTCCCTGGCCTGGCACGATCGAGATGACCTGGCCCTCGGGGATGTCGTCGTTGGTGATTGCCTCGATGTTCACCACGAACTCGAACGGCGGGTTCTCCAGCACATCGAGGGCCTGTTGGCGTTCGAATCCGATCACCACCGGCACCTGCACACTTTCGCTCGGGGCGGCAACCACCAGGTCGACCGTGGTGTCTTGGGGAACGGGGACACCAGCGGCCGGCTCGCTGGAAAGCACCTGACCTTCGGCACGGTCACTCGTTTCATCGGGGGTGATGCTGCCCACGACAAACCCCTGTGCCTCCAACAACTGCGTGGCTTCTTCCAGTTGGAGCCCGAGGACCTGCGGCACGGGCTGCAGTTCCTGGGTGGGGTTGAAGAACACCACGATCTCGGAATCTTCAAGCACGATCGTTCCCGCCGGCGGTTCGGTGCGGTGGACGAATCCTGGTGCAACGGTCGCATTTGCTTCGGCTTGCGAACGGAAGACCAAACCGAGTGCGGTGAGTTCGGTGCTGGTCTGCTCCAGTGACCGGTTGACGTAGTTGTCCAGCACGAACTGACTCGGTGGTGCTGCTGCCTCTTCGGTGTTGAGTGCCTGGAACAGGAGGACGCCGCCTGCCACCAGACCGATGAGTGCCAGGAAGGCGGCAAGCGCGTACCAACCGGTGCGCGAGCCGCCAGCGTCGTAGTAGGCAGCTTCGGCTGACGCGCCAGTCGGGTATCCCGCTTCGTACATGCCGGTGGACGGCACGGCTGCAGCCTGCGGGTCGACGGGCGCCACGTTCGGAATCGTGCGCTGCGCGGTGGTTGCTGCGAACGCATCACTCGCTGCTGGTGTGGGTGCAACCGGACGCGCCTTGTTGGCAGCCGCCACCAGCGCTTGCACGGGCTCGTCGTTGCGGAATCGGCGCAGATCATCGCGCAACGCACCGGCGCTGGGGTAGCGGACCTTCGGATCCTTCGCCAGCAACTTGGCGACCATTGCTTCGTACGCCTTGGGTACGTCGGCAACGATCTGGACGAGAGGTTGTGGCGCATCGTGCACCTGCTTGTAGGCAATGCTCACCGGGTTGTCACCGGTGAACGGCGCCCGTCCCGCGACCATCTCGTACATGACGATGCCGAGCGAATAGAGGTCGCTGCGCGGGTCGGGCTGCGCGCCCTGTGCCTGCTCGGGGGAGAAGTATGTGGCGGTGCCCATGACCGAGCCGACCTGAGTGAGATTCGATTCGGTGGGTGCATTCATGGCTCGGGCGATGCCGAAGTCGGCGACTTTCACCTGGCCGTTCTTGCCGATCAGGATGTTCGCCGGCTTGATGTCGCGGTGGGCCGTGCCCTTCTCGTGGGCGAAACCGAGGGCTGCAGCAACCTCACTTGCGATCTCGGCAGCCTGCTTCGAAGTGAGTTGACCGTTGGTCTTCAGCACGTCGGCGAGAGTGCGGCCCTGCACCTCTTCCATGGCAATGAAGTAGGTGCCTTCGTACTTGCCCCAGTCGTAGACGTTGACGATGTTGGGGTGACTCAGGTTCGCTGCCGATTGAGCTTCGCGTCGGAACCGTTCGACGAAGTTGTCGTCGGTGGCGAACTCGGGGAACAGGACCTTGATCGCCACTTGGCGATCGAGCAGCAGGTCGCGAGCGGAAAACACGTCGGCCATACCGCCGCGCCCGATGCGCTTGTGCACCTCGTAGCGGTCGTTGATGACCGTTGCGTCGCCGTTGTTCGTCACTGTTCAGATGCTCCCGCCGACCCGAATGGGCCGCTGCACGAGGCTATCCGCTGCGCTTGTCCGGGCCTCTGCACCCATGAATCGGTACGTCGGGCCCCCACCTTGACACCCAACACCCAGTGAAGAAGTGCCTGGCACTTTCTCACTGGTCATCGGGGGGCTCCGCCGAGCACGACGTCCCGGCCGGGCCCCGTGAGGAGATAGTCGAGCACGCCTTTCACGATCGGTCCAGCGACCCGGCCGCCGGTTGCGGCATCAGCGGTGGTGGACGTGAGGTCGGTGACCACCACGGAGATGGCGTACTGGGGCGCTTCGAGCGGTGCGAAGGCGATCATCCACGCATGCACACGGTCAGGGTCGCCGATCACGCCGAGTTCCGCGGTGCCGGTCTTGGCAGCGAAGCGCACGCCTTCGGCGAGGTCCACGCTGCCTGCGGTGCCCCGAGGCCCTTCGGTCACGCCGGTCATGAACTCTGTCAGCAGCTCGGCGGTCTGGCCCGAAATGGGGGTCTTCCACACCTCGGGGTCGGTCTCGTCGAGTACGCGACCGTTGTTGTCGTAGGTGGCCTCCACCACGTACGGCGCCATCATCCGGCCGTCGTTCGCCACGGTGGCGGCGACCATCGCCATGTGCAACGGGACCATCTGGTCCTCGTTCTGGCCGAAACCGCGGATGCCGAGCAGCGGCAGTTGCTGGTCCAGGTTGGTGGTGTCGCCGAACGTGCTGGCGGCGGGGCGCGGGAGGTCGATCGGCAGTTCTTCGCCGATACCCCAGTCGCCCACGCCGGCAACCATTTGGTCCGGACCGAGGTTGATCGCGGTCTGCGCGAACGGGATGTTGCAGCTTCGGCGGAACACCTCCGGCAGGTCGCCGCCGCACGTGGAACCGCGATAGTTCTGAATCGGGTCGGTGGTCTGTGGGGGCACCCACTCGCTCTCGCGGGCGAACTCGGTGTCGCGATCGATCACGCCGGCCTCGAGTCCGATCCCCGTGGTGATCACCTTGAACGTGGAGCCCGGCATGAACCGCTGCTGGTAGGCGCCGGCGAGCAACGGATTGCCGGGCGCTTCTTGGAGCGCGACGATGGTCTCCTGGGCGTCGTCGAACGGCGCGTTCACGAACGTGTTCGGGTCATAGCCGGGGTTGCTGTACATGGCGCGCACGGCGCCTGTCGCTACTTCGGTCACCACGACCGAGCCGGTGCGGTTGCCGAGCGCGAACTTGGCCACCTCTTGGAGGTCGTGTCGCAGCGCCAACTGCACCGAACCCGAGTTGTCGACTTCGCTGGTGAGCAGGTCGCTGAGTGATCGGATCTGCTGTTCGGTGGTGGAGCCCGTGAGCACGTCGCCGTAGTCACGTTCCACCTGAGTGGACCCGAAGCTCAGCGTGAAATACCCGGTGGCGTTCGACAGCAGGTCACCGGTGGGGTACGTGCGGAGGCGTTCGAACGTGGCGTCCGGATCGGGGTTCGGTGTGGAGATCGCGGCGATCACGCCGTCTGCGGTGATGATCGGCCCGCGCGGCTTGTTGAACTCGCGGCGCACGGCGCGTGTGTTCTCCACGTTGGCCTGCAACACCTCTTCCTGGGCGACCTGCCAGTAGTTGAGTGTGATGAACAGCGCGACGTACAGCGACATCAGCCCCAGCGCGAGTTGGCGGATCTGGCGGTTCATCGGGTGCCGGCCTGCTGGGCTGCGACCTTGCGATCTCGGCGAACCTGACGTCGCAGGAGCCAGGCCGACCAGCGCTCGGCGGGCGTGGGTTCGTCGGGCAGCTCGCCGAGACGACGCGCCGACGAGTCGGAAACGCGCATGAGGAGTGCGAGCAGGATGTAGTTGGAGATGAGCGACGATCCGCCTGAGCTGACGAACGGGAGTGTGATGCCGGTGAGGGGGACCAGCTTGATCACGCCGCCGACGATGATGAACGCCTGCACTCCGATGATGGTGGTGAGCCCGACCGCTAGCAGTTTCTCGAACTCGCGGTCTGTGCGCAGTGCGGTGCGCAGGCCGGCACCGACGATCAACAAGTACGACATGAGAATTGCGGTCGCGCCCAACAAACCCAGTTCCTCACCGATCGACGCGAAGATGAAGTCGTTCTGCGCTTCGGGCACCTGGTTGGGGTTGCCGCGGCCGAGGCCGGTGCCGGTGACGCCGCCATCGGCGAGTCCGAACAGCGACTGCACGATCTGGTACCCACCACCGAGTGAGTCGGACCACGGGTCGATCCAGATGTCCACGCGGGTCTGCACATGGCCGAACTGCGTCCACGCGAAGTAGGCGGCGCCAGCGAACATCAGGGCACCGAGGATCAGCCACCCGACCCCTTCCGTTGCGACCCAGATCATGACGACGAACAGCGTGAAGAACAGCAGCGACGAGCCGAGATCGCGCTGGCCGACCATCACCACCACGGCGAAGCCCCATGCCACCAGTACAGGGAGCACGAAGCGCGGTTCGGGCAGCCGCAGTGGGCCGACCTTCCAGGTCTTTGCAGCGATCAGTTCGCGATTCTCGGCGAAGTACGCAGCGAAGAAAACCGCGAGCGCGATCTTGGCGAATTCGCCGGGCTGGAAGTTGATGGGGCCGACGCTGACCCAGATGCGTGCCCCGTTGATGGTCGAGCCGAGGCCTGGCACGAGCGGGAGCAGCAGCGAGCCGGCACCGCCGAAGAACAGGATCCAACGGAACCGGGCGAGGTCGGTCGCACGCTGGACCACCACGAGGACCGCCACGAACAGAGCGATACCGAGCAGGCTGAACAGCGATTGCGTTGCTGCGAGGTCGGCGTCGAGCCGCGTGATCATCACGAACCCGGTGCCGTGGAGAAATGCAGCGAGTGGAAGCAGCGTGGCGTCGGCTCCGCGGGCGACCTTGCGCACGACGAAGTGCGCAGCGAGCAGCAAGCCCAAGAGGAAGGCAACGAATCCGAAGATGCCAGGCGGAATCTCGGCGTTCGTGCCGAGCGAGGCAATCGTGTAGGCAGCGATCGTGATGAGTGCCGCCATGATGATCAGCGACAGCTCGGCGTTGCGGCGCCGGTAAGCGAGTGGTGCCGCGGCTCGACGTTCTCGGCGTCCGGGCCGTTCGGGCTCCAGGTCGGCGTCGAGCAGTTCGGTCATGGCGCGCCCGCAGCGTCCGGTTCGGGTTCGTTGTCTGAGGGCGCATCACCGTCGGGTGCGTCGCGTGGGAGTTCACGAACGAACATCACCGCATCGGCAAGGCTCGAGAACGACGGCTGGTCTTCGACGGATTCGATGCCATCAGCGGACATGTCGGCCCGGGTGAGCGTGCCTCGGTTCGCGGTGGTCTGGTCGAACCACAGCACGCCGCCGGGCTTGCCTTGGAACACGGTCACGCGGTCCTCGGTGTCGAAGTCGACGAAGTACCCACGGCGCGCCCACGCAGCAAAGGCCACGAAGCCAGCGATCAGGAGCGCGATGACGACGAACACTCCGATGGCTCGACTGAGGCGCGGTCGCTTCGGTGCGCCGCGTGTTTCGACGGGAGCGTTGGCGGCGGATGCATCGCTGTCGGATGTATCTGTCTCGGATGTATCTGTCTCGGATGCATCGGTGTCGTCGCCATCCTTGAGAACTGCGCGTGCGGCGAGCGATGAGGCCGTCTCGCTGTCGACGTCGTTGGAGCGCTCCGACTTCCGGTCGCGGCGTCGTTGGCGACGTGTCCGCTTGGCGGCGACCTCGTCTTCGGTGGAGGCTCGCACGGACGACCCGATCTCGAGTTCACCGGCTTCGATGCGGCGGATGTCATCGAGGGTGATGTCGGGATCGTCGGCCCACACGGGGGTCAGGTCGAGTTCCTGGGTGGGGTCCGGCGGATCGTCGCCTTCCATCACGTCGACCACGATCACGGTGATGTTGTCGCGGCCACCCGCCGCATTTGCCATGGCGATCAACAAATCGACCGCGGTCTGCGGATCCTCGTTGGTGCTGAGCACGTGCGTGATGTCGGCGTCGGGCACCTCGTCGACGAGGCCGTCGCTGCACAGCAGGAACCGGTCGCCACGTACCAGTGGGAGCGTCCACCAATCGACTTTCACATCCGGTTCGATGCCGAGTGCTCGCGTGATGATGTTGCGGCGCGGGTGCGTGCGTGCTTCGTCGTCGGTGATGTGCCCGGTGGCCACGAGTTCTTGCACGTAGCTGTGATCGACCGTCACACGCCGGAGCCGGTTGTGGCGATACAGGTACGTGCGCGAATCGCCGACGTTGGCGAGCACCAGTGCTTCGGGTTGCTCGAGCGGAATGATCGGAGTGACGCGGTCGGCCTCGACACCGTCGTTGTCGTCGATGTTCGGTGCGCCGCGTCCCGCCATCGGGTCCTCGATCACTGCGATGACGGTGACGGTGGTGCCCATTCCCGCTTGGCCAGGCGTGGCGATGGCGGCGCGGAAGATGTCTCCGTTTGCGTCGCTGATGGCTTCGACGACGCGCTCGGCGGTGGGGGCGAGATCTTCGGCGAGCAGCACGTCGCGAATGCGTTCGACGGCGAGTTCCGAGGCCACCTCACCGGCTTCATGGCCACCCATGCCGTCGGCCACGACGTACACACCGTTCGAGGCGTGCAGATGGTCTTCGTTGGCGGGACGGACCTGTCCGGTGTGGGTGCCGGCGCCCCAGGTGAGTTCAGCCATGCGCGCCGTCCTGCCCGTTGCCGCGTGGTGCGGCGATGGTGTCGATGTTCGTCATTGCGCCTCGATGACCGTTGTGCCGACCTGGATACGGTCGCCGGGTTGCAACAGCTTCGAGCCGTGGAGCCGGTTGCCGTTGTGAAAGGTGCCGTTGGTGGATCCGAGATCTTCGACCATCGGCTGGCCGTCGTAGTCGTACACCCGCAGGTGCAGGGTGGAGACATAGCTGTCGTCCTGGATGGTGATGGTGCAGGCGTCGTCACGGCCGAGTGTGATCTCGCCCGAGATCGCCACCGCCATGCCACGTCGGTGCTTCGGCTCGAGGATCACGAGACGCGCAGCTTGTCCGCCGCGTCCCTTGGCGGGCTTGCGGGCACGCTTCGCAGCCTCGACGGGACGAGGTTGCGCGTGGGTGGCAGCGTTCGGCGGGATCTGCTGTGTGGCCTGTTGCGGCGCGGCCTGGCGCTGCTGGATCTGGCGGGTCTTGGGTGTCTTCACTTCGCTCCACACCGCCCACAGCACGCGTGCGAAGAACAGGTACACGAGGCCGAGCAGGCTCAGCTTCAAGACGTTGAGGACCTGGTCGCTCATTGCATCGTGCTCCGCAGCAAGGCCACGGCCGTGGCCTCGTTGGTCACGTCAGGACGCCTCGAAGCGAACATGCGTGGAACCGAAGCTGACGATGTCGCCATCGGTGAGCAGGTGCTGACCGTTGATGCGTTGTCCGTTCAACAGGGTGCCGTTGGTGGAGCCGAGATCGATCACTACGTAGCCGGTCGGGCCGGGTTGCACGCGAGCGTGCTCGCGGCTGACGTTGCCGTCCTCGATCGTGATGGTGCAGTCGGGAAGGCGCCCGACCGAGGTGGTGTGTTCACCCAAGCTGATGCGTTCGCCCGACGGCAACACGAGTGAACCGGCGCCGACTCCGCCGGCGGCCTGCTTGAGCTGCGAGGCGATGCCGAAGCGTCCGGTGCGCAAGCTGTTGTCAACGCTGAGGCCCACTCGAACCGGGCCGATGAAGTGGTACGCCTCTTCTCGGGCGTACTCGCGAGCGGCTTCGGCGAGCTCGGTGGTGAGGGCGGTTTCGATCTCGTTGAAGCTCGCATGGTCGGTGGCGCTGAGCAGCACGGTGAAGTCGTTGGGCACCATGCGACGGCCCTTCACGTCGACCGTTCGGTTGTCGTCCATCTCGCGGACGAGGCGCCGACCGAGCTCGATGGGGCGGATGGATCCGCGGGAACGTCTGAACACGCCCTCGACCATACGCTCCAGACGGCGTTCGATTGACTGCAATCCCATAGGTGGGCCATCAATCTACTTCCGCCATCCCCGGACGAGCGGGCAGACCGTGCTCGTTCGACCGTGTGGTTCGGCGCACTCAGTGTGAACGGCGAACCGGGATTTCCCGGTCGACAACCCACACCCGGTGAACGCTGGACCGCCCTCGTCTCGCGGCTCGGTCGAGGACTCACACCGCACGACGAGCGCAGTTGACAACGCGCGGTGCGCGTGTCCGAGCCAGCCGGTACCGTGTGGGGACCACTTGCGCGAGTGGCGGAATTGGCAGACGCGCTGGCTTCAGGTGCCAGTGTTCGAAAGGACGTGGGGGTTCAAGTCCCCCCTCGCGCACTACGGAAATGGAACGAACCTCGGCTTCGGCCGGGGTTCGTTTGCGTTTCGGACTGGGTTTGCGTGGATGGTCAGTGTCGCGGCCGAGACAGCGTGGCCATGGTGGCAGCGACGGCCAGCAGCACGATCGATGCGGTGACGCCGACGGTGGTGACCGCGTGCGGCGTGGTCTCGAGCGTGCCGAGGTTGCCGACCGCAACGCTCACGGGCCGATCGCCCACCTCTGCGAGCGACGAGACCCACATCCATCCGGCCACCCCGAGTCCGCCGGCAGCCAGGCCGAGGCCGTACGTGCGAACCGAGAGGAATCCGATCACGCCGGTCACGACGATCATCCCCAGCTGGATCAGTCGACCTGCGAAGAACTCGCGGGGAATGCCGACCGTGCCGAGGTTGGCGTCGAGTGGCGCGCCGCTCAACGTGATCAGCGGCCCTGCCGCGAGCACCACAGCAGCGAGCGCTCCCACCGCCGCGATCCACGGGTTCAGGCCGCTGCGCCCACCGGTGCCCGCCATCCGCAACGACACGACGAACACGAGCAGGCCGAGCAAGCCGACCGCCGCGATGAGGAAGTAGCCGAGATCGCGGGTGATCGCGAGCGTGAACGTGCTCACCTCGGTTGCGTTCGAGGTCACGCCTTCCGCAGCATGAATCGGGGCTTCCACCAGTCCGAGGGTCACCGCAGCCCAGCCCGTCATGGACAGCCCGGCGCCCCCGGCCACGCCAGCTCCCCAGCGCAACCCGAAGCAACTCAGTAGGCCGCCGACAAGCATCAACGCGGCGCCGACGAAACCGGCGACAGCCAGGTTCGTGCCGAAGTCATCGAGTGCTCGGATGCCGACGATGATGCCGTCGACCGGTCGAGTGGTGCGGATGTCGATGACGTCCGCAACGCTTGCCATCAGCGTTGCAACCATCGCAAGCACGGCGAACACGAACGCTGCACGCAGCCGGAATCCTTCGGACTGAGGCGCGTACTCCTCGACATCTGATCCACCGTCGAACAGACCACCAGCCGCGATCTGGCCGCCGGCGGGAATTTGCGTGGTGGCTTCGAACGGTGCTCCTGCGCCGACCGGAATCTCGTCGGTCGCATTGAACGCGCCCCCAGCTGGCGCAACGGCGGGCATGGTCGCCGTGGGTTCGTACGCCGGGGGAGCAGCGGCCTCGACCATCGGCTCGTAGGGAATGGCGTCGAGGGGGTTGCCGGCAACGGGGCGGCTGCCAGCGGCGGGGACCGCTCCGAGTGCTTCGGTGGCCAGCAGCGCGTCGTCGTGCGCCGGTGGAGGGGTGATCCCTGGCGTTCCAGGCGCAGCGAGGTCGGGGAGCGCACCGCGATGTGGTGGCGCGACATCAGGCTCGGGCTGACTGGGTGGCGCAACCATCTCGCTGTTCAGCAACGCGCCACTTGCGGCCCCGTCGGAATCGTCATCGTCGGTGTACTCGACGGTCGAAGCTTCATCGGAGGGCTGACCTGCCGGGGCGACCACGTCGTGCTGCTCGGTGGGGTCGGTCACACCGACGAGCGACTCACCGCACTCGTGACAGAACCGCTGACCGTCGCCCACTGCGACGTTGCAGACATGGCAACGCATTTCCAGAACTGTACGAGATGCAACGCCCGCTTCGGTGGCGTCGTGCGCGACGTCTTCAACGTGTGGGGTGAGCACGCCGGAGCCGACGCAGCTGCGAGGCCGCATACGGGCGGGCTCGGCGTTGTCCGCCGCGCTCGGCAATGCGGGCTTCGAGCGACGCCAAGACCAAGATCAGCCGGCCTCGATCTGGCCGCCAGCCGAGCCCCTCGCATTCGTCAGCCCACTCGCTCGGTGTGCGATGTCCACGCTGGCCGTTGCAGCGTTTGCATGCGGCCACTTCGTTCTCCAACCAGCTCGGCCCACCCTTCACCCTCGGCACGACATGCTCGGTCGTTGCTTCCACCAACCCGACGCCGACTTCTCGGCCACACCACACACAGGTGGCACCGTCACGGGCGAGAATCAACTCCATGCGCGATCGCCGATCGAGAGGACTGCCCGACGTGCGTGGCGACGTCGATCGTTGGCGTCGTCGGTTGGCCACGGGGAGAATGGTCACATGAGTGGGAGGTTCGCGCCATCTCCAACGGGTGCCTTGCACCTCGGCAACCTGCGCACTGCGGTGCTCGCATGGTTGGCCGCACGTTCGAACGGGCTCGACTTCATCCTTCGGATGGAGGATCTCGACCGGGTGCAGGCTGCCCCCGAGCACGAACAGTCGCAGATGGCGGACCTGGCGGCGCTCGGCGTGGAGTGGGACGGCGAGGTCGTTCGCCAGAGCGAAAGATTCGACATCTACCGCGACGCGCTGGCCACGCTGCGCTCCCGCGATCTCGTCTATGAGTGCTTCTGTTCGCGGCGTGAAGTCCGAGCCGAGATCGACGCAGCGCCCAGCGCTCCGCACCTTCCACCGGGCTCCTACCCGGGTACCTGTCGTACGTTGACCGAGCAGCGTCGAGCTGCATTCGTTGCGGACGGGCGCAACCCGGCGCTGCGGCTCCGAGCGTCGGCGTCAGTAGATGAAGATGCCGATGCAGCGGTCGAGATGATCGAGTTCGACGACATCGTCGCCGGACCCTTCTCCGGCGGAGTCGACGATGTCGTGCTGCAACGCAATGACGGCGTGCCGGCGTACAACTTGGCGGTCGTCATCGACGATGCGTTGCAAGGGGTCACCCAGGTCGTGCGCGGTGATGATCTGCTCGACTCCACGCCTCGCCAAATTCACCTGCAACGCTTGCTCGGCCTCAGTCCAGTCACCTACGGGCACGTTCCGCTGGTGTTCGGCGACGATGGTGAACGGCTGTCGAAACGCCACGGATCGGTGAGCCGGACCGCGCTGCTCGCCGATGGGGCAACCGACGCTGCGATCGTTGGTGAGCTCCTCCGTTCGATCACGTCGAGCGATCACAGCCGCCACGGCGCGCGAGAAGCCACCACATCGCACCAGCTCACAGACCTTGCCGAGCGATTCGATCCAGCGTCGATCACCCGTGGCGTGGTGGTCTATGAGCCTGCACCGAACGCAGCGGCAGCGTTCACACTTCGAAACGGGTGATGAACTCGCGCCGATCTGGCGTTCTGTCCCAAGACCAGCACTTCCGCGCTGGTATCATTCGACGTGATGGCCATGGACGAACGACGTAAAGCAGTCATTGGCTGCGGCGTGGTGTTCGGCATCGCCGCGCTCGTGGGCTGCTCGTCTGCCATGACCGGCGGCAACGTCGGAGGTGGCGGCGAAGGTGCGTCCGCCGCTCCCCAGGCCCTCGTCGCTCCTCCGGTCACCGAGGCGCCGACCACCACTGCGCCACCCGCCACCACGCCGCCAACCACGGCTGCGCCCAGCACCGTTGCTCCAACCAGCACCGTGGCACCGGAACCAATCGTGCCTGAAGTCGTGCGCACGGTCATGCCACTCGACGCTCCGCTCCAAGCCATCGGCACCAGCAGCGGCAGCGAAGCAGCCCGCATCCAACAGCGCCTGTTCGAACTCGGGTTCTGGCTGCAGGCCGCGGACGGCGACTTCGGCCTCACCACTCGCCAAGCGGTCATGGCGTTCCAGAAGTACATGGGATTCCCCGACCCGAATGGTTCCGTCGACGAGCAGACCGCGCAGGCGCTCACCACCGAAACCGTGCGGCCGATGGCGCGGGCCAACAGCGGCACCATCGTCGAAGTCGACAAGGGCAAACAGCTGCTCTACTTCGTGATCGACGGCAAGACCGAGTGGATCCTGAACACCTCCACCGGCAACGGCGAGGAATACACCGAAGAAGATCAGAACACCCCCGGAGAGATCATTTCCGGCGTGTCGCTCACGCCAAGCGGTCTGCACGAAGTGAACCGTCAGCGTGCTGAAGGCTGGTGGGAAGGCGACCTCGGGCGCATCTACCGGCCGAAGTACTTCGTGGGCGGCGTTGCCGTGCACGGCTCGAGCAGCATCCCGAACTACCCGGCCTCGCACGGCTGCGTTCGAGTGAGTGTTCCGGCAATGGACTGGATCTGGGATTCCGGCATCATGCCGATGGATACCTCCGTCTGGGTCCACGACGGCGCCTGAGCGGGCCACCCTGAATCGCCGCGAGAGCTGGCAGCGCGGCCGGGGCGGTCGATCAGCTGCTGAACGTGTGTCTTCCTTACGGAGAGGGCCATCGACGAGCAGAGGTTGGGGTGAACGCTCTGTGGCAGACTCGCCGTCATGCTGCCGGTGATTGGTTCGATCAAGCCTTGGGAAGATCCGGAGGTCACCTCGATGGGTCGGTTGCCGATGGCGCCACCCACCGCAGCACACGCCTCGATTGCTGACGCGCGCACAGCTGATCCGCTCGACATCACCGACGCCCCGTGGCGCACCACGCTCAACGGCAAGTGGTCGTTCCGACTGTTCGATCACCCCGACAACGTCGCTGCAACCGCCATCACCAAAGCGCCGAACGGTGCTGCGTGGAAGAAGGTCGCGGTCCCCGGCAACTGGACCATGCAACACGTGGTCGACCAGAACGGTGACACCGACCTGCCGCAGTACACCAACGTACAGATGCCGTTTCCCGGCCCGCCGCCGCACCTGCCCGAGCGCAACCCGACCGGGGTGTACCGGCGTGACATCACGGTCCCGAAGAAGTGGGCTGGCCGCCGCGTCGTGCTCCACCTCGGCGGCGCCGAGAGCGTGCACGCGGTCTACGTGAACGGCACCTTTGCCGGCTACGGCACCGACAGCCGACTCGCAAGCGAGTACGACATCACCGACCTCACCACCACCGGCAAGAACGAACTCGCAGTCGTCGTGGTGAAGTGGAGCGCCCACAGCTACGCCGAGGACCAAGATCAGTGGTGGATGGGTGGACTCCACCGCGACTGTTACCTCGAAGGACGCGCCCCGACCCGAATCGAATCGCTCTCATGCGACGGCGCGTACAACCACATCTCGGGAGCCGGACAGCTCACCGTCAACGCAGTCGTCGGCGGCTCCGATCATCCACGCAAGGGCTGGAAGATCCGCACCACGATCGAATCGCTCGCGGCGACCAAGAAGGCGTCGAAGAAGCTCGCCAAGACCGTCACGTCGGCCGTGCCGCATCGCCACGTCGCGCCCATGCGATTCACGGGCTTCGAGGTGAACGAGACCTTCGACATCGCCGACGTCGACCCGTGGTCCGCCGAGCACCCGAATCGGTCCCGCGTCCTCGTGGAACTGATCGACCCGGACGGCAAGGTCGCTGAAGTTCATACCCAACTCGTCGGGTTCCGGTCGATCGAAATTCGCGAGCGTCAGTTCTTCGTGAACGGACAGCCGATCTGGTTTTTCGGAGTGAATCGCCACGACCACCACCCCGAGCGCGGCAAAGCGCTGACCGTCGACGACCTGCGTGACGACCTGCTCGCCATGCGCCGCCACAACATCACCGCCGTGCGTACCTCGCACTATCCGAACGATCCACGCCTGCTCGACCTGTGTGACGAGCTCGGGCTCTACGTCGTGGACGAGGCGAACATCGAAGCGCACGCCTACAACACGAGCCTGTGCGACGACGCCCGGTATCGCAACACGTGGGTCGACCGCGTGTCACGGATGGTCGAACGCGACCGCAACCATCCGTCGATCGTCATGTGGTCCCTCGGCAACGAGGCGGGTCACGGAGAGAACCACACCACCGCCGCTGGCTTCGTCCGTCGCACCGACCCCAGCCGTCCGCTGCACTACGAACCCGCCACGTTCCACGAGGGCTGGCTGGATGGTGCCCGCGAGTCGAGTGACGTGGTGTGTCCGATGTATCCGACCATCGATGCCATCGTCGAGTACGGCAACAACCCGGACGGTGACCGCCCGCTGATCATGTGCGAATACAGCCATGCGATGGGTAACTCCAACGGATCCCTGGCCGACTACTGGGACGCGATCTTCGAGACGCCCGGCCTGCAGGGCGGGTTCATCTGGGAGTGGAAGGATCACGGCCTCACCTCGAAGCTCCCGAACGGCAAGACCGGTTATGCATACGGCGGTCAGTTCGGCGAGGCCATCCATGACGGCAACTTCGTTGCCGACGGCATCATGGCCGCCGACCTCACACCGCACCCCGGCATTGCCGAGATGGTCTGGTGCTACCGACCGGTGGCGGTGGAAGCGGTCGGCAAGTCAAAGCTGAAGATCACCAACCGTCAGAGCTTTTCCGGGCTCGGCTCGTTCGACGGTCGCTGGGAGCTCACGGTTGCGGGCGCAGTGGTCGACTCCGGGTCGATCGAGACCGAGGTCGAGCCGCATCAGTCGGTCACGATTGCCCTCCCGTGCGCCATGCCCGCAGATGCCGACGCGCACCTCTCGGTGTGCTGGACCCAACGCGACGCAACCGAGTGGTCGAGTGCCGGTCACCTTGTGGCGTGGGATCAAATCGAGTTGCGAGCCGCGAAGAAGCAGCCGGTCGTTGCGGCACCGACCGCGCCTGATTCGAACGCGGCAACGAAGCGTGGTGTGGACGTGGCATCGATCGAACCGCAGCTGTCGATCTTCCGAGCGCCGACCGACAACGACGGCTACAAGTTGATGCCCGACATGACCGAGCAGCACGGCATCGGCGGCCACGCCTATTGGAACTGGCTGAAGGCGGGGCTGGACACCAAGGCCGCCGATGCGGTGGTCGACCACAAGCACTCGATCGACGCTGCCGACGACGGCAGCGTCACCCACCAGCACACCGTGGTGGTGCCCGAGGAACTCGCGGACCTTGGACGAGTCGGTGTCGAGTTCGAGCTTCCCGCAGCATTCGACCGCATCCGCTGGTTCGGTCGTGGCCCCGGCGAGAACTACCCGGACCGCAAACGCGGCGCCATGCTGGGTGAGTGGGAAGCCGGCATCGACGCGGCGCCGTACCTCGTGCCCCAGGAGTTCGGGTTGCGGTCCGACTGTCGCTGGTTCGAGTTCATCCGGAGCGACACGGGTGAGGTAGTGCGCCTCGATGCCGTGAAGCCCGTGGCGCTGCATATCTCGGCGACGCGCTACACGAACGCAGATCTGCATGCGGCCGCCCATGAGACCGACTTGAAGCCGCGTCGTTCTCTTGTCGTCAAAGTCGACGTGGCGCACCGTGGCATCGGCACGGCGAGCTGTGGGCCCGACGTGCTCGCTCAGTACGAGATCCCAACCGGCAAGCACGCATTCGGCTATCGCCTCAGCAGCCGGTAGGCATCAGGCACCGGGTGATCGACGCGTGGCCAGACCCGACTCGTCGGTGACGTTGTCGATTCGATCGCCGAGCCAGTCGAAGAACGCCTGCTGCGCGATCACCTGGAACACGAAGTAGGCAGCGAGCAGCACGAATGCGATCGCCAGGGCTCGTCGGAACCATCTGGTGAGCTTGCTCGTGTACTCGGTGATCAAGGGGCTGACACGACGCACGGCCGTGGTTGCCCGATCGCTGAACTCCTGCGCTGCCCGATCGATCTCCTGGCGCGCTGCCATGCGCACCTCTTCGACCAACTGCTGAGAATCCGCTCGGTTCATGCCAGCAGCAGCGGTCGCGCCGACCTGGCGACCAACCGCCACGAGTTCGTTCTCGTCGGCGATGTCCTCTTCGGCAGCATGCAACTCAGCGGTGCTCGGTGGAGCACGCTTGATGTCGGTCCAGTCCAAGCCATCCCACCATCGCAACCGCTCGCGATGTTGCGGATCCGGATACCAGCCTGCGCTGGGAGCATCGGCCTTGCGCATGGGTCAACGGTCCCGGTGCTCGTCACGGTCGGGCTCGGGCAACTCCACTCGTTCACCATCGTTCGGAACCGGCAGCCCATCCTTCGGGCGCAACTCGTCCTCAGCGTCGTCGGGACGGATGGACTCGGTGATCGCGGCAACGGTGCCGAGCAGCCCCGAGAACTCGGCGGGGATGACCAACTTGGTGGCGCGACCGTCTCCGATGCGTTCCAGGGTCTTCAGGTACTCGACGGTGAGCACATGCTGGTTGGTCTCGGCGTCCTTGATCCCGGTCAGGCGCGCCTTCGCCGCAGCGCCTTCGCCTTCGCCGAGCAACTGCAGGCGCATCTTGTTGGCGCCAGCGCGCAGCTGGATTGCTTCGGCGTCGCCCTGCGCATCGAGCACGGCGGCTTCCTTGCGGCCCTGTGCAGACAGCACCGCTGCCTGCTGCTCACCGTCAGCGCGTGCAATCGCTGCTTCCTGATAGCCCTTTGCTTCGGTGACCGTGGCACGGCGGTCGCGCTCGGCGCGCATCTGCGCGTGCATGGCGGACACGATGTCCGGCGGCGGATCGATGCGCTGGATCTCGACTCGAACGACGCGCACACCCCACTTGTCCGTGGCATCGTCGAGAACCTCACGCAGCTGCGTGTTGATCGTGTCGCGAGAGGTGAGCGCTTTGTCCAGCTCCATGTCACCGATCAGGTTTCGCAAGTTGGTCTGAGCGAGCTTGGTGATGGCGGTGAAGAAGTCGGCGACGTTGTAGACGAGGCGCTGTGGATCGGTGGCTTCGTAGTACACGACGGCGTCGACCGACACCACGACGTTGTCTGCGGTGATGACCTCCTGGGGTGGAACATCCACCACCTGTTCGCGCATGTCGATCAACTGCATGGTTTCGATGAACGGCAGGATCAAGCGCAGGCCAGGTTCTTCGGTGGCCTTGTACTTGCCGAGGCGTTCGACGAGGCCGCGTTGATACGGGCGCACGATCTTGACGGCAGCGACCAGGACGGCGAGGCCGACCAGTGCGATGACGCCGACGACGATGGCGAGTGGGTTCATGTGGTGCTCCGATCGGGAGGGGCCGGTGGATCGAGAGGTGGCTTGAGGAGTGGGCCGTCAGGTGGCGTGGAGGTGTCGTCACCGATGGGAAGTGGCTCGACGATCACTCGGGTGCCCTCCATGGACAGGATCTTCACCTTGGCTCCCGCACGCAAGGTGCCGCGATGTTCGGTGAGCGCACCCCAGTCCTCGCCGACGACCTTCACGCGACCGCGGCGGTCCGTGTCATCGGGGTCGATGTCGGAGGTGACGATGGCGGACAAACCGACCAGCCGGTCTGCGCCCACCCCGTCGGGCATTGCGTTGTCGTTGACGAAGCGGCGCGCGTACTTCCAGAACAGCATCCACAGGGCGGCGCCGCCGAAGACGAAGATCGCCCACTGGCCTTCTACCGGAACGTCGTAGAAGCCGGCGAGTGACGCAGCGAAACCGGACACTGCGAATGGCAGCAGTACGAAGGACCCGGCGAGAGCGGTGAGTTCGACGAGCGCGAAGACGACTGCGACGCCGAGCCAGATCCACGGCCAGACATCGAGATCGATCCCGAGATCGAGCACAGCAGTCATGACTCCAAGGTAGTGCTGCTCGGTGACGGATGTGATCCGAAGCTGTGACATCGCCCGCCAAAGCGTTCGTTACGGGCCAGGCCCGTAACGAACGCGCACCGCTGGGGTCACATCGCCCACAGGTGGCGACCGAAGCGGAGGCTGTCCGACGGCGTTGCGACTTCGGCTTGCGTTGCCGACGGTGTCGGAGGGGTTTCGGGGGTCTGTGGCGTTGCGAACGACACCACACCGATTGCAATCGCTGAGCAGAACCCCACGGCGACAGCGCCGCTCCGGGCTCGGCGGCGGCCCGCCTTCGACTGCATGATCGACCGCATCAACGAAATCAAAGATGTGGTCTCGTCATGTGACGTGGATGCCGTCCGGTGGCGCTGGGCCGAAGCAATGAGGTCATCGTGATGGTCGGTGGCGAGGCGGTTGGTCATGTGGGACTGGTAGGTGTTCATCGTGATCTCCGTGGTGTGTGTTGCTTGCATGGCGGTCTGCCACTCGATGTGGCGTCCGGTGGAACGAGTTGCACGATGCTCGAGAGGGGTTGCAAACAGATTGCGCGCCACTTCGGCGAGGGGGCATCCCGGGTCAGCGCGCGTTCTCCCTGGCGGCGCGCCGACCAATGAAGTACCTTCTGACCAGGGAGGATGGCGGCGTGAGTGGCATGCAATCCGTTTGCAACCGGCGATGAGGAGGATTGGCGACATGTTCTCAATCCAGGTCGCCCCACCATGCTGAGCATTCGCGTTCTCGGCCCGATCAGCGCCAAGATCGACGGACGCGAGGTCGAGCTACGCGGCGCACATCAGCGACGGCTGCTCGCGATCCTCGCCTCGGCCGGCGGTCTCGTGGTCTCCACCGATCGGCTCGTCGATCTCATGTGGGAGGGCGAGCCTCCGGACGCGGCGATCAAGACGTTTCGCACCTACGTTGCCCGGTTACGTCGCACATTGGAGGCCACGGGCGTCGGTGACGGCGCGAGCATCGTGGTGACCGAGGCTCCCGGCTACCGGCTCAGCATGGATGCCACCAGCATCTCGATCGATGCCGACACCTTTTCATCTGCGGTCGATCAAGCGAGTGACAGCCTCGCAGTCGGGGAACCTGCATCGGCGTGGCATGCGTTGAACGACGCGCTCGACGTTTGGTCTGGGCCCGCGTACGACGAGTTCGCTCACGAGGAGTGGGCCGAGGCGCCGGCGATCCGGCTCGATGAGTTGCGCTTGGTGGCACGCGAGCTCCGAATCAGGGCGCAAACCGATCTCGGCCGTCACGCCGAAGCCGTTGCCGACGCCGAATCGCTCATTGCCGAGCATCCCCTTCGCGAGGCACCCCGCCGCGAGCAGATGGTGGCGTTGTATCGGTCAGGGCGCCACGCCGAGGCATTGCGCGCCGGGCGCAGCTATGCGGCCTACTTGGCAGAGCAGACCGGTCTGGAACCGTCACCGGTGATTCTCGATGTCGAGGCGATGATCATCGCTGGCGATCCCCGCTTGGACGCGCCGCCGACAGGCAAGCGACTCCGCGGGTACCTGCTGGAAGAGCCGATTGCCGAGAGCGCCCTCGGCGTTGTCTACCGAGCGCGACAACCTTCCATCGACCGAGACGTCGCCGTCACGGTCATCCCGGCCGAGCTGGCCGACGACCCGGCGTTCGTGCGCGGGTTCGAAAGTCGCGCACAGGCTGTTGCCGGTCTCGAACACCCCGGTGTCGTCCCGATCTACGACTACTGGCGCGAGCCTGGTGGGGCCCACCTGGTGACTCGTCACTATCGAGCGGGCACGCTCGCCGCTCGCCACGCCCGCAACGCAGTCTCGAGTGAGGAAGCGTGGGACATCGTCGTTCGGGTGATCACCGCACTGTGGGCTGCGCACCAACGCGGCGTGGCCCACGGGAATGTCGGAGCCAGCAGCGTGTGGCTCGACGAACAGGGCGATGCGGTCGTCGGCGGCTTCGCCATGATGAGCAATGCAGCGTCCCACCAGGGCGACCTGGCCGCGCTGGCTGATCTCGCCGATTCCCTCATCGTGGGCCGAGGGGCCGAGGCAAACTCTCCGGCCGCTGAACACCTCCGCCAACTCGTTGCTCGGATTCGAGCCGAGGGCAACGGATCGGTCATCACCGCGTACGACCTGCTGCTCGACGTCGACGACCTCGGGGCACATTTGCCGACGCTGGCCTCTCGAGTCATCGGGTCGAACCCGTTCAAGGGATTGGCGGCGTTCTCCGAAGCCGATGCCGAACTCTTCTTCGGTCGGTCGACGATGGTCGACGAGCTCGACACCATGCTTCGTCGCGGCGGTGTCGCTGCACTCATCGGCCCGTCCGGTTCTGGAAAGTCCTCGGTGATGCGTGCGGGCCTGCTGCCGCGACACCGTGCCGCGGGCGCGTTCGTCACCTCGATGGTGCCGGGAGCTCATCCGCTCGACGAACTCGAGATCGCACTCACTCGAATCGCTCCCACCCCATTCAGCGGGCTTGCTGCTCAGCTGGCGACCGATGATGATCTGCTGGCTTCGGTACTCCGGTCGATCGCAGGCGACTCAGGCGACGACATCGTGTTGGCGATCGACCAGTTCGAAGAGTTCTTCACGATCTCCGACAGCACGGAGCGCGACCGGTTGCTCCAGGTGCTCGTAGCAGCGCTGAACGACCCGACTGTCCCCCTGGCCGTCGCCGCGACCTGTCGCGCTGACTTCATGGGAAGAGTGCTCGACCACCCGGTTGCGGGGCCACTGCTTCGTGATCGGTCGGTGCTGATCACTCCGCTGACCAGCGGTGAACTCCAGGCTGCGGTCGTCGGCCCGGCAGAGCACGCAGGTGTTGCGGTGGAACCGGCGTTGCTCGCTCAGATCGTCGGCGATGCTGCGGGAGCGCCCGGCTCGTTGCCGATGGTCCAGTACATGCTCACGGAGGTCTTCGAGGCAGCCAGCGGCGGGGGTGTCATGACGCTGCACGACTATCAGCGTCTCGGTGGAGTCAGCGGCGGACTCGCTCAACAGGCTGACGAGGTGTTCGATGCACTGACATCGGAGGATCAAGCGGCCGCCACGCGACTGTTCGTCCGACTCGTTGCTCCCGGAGCCGCCTCGGAGTCGACCCGTCGGAGAGCGCTTCGAAGCGAATTGACGACGATTCCGAATCACGTGATCGACGCGTTCGGCGAAGCCCGCCTCCTCTCGTTCGATCGCGACCCCGCAACGCGGGAACCCACCGTCGAGGTCAGCCATGAGGCCCTGATCCGCCATTGGCCCCGCTTTGTTGCCTGGGTTGACGAAGCGTCTGATGGGCTCCGGTTGTTGGGTCACCTCACTGCGTCGTCGCGTGAGTGGAGCCAGGCGGATCGCGACCCGAGCCAGCTCTATCGCGGGACCCGACTCGATGCGGTGGAGCACTGGGTCGCTGAACGCAACGACGAGTTGTCGCAAGTCGAAGCAGAGTTCATTGCGAGCAGCGTCGACCAGCGCAACGAGGAGGCGGCCCGCAAGCGGTCATCGATGACCAGACTTCGTGGCTTGACGGTGGCCCTCGGGGTGTTCTTGGTGCTCGCCGTCATCGCTGCAAGCCTGGCGATCAGTGCCAGCCAGCGTGCTGACGACCGCGCTGCCGAGGCCGATGAGACCCGTCGGGTTGCCGAAGTTGCCGCACTCGCCGGCAATTCGCGTGTGCTCGCAGACACCGATCCGATCACCGCCATGCTGTTGGCGATCGAAGCGAGTGGACGCAGCGCTCCTGATGAACCCGTCGTCGCATCGGCGTTGCTCGAGTCATTGTCCGCCGACTCCCGGGTTCGCAGCTTGTACCCGCCGGTCGACTCCACCGGGTTGGTGATTCCTGCCGTGCGCGGACCGTTCTACAGCTACCTCTCTACGACAGAAACCGGTGCTCGCGCCGAGATTGTGAACGTCGAGACGAACGATGTTCGAACCATCGACTTCGACGAGGTGCCGGGATTCGTCACGACGGACCCCACGGGTACCTGGCTCTACAGCGGTGCAGGAGACCGGATGTTGGTGTACGACATCGACACCGGTGACGTGGTTGCAGACCAGCCGATCGTCGACTTCTTCGTCAGTACGGCCGGGCCGGTGATCGACGGTCGAGACACGATTGCGGCGGCACGTCCAGATGGACGTTTCGTCGTGCAGACGCTGCCCGATTTCGAGGTGGTTTCGAGCATCGAAGCAGATCCGGACACCGCCGTCGTCGAGATCTCCGGTGATGGGCGCGTGGCCGCTCTGGTTGCCTTCGAACGCGGTGTGGTGATCACTCCGGTCGATGGCTCGGGCGAACGTCTGGAGCTCCCGCTGTTCGATCAGGTCGGTCAGTTCGCACTCGACACCGACGGGAGCCGGCTTGCCATTTCCGGCCGGACCGTTTCCACGTTCGTGATCGATCTGAGCGATCCGTTCGCTGAGCCCCTGGTGATCGAAGCGGGAGCTGACAGCGATCTCGAGTTCAGTCCGAATGGCGAACTGTTGGCGGTCGCCACCGCAGACGGTGTGGAGATCTACGACACCTCGACCGGCGCGGCGGTGACCGAACCGTTGGTGTTTGCGACGGACGTGGATCTCCACTTCAGTGGCGAGCGTTCCCTGCGGGCGTTCGCTCCGAGCTTGGGGGTGGTGTCCATCGATCTCGATGCGCCGAGCCGGGTCGTCGATGAGGTCGAGATGGCGAGCTGGGGTGTGGCTGCCTTTGTCGCACCCGATCGCACCGGCGCGATCACGATCGTGCCGGACGGCGCGGGCCAGGCAACCGAGGAGTGGCTTGCTGCACCGGCTCCGGATTCGACCGTCGCGTCCGAACCGCTCGGCCCGCCGTCGTTGACTCGGGGGAGTCGACCAATCGGGAGCGGGCGCTTCATCACCGCCGACACCGCGACACTCCTCTTCGAGGAGCGCGATGGCACCGGTGTTGTTCAGACGATCGATCTCGCGGGCGATGTCACGGTGGACACCACACACTTCATTGCGCCTCGGGCCGGAACGGTGCGTGACATTCTCGTGCTCGCAGTGGATGGCGAGGTTCTGCTCGGCAGCGAGATCGTGGTCGTCGACCGTGAGCAGGGTGAGGTCGCGCTCACGATTGCCGAGCCAGGGCTGACGGTCGCCGAGTTCGCTCGTCCCGATGAGAGCGAAGTCATCGTGGGTGATATCGATGGCAGGGTTCGTTGGTTCGGTCTCGATGGATCGAGCAGCGACGACGAGGTGATGGTCGGCTCCTCGGTTGGATCGTTTGCCGTCACCGATGATGCGTTGCGGACCGCCGTTGGTGACTGGTCGGGCACCGTGACGATCCTCGACGCCGATCGCCAGGTCGTCGGAGAATTCTCGAACGATTCGCCATTCCCGATTCGGATGGTGTTCACCGGAGACGGCGACCGACTCGTGGTGCAGTCCGAGGATGGATCGATCGTGCTGTGGGACATCGACACGTTGTCGCGAATCGGCACGCTGTATCGAACAGATGGTCTTCGCGGGGCGATCGAACTGACATCCGATGGAGCGTCGATCCTCGCGCCAACGGGCAACGGCATCACCGAGATCTCGATCGCTCCTTCCGATTGGGTGGCCATTGCATGCGAATCGGTGAACCGTCGTCTGACCGAGGTCGAACTGAACTCGGTGGTGCCTGGCCTCGCGGTCGCAGACGACCCGTGTGCGACAGTCCGTTGATTGCGAGTCGGCGAGGCTGACACGACCCCATCGATGTTTGTCATGTTCACGCTCTGTTGCAGAAAGAGACCTCGTACTACTTTCTCGGCGTGAGCGAACGGCGCCGGCGAGGGCCCAAACGGACGCGCAGCGTCATCGGCGACCAACCGCCGTTCGCTCAGCCCAAGCGATGGTTGCCTGCAACGGTGCTGGTCACCGACGACGAACTGGACGCCATCCACACGGCGTCGCTGCGAGTGCTGGCCGAGACGGGTGTCGACTTCTTGCACGAGGAGGCGCGAGCGATGCTCGCAGCGGCTGGCGCCAAGGTCGATGGTGACCGAGTGCGCTTCGACCCGGACATGGTGCTCGAACTGGTCCGCCATGCGCCGAAGGAGTTCACACTGCACGGCCGGTCCTCGGAACGCAACCTCCGAATCGGCAGCGATTGGGTCGCCTACGCCTCGGTCGCGAGCGCGCCGAACTACGTCGACCTGGACGGCGAGCGCAAGACCGGAGATCGGGCCGGCTATCAGGATTTCCTTCGCCTCGGTCAGATGCTCAACTCGGTGCACACGTTCGCGGGATACCCGGTCGAGCCGGTCGATGTCCATGCGTCGGTGCGGCACCTGCACGCGGCGTACGACGCGCACACGCTCACCGACAAGTCGTTCCACGTGTACTCGCTCGGCAAGCAACGCAACCTCGATGGCATCGAGATGGCTCGCATCGCGCGCGGCGTCGACCATGACACCTTCGAACGTGAACCGAGCATCTCGTCGATCATCAACGCGTCATCGCCGCTGCGCTACGACCATCCGATGCTCGAAGGCATCATCCAGATGTCAGCGCGCAACCAGGTGATCATCATCACGCCCTTCACGCTCGCAGGCGCGATGGCGCCCATCACGCTCGCCGGTGCGCTCGTCCAGCAGAACGCTGAAGCGCTGGCTGGCATCGCGTTCACTCAAGTCGTTCGCAAGGGGTCGCCCGCGGTGTACGGCGGCTTCACATCGAACGTCGACATGCGCTCGGGGGCGCCTGCCTTCGGTACGCCCGAGTACGCCAAGGCATGTCTGGCGGGCGGGCAGTTGGCGCGTCGCTACGGCGTGCCGTATCGATCATCTGCAGTCAGCGCATCCAACGCCGTCGATGCACAAGCGGGCTACGAAACGGTGTGGGCGCTGTGGGGCGCGATCATGGGCGGTGCCAACTTCGTGATGCACGGCGCCGGGTGGATGGAAGGCGGGCTGCACGCGAGCATGGAGAAGATGGTCGTCGACGCGGATCTGCTGCACATGGTCAGCAAGTTCCTCGAGCCGCTCGACCTGAGCGACGACGCACTGGCCGTCGACGCGATTGCTGGCGTGGGGCCGGCCGGTCACTTCTTCGGCGAAGAACACACGCAATCGCGATACACCACCGAGTTCTACGGCCCGATGGTGAGCGACTGGCGCAACTGGGAGACCTGGACCGATGCCGGCCAGCCCGATGCGCGCACTCGCGCCAACACGGTGGCCCGCGACATCTTGTCCAACTACGAGGCACCGCCGATCGACGATGCGATCGAAGCGGAGCTGCGCGACTTCGTCGACCGACGCGTCAGCGAAGGCGGAGTGCCAACCGACTACTGACCCAGTGAAGAAGTGCCAGGCACTTCTTCACTGATTGAGGAATGTGACATGAAGCAGCAAGCACAGGTGGTCGTGATCGGTGGTGGTGTGGTCGGCGCGTCCGTGCTGTATCACCTTGCGCTCGCCGGGTGGACTGACGTGATGATGGTCGAGCGTCGCGAGCTCACTCACGGGTCCACGTGGCACTCAGCTGGTGGCATGCACACGCTGAACGGTGACCCGAACGTGGCCGCGCTGCAGCGGTACACCGTGGAGCTGTACGAGAAGATCCAGGCCGAGTCGGGTCGTGACTGCGGTATCCACATGACCAGCGGCTTGCAATTGGCTGACACGCCAGAGCGCATGGATTACCTCCGCATGGCCCACGCGCGCGGTCGGTACCTCGGTATGGAGACCGAATTGATCTCGGCGAAGGAAGCCCACGAGATGGTGCCGTTCCTCGACCCCGATCAGTTCGTCGGTGCCATGTGGGATCGCCACGAAGGCCACGTCGATCCGTCGGGCGTCACCCATGCCTACGCAGAGTCGGCGAAGCAGCGCGGCGCAGAGATCAACAAGTACGTGTGGGTGCACGACATCACCCGGGCGGCCGACGGCACCTGGGATCTCCATGTACATGACACGCGCGGACATGAGCGAGGCACCTTCGAAGACCTCGGCGTGATCAACTGCGAACACTTCGTCAACGCCGGTGGCCTGTGGGCACGTGAGATCGGTCGGATGACCGGCCTCGAGCTGCCGATCTTGGCAATGGAGCACATGTACCTCATCACCGAAGAGGTGCCCCAGCTCGCCGAATGGCGAGCGCAATCGACCATGCCCGGCTTTCACGTGGTCGACCTCGGCGGTGAGATCTACATGCGAGAAGAGGGCAACTCGCTGCTGCTGGGAACGTACGAACGTGGCGGCGTGCCGTGGGCCCCGCACCAGACCGATTGGAAGTTCGGGGCGCAATTGCTGCCACCCGACCTCGAACGCATTGCGGACAACCTGGAGGTGGGCTTCCAGCACTTCCCGATCTTCCAAGAGATCGGTATCAAGGACACGATCAACGGCCCCTTCACGTTCGCTCCCGACGGCAACCCGTTGATCGGGCCCGTGACGAACCAGCCTGGACACTGGCTTGCGTGCGGCGTGATGGCGGGGCTCAGCCAGGGTGGCGGCGTCGGGCTGAGCACGGCGAACTGGATGGTCGACGGCGATCCCGGGTTCGACGTGTGGGGTATGGACAACGCTCGCTTCGGCGACTGGGCTACGCCGCGATACACGAACGAGAAGGTTCGCGAGAACTACGGGCGCCGCTTTCGGATCACGTTCCCGAACGAAGAACTGCCTGCAGCGCGCGACCACATGCAGTCGCCGATTTATGACCGCCTCGATTCGTTCAACGCGGTCTGGGGAGCGTCCTACGGACTCGAGGTCCCGCTTTGGTTCCAGACCGATGGCAAGGCCGAAGAAACGGTGACGTTCCGGCGATCGAACGCATTCGATGTGGTCGGCGACGAGGTAGCTGCGGTCCGCAACGGCGTCGGCATCTTCGAGACCACCGGCTACGCCAAGTACGAGGTCACCGGTACGGGTGCACGTGCGTGGCTCGACGGGCTGCTTGCGAACAACATGCCCACGCCTGGGCGTCTCGCGCTCACGCCCATGCTCAACCGCAACGCCAAGATCATCGGCGACTTCACGGTGGGGTGCCTGTCCGATGCGCTGGGCGAAGAACGCTTCATGATCTTCGGGTCGGGTGCTGGCCAGCAGTATCACGAGCGATGGTTCCGTCAGGAGCTGATGGGAGTCAGCGACGTGCAGTTGCGCGTGTGCGGCAACGAACTCACGGGGCTCTCGATCGCTGGGCCCAACGCCCGTGCCGTGCTCGACACGCTGACCGACTTCGACGTGTCGAACGATGCGTTTTCTTTCCTCGACTTCCGTGATTCCTATGTCGGCAGCGTGCCCGCGCTCATCGGCAGGGTCACCTTCACGGGAGACCTCGGCTACGAGATCTGGTGTGCAGCGAGCTACCAGCAGCAACTGTTCGATGCGCTGCTCGAAGCCGGTGCGCCACACGGCATCCGACCGTTTGGGGCGCGAGCACTCGATTCGATGCGCCTCGACAAGGGATGGGGTTCCTGGGGCACCGAGTACCGCCCGATCTACGACCCCTACGAAGCCAACATGGGCTGGATGGTCAAGCTCGGCAAGGAGTTCATCGGTCGTGACGCAGCAGCGACAGCCAAGGAAGCTGGCCCGGCTCGCCGGCTCGTGCTGTTCTCGATGGATGCGGGAACGGGCGACGACGCGGCTGACTGCATCGGCAACGAACCGGTCTGGCACGGCGAAGGGGACGACAAGAAGGTCGTTGGCTGGGTCACGTCGGGCGGCTACGCCCATCACAGTCAGCTGTCGATGGCAATGGGCTATGTGTGGGCCGGGTTGGTAGACAGCGCCGGACCGTGGGAGATCGAAGTCGTCGGCGTGGTGCGCCCCGCGACGCGGCTCGACGACGTGCCCTTCGACCCGTCCGGTACCCGCATGCGAAGTTGATCGGGTCCGTGGCGAAGGCTGGCTTGTCGGTAGCGTGCGATCGATGATCCAACCGGCTCCGACGACCAGCGCGTGCTGACGTCCACCGGGTCCGATACGACCGACAACGCCACCTCGTCGGCCTTGGGTCGCAGGCCGTTCGATCCCCGCCGGGTTCCGTTCTACTACGGCTGGGTCGTGCTGGTGGCGGGCACGCTTGGTGTCGTCGCGTCCGTGCCGGGCCAAACCGCCGGGGTCAGCGTTTTCACCGACGACCTGACCGGAGTCACTGGCCTCACCCGGCTACAGCTTGCGATCGCCTACCTGATCGGCACGGGGTCGAGCGGACTGCTGCTCGGTTACGGCGGCAAGATGATCGACCGGTACGGCTCGCGTGTCGTTGCGTTCTCGGCCACGATCGGCCTTGCCTGCACCGTCACGGGTCTGAGTTTCGTTGGTGCGATGAGCACCCCGGTTGGCCTCGTGGTGATGAGTGTCGGCTTCGGCTGTCTGCGCTTCAGCGGTCAGGGCTTGCTGACACTGTCGTCGCGCACCATGGTCGCGCAATGGTTCGATCGGCGGCGCGGATTCGTGTCATCGCTGTCGCAGGCGGCGGGCAGCTTCGCGTTCGCAGCAGCACCCGCGCTGCTGTTGATGCTGATCGACATCGATGGTTTTCGCACCGCCTGGCGCATCATCGCGGTCGGCCTCGTGGTGGTCATGGGCGCAGTGATCGCCGTCTTCTATCGCGTGAGTCCCGAAGCGTCCGGCATGGTCATCGACGGAGGGCTTGCAGCGCCATCGTCATCTCCCACTTCAGACGATCAGCCGGTGCTGATCGGTACCGATGCCGACGCGACCCGGGCGCAAGCACTCCGTGATCTGCGCTTCTGGGCGGTGACTTTGCCGGTGATGGCGTTGGCGTCGACGAGCACGGCGCTCACGTTTCATATCGTCGACATCGGATTGGAACAGGGACTCGACGAGCGTGCGATCGTTCGAATCTTCGTGCCGATTGCCTTCGTGAGCGTGCCGGTCACGTTGATCACGGGCTGGCTGGTCGACGTGACATCGCCGATGTTCGTGGCAATGGCGATGGGCGCGAGCCAGGTGGTGATGTATCTCGCAGTCGGATATCTCGATGTGACCTTCGCGCTCGTACTGGCCATCATCACGTGGGGGTTATCGCAGGGCTGCTTCTCGGCGCTCACGTCAGCGGCACTCCCGCGCCTGTTCGGACGCCGCCACCTCGGCGCAATCGCTGGAACGCAGATGAGCGCGATGGTCATCGGGAGCGCGATCGGCCCTGCCTTCTTTGCATTGTCTCGCTCATTGACCGACAGCTATCGGCCAGCCATGTGGATTTCGGCAACGATTCCAGCTGCAGCGGTGGTGCTGGCGGGGGTGAGCCGCCGACGTTACGCCTGAGTCCGAAGTCGCCAAAGGTGCCAGGCACTTTTGGCGAACTCAGCCGTGGACGGTCATGGATGAATTCGCATTGATCTCGCGGTTTCGGCTGAACGTCCCCATGTCGAGGTTCAGCCCGGTGTAACGAGCGGTCACTTGGAGTGGATCGGCGTCGTGGTCGTGGCCGCTCTCGACTGCCTCGATCAGCTCGGCCATCATGTGGCCCGCCACGCCGGCGTTCTTGAATTGGTTGCCACTGGTACCGATGGCCACGTAGAAGCCGTCGAGGTCGGTGCGGTCGTAGATCGGGATCCAGTCGTCGCTCTTGTCGTAGCGATCGACCACGCCCTTCTTCTCATGGGGCAGTGGAACACCGAGTGTGGGCATGCGCTTGTTGATCCGCAGGGTGTTGGTCTCCCAACCGTCCCCCGTGAGTTCGCCGAGTTCCTCGTCTGGGCCGATCGGCACCTTTGGGTCGCACGGTGGGTCGGTGGTGCCGACGAGGATGTTGTTGCCCGGTTGAGGCCGGAAGTAGATGCCGCTGTCATCATCGGCCACCGCGAAGCCGTCGGCGGTGAAGTCCATGTCCGACGGGCCTGGCACGTGATAGGTCTCGTGACGAATCGACTGAGTCTTGATGTTCATCGTGTCGTACACGCCGGCCAACTGGTTGATGTACGCACTGTGGGGGCCACCAACGTTCACCACGACGGGTGCATTCACCGTCGAGCCGTCAGCCAGAGCAACCCCGGTCGCGTGGCCGTCAGTCTGTTCGATCCCGACGACTTCGGTGCGAAACCGAAACTCGCCGCCATGCGCTTCGGTGGCGCGCTGCAGATTGTGAGCAGCGAGTTGCGGATCGTCGACGTAGCCGGCGTCGGGCGAGAACAGTGCGCCGACCATCTCGCCGTGCGCCTCGCGCCAGAAGTCGTCATCGGTCGACCTTGACGGCGGCCCGTACAAGCTCAGGTCGAACGTCGGGGCCTTCTGGGCGAGCACGTCGCGATCCCAACGCTCGTAGGGCACGCCGAGTTGATCCCAGATCGGTAGGACTCGATTGTGGTGCCCCTCGTCGCCCTCGATCAGCAGTGCCATGCCGCACTGCACCAGCTGTGCGAACCCGTTCTCGTCGTGGGTGCCGAGGTAGTCGGGCCAGTGCTTCCAGTAGTGCATTCCGTCCCATGCCGCAGCGACGCCGGTGTTCGTGGAGTAGCTGAATCGGATGACCGCACTCGATGCACTCGTGCTGCCGTATCCAGCGCCTGGCCCTTTGTCGACGCTGAGCGTGCGATGGCCGCGCTGAGCCAACTCGAACGCAACTGCGCCACCGATGACCCCGGCCCCGATGATGATCACGTCGTAGTCGTCGCTGCTCATGTGGTGCCGAGTGTGGCAGATCTCGTCACGAGCGTGATCATGACGGGCATGGCGATCTTCCCATCGCCGCACAAATTTCTGTCATGCTGTGCGGCCATGCGTCTTGACGTCGAATCCCTCCGAGCGTTCCGTGCGGTGGTCGACTGTGGCAGCGTCACGCAGGCGGCATCACAACTGAACCTCACGCAGTCGGCGGTCAGTTGGAAGATGAAGCGGCTCGAAGAGCGACTCGGTTCGCCGCTGCTCGTCCGCGATGGTCGCGACGTTGCACTCACCGAACTCGGTGGCGAACTGTTGGCTCACGCCGAGCAGATCGTGGGAGCTCACGACGACGCGGTCGACAGCTTGCAGCGATCACAACTCGAAGGGACCGTGCACCTCGGGATCAACGACGAGCTCGAGGCCGATGTGGTGGCAGCACTGCTCGCCCGGTTCACCCGGAGACACCCGATGGTGCGCTTGCACGTACGGATGGGGTTGAGCGGTCCGATCGCGCAACTCGTGCGTGGCGGCGACCTCGACCTGGCACTGATCCAAGTGCTGGAGGAACAGCAGAAAGACCAAGTGCTGTGGACCGAGTCGATCCAGTGGATTGCATCGCCAACGTTCGTTCCGGATCTGACCGAGGCATTGCCGCTCGTGACGTTCGGACCCAACTCCAGCTACCGGACCCTGATGATCGATGCGCTTCGTCGCGCCGAGATCGAGCACTACGTGGCATTCGAATCCGAGAGTTCGGTCGGTGTTCGTAGCGCCGTGGCGGCCGGCTTCGGTGTGGCGGTCATCAACGAGCGGGGCGTGACCGACGAGTGTCCGACGTGGGACATGCCCGAGCTGCAAGCAGACTTGCCAGACGTGTCCTTCGTCGTGCGCGTCAACAGTCGGAGTCGAACCACCGCCGTGCGCACCCTCGTCGACGAGATCCGCCAGACGCTGCACTGATCGAGTCCTGTGGGCGTTGCCGATTCGCCTGGGGTGTCAGTCCCGATGTCTGTCGCCGCGAGTCAGACGCGACGGATGCGCAGTGGGGTTTCGTTCGGTGAGGTGATGCATGCGCCGGTGTCGCAATCGAATCGCCAGCCGTGCAGCGTGCACACGAACTCGTTGCCGTCGATCTCACCGAACGCTTCGAGATCCGCATCGCGGTGCGGGCAACGCCGCTGCACGATGTAGTCGCCGAGTTGGATGTCGGGTTCCAGTTCCATCGTGTCCGGGTCGAATGGAGCGACCTTGCGCGCCGCTTCGGCCTCGGCGCGCTTCATACGTTCGCGTGACAGCGACTTGAAGAAGTTGTACACGTACTCGTTGAATTCACCCGCCCGCCACGCGACAAAACGACACGACAGCAGCAACGAGTTGGACCAATCCACGGCGCGCTGCGCAGCAACCGTTTCCACCAGACGTCGATCGATGTCGAAGCGGAACTCGAACGGCTCGCCGCCATGCTCGCGAACTTCGCCGGCGGGAAAGTCGATCACCACGTCGAGCTGTTCAGCGCTGCCGTCGGCTGGCTCCATGGCGCGCAGGACGACGTTGCCGCCGACCTGGGAGCGCACGGTTGGCGCCATGTCGAGCAGCGGCTCCCACCACGCCTTCAGCGAGGCCAACAGATCGGTCGACGGAGGATTCCAACCGGATTTCATGTCGTCGAGCCAGGCGAGCTTGTCGGCCTGATAGCCGCGCAGGTACTCGGCCTTGTTCTCGAAGATCGCGTCGACCTCGGCGACGGGGATCGGGTGCTCGACGGCCAATCGATCCGGGTGATCATTCGCCACGTCGTTGCGAATGGTGATGGTGCTGCCTGGGATGTTCATCAGCCCGCGGTGACCCGCTTGGTCGAGCATGGCGAGGAACTTGGTTTGGTCGGGGAAGATGCTGGACTCGGTTCCGTCGATCATGTTCAGGCCGAACAGGTCAGGATCGAGGAAGCACGGCGGGCCAGCGCTCGGTGCCACGGCACCCGCATCGATCTTCTCGACGTAGCGCATCGCTCGTGCAAATTGCGCGGTGACCTTGGCGTCACACGCAGCCTTCTTGGCAGCATCGTCCATCTCGTAGACCATCGGGTACCAGATGGCGCCGGAGAACTGCAGCCAATGCAGGTCCACGTGGCCGTGAGCGCGGAGCTGGCCGAGATCTGTCGTGCGGCAATCGTTCTGGTTGACGACGATCGCGTCGTCGGCCATGACCACCAGAGCGGAGTCGCCACCGGGCCCATCGGTGATCGACGACTCGATGTGGATCGCCACATTCAAGCCGGGGGCGACTTCGGTTTCTTCGGTGTCGGTGGTGCGGATGAACTCGGTGAACCCGAGCGCTGCGAGCGTGCGCTGCTGCTCGCGGGTGGGGAAGCCAGGCAGCAGGATCGGGATGTCTCGACGCAGGTGCGTCGTCAGCCAGGCTTCGTCATGGTGATCACCGTGGAGGTGCGATACGTACAAGAAGTCGGCGTTCTCGATTCGCTCCTGGAGATCGCCAGACAGCTGATCGTTGCGCGGGAACGGAAACCATGAGCCGAAAAACGCAGGCTCGAACCATGGGTCGCACAGCACGGACCCAGCCGAAGTCTCGATGAGCATTCCGGCATGACCAATCGACGTCACCTTCACCTACCTCAGCGTACGGTCTGAACGGCGAGAGCTGCGTTGCGATGGCTCCTCGGTGCGTTGACCTCGAAGCCCAGTTCGTAGCCTCGGCGAGCTCACGAAAAATGGAAGAGCAGCAGCTGATTGCTCAGCTGCTGCTCTTCGAGTTTCTCTCTTCGCCTCAGCCGGGATCACGGTGTGCCGGAGGCAACGCACGCAGCTTCCGGGAAAGCTGGCCCGGCTGAGCGGGTCAGGCGACGGGTGGGTCGGTGTATTGCTGTCCGGCGCGGCTGACGTGCTCGGTCCAGGCGTTGCCGTCCCAGTAGCGAAGTTCGAAGCGACCAGACGGGTCGGCGTACCAGCCAGCCGGCACTCCGGATGCTTCAGCGGCGGCGTCGGCAGCGCCAGCAGCCACCTCGGTGGCTCCACCAACGGCACCTGCAGCAGCGGTGCCAGCGGCATCGCCAGCAGCTCCAACGGCGTCGGTGGCGGTGCCAGCTGCACCCGTGGCGGCGTCAGCTGCACCGGAGGCAGCATCACCAACGGTGTCGGCCACGCCAGCTCCCATATCGCCTGCGGCGCCGGTGACGCCAGCGACGGCGCCCGATGCGGCGCCCGTTGCCTGGCCGGCAACGTCGCCAACAGCGTCAGTGGCTCCGGCAACAGCACCAGTCGCTGCGCCCATGGCGCCATCAGCGGCGCCCGTTGCGGTGTCAGCAACACCGGACACGGCGTCGGTCGCACCTGCGGCAGCGTCTCCAGCAACATCGCCCACCGAACCAGCAACATCGCCCACCGAACCAGTGACGTCGCTTGCGGCGTCGCCAGCAAGTGCGGCTCCGCCGACAGCAGCGGCTCCGGCAACGGCGCCAGCCCCACCAGCGACGGCACCGAGGCTCGGGCCTCCGGCGTCGGTTTCGACGGTTGCGGCTGCCGCGTCAGGAACGCTCGGAGCAGCCTCGGGCACCGATGGCGTGTCGGCAGCGGGAACAGCGCCCCAGCCTGCGGGCTCGCCGGATGCTTCGACGGCGGCGACGGCTTCGGGAGTGGAGGTGACGGCGGGCTCGGGGGCGGCTGCGGGTTCTTCACCCGGCAGCGTCGGCGAGATGGCAGTAGCCGTTTCGGCAACCGCGCCGCTGGCTGCTTGGGCTGCAGTCTCATCGGCAGCAATCGAGGCGTCGCTCGGAGCAGCCGCTGCAACGTCTTCAGCGGTGGTGTCGCTGACCGCCGCTGCGGCAACACCAGCGACAGCCGGTGCTGCGGTCGCTGCTGCGCCTGCGCCCTGGTTGTCGCCGCCACGCGTCAGGTAGGCAACGACGTTCGTGCCCGCTGACACGATGCTGACGACCGACCAGCCTTCGCTGGCCTTCTCCGTGAGCATCGGAGCGAGTGATTCAGCGTCGTATGAGGACGCGGTGACCGATGAAAACTCCTGCATGGCCGACAGAGTAGACGACGAAAACGCATTCGGTGGGGACGATCAGCACTCGACGTGAATCCTCGCCGCCGGTTCGCTGACGGTTCACCGATGGTTGTTGCCGACTCCGTCGGGATCTTCGTCGTCCGATCCCAGATGGCCCGGGCCGGTGTCGCGCAGATCGAACACCCCGTCGGCGAGCGCGTCGGGGTCGGCAGCGGCGGGGTCGCCATCGAAGATCACGTGTCCGTCGCGCAACGCGATGAGTCGTTCGCTCGAGGTGACGCTCTGGAGTTCGTGAGTCGCGACGACGAGCGACGCACCATCGGCGTGTGCCCATGACAGCAGGTCCAGCAACGCCGCTCGGCCCGACCGATCGAGCCCCACGAAGGGTTCGTCGATGAGCATCACATCGAACGGTCGAACGAATGCAATGGCGATGGCCGCCTTCTGCTTGAGGCCTCGACTGAAGGTGGAGGGCACGTCGTCGGCGCGCTCGGTGAGTCCGACTGCGTCGAGCAGCCAATTGGCGTGATCTTCCCACTCGGTGGTGTCGTGCAGTCGAGCGATGTACTCCAGGTGCTGCCACACCGACAGGTCGTCGTAGAACACGGGCTGATCGGACAGCACAGAGAGAGCGGCGCGTGCCTCGATGCTCCCGGCACCGTGTCCGGCAATCGATGCCGAGCCGCCACTGGGCTCCAGCATCCCGGCCAGCATGCGCAGCAGCGTGGTCTTGCCGGAACCGTTGTGTCCAATCAGCGACACGCGTTGGCCCTCGGGGACCACGAGGTCGAGCGGAGCGAGTGCGACGTTGTCCCCGTAGTGCTTGGTGATCTGGTCGGTGTGTACTGCGTGGTTCGTCATGCGGCGCGTCCCGCTGCGAAGAATTCCCGGATCGACACGGCCCAGCGGTCGCGTCGAATCACCCACCACACCATCACGACGAGACACAGTGCCACACCGAGCAGCGATCTCCACACCGTCGACGACACGGGCTCGAATCGAAGCGCAAGAATCGGCGCAGCGCTGATTGCGCTGAGGATCACCGGGAGTGCGCCGGCGCCGACGCTGCTGAATCCGGCGAACTCGGGGAGGGCGAACGGGCTCTCCGCGCCGCGAGGCGCACCCGTGATCGACACCGCGGCGATGCTCGGAGGCTCGGGTGCGTCTTTCACGGTCGCCACGACACCACCGATCGCACCGGCCCATGCCAGCGGAACGGCCAGCACGAATGCGGCGGTCGCGTGGGTGGATTCAACCGCGGTTGCCGCACCGGCGGCAACGAGTCCCGCTGCGACGAGCAGGCCCGCCGGCGCAACCAGATGGTGAGCGAATATCCAGCCGCGCGAACGCGGAATCATGTCCGTGAGATCCGGACTGTCGATCTCTTGTGCGAGTGGCTCGATCGACTCGAGGCCGAGCAGGAACGCGGCGGTAACGACTGGGATGAGCAGCAATGGTGACGAGGTGACCGCGAGTGACGCGCAGGCGCCAGCGAGCGCAGCCAAGCCACCGATCCGCAACAGACGGGATACGGAGAGTCGAGCGATGGCGACAATGCCGCGTTGCCAGATGAAGAACGGAACGGAGCGGTCGCTGTTCGACACGGGCGAGCTTCGCCGCGGGCGCGAAGCCGGTCGTGCCACCGTTGCATCCGGGCGTTGCGAGCCGATTCCGAACCATGGCTTCGACCGGACGGATTCGGCGCGCAGTTGTCGCCGCAGCAGCATCACGGTGCGGATGTCTTGCACCGTGGCCGCAAAACGAAGTTGCGCCACGAGTTGCCCGCGTCGCTCCAACGGTTCGAGTCGAAGTCGGCCACCCAGTGCCATGGCCGCGACCACGAGCACGACGACTGCGATGAGTGCGATGACGTCGGGTGTCTGCTGACGTTCACCCCACAACGCAATGCTCCCGATCGGGTCGCCCGGGCCGGGAAGCGTTTGACCAGGGTCGGTATAGAGGACCATTTGGTTCTTCGAGAAGACCGGCAATCGACGGTCATCCCACACCGCAGCGCCTTGCCATCCGAGCAATCCGGCCGACAAGGTCGTTGCCATGAAACGCGGCAGCCCGATGGCGTGGGTGACGATGGCGCCGCCGACGTAGAGGCACGCCACCGCGGCGCCGTAGAGGGCGCCCGCTGCAGCCCATCCGCCGCGCGACGCACCAACCTCCCGAGCGACCAACTGGGCGATGACGCCGCATCCGAGTGCCAACGGAAACGCAACCGATCGCAGGCGTTGCACGATCGGCGACAGCATCACCCGCTGGCGGCTCACGGGAGCGAGCAGCAGGTGGCGTACGTCAGCGGATTCGACCGAGACCGGCCCGCCGTCGGCGCCGTTGCGCAGACCGACACCGAGGGCCAGCACTGCGAACAAGCCCGCGATTGCCGGCCCTCGACTCGTGAAGGTGTCGATGCTGACGTCATCGTCCACGAGTCCGGCGACGTTGTCTGATGCAACCACCACGGCAATCAACCCGACGAGCGCGAAGAGGTACACGCGATAGAGGACGTCGAACCACTCGGTGTCGCCGAGGCGACGATCACGCCGGGCGCGGCGCAGTTCCGCCACGACTCCGGGGCTGCGGAGGTCCACCATCGCGCTGGACGGTATCTCCTGCTCGAAACGTGTTGGCGACTTGTCGCAGCTGTTGCGGCATGGCCAGGAGATGGTCGGGCTGGTTGGTCGCCATGTTGTGGCGTCGGTCGCATGTCCGTTGCTGCCACGCGATGGTCTTCGCTGGCCGCCAGACTGGGGTGGTGACCACTTCATCGATCGACGAGGCAGCACTGGAACCGGCGGGAGCGAGGCAGCGACCCCGCTTCGGGCTGCGCCGATCGATGGCCGGACTCGCAATCGCCGGCCTGCTGGTGTCGGCCTGCGGGAGCGGCGACGACACCGTGTCGAGCGATGGCGTGTCGAGCGAGTCCGCCGAGAGCGATGGCGTGTCGAACGAATCCGCCGAGAGCGAAGAAACCCAGACGGTCGACACGGCGGCTGAGCCGGACGAGGCAACAGCGAGCGATGCCGGTAGTGGTGCGGTCGAGGCGGAACCCGCGGGGTTGCAGGAGAACGGCCCGGTCGTGGTGACCGGCGCAGCACTCGACCCGTTCGATGCCACGATCGCCGACTCGTCGGTCGGCCAAGCGGCACCGGTGATCGAAGGCGAGAGCTTCGATGGCACGCCGATCACCCTCGGTGGTCCGACCGAGAACGCCACACTGGTGGTGTTCCTCGCGCACTGGTGCCCACACTGTCGAGAAGAGGTGCCGGTGCTCGTGGAGTTGGAAGCGTCCGGTCGTCTCCCCGCTGACCTCGATGTGGTCGGTGTCAGCACTGCGGTGGCAGCAGATCGGGACAACTACCCGCCGTCGCAGTGGCTCGAGGACGGCGATTGGCCATGGCCCGCGCTGGCCGACGATGAAGTGCTCGGGGCGATCAACGCCATGGGCGGCACCTCGTTCCCGTTCGCCGTGGTGCTCGACACCGACGGCAACGTGCTGGCGCGCAAGGGCGGGCAGTCGTCCGCCGACGACACCATCGAGTTCCTCGAAGCGGCCCTCGCCTGAACGGTGACGCCCGCTGGTCACGGCGGTCGTTAGCCTCGCCGACATGACGGACCCAGGCCCTGCCACCGATGACTCCAGCGGTGCGTCCGCTGCTGAGTCCACCGCGAGGCGAATCGGGTTCCTCGGTCCGTTCGGAACCTTCACCCAACAGGCGCTGCGCACGGTCGCGGACGCTGACGGCGCCGATCACATTCCATTCCGCACCGTGCCCGATGTGCTCGCTGCTGTCGACAGCGGCGACGTGGATGCAGGCTTCGTGCCGATCGAGAACTCGATCGAAGGGATGGTCAACTTCACCCAGGATGCGTTGGCCTTCGATCACGAACTGATCATCACCAACGAAGTCGTGATCGACATCGAACACTGCCTGTTGGTGCAGTCGGGAACTTCGCTCGACGACGTCCACACGCTCGTGTCGATCCCGGTCGCCACGGCGCAGTGTCATCGCTACCTACGTGAGCGACTGCCGGCCGTGGAGATCGTGCCGTCCAGTTCCACGGCGGACGCAGCACGCCGGGTGAGCGAGTCGACCGACTCACACGTCGTGGCGTTGGCTCCCCGTGTTGCCGCCGAGGTGTACGGGCTCGAGATCGCTGAAGCCGATGTGGCGGACCATGCTGGCAACCAGACCCGATTCGTGATGGTTGCCCGCTCAGGAGTGCCCGCACCGACCGGGCATGACCGAACTGCGCTCGTGGTGTATCAACGCGCCGATGAGCCCGGAAGCCTCATTGCCATCCTGCAGGAGTTCGCTGCCCGCCGGATCAACCTGTCCAACCTCTTCAGCCGCCCCACCAAAGCCGGTGGCCTCGGTGACTACTGCTTCATCATGTACGCGGACGGCCACGTGTCCGACGAACTGCTTGCGGACACCATGCGTGCGTTGCACGCCAAGCAGGGTGGCGTGAAGTTTCTCGGGTCCTATCCGGCGGCAGGCGACGCGGCCCAGACCGAGCGTGAACACGCGGGCGGCCGGTGGCGCGACGCCGACGATTGGCTTGCCGACATCCGTGCTGAGGTGGCACCTGGGGAGCACCCCGGCGACGGCTCACTCGACGCCTAATGTGACCGGCGTATGTCCACGCCCTCTTCCGATCAACCCGTCACCGTCGTCACCGGCGCCAACTCCGGCATCGGTCGCGCCACCGCCATGCACCTCGCCTCGGTCGGCCACTACGTGGTCGGCACGGTCCGCTCACTCGACAAGGCCGACAAGCTGCTGGCCAAGGCAGACGAAGCCGGGCTGAAGATCCATCTCGCCGTTGCCGACGTGGCCCACGATGATTCGGTTCGAGATGGCTTCGCCGAAGTCATGTCGTCTGCCGGTCGCGTCGATCACCTGGTCAACAACGCAGGTGTCGGTGGCAACGCCGTGGTGGAGGAGACGTCGTCGCAGATGTACCTGGACGTGTTCAACGTGAACGTATGTGGCGCCACTCGCTGTACCCAGGCGGTGCTCCCACAGATGCGCGAGCGCGGCTCGGGCACGATCGTCAACATCACCTCGGTCGCAGGTCGCATCGCAGCCCTCGCGCAGTCGCCCTACGTTGCATCGAAGTGGGCGCTCGAAGGGCTCAGCGAAGGGTTGGCTCAGGAGCTCGCTCCGTTCGGGATCCGCGTCGCGATCGTCGAGCCAGGAGTCACCAAGTCGTCGATCTTCGCGAAGAACATCGACGCGCCGAATGCAACGGGTGCCTATGACGTGCACTACCGGCGGATGTTCCAGTTCTACGCGGCTGGAATGGTGGGCGCTACCGATGCAGCCGAAGTCGGCCGCGTGATCGAACAGGCGATTGGCAGCAAGAGTGCACAGCTGCGCTACCCCGTCAGCTGGAGCGGCCCGGAGATGGCGGCCATGCACGACCGGATCAGCGACGAGGACTGGCTCGAACTCGGCACGATTGCGGACGACGCCGAGTACATCGAGCGCTTCAACGACGTGTTCGGTGTCGACATCTCCACCTGATTGCTGCCGAACGGGCCTGGCCTGAACGGTGACGATCGGCGTCGAGTTCAGGCGAGCGCGTAGCGGATCGGCAACGTCTTGTGGCCGCCGACGAACGTGGTCTGCATCGTGGTCGGATCGCCGGCCAACTCGATCGACGCGAGGCGCGGTACCAGTGCGCCGAAGAGTGAGCGCAGCTCGTTGCGGGCCAGCTGGGCACCGAGGCAGAAGTGCACGCCGTACCCGAACGAGATTTGCTTGGCGGCGTTCGATCGCTCGATGTCGAAGTCGAGCGGGTTGGTGAACACCTTCGGGTCCAGGTTCGCGGCCTTGTACGACAGATAGAGCCAGTCGCCTGCCTTCACAGCCTGGCCGGCGACCGTGCAGTCTTCGGTGGCGGTGCGCATGAAGTGGCGGACCGGGGCGGTCCAACGCAGCATCTCTTCCACCGCATTGTTCAGCAGCGACGGGTCGGCTTGCAGTTTCGCGAGTTGTTCGGGCCGCTCGATCAGCGCTCGCAATCCTCCGGCCATCGCGCTCGACGTGGTGTCATGGCCGGCAGTGGCCACGATGATGTAGTACCCGAGGGTCTCCAGATCAGGCATTGCTTCGTCATCGATCTGGCCGTTGGCGATGAGCGACGCCAGGTCGTCGCCGGGGTCGGCTCGGCGCGCCGCGGTGAGTTCGGTGAAGTATGCAAAGAAGTCGCCGATGACCTGATTCATCATCTCGGTCGACAGTTGGCCGCGCTGCAGGTCCGGGTCCTCGCTGCCGAACAACTGCTGAGTGAGCACCAGCATTCGGTCGTAGTCGCCTTCCGGTAGCCCGAGGATCTTCAAGATCACCTGGAGTGGATACGGCAGCGCGATCTCGCTGGCGAAGTCACATTCGCCGCCAGCAGCTTCGAGCTTTTCGATCGCATCCGCAGTGAGCTCGGCGAGGCGATCGTCCAGACGTTTCACGGCCGATGGTTTGAACCAGTCGTTGGTCAACCGCCGATACTTCGGATGTTCGGGCGCATCCATGTGGATCAGGGTCTTGATCCGCAGCGTGCGCTCGGCCAGTGCCTGCTGGTTGGTCAGCACCGGCTCGGGGCCGTTCGTGAACCGTTCCGGCTGGCGCTCGATCTCCATCACGGCGCTGTGGTCGATGACCGCCCAGAACGGGTCGAAGCCGTCGCGTTCGATGCGGTGAATGCCGCCCTTGCCGTGCAGGTCCACAGCGGTCCGATTCCAATCGGCGATGTCTGCCCACCTCGTGTTCGCGGAGAAGATGTCGTTGGCCGCGGGGTCCCCGATTTCGTGCATCCGACCAGTGTCGCGAAAGCGCAGAGCGTCGTCTCGCATCGAACCCGCTGGAAGTGCCAGCCACCTTTGACGAGCTCGGGTCGCGAGAGGGCGGTCGCTCCCGATTGACAGCGATCGGTGACGAGGCGATGCTGAATCGAAGCCGGTCGCTCTTCCGGGTGAGTGAGCGCCGTCGAGTGCGAGTCGTTCGGCGGAGCGGTGTTTGTGCCAGTCTCAGCTCATGACGCATCCCCGCCCTTTCCGATTCGGCGTGATGGCCGCCAAAGCCACCTCGGCTTCGCAGTGGATCGACACGGCAAAACAGGCCGAGGACCTCGGGTACTCCGCACTGCTGATGCCCGATCACTTCGGTGATCAGCTGTCGCCCGTGGCTGCGCTCTCGACCGCTGCGGCGGTCACCAAGGAGTTGCGTGTCGGCACGCTCGTGTTCGCGAACGACTTCCGCCACCCGGCGGTGCTTGCGAAGGACACCGCGACACTCGACCTGTTGAGCGATGGCCGCCTCGAGGTCGGCGTGGGGGCGGGCTGGATGACCGAGGACTACACCTGGACGGGCATGCAGCACGATCGTCCGGGCGTTCGTATCGACCGGATGATCGAGTCGATCGAGGTGTTGCGCGGGTTGTGGGGCGATGACGCGTTCTCCTTCGACGGCGAGCACTACACGATCACCGAGATGAACGGTCATCCCAAGCCGGTGCAGGCTGGCGGCCCGCCGATCATCGTCGGTGGCGGCGGAAAGCGCGTGCTGTCCACGGCGGCGCGCCTGGCAGACATCGTCGGTGTCAACCCGAACGTCGGCGAGGGCAAGGTCGGACCAGAAGCGGTTGCGTCGATGTCGGCCGATGCCACCGAGGAGAAGCTGGGTTGGGTTCGCGACGCAGCGGGCGACCGCTTCGATGACATCGAGATCAGCATCTTGAAGTTCGTCACCATCGTGACCGATGAGCGTGATGCGGTTGCGGAGAAGGTCGCTGGCGGAATGGGCATGGACGCGCCGACGCTGTTGGCGAGTCCGCACACACTCGTGGGTTCTGCCGAGCAGGTAGCGGACGAACTCATCGAGCAACGGGAACGTTGGCAGGGCTCCTACGTCACGGTGCAATCCGATGCGCTCGAGTCGTTCGCACCGGTCGTCGCAGCGCTCGCTGGCACCTGACCGTTCGAACACGGAGACTCGATGGCCACGTGGGGCTGTCCGAAGTGCTCGCGTACCTTCGGGGCGGTGGGGCGCAGCCGCTTCTCGCTTCGCCGCAGCCCTGCCGACGCCACCAGTGAAGAAGTGCCTGGCACTTCTTCACTGTGGTCGGTCGTTTGAGTCGGTACTGTCGCGCCATGCCTCGCACGAGCGAACCGCCGGTCGAGCCGTTCGGTGCTGACCTGCAGCCAGCGGTCGAGATCCACGACGGGTTGGTGTTGCGGCCCTTCGAACGTGGTGATGTCGACGTCGTGCGAGCAGCGTTCAACGATGTCGACATCATGCGCTGGCATCACTTTCGAATCGACTCGGATGACGAAGCCATCGAATGGATCGACCAGACGCTCGGAAACTGGATGGCGGGAACCGCTGCTCACTGGTTGATCGAATCCGAAGGTCGCGGGGTTGGCCGGATCTGCCTGCACGTCGATGCTGAACGTGCAACCGGCGAGATCGCGTACTGGCTACTTCCTGTAGGACGGGGGAGCGGTGCAGCAACGCGTGCCGCTCACTGGGTCACCAACTGGGGTCACGGGCGAGGGATTCATCGGATCGTGTTGCAACACGGTGCGACGAATCGCGCATCGTGTGCCGTTGCTGACCGTCTCGGGTACGCAGCCGAGGGCGTGGCCCGTGGAGCAGAGTTTCACGACGGCGTGTGGTCCGACGTGCACCTGCACGCGCATCTGTCGACCGACCCCCTGCTGGCGTTCGACTGAGGCGCAGCGGGTCAGGAGATTCGGTCAGGAGATCGGTTCGTCGAACATCGAGCAGTTGGGGTTCTCGCAGGTGGACGGCTCGTCCGGCCCTTCCGGCGGCAATGCGCTGACCCCGCACGCCGGACAGATCGGCGACACGTCATCGTCCTCGGTCTGGTCCCACAGGTCGCTCATCGGTGATCACCGGCCGCCAGCGGTGAGGCGTTCGCGCATGTCGTCGGGGACACCGTGTGGCAGTTCCCGCTCGTGCAACAGAGCATCGACTCTCGACCGTTCGGCGTGGTCTGCAATGAGTCGCTTCACGATTCGATTGGTTCCGGCAGAGTTCGCGGTGATCTCCGCTGCGAGTCCTGCGACCGCCGCGTCCAGCTGATCGTCGGGGACACGACGATCCACCAACCCGAGTTGCTCGGCTTCGAGACCCGACACTCGACGACTGGTGAACATGAGTTCTTTCGCGGTGGAACGTCCATCGCGTTCGTGACGCAGCGGACCGACTCGTGGGTGGCGATCGCATCAACGTGCTCCCGCAGCGCGATGAACGACGCCGGGTTGAGCGCATTCAGCTTGTCCGGCCGGTTCAGCGTGAGGGTCGCGATGCCGTCAGCATCGAAACGTTTGACCAGGGCGTCGGTGCTGTTCACGCAGCGATCATCGCGTACGTGACGGCGTCACGTCGTGACGAAGCGGATGGCGCGGGAGGCAACCAGGTCGATCCGCAGATGTTCGTCGTCGTCGATGTCGGCGGCGACGTCGACGATCGAGATTCCTTCGCCGGTGGCGTAGACGATTGCGTCGTCACCGAATGCCGCATCGTGCACGATGATCGGCTCGGCGGCGCTCGCCACCGGTCGGTCGTTGTCGGCATCGAGGTCCCACCACGTGGAGGGACGATTGTGGTTTCCGTGAGCGGCGACGGGTTGGCCGAACGTCAGGCCACCGATCGATGCGAGTTCGGTGTCGATCGGATCGATGGCGGCGACCCACAGCGATCCATCGGCGTCGGCAACCAAGTGGTCGAGATCGAGATCGCTGGTGAGGATCGGTTCCGCCGCCGCCGCTGAGGAGTCGATCGCCCGGCGTGCTCCGTCCTCATCAACGGAGAGGTAGCTGATGTTGCCGTTGCTGACGACCGGGTTGATTGCATTCGTGGCCACGATCTCCACTCGACCACTCCTCGAACCCGTCGTGGTGATCTGAGCGACGTCGAGCGCCTCATCTTCGGACCGTCGGTCGACGCGCGTGGTGAGCACCGACGATCCATCGTCAGACCACACCGGATCGAGGTGGTACACGTCGGTTTCCACGTCGAGCACCATGGTCATCTCCCCGCTCTCCATATCGAGGAGCGCAAGTCCGCTGCCTTCCAGTGCGAAGTCGGGCGACCAGGTCACGGCCATGGTCGATGTGTCGTCGTGCAGGGCGATACCGAACACGATGGCGTCCTCGGGCACCGTGAAGATCGTGTCGTCGTGACCGGTGGCCGGGTCGAACGAAAAGATCCGGTACGCAGGTCGAGCCCGCTGCTCGACGGCGTAGATCACCGGATGGGCGGTGGTGTTGCGCACGACCATGTCGAGTGAGAACTGCTCGTCGGTGTCGGGCACCACGGGCGCCTCACCATCATCGCCGTCGAAGCCGATCGACCATGCGCCGAACGCCACGAGTGCCACGAGCGACACCTGACAGGCCCGGACGACGATGCGCCAACGCCGAGCTGATCGGCGCGCTGCGCCGACCGCCATCGATGCCGGGGTCGATGCCGGGTCCGAAGTCGGGGTCTGATGGTGTCCGGTCACGGGTGGGAGAACTTGCGTGTCAGCTGATGCCGGTGAGGCATTCCGAGATGTAGTTGGCCTCGGCGGACACGTGATAGTGGTACGTGTCCTCGCCGAACTCAGGAGTTGGACCAACGTGGCCCATGCACTCGTCGAGGTCACCCGGTTCCTCGCCGTCCACGTCTTGTGGGCCGTAGATCGGGTACCCGTCGAACAAGTAGCCGATCAGCACCGAGTGTTCGCCCGGTGTGTCGACAGCATCGGTGATGCAGAACGGAATGCCGTGGTAGTGGTAGCTGACCGCATTCGGCAGTGGGTGTCCGCCGCACGCATCGATGAACGGGATGCCGTCGATCGTCGTGTTGTCGTCGTTGGCCACGGTTGCCGAGCCGTCACCCTCGTAGGGATCGAAGTACACCGCACCACTGATGGCAACGCCGATCGCTCCGTTGCCAGTGTCGGTGGGGGAGTCGCCAGGTGTGGGCACGAGGGGGAATGAGAACGTGGCGTCATACGCCTCGACGCCACCTGCGATGAACTTGCCGTCGCGGCCGTCGCCGAGATAGGTGTCGAGATACTCATGCGATGGCAGCCCATCGCTCTGGAACGTGACGGTGTTGGCATCGATCGTGATGGTGACGTCATCGCTCCACTGTGCGCTCTCGAGCACGGCGGTTCGCAATGCGAGTTCATCGACATCCACAGCTGCTGGTGCCGCTGTGTCGTCGGCGGGAGCGGCATCATCTGCAGGTGGTCCACCTGCTCGTTCTCCGGCTGCTTCGCCGTCAGCCGGTGGTCCGCCGTCGGCTGGGCCACCAGCGTCACCGGTGCCAGACGACTCGATCACGCCGTGGTAGCAGTCGACCGTGTACGGGGATCGATCTTCGGTGAGGTGATAGTGGTAGATCCCTTCGGGGAATTCCGGGGTCGGCCCGACGTGCCCGCTGCACTCGTCCAGTTCGTCGGATGTGATTGCGGTGCCGTTTGCGTCCTGTGGGCCGTAGAAGGGGAATCCATCGAGCAGGAAGCCGAGGATCGAAGAGTGCTCGCCGTCGGCGTCCACGGCGTCGGTGATGCAGTAGGGCACGCCGTGATAGTGGTACGTGCCGCTGCCGGTCCCGTCGGCCTGCAGCGCGAGCGGGTGGCCGTTGCAGCTGTCGACGAAGGCCACTCCATCGATCTCGAAGTTGTCATCGACGGCCACGAACGATCGGTCTTGATCCTCATAGTCGTTGAAGAGCTGGGCACCCGAGATCGCGATACCGATGGTGCCGAGGTTCGTGTCGGTCGTGGTGTCGCTGTATTCGGGAACGAGGGGGAGGTCGAGATCGACGGGTGTTTCGACCACTGCGATCGAAGAGTCGACCGGCGCCACTTCGTCGGCGGTGACCGGGGGCGTGAAGCTGCCTGTCGTCGGGACCAGGAACTGGTCGGGAATCTCGTGGCTCGGGAGTCCGTTGGATTGGAAGTTGAACGTGTCGTCACCCACCTCGATCGTGACGTTGTCACCCCATTGAGCTGCGTCGATGCCGGCAAGCGTGGACGTCGCGGTGGCGGATGCGTCCGCATCGGACTCGTCGCTGGTCTCGGCGACCGCTTCAGATGCGGTGTCGGTGGTGGTATCGACAGGCGTGGTGTCCGTGGAGGCGGCGTCGTCGGAGCCACACGCTGCGAGTGTCATAGCGCCCACGAGCGCGGCGGCGCCGAGCCGCTTTCTGGAATGGGGGTTGGTCATGGAGACCACTGTGCGGAGCAATGCTGTGAAGTCCCTGTGCCCGATGTGGATTCTTCGAAATGGTGGCGACGTCACACAGCGGATACACAGCCTGGCCGACTTGAATGACTCTGTGTCCGATTCCATCAGCCCAAATCCGAGGACACCTCGGGTTGCGCCTGCGCGAGTGCTGGTGATCGAAGATGAGCCGTCGATTGCTGATGTCGTCTCCACGGCGCTTCGCCACGACGGACACGAGGTGCAGTGGGCCGCCACCGGCGATGGGGGCCTTCAACGCGCAATGGACGACGTGTTCGACCTGATCGTGCTCGACGTCATGTTGCCCGGGATAGATGGCCTCGAGGTGTGTCGGCGCTTGCGGGATCGGGGACGAACCTTCCCGGTGCTGTTCCTGACCGCCCGGAGCGATACTGACCAACGACTCGCAGGGTTCCTGGCTGGTGGTGACGATTATCTGACCAAACCGTTTGAGGTGGACGAACTGCGGCTGCGTGTTGCGGCCATCCTGCGTCGTGTCGACCGAGTGGCGGTGTCGGCAGTGTTGGCAATCGATGATCTCACGCTCGATGTGAGGAGCCGCGATGTCACCCGCGATGGTGACCGCATCGACCTGTCGGTCACCGAGTTCGGTTTGTTGCACTACCTGATGGTCAATGCAGGGATCGTCGTCTCCAAGGCGCAGATTCTGGTGAACGTGTGGCCCGAGGACTACGACGGCGGGGAGAACATCGTGGAGCTGTACATCGGCTACTTGCGGCGCAAGATCGACGACGGGCGGGTGCCGTTGATCCAGACACGGCGAGGGATGGGGTACCTGCTGCGGCTCGAGGAGCGAGCGTGAAACGACCATCGCTGCGAACGTTGATGTTGGTGCCGATTCTGTTGACGATGACCATCGGCTTTGCCGGCTTCGCGGTGTACATCGACAGTGCCGAGTTCGACAACCGGTTGTCGAACATCGATGACGAACTGTCTCGAGCCGCCCGTCGACCGACGGTCGTCGATTCGCGTCCCGGTGACCCCGAACCGCTCCCGGGCGTACAGGGAGACGCCGAGTCGGTCGAGGTCCCATTGCAGCTGACGGTTTCGGCGTCAGGCGAACCGCTGCGTTCCGGCGGTGCACGAAACCCCTTCACCGCAACCGAGCTCGCCGAACTCGCCGATGCAGCTCGGTCGAGTCCGGAGGGAGCACGACGCACCGTCGATCCGATACGCGTCCGTGCGCTTGCTTCCGTCAACCGGAACGGAGACATCTCGATCACCGCGCTGAGCCTGGAAGAACTCGACAGTGCGATGGCTGATCTGCGTCGAACATTGTTGGTTGCCGGAGTGGTGATCGGCCTGCTCCAAGCAGCGGTGGTGTGGCTGGTCACCACGGTCGTCGTTCGGCCGGTGACACGCATGACGCTGACGGCGACACAGGTAGCCGATGGCTCCCTGGACACGTGGGTCGAGCCACCGAGTGGGGCACGCGAGGTGGCGGCATTGGCGACCGACCTCGACCGCATGCTGGTGCGGTTGCGCGACACGATCGAGCGATCGGAGGAGTCTGCGGCGGAAGCGCAGCGGGCGCGTGACGACATGCAGCGCTTCGTTGCCGATGTCTCTCATGAGTTCCGGACCCCACTGACAGCACTGCGCGGATACAGCGATCTCTATGCGGGAGGCATGCTCGAGGAAGAGGGGGCGCTCGACCGAGCGATGGATCGGGTCGGCAACGAAACGAATCGACTTCATGCCCTCGTGACCGACATGCTCGACCTCACCAAGGGGGTCCAACCCGGTGAGGTTCATGAGCCGGTCGACCTGGCATCGGTAGCACGCGATGTCGTCGACGATCTTCGTTCGGCGCACGCGCCCCGCGCCATTGGTCTGTCGGTGCCCGACGATCCAGCGCTCGTCCTCGGCGTTGGCGGGCCGATCCACCAAGCGGTGCTCAATGTTGTTGCCAATGCCTGCCAGCACACGCCGGTGGACACGGGGGTCGACGTGCGTGTGTCGAACATCGGTGCGACCGTCGTGGTGGACGTCGTCGATCATGGCGATGGAGTTCCTGCTGGCGACGTCGACAACATTTGGCTTCCCTTCTTTCGTGGGGATGCTTCGCGGAGCAGGCGTGACGGCGGAGGTGCCGGGCTCGGCTTGTCGGTGGCGTCACGTCACGTCGAACGCTTCGGGGCCACGATGGACGTCGCCGAGACGTCCGGAGGAGGATCCACGTTCACGCTGTCCTTTCCTGCTGCCCGAGATCGAGGCGCTTAAGGTGTGGCCGTGCTCGGTGAACTGATCGCAGACGGGCGAACCTCCGAGGTGTTCCGCTACGGCATCGATGGCGCGGCGAAAGTCCTCAAGCCATCAACCCCGTCGCGTTGGGCGCAAGCCGAAGCCGACTACACCGCTGCGGTCCGCGAGCTCGGAGTTCCGGCGCCAGAGGTTCGAGACGTGATCGATGTCGATGGGCGCCCTGCGGTGGTGTTCGAACGCATCGACGGCCCGTCGATGTGGCAGCGGATGCTCGATCACCCGAGTGACGCCGGTGCGCTGACGCGCGAGTTGGTCGAGGTGCAACGCTCGATCCACGCTGCGGGTGTGCCCGATGGGTTGCCCAGTCTCACCGATCGCCTCACCGCCAAGTTGCGATCGTCGGGCGAGCTGACAACGAGTGAGCACGATGCGGCGATCGAGTTGTTGGCATCGTTGCCGACCGGTGGCGCATTGCTCCACGGTGACCTGCATCCAGGCAATGTGCTGCTCAGTGCATCAGGTCCCGTGGTGATCGATTGGTTCGATGCCACGGTCGGGCATCGATCAGCCGATGTGGCGCGAACGATCCTGCTTCTATTGAGCAGTGGGGCCACCGACCTGCGGCATCTGCCGGGCGCGTCCGAAGCGCTGGTTCAGCGTGTGCACGATGCATATGTTGCCGAGATCGGGTCGTCCTCCGCGGACCGTGTGGGCGACTGGTGTCGTTTGCGGGCGGCAGGGCGTCTTGCAGAACGAACGGACCTCGACCCCAGTGGCCTCGTTGCGCTGTGGCGATCGTGATGCGTCAGCCGGAGACCACGATGCTGCGCAACCGATCGAACACGCCAGCTGCGGCAGCGATCGATAGATCCAGCTGTGTGTCGGCGGGGAGTTCGACGCGCGCCCCGGCCTCGGTTGCAATGAGCGCGCCGGCGGCGTAGTCGTACAGCTTGGTGTCGTGCTCGTAGTACGCGTCGAGGCGGCCACACGCGACCCAGCACAGGTTCAACGCCGCCGAACCCATACAGCGAATATCTCGGGCTGCGGGGAGCAATCGGTTCAGGATCGACGACTGTTCCTGGCGGCGCTGGGCCGAGTACGAAAAGCCGGTGCCGACCAGCGACTGCTCGAGCGACGTGGTGGGCCGGGCGGACACGGCAACGCCATTGCGTCGAGCCCCCGCTCCTTGCGATGCCGAAAACACGTCGCCGCGCACGATGTCGGCCACCGCACCGGCGACCGTGATGCCGTCGATGCACGCCGCGATACTCACCGACACCACCGGGAGGTCGTAGAGGAAGTTGACGGTGCCATCGATCGGGTCCACGACCCAGCTCACCGTGTTGGCGCCGTCCTGGTCGTCCAACTCTTCGCCGGCGATGGCTGATCCGGGGCAGCGGTCGAGGAGCTCGCGTCGAATCAGGCGCTCCGACTCCACATCGGTTTCGGTGACGACGTCGGTCGGGCTCGACTTCGTTCCTGCCGCTGCAGCGCGTCCTACCGAACCCCGAACCAGCACTGCGGCAAGAACCGCCACCTCAGCAGCGACCTGTTCGAGGTGATGCGCAGCAGAGTGCGACGGCGTGACCGAGCCTGTCGGCATCAGACCACCGGCTTCATCGGGCAACCGGCTTCATCAGGACGTGACGACCGTGGTGCCGCCCGCCTCGATCACGGCGAGCTGATCGGCGTCGGTTTCATGGTTGGTGACCAGGACGTCGATGTCGGACCAGTCGGCGAAGCGGACGAAATGCTCCTCACCGAACTTGGAGTGGTCGAGCAGCATCACCACTCTGCGAGCCGAGCGAATGATCGCCCGCTTCCACGCAGCCTCCTCGCGGTATGGAGTGGTGAGACCCGAACTCGCTGATGCTGCATCCGCACTCAAGAAAACGGTGTCGACGCGCAGTGGCTCCACCGCCTCGACGGCCTGTGTGTCGACCATGGCAAAGGTGTTGCTGCGGACCTTGCCCCCGATGACGATCACGGCGGCAGCCGTGCGCTCGCTCAGCGACTGTGCAATGAGGAGCGAGTTCGTGACGAAACGAAGTTCGGTTTCGACGGGGATTGCTTCCACGAATCGCCCGGCGGTGCTTCCCGAGTCGATGATGACCGATCCGCTGTCGGGCAGTTCTTCGACGGCGGCTGTCGCGATGCGGCGCTTTTCTCCGTGCTGCTGATCGTCGCGTTTGGAGAGTAGCGGCTCGAATCCGCCGGTTTCCCAGGGTGTGGCGCCGCCGTGGACTCGTCGGACGAGCCGATGCGCCTGCAGTTCGGAAAGGTCGCGGCGAATGGTCTCGGTCGTGACGTCGAATCGATGGGCGAGGTCAGCAACCTCGACCCGACCATTTTCGATCGTGAGCGCAACGATCTCCTGCTGCCGCTCGGTCTGGAACAGCCCCGTCGATGAGGCATGAGCAGCGTGGTTGGTCATCGTCGATTCCGTCGGGCCGCTTCTCGGTGGATGGTCGTTCCTCAGGTGGCGGCGCGTACGGCCGATTGTACTCCGCGGCTGCGCAGCGACTGAAGTGCGGTCGAGAACGCTGAGCGGAAGGTCGGCGACTCGCGTAGATCGGTGCCGAACACCTCGGTGAAATCGAGGAACGCGGCAGGATCATCGACGGAGCACCGAGCGAACTCGAGCGCTGTGTCGAGGAGCGGGTCTGGCGACGGTTCGTCGGCTTCCACCAAGTACTGGCACCAACCAGCAAGGGCGAGCGCAGAGCGTGCGACTTCGCTGTCACCTGCGAGTTGGGCACGCACGGTCGGCAACAAGAACTTCGGGAACTTCGCGGTTCCGTCGAGGCACAGCCGTGCGATCTGGTCACCGACTCCGGGGTTCGAAAAGCGTTCGATGAGCGATGCGATGTACTCGTCGAGGTCGATGCCGGCCGCTGCTGGCAGCGTGGACTTGGCTTCGCGGTGGAGGAGTTGGGTGACGAAGTCGCGCAACACCGGGTCGGCCATTGCCTTGTCGACGCGGTCGTACCCGTCGAGTGACGCAAGGTAGGCAAGGCATGAATGACCGGCGTTGAGCAGACGGAGCTTGGTCAACTCATACGGGTCGATGTCCTTGGTGACGATGACGTCGATCGACTCGAGAGGCAGGCGATCGCCTCCGAAGTCGTCTTCGATCACCCACTGACGAAAAGGCTCGGCCACCACGGGCCATTCATCGGACACCCCATGGGTGTGTTGGAGCCACTCGGAGTCAGCCGAGGTGGTGGCCGGGGTGATCCGGTCGACCATGCTGTTGGGGAAGCGCACGTTCGTTTCGATCCACTCGACCAACGACGATCCGTGGACTGCCGCTGCACCGAGTGTCGCTGTTCGTGCGACATGACCGTTGGTCATGATGTTGTCGCAGCTCATCACCGTGAGCGGCCCGGCGTCTGCGAGACGTCGGGCTTCGAGTCCGAGAGCCAGCAGCGCAAAGACTCCGCTCGGTGGCGACTGTTCGGGAACGAACTCTCCGGAGATGTCGTCGACGGGATAGCCGCCTTCGGTGATGGTCATCGAGACGATCTGAGTGTCGGGGTGCCCAACCCGTTCGATCAGTGGGGTGGGGTCGTTGGCGACGTGCAGGTAGTCGACGATGCTCCCGATGACCGACACACCGCTGCTGTGGGCACCTCGAGAAACCAGCGTGTACAGGTGGTCCTGGCGATGGAGTACCTCCGCCATTCGCGCGTCTGACTCGAGAACTCCGACGCCGACGATGCCCCACTCGGTGTTGCCTTGCCGTGCGAGATCATCGATGTACGTGGCGAGGTGGGCTCGATGAAAGCCCCCGACGCCGATGTGCACCACGCTGCGCCGCAGCGTCGAGCGCTCGTAGGTGGGCGTCTCGACGCGGGAGTCGAGCAACGACAACGTTGACGCGCAAAGAGCGTGGATGGGGGTGTCGTCGATCACGCCGACACCCTAAAACAACATGAACGCACGTGTCCAGCCGATGTTTGTGTTGTTATCTCTCGATGAAAACTTGCATACCAACATAAAACCAACTAGAACTTCCCTCGACGGGACGGCACCGTGCCGCCGGTCACCTACGAAGGGGGAGCTATGGCTCGAACACGAAAGATCCAGGCGAGGACCACCGTCCCAGCCGTCCTCACGACATTCGCGCTGCTCGCAGCTGCGTGTGGCGGAAGTGACGAAGCCGACACTGCTGACGAAGCACCGGCAGACGACGCAGTCGAGGCCGAAGAAGAGGCAACGGAAGAAGAGCCGGCCGAAGAGCCCGCAGGCGATCGTTCGATCACCGTGGCACTGGTCGGTAACGACAACATCGAGAAGATGGCAGAACTCGCACCCGAGAACTTCACCGCCGAAACCGGCATCGAAGTGAACTTCACGGTGCTCGACGAGCAGACCCTGCGCGAAGTCACCACCCGTGACGTCGGCGCCGGCGGCGAGCAGTTCGACGTCGTCCAGATCGGTATGTACGAGACGCCGCAGTTCGGCGCCAACGGTTGGCTGGTCGGCCTGAACGACCTCGCCGCCGAATCCGACACCTACGACATCGACGACCTCATCCCGGCCGTCCGCAACGGTCTCTCGGTCGACGGAGAGCTCTACGCTTCGCCGTTCTACGCCGAGTCGTCGTTCGTGATGTACCGCTCGGACATCATCGACAACATGCCCGAAGCTCCCACCTGGGAAGAGGTCGCGGCAATCGCGCGCGAAATCGACTCCGACGAGATGGCTGGTATCTGCCTGCGCGGTAAGCCCGGCTGGGGTGACCTCGGTGCAGCCTTCACCACCGTGCTCAACACCTTCGGTGGCACCTGGTGGCTGGCAAACGAAGACGGCTCCATCGGCGCCTCACAGGTCGATCAGCCCGAGTTCGCCGAAGCACTGAACTTCTACGTCGACCTGCTCAACGACGCCGGCGAAGACGATGCCGCCAACTCCAGCTTCAACGAGTGCAAGACGCTCTACGAAGAGGGCAAGGTTGCCATGTGGTACGACGCCACCGTGGCTGCCAGCCTCTTCCCTGAAGATGTTGTGGCCAACACCGCCTTCGCCTTGGCTCCGACCAACGTGACCGACGCATCCGGCTGGCTCTGGGCCTGGACCCTCGCCATCCCGGCGAGCACCACTGACCAGGACGCCGCATGGCAGTTCATCGACTGGGCAACCAACGCTGACTACCACGAGCTCATTGCTGACACCGATGGTTGGCGTGCAGTGCCCCCGGGCACCCGTCAGTCGCTCTACGAGCGTCCTGAGTACCAGGAAGCTGCTGCAGCATTCGCACAGCGCACGCTCGACGCAATGCTTGCCGCACCGATCGACAACCCCGGCACCACGCCGCGGCCCGGTCTGCCCGGCGTGCAGTACGTCGGTGTCCCTGAGTTCCAGGACGTCGGCACCCGCTGCACCGAGCTCTTCTCGGCGGCCATCGCTGGTTCCATGAGCGTCGATGACGCCCTCGCTGACTGCCACATCATCGCATCTGAAGTGAGCAGCTGAACCTCCCCTTAGGGAACAACGATCGATTCGGCTGAGCGTCACGCTCGGTCGAATCGATCGCCCTGGGTACGGAATACGGAATACCGAATACCGAATACGGAATACCGAATACGGAATTCCGAACATCAGCTCGGCCGGGCGTCTCGTGCGCCCGGCCGATCTGTTTGGAATCAACACAGGGGCAGCTCGAAGGGGGAGCGCTATGGCGAACGTCGCAGTCGATCAAGAATCACACGCCGCCGAAGTCAAGCGGTTGGAACGTCGCGAGGGTTGGAAACGCCGACTCCCGATCCTCCCTGCCTTGCTGTTCACCATCGTGGTGACACAGATTCCGTTCCTCTTCACGCTGTTCTACAGCCTCACCGAGTGGCGGATCGACAAGCCCGACCCGGAAACAGGTGAGGTGCCCCGCACGTTCATCGGACTCGAGAACTATGGCTCACTGTTCGAGGAACAGGAGAAGTTCTTCCGAGACGCCGCATGGGTCAGCGTGCAGATGACCGTGATGGCGGTCCTGTTCTCCCTCATCGTCGGGACCTTGCTCGCCATCCTGCTCGACCGCAAATTCTTCGGGCAGGGCTTCGTTCGCACACTGCTGATCACCCCGTTCCTGGTGATGCCGGTCGTCGCTGGCTTCATGTGGAAGACGCAGATGTTCAACTCCACATTCGGCGTGATCAACTGGGTCATCGAACTCTTCGGCTTCGGGCCCACCGAGTTCGCCACCCGCTATCCGCTTGCCTCGGTCGTGGTCGTGCTCGTGTGGCAGTGGAGTCCGTTCATGATGCTGATCGTTCTGGCTGGCCTCCAAGGCCAAGACCAGTCGGTCCTCGAAGCTGCTCGGGTCGACGGAGCCACTACCTTCGGCATCTTCCGCCAGATCACGTTCCCGCAGCTTCGTCCGTTCCTCGAGCTCGGCACTTTGCTCGGTGCGATCTATCTCATTCAGGTGTACGACCACATCGAGGTCATCGTCGGTGGCCAACCCGGTTCCCAGAACCTGCCGTTCTACATCGCAGGACGTTCGATCGGTGGCGGCAACCGGTTCGGTCTGGCGTCGTCGTACTCGATCGTCGTCGTTCTCGCATCGATCATCATCGCCAACATCGGTTTGCGTGTGCTGTCCAATCTGCTGGAGGACGATTCCTGATGGCATTGCTCACCCGTGCCCCCAAAGCCGAACCCATCCTCGGCCAGAACCGCCTTGTTGCCCATCTTCTTGCGCTGCTGACATGGATCATCGGCCTCCTGTTCTTCTTTCCGCTGTTTTGGCTCACGTTGAACGGCTTCAAGGACGAATCTGTTGCCAACGGGAGTCCGGCGTTGGTCTTCGACCCGACGACCGACCGATTCTGCGAGGTCACCGAAAGCTCGGAACGGGTGTCGTGGTTCACCGATCTGATCAATGTCTGTGCTCCCTCCGAAGCAACCGGCGGAGGGTTGTTGACCTTCAGCGAGGCGTTCGCCAACTCGTTCGTGATCGTGTTCGTCTCGACGGTGCTCGTCATGGTGCTGGCTGTTCCAGCGGCCTACGCATTGGCGATCCGCCCGATGCGCAAGTGGCGCGACGTCCTGTTCTTCTTCATCTCGACGAAGTTCTTGCCGATCGTGGGTGCGATCATGCCGCTGTGGATCATCGCCCGCGACCTCGACCTGCTGGGAACGAAGACCGTCCTCATCATTCTCTACACCGCAATGAACCTGCCGCTCGCCGTGTGGATGTTGAGATCGTTCTTCGCCGAAGTGCCCAAGGAGCTCATCGAAGCGGCTCAGATCGATGGCTGTAGCTTGCCGGGTCAACTCCGCCAGGTGATCATGCCGATCGTTGCGCCCGGTCTGGCCGCAACTGCGCTGCTGTGCGTGATCTTTGCGTGGAACGAGTTCTTCCTCGCCGTGCAGTTGAACCCGACCGGTGCCTCCACCATCCCGGTCTGGGTCAACTCCCAGCAGAACTTCCAGGGCCAATTCCTTGCCCAACTCAGCGCCGCGTCCGTGTTGGCAACATTCCCCGTGGTGATCGCCGGCTGGGTCGCCCAGAAGCGCATGATCCGCGGCCTCGCGATGGGAGCGATCAAGTGATGTCGTTCAACAACTCCACAACTCGACTGTCCGTGCCACAAAGGGAGCAACACCATGGCTGAAGTCCGATACGAAGCCGCCACCCGGATCTATCCAGGATCGGAAGAGCCGGCAGTCAACGCGCTCGACCTGGACATCACCGACGGTGAACTCCTCGTTCTCGTGGGCCCGTCTGGTTCGGGAAAGTCGACGGCGCTGCGGATGCTCGCCGGGCTCGAAACGGTCAACGAAGGGCACATCTTCATCAACGATGTCGATGTCACACTCAAGCCCCCGCAGGACCGCGACATCGCCATGGTGTTCCAGAACTATGCGCTGTACCCGAGCATGACCGTTGCGGAGAACATGGGCTTCGCGCTGAAGCAGGCCAAGGTGCCCAAAGACGAGCGACGTCGCCAGGTCGAAGACGCTGCCCGCATCCTCGACCTCGAGCCCTACCTCGACCGCAAACCGAAGAACCTGTCCGGCGGCCAACGCCAGCGTGTGGCGATGGGCCGTGCCATCGTGCGTTCCCCGCAGGTGTTCTTGATGGACGAGCCGTTGTCGAACCTCGATGCCAAGCTCCGTGTGCAGACCCGAACCGAACTCGCTGATCTCCAGGCTCGCCTGGGAACCACGATGGTCTACGTCACCCACGACCAGGTCGAAGCCATGACCATGGGCCACCGGGTTGCCGTCCTCAAGGACGGGTTGCTGCAGCAGGTCGACGCGCCGCGCACGCTCTACAACCGTCCGACGAACCGATTCGTCGCTGGCTTCATTGGTTCACCGGCGATGAACATCGTGGACGTGGAACGCGTGGACGGTGTGCTCCACCTCGGAACCCTCGAGGCGCCGCTGATCGCCTCGGCAGCTGCGGCGGTTGGCGATCAGGGCTCGAATGACTTTGCTGTCGGCGTGCGTCCCGAGCACTTGACGCTCTCCGACGACGGTCTTGCCGGTGAAGTGTCCGTGGTCGAAGCGCTCGGCTCGGAGTCCTTCCTCCACGTGCGCACACAACATCAGGGCGCCGAGCAGGTCATCGTGGTGCGCGAAGATGGCCAGAGCGACATCGGCCGGGGGGACCGCGTCCACGTTTCCATCAACGGTCCCATCCACGTGTTCGGCGACGACGGCCTTCGCCTCGGCGACTGACCCGCGCATCGGCTGCCGTAGGGTCGCTCAATGATCTTCAGCTGCGGCGAAGCCCTGGTCGACCTCGTGCCCGAGCCCGTGCCGGGCGGCGGGCCGATGAACGTCGCCATCGCTGCGGCGCGTCTCGGAGCTTCATCGTCGTTCGTCGGTGGCGTGTCGACCGACGACTTCGGAGACCGCCTGTGGCAGCACATGCTCGACAACGGTGTCGACCTGTCCCTGAGTCGACGTTTCGATGCGCCGACGGCTCGCGCCATCGTGGAACACGTGCCGGAACTCCGGTTCCGGTTCGAGGGCGATGACACCGCTGACACCTTGCTCGATCACATCGAACGGTCGGCCACCAACGGACCTGGCAACATCGTGCACGGCGGCACCCTCGGCATGTTCCGCGGCGTCGCTGCGGACGCCTACGCCGATCTCGCTGCCGGCCATGACGGCTTGGTCTCGCTCGATCCGAACATTCGCCCCCAGATCATCGATGACGCAGCACAGTGGCACAGCTTCCATGATCGGTGGCTCCCCCACGTTGGTCTGTACAAGGGGTCCGACGAAGATCTCTCCTGGATCTGGCCGAATCAGAGCCCAGAAGACTCAGCGACCCGGTTGCTGGACCACGGAGTGAACGCCGTGATCGTCACGCGCGGCGGCGACGGACTCTCGATCCTCACGTCGGCCGGCGAGTCGTTCGCCACCGCACCGCGAGTCGACGTGGTGGACACCGTCGGCGCCGGCGACACGATCGTTGGTGTCGTGCTGACCTCGATCGTCGAACACTTCTCGGGTGCCGCAGTCGAACTCGATGATCTCGTGCCGGGCGACTGGCAGCGATTTGCCGAGCGCGCGGTCACCGCCGCAGCGATCACCTGCTCTCGTGCGGGGGCCGACGTCCCCTACCGTCACGAACTCGACTGGTAGCGACATCGGGCTGTCCAACGGTCTCGTCCAGGACGCCGAACGAGAAATCCGCAAGCAAGCTTGCGCGTGCAGGCCCGCTTGCGTTTTTCATGCGTTGGCATCCGGATCTTCCACCTCGTGTTCGGCCAGAGGCGGGGACGAAAAGAGGTCGGGAGAGGAGGGGGTAGTCAGCGAGGCTTCGCTCCACCGCCGACACGGAGGATCTCGCCGCTGACCCAGCTGGCTGCATCAGATGCGAGGTAGAGGCAAGCCGCACCGATGTCTTGCGGCGTGCCCAACCGCCCCAGCGGAATGTTCCACGCTTCGAGGAGTTCATCGAGCTGGTCTTCGCTCTTGCCCACGGCCTTCAGCATCACCTCGGTCGGGATGGCTCCGGGGGCAACTGCGTTGACTCGGATGTGCGGTGCGAGTTCGGCGGACAGGGTCCAGGTGAGCGAGTTGGTCCCGGCCTTCGCCGCGCCGTAGTGCGCGCTACCGGGAACCGGCCCGGACCCAGCGCCCGACGAGATGTTGATGATCGAACCCGTGCCGGCGGTGGCCATGATGTGACGCGCCGCCACCAGCGAGCCGACGTAGACCGAGGTGAGGTTGAGCGCGAGTGTGCGATCCCACTCTTCGCGCGGCAGCTCGCTCAACGGCATCCGCATCGGCGAACCGCCGGCATTGTTCACCCATGTACTCAGTGAACCGAACTCGTCGACCGCAGCTTGCGCGAGGGCTTCGACCGCATCGTCATCGGTCACGTCGGTTGCCACCGCAATCGCTTTGCCGCCGTCGTCGCGCAGAGCGGCAGCGACGGCCTCGATCTCGTCGACGCGTCGTGCAGCCACCACGACCGACGCGCCGGCTTCGCTGAACGAGCGGGCGATGCCCTCGCCAATCCCGCGTCCACCGCCGGTGATCACGGCAACCTGGCCGGTCATATCGGTGAGGTCAGGGGTGCGTCGGTCGGTCATCAGATGCGCTCGATGATGATCGCTGGAGCCATGCCGCCGGCGGCGCACATCGTGACGAGGCCGACCTGCTTGTCGGTCCGCTCCAACTCGTCGAGCACGGTGCCGATCAGGATGGCGCCGGTGGCACCGATCGGGTGGCCGAGCGCAATCGCTGCACCGTTGACGTTGACCTTGCTGCGATCCACGTCGAGATCACGCTGGAACTTCTCTGAGACCACGGCGAACGCCTCGTTGATCTCGATCAAGTCGATGTCGTCAAGCGTCATCCCGGCCTTCTCCAACACCTTGCGGGTGGCGGGCACGGGGGCGTTGAGCATGAGCGTGGGATCGTCGCCCATGTTCGCCACAGCGATCACACGGGCGCGGGGCTTCATGCCCGAGCGCTGGGCGTAGTCGGAGTTGGCGATCAGAATCGCTGCTGCGCCGTCGACCACCCCCGACGAGTTGCCGGCGTGGTGCATGTGCTCGATCTGCAGTCCGTCGAACTGCTGCTCGATCTGCTGGTTCAGTGTGGGCCCGCCCTCGTAGGCCGGGTACTGGCCGAACTTCGTGAACGACGGCGACAGCCCGGCAAGGCTTTCAATCGTGGTCTGCGGGCGCGGGTACTCCTCGTGATCGAGCAGCACGTTCCCGTCATCATCGGTGACGGCGACCAGTGACTTGCTGAATCGGCCCTCGGCAATGGCGACCGCGGCGCGGCGCTGGGACTCGGCCCCGAGTTCGTCGAGTGCTTCGCGGGAGATGCCGTCGAGGGTGGCGATTGCGTCAGCGCAGACGCCCTGATGGCTCTGCGGGTGGAGCGAATCGAGGTGCAGGTTGCCGCGGTGCATGCCGCCACCGGGGTTGTGGTTGTCGTCACGCGAACGCGACATCATCTCGGTGCCGCCGGCGACCACGACGTCTTCCATACCCGATGCGACCATCCCCGCAGCGAGGTTCGCCGTCGTGATGCCCGATCCGCAGAAGCGGTCGATCGTGGTTCCGCTCGCCTTCACGCTCCAGCCGGCGTCGAGCAATGCCATGCGGCCGAGGTCGCCACCCTGGTGGCCAGACTGCATCGAGGTACCCCAGATGACGTCGTCGACCGTGGAGGTGTCGAGATCGTTGCGATCCGCCAGCGCGCGCAGCACGGACGCTCCGAGTCGCTGCGGGTGCATGTCGGCAAGCGCGCCCTTGCCCTGCTTGCCGATACCGCGAGGGGTGCGGCATGCGTCGATGATCCAGGCTTCGGACATGGTGTCTCCATTCGTCAAGCGTGAAGAAGTGCCAGGCACTTCTTCACTGCTGTTGTTCAGTCGGTTTGGTTCGCCACGATCGCGGCGCGGACCCGTGTGGCGATTTCCTCGGCGCTGGTGCCCGGGGTGAGCACTGTGGTGATGCCGACTTCGGCGAGCGCTTCGAGGTCATGGTCCGGCACGATGCCGCCGAGCACCACAGGGATATCGAGGCCGCGCTTGCGGATCTCTTCGACCACCAACGGGGCGAGGGTCATGTGCGCAGCCGACAGCATCGACAGGCCCACGGCGTCCACGTCTTCGTCGACCGCTGCCGCCGCAACGGTTTCAGGGGTCTGGAACAGCCCGGTATAGACGACCTCGAAGCCCGCGTCACGCAAGATGCGCGCAACGACTTTCACGCCGCGGTCGTGGCCGTCGAGGCCGACCTTTGCAATGAGAATCCGTTCGCCAGCCATCAGATGACCGGAACTTCCACGTGGCGGCCGAACTCGTTCTCCATCGTGCTCATGATCTCGCCGACCGTGGCGTACACCTTCACCGCGTCGATGATCGCCGGCATCAGGTTGACCTCGGGATCGAGTGCATCGTTGCGCACCCGTGACAGCGCCGAGTCGACCGACGCCTGATCGCGATCCTGGCGAACCTGATCGAGCCGCTTGCGCTGTTTGGTCTCGTCCTCGCCGGAGATGCGCAACAGCTCCATCTGGTCGTCGTCGTTGCCCTCCTTGAAGGCGTTGACGCCCACACGGATGTGATCACCGGCGTTGAGTCGACGCTCGAGTTCGTAGGCCGAGTCGGCAATACGACCCTGGAACCAGTTCTCCTCGATGCCTTGGATGGCACCTTCGAGCATCGAGCCGTCACCGAGTTCGTCGAGGTAGGCAAACAACTCTTCTGCTTGACGTTCCATCTCGTCGGTCAACGCTTCCACGTAGTGCGATCCGCCGAGCGGGTCGGCCACGTGAGCCACGTTGGTTTCGTGAGCAATGACCTGCTGGGTGCGCAGCGCGATGCGCGCGGACTTCTCGGTCGGCAGCGCCAGGGCTTCGTCCATCGAGTTGGTGTGCAACGACTGCGTGCCGCCGAGTACACCGGCCATGGCTTCGATCGCCGTGCGCACGATGTTCACTTCAGGCTGCTGGGCCGTGAGTGACACGCCTGCGGTCTGGGTGTGGAACTTGAGCTGCATGGACTTCTCGTTCTCGGCGCCGTAGCGCTCTTTCATCCAACGCGCCCAGATTCGGCGTGCGGCCCGGTACTTCGCGATCTCTTCGAAGAAGTCGATGTGGGCGTTGAAGAAGAAGCTGAGGCGAGGTGCGAACGTGTCGATCGCAAGGCCCGCCTCGAGTGCCAGTTCGACGTACGCAAACCCATTGGCGAGTGTGAATGCCAGCTCCTCGGCAGCGGTGGAGCCCGCCTCGCGGATGTGGTAGCCGGAAATGGAGATCGAGTTCCAGCGCGGCATCTCGGCGGCGGTGAAGTCGATCGTGTCGCGGACCAGACGCATGGACTGGCGCGGGGGGAACACGTACTCCTTCTGCGCTTGGTACTCCTTCAAGATGTCGTTCTGGAGCGTGCCGCCCAGCTTCGAGCGGTGTGTGCCGGCCTGCTCGGCCTGCGCGATGAACATCGCGAAGATCACCGCAGCGGGTGAGTTGATGGTCATCGAGGTGGTGATCTCACCGAGGTCGATCCCGGAGTAGAGATCCTCCATGTCGGCCAACGTGTCGATGGCGACGCCGCATCGCCCGACTTCGCCGAGCGACATCGCGTTGTCGGAGTCGATCCCCAGCAGCGTCGGCATGTCGAACGCAGTGGACAGCCCGGTGCCACCGGACTTGATGATCTCCTTGAAGCGCCAGTTGGTGTCTTCGGCAGTTCCGAACCCGGCGAACATGCGCATGGTCCAGAGCTTCGATCGATACATCGAGGCGTAAGGGCCGCGGGTGTACGGGTATTGGCCGGGGTACTCGCTGTCTTCGGAGCCGTAAACAGGATCGAGCGGAATCCCCGACATGGTGGCGAACGGTTGGTCGTCGCGCACCCTCGATGCGTCGAAGGCCTCTTGCCACTGTTCGCGATTTGTCGTCATGTCGCAAAACTACCCCGCCGATCAATTCTGAGGCGAAGCCGTCGGCAGTGAACACTCCTCGGGGTCGATCGAGTTGGCGAACGCCCGTTAAGTTTGTGGCAGCGCCCGGCCGAGGGCGCCGGAGCCGTGTCGAGTGAAGGGTCGTGGCGATGAGCCGAGATGTATTGGTATCGATTGCGAAGCGAAACATCGCGCACCGAGCGGCGGGAACCCAGGATCAGGCTGACGGCATCGCCCGCGTGCCGGCCACCAACTACTTCGATGAGGACCGTTGGCGCCTCGAGATGGACCGCGTGTTTGCGCGCGTGCCCGTCGTCGTGGCCGCTGCTTGTGAAGTCGAGGCGCCGAACTCCTACATCGCCGGCGAAGTGGCCGGGACCCCGTTCTTGGTCACCCGTGGCGACGACGGTGTGCTGCGCGGGTTCTACAACATGTGCACCCACCGCGGCGCGGTGCTGACCGAAACAGGTACTGGCACGGCTCGACGCCACACGTGTCCGTATCACGCATGGAGCTACGACAGCGCTGGCCGCCTGGTGGGGATTCTCGACGCTGCCGACTTCGGCGACCTCGACCGAGACTGCAACGGGCTGACGCCGCTGGCCATTGCCGAGCGAGCGGGTCTCGTATGGCTGTACCGCACCGCCGAGCCGTTGGTCGACATCGACACCTACCTGTGTGGTTACGACGAGATGTTGGCGCACCATCGATTCGATGAATGCCATGCCGTAGGCCGTCAGACCATCGCGGGGCCCAACTGGAAAGTCGCCTATGACGGCTACCTCGACTTCTACCATCTGCCGATCCTGCACAAGGACACGTTCGGTCCACAGATGTCGAGCAAGGCCAACTACGACGCGTGGGGTCCACATCAGCGCGTCACGTCGCCCGGTCGCGGATGGGACGGCATTGCCGATCTCGACGAAGCCGACTGGGACCTGAACGACCTCATTGGCGGGGTGTGGACCATCTTCCCGCACGTGTCGATTGCATCGTTCGACGACGGACGGATGTACATGGTGTCGCTGCTGTATCCGGGCGACGACCCAGGGTCGTCGTTCACCACGCAACTGTTCCTGCATCGAGGGTCGGCTCCCACGGAGCAGGCTGACATCGACGCGCAGGCAGAATACGTGTCGTCGAGGATGGCGTTCAACCATCACGTCGTCGAGCAGGAGGACTACCTCACCGGGCTGCGCTTGCAAAAGGCCCTCAAGTCAGGTGGCAAAACTCACAACCTGTTCGGCCGCAACGAAGGCGGCGGGCAACGCTTCCACGGGTTCTTGGACCAACTGCTCCAGACCGACGACGAGGATCTCGCCATGTTCTTCAAGGGGCTGGTTGCCGATTCCGCATAGCCGGGTCCACTTGATGTTTCCTTGATGGCCGTCTGACGTCGGCCTGACGCATCGAGTGCTGAGTTCACGAAGGCCTCAAGTCTTCTCGACGCGTGCCGATACACGCGTTGATCACACTGTCTGTAGCGATGCGGACCACCACACGGGTGTGTTCGTAGTGCAGTCAGGCGGAGACGACGAGATGCAACAGAATCCCATTCTGGACGAGGCGGCTACGGCCGAGCTCGCCCCCGGAGCCCTGCAGCGAGATGCGGGCTCCACGCTGACGGAGATCTTGATCTCCATCGGCCTGCTTGCGACGATCGTGATCGCGCTTGCCACTGCGGTGCAGGCAATGCTCACGTCGTCGTCCACGATCTTCGAGGCGGCTCAGATCGAAACCGTGCTGTTGAATGCAGGCGACCAGATCGACCGTGCGCCACAGCAGTGCAACTACGACACGGTTGTCCAGGCTGCGGCCCTCGCCGAGGGCTGGCCCTCAGATGCGGTGACGGTCAACGTGGAGATCCTGGTCTCGAACACTGGCGACGAGAGCGTCGACTGGGTTGCCCAGGACTGCACCAGCACGGTGGAGGCCTTCGATGTGCAACGCCTCACGATCCGAGCCGAACATCCAACAGAGCAGATTTCTCGAGTCCTCACGGTGGTGAAGAGCAATGTCGCTTGATCGAATTCGACGTCGTCGAGACGCAGGAACAACGCTGCCCGAACTGCTGATCGTGGTCACGATGATGGGCGTCATCGCCGCCGTCGTGGCCGTGTCGATCAGCGTCACGTTCCGAGTGACCCGCAGCAGCGAGGGCCGAGTGAACCTCAGTCGGGCAGAACAGAACATCGACGTGTGGCTTCCTGCCGACCTCGCGTCCACGAACGTCAAGGACACCGATCTTCCCGCGGTGGATCTGTCGCCGACCGCGACCCCGTGTGGCAACTGCGGCGGGCTCGACCTGTCGGGTGCCAACGCTTTGCAGCTCTCCTGGAGCACGCAGGTCGCCGGTCCGCCGTTGACCGAAGTGGTGACCAAGGTGCAGTACCAGTACATCCTGAACGACGACGAGTGGCAGGTACAGCGCATCGAATGTGTTGGCACCGAAGCGTGTCGGATGGCCGTCGTGCTGCGCGATCTTCCCGCTCCGGCTGACGTGGCGAACTACGACACGATCCGCCCCGTCGAGATCTTCGACGTCTCCGAACCAGACACCAACCCGAACCTGTCGGACAACGCGCAGCGCGTCGTCGTGACCATCAACGGCGGCGGCAACACCGCCGGCGCCGGTGGCGGCACCAACACGGTCGCGCTGACCGCCGGTGGTCGGGTCACCAGCGAGATCGACGCCGATGACTTCACCGTGCCGTCGTTCGTGCGAGCGGGTTCGCGTTGCGGTGGTCCGATCTCGCTCCTCGTTGACACGTCCGGATCGATTCCGGGATCCGTGCTCGAGGATGTCGTCGAGCCAGGTGTGCAGGCGTTCATCAACGCCTTCCGCGACACCCCGACCCAGATCCAGATCATCGAGTTCGGTGACCATGCCCGACCAATGGGCCCGGGCAACGACTGGCACAAGTACGTCGACATGACCGACAGCGCCGCCGTCGATGCACTGATTGCCGAGGCCGAGTTGTTGACCAACCGCCGAGCAGGCGCTCGCACCAACTGGGAGGACCCGTTCTTCCGTGCGTTCCGCAATGCGGACGGCACCGTCGCCGATCAGGCGGCCAACCGTGTCGTGTTCTTCACCGACGGCATCTCCACCGTTCACCGCCGGATGGATGCCGAAAACCCCAGCAAGCCCGTCGATCAGTTCTGGACCGGCACACAGACCGACTTCAACGCCGGCAAATACAACTCGACCATCTGGACCGCGATCATCAACCAGACGGCCATCAGCCGGTTCAATCAGGAAGCCTTCGACCGCACGGATGCACTGCTCGACCGTCATCGCAGCACCGACCTGATCTTCGTCGGTGTCGGCCCCGACCTCACGGCCAACAACACGCGCGGCACCTGGATCCAGAACCCGCAGGCCTACGTTGACCCGAATGCGCCACTCGGAACGAGCGAACTGCGTTTCGGTGCCGACATCCTCACCACGCTGCTCGGCAACGGCGGCCTCGTCGTTCCCGCCGAAGAAGCGGTCGGTGGGGGCTACACGAACCCTGACGTCGCGAACTACTACCAGCAGAACTCGTTCAATGCTGCGGCGTTCGCCGAGGCGATGCGGGCTGCGGCACTGAAGGATTGCGGCGGCACGCTCACGCTGCAGACCCGCCTCGCCGACGGATCGCCCGTGGCTGACGAGTTCATCTACGAGAACACGGCGTTCCGCGATGACGCCGGCACCGTAATCGATTCGCCGACTCGCCGGGTCACCACTTCTGACTCGTTCAAGACGGGCACCTTCGACTTCGACATCTCGGATGGCACCGAGTACTACGACGTCGACGTCGTCCCGCAGGAGTTGCAGACCCTTGCGGCCTACGAGCCAGTCGGGTGGTCGTGTCGATCCGGTGCAGACAGCCGCACCACCACGGCGATCCCGATCCCGACCGTCGAGGACGACGGTTCGGCCGGTACGGCAGATTTCGAAGGCATCACGGTTCGCGTGCGGCCCAATGAAGCGGTGTCGTGCATCCTGACGGTGACTGCATCATGAGCGAGCTGACCGCTCCCCAGTCCAGTCGCCGAGTCCGCTCGTTCGTTGACCCTGACGAGCCGATCCGCGACCGCGGTGGCGTGCTGGTGCTGGTCCTCGTGACCGGCGTGATCGCGACCCTGTTCGTGCTGCCGATCTTGTACTACGTCACCAACGTGGCGCGAGCCAACCAGGTCGTGTCGAACAAGGCCGAGGCCGTGGAGCTGTCCGAAGGCGGCATCTGGATTGCCTTGAGCAACCAGGGCGACCTGTTCGACCTGTGTGTCGGCGGCCCGCTCGTGAGTTCGCTCGACGACGTCACCACAACCTGCGAAGTGATCGCCACCGAGACGCTGCGCGACCCGAGTGAGGTGCCTTTCGATGCTGCCGTCGTGCAGGCCGACCGCTCGCTCCCAGCAGGTATTGGCACCAACCCGTACACGAACCCGAACACGGCTGCTGACCCGGCATCATGGGCGACCACGCCGGACTGGTCGCTCAGCCCAGCGATCGCCCAGGTGTGGATGCCGCAACTCCCGGTGCGCCCAACCAGCGGCGGTGACCGCATCAAGGACATGACCCCGGGCGCACAGGACTCGAACTACGCGAGCTGCCAGGTGTTCTTCCCCGGCACGTTCTCCGACCCGATCGTCATCGACGAACCGACGTACTTCACATCGGGTGTGTACTACTTCGAACAGCCGATCATCGTGCGGTCTGGGGCCGACGTGGTTGCCGGTCGTGGCTCGGAGATTGGTTGCACCAACGACTTCGAGGCGGGACCCGGGGTGGTTGGCGGTCCTCCGATTCCGCTGAATACGAGCGGCATCGGCGCAACGTTCGTGCTCGGTGACGCGGCACGCATCGAAATCGATGACGACGGCAGCGACAGCATCCGTTTCGTGATGAATCAGCGGTACGTGGCTGACGACGAAACCGGCGTGGCCGCGTCAGCGAGTGTGTCGATCGTGTCAGTCAACGGCGCTCACGCTCCGCTCTTGCCCGCCGAATCTGCGGGAGACCCGCTCACCGTCCCCGGCGAGATCTGGGTTCCGGCATCGACCATTGGAGTAGACGCCAGCCCGCTCGCCGTGAACGAGGGATACGTGCCTTCGATCTTGAGCCCGCGGCCCAGCGCTCCTGATGCGCCGATCATCACCGCTGCCTCGTCGTACCAGCGTGACCGCTCGGGCAACGGCGGCCCGAACGATCGCGGTCGAGTCACCGTGTTCTGGGACGAGCCGTCGGACAATGGGTCACTGATCACCGGCTACACGGTCACCGACGCCACGACGGGCCGCTCGTGTTCTCCGACCACAATCCCTGATCGAGCGATCCAGACGTCGTGCACCATCGACGGCATCACGAATCAGTCCAGTTCGTCAGGTCTTCGACCGGTCCTCACCGTGACCGCCACGAACGACGCCGGGACGAGCGCGCCGTCGGTCAGCTTCGAAGCCGACCGCCTCGACCTCCGCGGTCGAACCCAGGTCTCGGGCGCAGACACACCTGACGCCCCCGACAACGCGACCGCGACGCTGCACACCAATGGTGTCTTCGTGAGTTGGGATGTCTCCGACGACGGCGGGAGCCCGATCACTGGATATCGCGTCTCAGTCGAAGGGATCGGCGCTGGCGGCACCACCACGACGTGCTTCGCCGACTGGAACGAAACGGGCTGTGTGGCACCGACTCCGACGCTCGGCGTCGACGCCGAGTACCGCGTGGACGTCGTTGCGCTGCAGACCGAAGGCGACCCGGGCAGCGAGTTCGTCGGCGACGTCGCGCTGGTCGAGCACGGCGACATCGCCGTTGCTCCCGATGCCGCTCCGGACATGACACCAGCACCACTCGTTGTGGATGCACGTACGCCGATCCTGGACTTCTCCATCGAGCACGGCGAGAGCGTCGACATCGTGATCTCCGGGTATGTCTCGGTGCCGCAGGGTCGTATCGAGATCGGTTCGGCCTCACCGGGCTCCTCGTCGGTTGCCATGCTGGGCGGGATGCTGGCGGGCGAGGTCGTGATCGACCCGGCAGGAGCACCGGCGATGGAGGTTCGTTTCGACAACCCGATCGGACAGAAGCGTGTCCGCATCGTCAGCGTGGCCGACTCCAAGTTCAGTGCAACCTCGACGGCAATCGTTCAAGTGAACGAGTCGGGATCCATTGCCATCAACTCCTGGGTCGTGCAGTAACCGGTTGCTCACCCACCGCTCCTCGTTCTCGGAGCGCAAGCTTCGTCCCGGAGCTCCACGTGTGATTGATTGGGGTGATGGCAACTTCGGATCCCTCGACGATCGACGACCTGCCGACGCCGGCACTCGTCATCGAGCGTTCCACGTTCGACGCCAACCTCGCTGCGATGGACGCGGTACGTCCGGGTCTCGAACTACGTCCGCACGTCAAGGCGTTCAAATCGACCGACATGGCGCGACGGCTGTCTGCAGACGGCCACACCGGATTCTGCTGTGCAACGCCGCGCGAGGTCGAAGGTTTGGTGCTCGCAGGCCTGGGCGATGACGTGCTGCTTGCCAACGAATCGCTCGACGTTGCTCGCCTCGGTGCGTTGGCGGCGCGCGACGACATCACTGCGAACATCACCGTTGCGGTGGACTCAGACGCAACGCTCGATGCTGCGATCTCGGGTGGCGTTCGCTCGGTACTGGTCGATGTGAACGTTGGTTTGCCACGATGCGGTTGTGCTCCGCATGACGCTGGGCGACTCGCCGATCGGGCGCGTGCTGCGGGTCTCGATGTACGGGGCGTGATGGGCTACGAGGGTCACCTGATGATGGTGACCGACCGGTCCGAGCGAGTTGATCGCGTCGGCTCGGCCATGGAGCTGTTGGTCACCGCCGCCGGCGATGTCGGCGGCGACATCATCTCGGGTGGCGGCACGGGCACCTTCGACACCAACAACTGGTGCACCGAGATCCAAGCCGGCAGCTACACCCTGCTCGATACCGATTACGCCAAGCTCGACCTGCCGTTCGAGATCGCACTCAACGTGCTCGGCACCGTCATCTCGGTCAACACACAAGGCTGGATCGTTGCCGACACCGGCCTGAAGTCGATGGGGATGGATCACGGCAACCCCACCTGGGAGGGCGGCAAGGTCTTCTTCATGTCGGACGAGCACATCACGCTCGCGCCGCAGCGCGACGGTGAATCCTCGGTCGGGGAATGGTCCGTCGGCGATCGGGTCCGGATCCAGCCGGCGCACGTCGACCCGACGGTTGCCAAGCACGAGCAGCTGTGGGTGGTCGACGGCGACGACATCGTCGATCGCTGGGACGTCGACCTCCGTCACTGGTGACGGCGCACCGAGACGAGCGCGGGCCGCCTCGCTCGCGGTTCTCGTCGGTCGTTACGGTCGATTCATGAGCGACAGCATGCTGGAACGATTCGCCCTCACGAACGGCGTGGCCGTGGTGACCGGAGCAGGGCGAGGCATCGGTGAAGGCATCGCGATCGGCTTGGCCGAAGCGGGTTGTGACGTGGTGCTCACAGCCCGCCGAGAAGCCGAGATCGAAGCCGTTGCCGAGAAGGTACGGGCGCTCGGTCGCCGTGCGCTGGCCGTCCCCGGTGACATCACCGACGGCGAGTTCGTCGACCAACTCGCCGATCGTGCGAAAGCCGAGATGGGCAGCGTCACGCTCTGGGTCAGCAACGCCGGAGGCGCCGATGATCGCACGCCTCGCCATCTGGCGGACATGCCCGACAAGCAGTGGGACTACCAGATGGACCTCAACTTGCGTGCGGTGTTCACCGGCGCCCGGGCCGCTGCTCGGGTGGTGTCCGAAGGTGGCTCGATCATCAACATCTCATCGGGCGCCGCATTGAAGCCGTCGCCGAACAACGGGCCGTACGCCGTGGCGAAGGCTGGGGTGGACAGCCTCACCCGGACCATGTCGACCGAACTCGCCCCGAAGGGCATTCGGGTGAACGGAGTGGCACCCGGACCTGTTCCCACCGAGGTGTTCATGGAGTTCTTCGGCGCATCCGAAGAGGACATCCCGCAACTCGGCAAGAAGCTCGGCATCCCCCTCGGCCGCCTCGGCACACCGGAGGACGTTGCCAACGCGGTCGTGTTCCTCGCGTCGCCTGCGTCGTCCTGGGTGACCGGCCAGACGCTGCTGGTCAACGGCGGCAACCGTTGAGCCCAGAAGAGATCGATGCGTATCTCGCGGAGCCGCGCGATGCGGTGGTGAGCGTGGTGCTGGCATCTGGCAAGGCCATGGGGACTCCGGTGTGGTTCCGCTGGGTGGACGGCGTGGCACGATTCCAGAGCCCCATCACGTCAGCCAAGACCGCAGCGATTCGGCGGACCGGCCGGGCGAGCTTGTGTGTGCACGATCAGCCCCTGCCCGAGGCGCGCTACGTCACCCTGGAGGGCACCGTTCGCGAAGTGGCGTTCGACCTCGATGCGGACATCGGCGCCGCTGCTCACCACTACCTCGGAGACGGTGCGCCAGCGTTCCTCGAGGGCATCGGACGGGCGCTTGCGTCGGGCCGTCAGTGGGCGAGCTTCGAGCTGACTCCCGAGACGATCAGCGCCAAGGTCCAGCAGCTGGGCTGAACATCAGATCCTGCCTGCGGGGCGTCACGCCGGAGTTTCAGCGAACGCCGCGTTGTAGCCGATGGTGGTGCGGTGCAAGAGCCGGTCGTGGCCGTCGTAGCCACCGGTGGCGCGGTGCAGCACACAGCGGTTGTCCCACATGATCAACATGTCGGGTTCCCACCGGTGCAGGTACTGGAATTCCTCGCGGGTCTGCCAGTGGTACAGCTCGCCGAGCAGAGCACGCGCCTCGTTGTCATCCATGCCGTCGATGCCGATGATGTATCCGAGCACGGAATACAGCGTCTGTGCGCCAGTCTCGGGATGCGTGCGGATGAGTGGATGCAGTTGTGTGGCATACGCAGCGTCACTCGGACGGATCTGCATCGACCGGTCGGCGTCGTCATCGCCGTAGGTGCCGTCTGGTGCGTAGCCGCCTCGAGCGGAGTGCACTGCGACGCGCCCCTCGATTCGCTCTCGTAACTCGGCGGGCATCGCAGTCAGCGCCGCCTCTTGATTCGTGAACAGTGTGTCGCCGCCGACGGGTGGGACCACCTTGCCGTAGAGGCACGTGCCATCCGGAGGGAACTCCTGGAAGCTCCAATCGGCGTGCCAGTTCTCCGCAAACAATGACGACGTCTCGTGTGCATCGCGGCGAATGGCGGCGATGTTCGGGTGACCGTCGATCGACGCGAAGAACGGGTCGTCACCGAAGGGTCCGAAGCGCAGCGTGAACGCTTCGAGGTCGTCATCGCTCAACTGCTGATCGGGGAACGCCAACACCTTGTGCTGCATCCATGCTGCGCGAATGTCGCTGACCATCTGGTCGTCGAGGGCACGCAAGTCCATACCGCGCACGGTCGCACCGCATGCCTGTCCACTGGAAGTCACGTCCATGCCGCGACCTTACGCAAACATCGGCCAGTGAAGAAGTGCCTGGCACTGCTTCACTGGCGTCCTCGACAGCTCTCGCCGCACGTGTCGATTCGCTGCTCCACTGCGAAGGGGACCGGTGTGGACCGCAAAGATGGTGCGGTGGAGCCCGTCTCGTCAATCGAACGCACCGCCGTCAGGGCCGAGTGCTGATGGGGTTTCGACTCGCTTCGGTTGCAGGGCGTGCGGTGTTGGTCGTCGGCGATGGCTACTTCGATGTCGCAACGTGCTCGGCCGGTCGACTCACTTACGACCCAATGCAACTGCTGGCGCACACCGGCGAACTCAACGCACTCGACCTGTCCAACGTGGAGCCGAGCGGTCGCCTCGCCGATGTCTTACTCGATGCGCCCGTGCCGCGACCTACACAGGTGTTCGGCGTCGGACTGAACTATCGCAAGCACGCCGAAGAGGGCGGCATGGACATTCCCGAGGTGCCCGTCGTGTTCACCAAGTTCGCGTCAGCGATCACCGGGCCCATGTCGAACATCGAGCTGCGTAGTGATCACTGCGACTACGAGGGTGAACTCGTCGTGGTCATCGGGGCAGGCGGACGAGACATTCCCGCTGCCGACGCGTGGTCGCGTGTCGCGGGACTGTGTGCCGGCCAGGACGTGTCGGACCGAGCAGTGCAGATGGCAGCGACACCACCACAGTTCAGCTTGGGCAAGTCGTTCGACACGTTCGGCCCCATCGGCCCCGTCGTCGTGTCGCCCGACGAGTTCGCTGATCCCACGGCGCTGCGGATCACCACGAGCGTCAACGGCGAAGTTCGCCAAGACGACAGCACCGCCGACCTGATCTTCGACGTGGCCACACTCGTGTCGTACCTCTCCCACATCACCACGCTGCATCCCGGCGACCTGATCTTCACCGGCACGCCGGGAGGAGTGGGAGCGCCGACCGGGTCGTTCCTGCGTGACGGTGATGTGGTCACCACCACGATCGACGGCATCGGCACCATGACCAATCCCTGTGTTCGCATCAGCGATCACCCCAACGCCCACGTGGTCCCCGCCGGATGGCGGGCGGCCTGGAAAGCGAGCACCGACGATGACTGACACCAACGACACCGAAGTGACCGATCCGAACGAGATCGTCACGGTCCTGCTGCCCGAGGACGAGTACACCCACGTTCCTGACGAGGCCGAGAACTACAACGAGTCGATGTACCTCAACGCCTTCGATCTGGGCCTGCAGGCGGGCGGTTGGTTCCGGATCGGAAACCGTGTGAACGAGGGATACGCCGAGATGTCGGTGTGTATCTACCTACCCGACGGTCGCGTGGGGTTCGGCTTCGGCCGCCCGAAGATCGAGAACAACGACGCGATGGATGCAGGCGGGCTGCGCATCGACGTGCACGAACCGTTCGAACACCTCTCGGTCACCTACGACGGCAAGGTGTGCCTGCTCGACGACCCGTCCGACATGGCCGACCCGCGCAAGGCGTTCCGTGAGAACCCGATGGTGCCGTGCTCGGTGCAACTCGACTATCGCGGCGTGTCACCCATGTACGGCGGCAAGCCGCAATACGCCGACGGCCGAGAGATTCCTGTCGAGCCCGGCAAGAGCTTCGCCAAGGCGCACTACGAACAGCACTGCGCGGTCACGGGAACGATCACGGTGGGCAACAACGCCGATGACTCCGGTTCGGGCACCGTCATGGAGATCAACGGACTCGGGCTGCGCGACAAGTCGTGGGGGCCGCGCTACTGGCAGGCGCTCACGTGGTACCGCTGGCTGCCGATGGTGTTCGGGGATGACTTCGCCATGATGCTGTCGGTCATCGATCGAGGCCCCGACGAGACGGGAGCGAGCCGCGCTCCGCACACCGGCGGCATGGTTCTGGTCGGCGACGAGTACCACAAGATCATCGACTGCCGAATCGACGCCGACTGGAACGACCGAGGTGAACAGACGTCGATGCGCTGCTGGGCAAAGACCGCTGAACGGGAGTACGAGGTGACCGGCGAGGTGCTGTCGATGATCCCGCTGCGCAACCGTCGGTCCACGCCCGACGGCGAGCAGCTCCACACTCGGATCACCGAGGCAATGACCCGGTACGAATGCGATGGTCGCGTCGGCATCGGGATGAGTGAGTTCCTCGACCAGGTGGTGGACGGCTGGCCGATTGGCGTGCCTCGAACCTGACGACCGAATCGGCGGCCGCGTCGGTCAGGGCATCACCTGGGATGAATCACGTGGAGCATTCCGGTGAGGCCGCTCACGTCGAGGATGCGCTGGAACGATGCGCTCGGGTACTCGATCAGCACCTTGCGGCCGAGTTCAGCGGCACGCTGGTGAACGCCGATGATGATGCGTAACCCGCTCGAGTCGATGAAGCCCACGCCCGACACGTCGAGACGGATATCTCCGCTGGTTCCGGGGAGCGGGTCGAGTGAACTGGCCAGGCTCGGACACGTGCTGGCATCGACGTCGCCAACGATCGTCACGTGAGCGTCGTCGAGATCGACGCTCAGGCGTGCGGTTGAGTCGACCATCAGGAGAAATGTTAGCTCTCGTGAACGCAGTCAGCGTTCGAGCCACTCCGAGTCGACGTCGCCCATGGCGGCGCGCATTGTCTCGAATGAACGCTTCAACAGCCTGCTCACATGCATCTGTGACACGCCGATCGTCTCGGCGATCTCGGATTGCGATCGTTCCTCGAAGAATCGGAGCCGGATGATCTCCTGCTGGCGCACAGGGAGGTCGGCAATGAGCGGGCCGAGGAGCGACACGTTCTCGGCGTGCTCGAATGCGTCAACATCGTCCGCCAACACCGCTTGGCGACCTGAGGACAGGTCGTCGTCGGCGCCGCCATCGATGGTGCCGACCGATGCTGCTGCCGAAGCGGCAAGACCGCGCAGTACGTCGTCTCGACTGAGCTCGAGGTGCTTCGCGATGTCGTCGACGGTCGGCGATATCCCTCGTTGCTGCTCGAGCTCTGCTGCGGCTCGGCGAACCAGGAGGTGCAGTTCTTTTGCGCTTCGCGGCACTTTGACCGACCACGATGCATCGCGAAAGTGCCGCTTGAGCTCGCCCTCGATCGTCGTGCCGGCAAAGGTGGAGAATGCCACGCCGAATTCGGGATCGAACCGGTCGACAGCTCGCACGAGTCCGACCATCGCCACCTGTCGGAGGTCGTCGTCGTTGCGTCCTGTGCGCGAATAGCGCTTGGTGATGTGCGCAGCCAGACCCATGTGGCGTTCCACGAGTTGATTGCGAACGCGACGCTGTTTGGTGCGCACGAACTCCCTGAAGAGTTCGAGGTCGTCGAGGTGCTCGACCGGTGGGGCAGTGCTCACGTCGGCGTTTCAGGAGTGGGTCGCGCCCGCACGCTTCGTGATGGTGATACCGCTGTCGTCGATGACGTGGCTGTCCACGACCGATGCCAGGATCGCCGAGGCAAGGGCATCCAGTACGAAGGTCTCGCCGCTGAGTCCACGGTTGAGTTGGATCGAGATCTCTCGAGTGGCGGCACGGAAGCGCACATGGGCACGGGTTGCGCCAACGTCGGCGGCGTCATCACACATCAGTGTGAACACCTCCGACACCGCCAGCTTCAGGTCATCGATCTCGTCGACGTTCAAGCTCCGGTCGGCGCCGAGCGATGCGACGATGACGCGCAGTGTCGACGCATGTTCTGCGTGCAGCGGGACCGCGATCTCGACCGAGTCGTCGTGCACGTTCGCTGCGTTGGTGGTTGCCGGAGAATCACCCATGGCAAGGACCGTACCGACCAAGTGGAACCTGTCACGGAACCACCTGACAAGCTGGGTGGCCATGGATCACATCGACACCCCCATCGTTGCCCGACGTCTGGGCGGCGCGCTCGAGCCCGTGATCGGCGCGGTCTACTTCTCGCCGGAATGTCACGCAAACTACGAGGCGCTCGGATTCTCTGCGTCGCCTGCTTCGGTCGGGGGCGTTGCGATGCCAGACGGCGTGGCGTATGCCGCGAGTCGCGGCTCGTTGCTCGGCCACGTTCGTGGGTCGGTCGTGGCCGCTGCGTTTGCCGTCTTCGAGCCGAACGCAATGGCCCGCTCAGCCGATGCCGGCTGGAAGCTGGCCGATGCCGGGACCATCTGTGACGCCCGCGAGCGCGGCGCGGTTGCTCAGCTCGAACGAGTGCTGGGTCGGGACCCGGTGGGGCGAGACCGAATCGATGCGCTGCTGCAGGTCGCAACGAAGGGTCTCGCCATGGGTCCGCGGGCGCTCGCGGCAGGCGCGGCGTCGGCGCCGGTGCTCGATCATCCGCTGGGGCGGATTTTCCGGCACGGCGATGTGCTGCGAGAGTTCCGCGGCGACTCGCACAATGCTGCCTGGGCTGCCGAGGGGCTCGACGCCACCGAGATCGGTTTGCTGACCGAGCTGTACTGGGGGCTACCGCTGCGTAGTTACACCCGCACCCGTGGCTGGAGTGCCGAGCAGTTCGACCGTGCCGAGATTGCATTGCGTGAGCGTGGAGCCCTGGATGAGGCGGGTGCGTTCACCGATGCCGGTCGAGCGTTGCGCGAGGCCATCGAGGTGGCCACCGATGCTCAGATGGTTCCCGTGCTGCAACGCCTCGGTGATGAGGTGCACGAACTCATCGAACTGCTCACACCATGGGGCGTCGCCATGCGCGCCGCCGGGGCATACCTCAGCTCTGGCCCCCACGACCTGGCCGCCACCCACACCCCCTGATGTAGAACTTTGGGTCTGACCCCAACCTCTACATGTCGAGGTTTGTGCCAGAGCTGTAGAACTTTGGGTCTGACCCCAACCTCTACATGTGGTGGCGGGTCAGAGTCCGCCCGCGACGATGATGGTCTGGCCGGTGACCCATCCCCCTGCACCGCTTGCGAGGTACACCGCAGTAGATCCCATGTCGTCGGGTGTTCCGAGACGCTTCAGCGGGACCCGCTTGGTCGCCATGGCCTCGAGTGCTGCTTCGTCGGTGTCGAGCGCGATCATCATCACCTCGGTCGGGACGTATCCCGGCGAAATTCCGTTGACTCGGATATTCGGCGCCAGTTCGAGCGACATGGTCTTGGTCAATGAGTTCACACCTGCTTTGGCTGCGGCGTAGTGGCCGCTGCCGGGCACTCCTCGGTCTCCTGCAGGCGAGGAGATGTTGATGATGCTGCCGCCATCGGTCATGCGTGCTGCAGCGACCACGGAGGCCCGCCACACGGAGGTGAGGTTGAGCGAGAGGCATTGGTCCCAGTCGTCGTCAGACATCTCATCGAGCGGCTGGCGTACCGACGATCCGCCCGCGTTGTTGACCCAGGTATGGAGTCCACCGAACGTGTCGACCGCAGCGTCGGCGAGCGCTTCGAGTGCGGATCGATCGGTCACGTCGGTGACCACGGCAATGGCCTGTGCTCCGGTGTCGTTGATCTCCCGAGCGACGCGCTCGATGCGGTCTTGGTGGCGGGCAGCGACCACCACGGACGCACCCGCTGCGGCCAGGTTCTTGGCGATTCCCTCGCCGATGCCTTGGCCACCCCCGGTGACAACAGCCACCGTTCCGGTCAGGTCGAATGAGTTCATGGGTTTCTCCTCGTAGTGGCGGTGTAGAGGTTGGGGTCAGACCCAAAGTTCTACATGGTGGGTGTAGAGGTTGGGGTCAGACCCAAAGTTCTACATCAGGTGGTGTTGGTGGTGGCGATGACGTCGGCGCCGAATGCTGCGAGTCGGTCCATGCCGCCTGGCCCAGCAAAGGCGAACGCAGGGACCATGATCCGACCGACGCCGATCTCGGTCATCTGTTCCACTCCCGCCAGTGGGTCGCGGAAGTGCGCGCCGAACATGGCGTTGATCTCGATCTCGTCGGGGTCGCGACCGGCGTCCTCGCACCCCTGTCGAACCCGTGTGACGAGTCCACGCAATCGCTCCGCATCACCTTCACCAGGGAAGTAGCCATCAGCAATACGCACTGCGCGAGCGATCGCTGCCTCGCTGTCGCCGCCGACGAGCACCGGAATGTTGCCGTTGACCGGACGCGGACTGCACGTGACCGGAGCGAAGTCGACGAACTCGCCGTGGAACTCGGCGTGTGGCCCGGCCCACAGGGCTCGCATGGCATCGATGTACTCGTCATTGCGTTTGCCGCGACGCTCCCACGGCACTCCGAGCGCTTCGAATTCCTCGCGCATCCAGCCGACACCAAGCCCCAGTTCCACACGGCCACCGGACAGACGGTCGAGGGTGGCGAGTTCCTTTGCGAGCACCAGCGGGTTGCGCTGCGGGACGATCAGGATGCACGTACCGAGGCGCATGGTCGGTGCCGCTGCGGCCGCGAACGCGAGCCAGATCAGCGGGTCAGGAATGGGTGTCTCCGGCTCGGCCGGGATCTTTCCGTCCTTGGTGTACGGGTACTTTGAGTCGATCGTGCTGGGCAAGATGACGTGCTCGCCTCCCCACAGCGATTCGAATCCTGCAGCCTCCGCAGTGCGACAGATCTCGTAGGCGTCGTCGTGTTCGATGCCGACGCTGCTGGCGAATGCGAGTCCGAATTTCATGTCACTCCGTGAAGCCGCACGCGGCGAGATTGGGGATGTAGGTCAAGAGTGACCGTAGGAGGTGGGCGGTTCGATCTCGCTGCTGGAGCAACATCGACCGACATGCGACAGCCACGACTCGGCTACTTCGGTGCGAAGCGAGTTCCCGCGTCGAGGCGGATCGTGTCGCCGTTGAGCATCGGGTTTTCGATCATCGCGATGGCAAGACGTGCGTACTCGTCCGGCTTGCCGAGGCGCCGCGGGAACGCAGCATCCTTGGTGAGTTGTGCGCCTCGTTCATTGCTCACACCGGCAGTGAGGCCGGTGGCGAACAGGCTCGGAGCGATCGTGTTGACGCGGATGCCGAGCATGCCGAGGTCTCGCGCCATCGTCAGTGTCATGCCGGCGATTCCTGCTTTGGCGGCGGTGTAGGCCACCTGGCCGATCTGGCCTTCGAATGCTGCGATCGATGCCGTGTTGATCAACACGCCGCGCTCGTCGTCTGCGTTGGGTTCGTTCTCGGCCATGTGGGCAGCGCACAGTCGATTCGTGTTGAACGTGCCGATCAGATTCAAGTCGATCGTGGCTCGGAAGTCGTCGAGGCTGAACGGGCCACTGCGGCCGAGCGTGCGTCCGGCCTTGCCGCCGCCCGCAGTGTTCACGGCAGCATCGACTCCGCCGAGTGCTGCAACGGCTTCGTTGATGACGATCTCGATGCCGTCGAAGTCGAGCACGTTCGTGGGATGCCACGTTGCACCCAAACGGGCGGCCACGGCGGCACCGTCGGACTCTTCGCGGTCGAGAATTGCGACCGTGCCACCGCCTGTGACGATGCGTTCGGCGGTGGCGAGCGCGAAACCCGATGCGCCGCCGATGATGATTGCCTTGAGGCCTTGGATTTCCATCAGAACACCAACACCGGCTTGATGACGGAGCCGTCGGCACTGGCCGCTTCTGCCTCGTTCACCTGGTCGAGGGAGTACGTGGTGATGAGTTCGTGGAATGGGAACTCGCCGTCGGCATTCAGTTTCGCCAGCCGCGGGATGAATTCGTTCGGTGTCGAGTCACCTTCCATCACGCCGGTGATGGTGCGTCCGCCGATCAGCGAGATGAAGTCGAACGTCATGTCGCCGAAGCCGACACCGGCGAGGCCGATCGTGCCGAGGTTGTTCAACCCGTCGAACGACGCTCGCACCACGGCGGCGTTTCCGGTGGTGTCGAATGCCTTGTCGGCGCCGGCACCCGTGAGTTCTTTGATCCCTGCGGTGATCTCTTCGGGAGACCCGCTCAGCGTTGCGGTGGCGCCGTACTTCGTGGCGAGTTCGAGGCGGTTGGCGTGGCGGTCGATGGCGATGATTTGTCCGGCACCTGCGACCTTGGCGGCCATGACGGCGCTCAAGCCGAGGGCCCCTGCGCCGGTGATGACCACGGACTGGCCGGGCTGCACATCGAGTGTGTTCAAGATGGCGCCGGCTCCGGTCTGGATGCCGCAACCGAGCGGTCCGAGCCGGGCGAGGTCGTAGCTCGGGTCGACTTTCACCACGGACTGGCGGGCAACGACGGCGTGGCTTGCGAACGACGACTGGCCGAAGAAGTGTGAACCAATCGCTGTGCCGTCGGCGTCGCTGAATGCCTTGGACCCATCGGGACGACCGCCGCCCATGTTGTGTGCGGAGAAGTTGAAGCAATACGGCAAACGATCCGAGTCGCATGCGGGACACGATCCGCAGTGATTGAACGACAGCACCACATGGTCGCCAACGGCCAGACCGGTGACGTCATGACCCAGCGCCTCGATCACGCCGGACCCCTCGTGGCCGTACACCTGCGCACCTCCGAAGAACTCGGGCGGGAGGTCTCGCGAGAGCAAGTCGGTGTGGCACATGCCGGTGGCGACCATGCGCACCAGCACCTCACCCGCTCGCGGGGGACTCAGCTCGAGTTCCTCGACAGAGAACGGCCCATCGCCCGTTCGCATCACCGCTGCTCGTACCTGCATTGCTACCTCCGTGTCGCGTTGTGTCCCACGGTAGATCTGCGCCCGTGGTCGACTCGTTGTCGGAGGAGCGTCTCCTCAGGTGGTGATGCCGAGTCGGCGCGCTGCTCGTTCGGCCACACCGGGTCCAGCGAGCTGGCGCAAGAGCAGGAGTCCGTCGAGTACCGCAATCGCGGTCTCGGCTTCGACTCGGCGATCAGGAGCGGAGTCGTCGATGAACAGTTCGGCCCAGTCGATCCATGCGTTCACGAGATCTGCCAGCACCGAGCTGAACGGTTCGAGCCCGCTGGCTGCCAGCCCGTTGGCTTCGAAGAACAATGCGAACACCGGATCGGCGTCGGTGGTTGCAACGACCGGCCAGGCGCGTTGGAGGAGTTCGATGTGATCGCGAGCGGGCTCGACGAACGCGGCGGCGAGGGTTTCTTGTAACCGCAAGCCCATCGCCAGCAGCACTTCGGTGATCAGGTCGTGCTTCGTTGGGAAGTAGTACACGACCGTGCGGTCGTTGATGCCGATGTGTTTGGCAACGCGACCGAATGTCAGTTGGCTCAGACCATTGGCGAAGGCCACAGCGAGGGCGCCGTCGAGCAGTTCTTGTTTGGTGTGGCGATGCCCCATCGGGTGCGACCGTACTGCGCTCGACCATCGCCATCTTGACTGTAGTGATCACTTCATTTACATTTTCGTAGTGACCACTACGATTTGGGGTACTCGTGACATCATTGACCGCCACTGCTGCATCGGACCTCTTTCGACGAGCGCCCGATCGTTACCTCGACGTCGATGCCGGAGCGGCTGCCTGCTGGAGCGTCGGCTCCGGTCCCGATGTGCTCTTCGTGCACGGCTGGCCGGTGAGCGGCGCCACCTTCCGACTCCTGTTGCCACATCTCGTGGACCACGTGACCTGTCATGTGATCGACCTCCCCGGCGCGGGGTCGAGCCGGTTCGACGACGACACGCCACTCAGTGTCGAGGGCCACTTCAGCACCGTTCGTCGCTGTGTCGATCTGTTGGACCTCGATGAGGTGGCGGTCGTAGGCCACGACAGCGGCGGCATGATCGCGCGCCATGCATTGGCCGGCGATCCCAGGTTGCGAGCGATGGGCCTGATCAACACCGAGCAACCCTCGGGCCTCGGCTGGCGTTTCAAGATGTTCCTTGCCGGCCGCCACGTTCCCGGGTTCGCTGGAGCGTTGGGGTGGGCAGCGGGGAAGCCCGCCATCCGTCGCAACAAGTTCATCCTCGGCGATGCGTTTGCGGATCGTTCGTTGCTCGACGGAGAGTTCGATGAGTTCTTCCTGCAGCCCCTGCGCCAACGGCCCGAGCGGCTGCGCGCAGCCGTTCGCCTGTTGAAGACCTTCGACGCTGCACACGTGTCGGAACTCGCATCGGTACACGCCAACATCGACGTGCCCGTTCAGATGGTCTGGGGCGATCAGGATCCGTTCTTCCCGCTGGCGAGCGCCGAGCAGATGGTGTCGACGTTCACCAACGCCGCGCTCGAGGTCATCGAGGGCGCCGGTCTGTTCTCACATGAGGAACGTCCGGCCGAGGTAGCTGCGGCACTGCTGCCGGTACTGGCCGCAACACGACCCTGACGGCGCTCGTTGCCAACGCCGTCAGTGTGTGGCGTCTGCGTGTTCGATGTGTTCGTCGTCGGACGAGCCGTGAAACCTCGACACGATCGCCACGATGATGAAACCCACGATCAGCCCGATCACCGCTGAGATCGCCGTGTTCGTGAGCCATGCGAGGACTCCGCCGATGCCGCCGACGTCGGCGACTGCTTCCTCCAGGTCGTGCACCGGTCCGTAGATGCCATCCCAACCCAGGTCGTGGGTACCGACCAACAAGATGTGTCCACCGACCCAGAGCATCGCTGCAGTGCCCACGACCGTGAGCGCCACGAGCAGTTTGGGCATGCCGGACACCAGCGAGCGCCCGACCTGTTGCGACGACGCCGATTCCTGCTCGGCCAGCTTCAAGCCGATGTCGTCCATCTTCACGATCAATGCCACGATCCCGTACACCACCGCGGTGATGAGAAAGGCGACGACCACGAGAATGATGGCCTGGCGCACGATGCCGTCGTTGCCCTCGTCGATGAGACCTTTCAACGAGATCACCATGATCTCGGCGGACAGAATCAGGTCCGTGCGCACAGCGCCCTTGACCGTTGCTGCTTCGGCCTCGGGCCCCTGGACCACTGCGGGAAGATCATCACCTGCGCCGTGATCGTCGTGGGTCACCTTGTGGTAGATCTTCTCGGCCCCCTCGAAGCACAGGAACGCCCCACCGAACATCAAGATGATGTCCACGAGTCGTGGTGCGATCGCGCTCAGCAGCAGGGCGATGGGGATGATGAACACGAGCTTGTTGCGGAGCGAGCCGATCGCGATCTTCTTGATGATCGGCAACTCGCGTTCCGCAGCAAGCCCCCGGACGTAGGCAGGTGTCACCGCGGTGTCATCGATGACCACACCGGCAGCTTTTGCGCTCGCACGACCGGCAGCGGCCCCGACATCGTCAATCGAGGCCGCGGCGAGCTTCGCCAGCGCGGCGATGTCATCGAGCAATCCAGCGAGTCCGCCAGCCATGTCGTCTCCTCAAGGGTCGAACGGGAACACCGCAGGGTAGTTCGCCGATAAAGCGCAAGCGCCAGGACTGCATTCCCCAGGACTGCATTCCCGAGAACGCTGTGCGGGCGTCGGGCCCCCGAAGCTCGTTGCGTCGGTACGGTCGGTGGAATGTCCGCTGCTGCCCCTGCCGTCGACCGGCGCGGCGAGCGTCGGGCGTGGATGGTCGTGGCGTTCGGCACGATGTGCAGCGCGCTGCCGGTGTTCTTGACCGGAGCGCTCGGCGTGCAGTTGCGCGACGACGTGGGGTTGAGTGCCACCCAGATCGGCTTGGCGATGGGGTCGTCGTTCGTGGTTGCCGCCACGCTGTCTGCGCCGATGGGTCGACTGGCGCAACGCCTGGGCCCTCGTCGCGGGTTTCGATGCGGCCTCGCCACCACCGGTCTCGCAATGCTGTTGCTGGCAGTGGGAGCCCGAGAGTTCTGGCATTTCTGCGCGATCCTGGGCATTGCTGGGTCCGCCAACTCGTTGAACCAGCCGTCGGCGAATCTGCTGTTGGCGACGCATGTGAGTGCCGAGCGGCTCGGGTTCGCGTTGGCGACGAAGCAGTCCGGGATGCCTGCCGCAGCGCTGCTCGGAGGGGCTGCGGTCCCCGCTGTTGCGTTGACGCTGGGCTGGCAATGGGCGTTCGGGTTCGGTGCTGTGTTTGCGGCGATGGCGCTGCTGTTGCAGCCCCGCGACCGACGACCAGATGCGGGCGGCCGGGTGCTCGGCGACGTCGAGCCAGCAGCACCGGGCTCCGCATCGTCTGTGCCCACCAGGCCATTGCCTGACCTCGGCCTGGGGCTGCTGCTGCTCTACGCGCTGGTGGGCCTGCTGGGAGCAACGAGTGCCGGGGCAATGGTTGGTTTCATCACCAGCGGAGCCGAAGCATCGGGTCTTGGGGCGGGTGTGTCCGGGTTGGTGTTGAGCCTCGGCTCGCTCGTCGGGATCATCAGTCGAATAGCGCAGGGCGTCCAGGTCGACCGGCGAGGAGTGTTGCCGATCCAACGTCTGGTGTGGCTGTTCGGGTTGGGAGGCCTCGGTGTGCTGCTGCTTGGGGTCGATCAGCCCGTCACGTATCTCCTTGCGCCGATTCCAGCGTTCGCATTCGGCTGGGCGTGGCCGGGCCTCTTCAATCTCTCGGTCATCCGCAACAACCCGTCGGCGCCAGCAGCCGCGACGGGCATCAGTCAGGTCGGTGTGTTCGCCGGCGCAGCCATCGGTCCGATCGCGGGCGGACTGATCATCGACAATTCCAGCTATCGCGTCCTTTGGGCTGCGGCGTCGTCGACGTTGCTCGTCGGTGCGTTCATTGCCATGTACCTGCGGTCTCGGATCAAGGCTGATCGCATTCGTCACGATCAAGACCACGGCCGATTGCCACCCCTCGGTCCCACCACCGGTATCTGACCGAGTCGGCCACACTCGTGGCGAGACCGGCGACCTATGGTCAACCCATGACCCCAGATCTTCAGGTGTCCCGAGACATCGCGGCGTCGGCCGCAAACGTGTACGCAGCGCTCACCGACATCACCCGGATGGGTGAGTGGTCGCCCGAAACCGAACATGCCGAATGGAACGAGGGCTTCGACGCAGCCGCACTCGGTGCCCGCTACACCGGCCACAACCGCCACGGCGACAAGACCTGGAGCATCGAGGCCGAGATCGTCGAACTGGTCGAGAACGAGCGGTTCTTCTTCGACTGCAACTCGCGGGGCTTCGTGTTCTCGAAGTGGGGCTATTCGATCGAGGCAACCGCCGACGGTTGTCGAGTCACGGAGTACTGGCAGGACCTGCGGCCCGAGGAAGCCAAAGGCATCAGCACGTCCATCTCTGGTGTCGTCGACCGCGAAGCCCACAACCGTGCGGGTATGGCAGCCACGCTCGAACGACTCGCAGCCGCCCTCGAATGAGCGGAAACGATGCGGCTGAGCAGCTTCGCTCCCTGCGACGCGAACCGCCGCCGTTTCGTCGGGTGTCGGTGCGGTCCACCGAGATGCTGAGCGAGCGAATGAAACGGATCGTGCTGGGAGGGTCGGAACTCGACGGGTTCGCCATCGAATCCGCGGCGTCGAGCGTGCGCCTGTTGTTGCCGCCGGCAGGCCACGACCGGCTGGTGATGCCGACGTGGACCGGAAATCAGTTCGATCTGCCGGACGGTTCACGAGCGCCGATCCGCACCTTCACGCCGCGTCACTTCGATGCTGGCGAGCTCGAACTGACACTCGACATGGTGCTCCACGATGGTGGAGCCGCTGCCGACTGGGCTCGCGGGGCGCAACCCGGTGACGAGGTGGCGATCTCGGGTCCGGGCCGCAGCGAGCAGTTGGACGATGCGGCGCGATCGTTCCTGCTCGCCGGTGACGAATCCGCCATTCCGGCGATTGCTCAACTCCTCGAGTGGATCGACGCTGATCGTGCAATCGACGTGCACGTCGAAGTCACCGGCCCGGGTGGCCGCCTGGACTTGCCGGAACACCCGAACACCGTGGTCACCTGGCATGAACAGCAACCAGATGCTGCGCCGGGTGATGCGATGGTGGCTGCGGTGATGGACGTCACCGAACTCGCCGATGCGGTGTGGGTCGCGGGCGAAGCCGCTTCGGTGCAACGTTTGCGCAAGTATCTGTTCGACGAGCGTGGACGCGATCGTTCCAGCGTGACCGCCCGCGGCTACTGGAAAACGGGTCGCTCAGCGACATGACCCAACGCTCGTGACGCGGTGGGCTCGTCACGAGCACATCTCGCGTCACTGCGCTCGCAAGCACATCAACGGAGGAACATGAAGCCGCTCGACGACATTCGCATCATCGAAGTCGACAACTGGATGGCCGCGCCCAGCGCCGGTGCGATCCTTGCCGACCTCGGTGCCGATGTGATCAAGGTCGAACCGCTCGGAGGCGACCCCATGCGCGGTGTGGGCAGACCCGCCAAGATCGATGGCCCACTCGCTGGCTACGACTTCCAGTTCGATGTGGACAATCGCGGTAAGCGTTCGATCTCTGTCGACCTCTCGACCGAGGCCGGCGCGGCGGTGGTGCGACGTTTGTGTGGCGATGCGCACGTGTTCCTGTGCAACCTGTTGCCTGAGCGGCAGCATCGATTCGGGCTCGACCCTGACCAGTTGTGGTCGGTGAACTCGCAACTGGTCCACGCCACGCTCACGGGCTACGGCACGCAGGGTCCTCAGGCATCACGTCCCGGCTATGACGTCACCGCGTTCTTTGGTCGGTCCGGGCTGTACGACGCCATGCGGGAAGGCCAGGACGGCATTGTTCCCATGGCGCGCACAGCGCAGGGTGACCATTCGACCGGGCTGGCGCTGGTGGGTGGGATCCTTGCGGCGCTGCGACTGGCCGAGCGCACTGGGACGGGCCAAACGATCGAAACCTCGCTCTACGAGGCAGCGGTGTGGACGCAGGCGAGCGACTACGCATACACCGCAACCGACCGGGCACCGCTGCGTCGCCGAGCCCGGCACCAACAGATCATCCCGACCGCCAATCGTTACCCGTGCGGCGACGGCAAGTGGGTGGTGTTCAACATGCCCGCCGACTCGGACTGGCCGCGCTTTTGTCGCGCGGTGGGGCTCGAGCATCTGCTCGATGACCCGCGGCTCACCGACATCAAGGGTCGCTTCGACAACATGGCCGAGATCGTGGACCTGATCGATGCCCGGTTCAGCGACAAGACGCGCGATGAGTGGGGCGTGATCTTCGACGAGCATCGCCTGATCTGGGGTCCGGTGCTGGCGCTCCACGAAGTCGTCGAGGATCCGCAGGCCGAAGCAATCGAGCTGTTCCCCGAGATTGAACACCCGATTGGTGAGACGTATCGGACCGTGCGATCACCGATACGAATCGGTGGAACGGACACCATGCCGAACACGCCGGCGCCGACGATTGGAGAGCACACCGACTCGGTGCTACGAGATGCAGGCTTCAGCGATGACGAGATCGTTGGTTTGCGATCAGCTGGCTCGATCGGCGACTGAGCGTTCGTTACGGGCCTGGCCCGTAACGAACGCTTGGTTGCGGGCGATCTGAATCAGCGAGAGAAGCGTTGCTCGAGTGCGTTGATCTCTTCGAGGCCGATGAGGTCGGTGAACTCGGCGAAGGGCATCAGGTCATCGGCGAAATCGGCCGGGGTGCCAGCGGGCTTGAGCTCGGTGAGGAACTGCTGCATGGACCGAGTGGCAGCAAGCAGCATGCCGACCGGCATGATGATCATGGCGTAGCCGAGTGCGGCGATCTCGTCGTAGGTGAGTCCGGGTGTCTTGCCGCCTTCGACCCAGTTGAACAGCAACGGCACACCCCGGAATTCGTTGGCGACTCGTTCGATCTCATCGGGTCCCTGCAGCGCTTCCACGAACAACATGTCGGCACCGGCGTCTGCACATGCGGATGCTCGGCGCAGCGCTTCGTCGAGGCCGAGCGGAGCGCGGGCATCGGTGCGGGCGATGACTGCGAAGTCTTCGTCGTTGCGGCTGGCAACGGCCGCTGAGATCTTGGCGACCATCACGTCTGCGTCCACGACCTGCTTGTTCTCCATGTGGCCGCACTTCTTCGGCAAGATCTGGTCTTCGATGTGGATGGCCGCCACGCCCGCCCGCTCATACTCCTGCACGGTGCGGATCACGTTGATCTGATTGCCGTAGCCGGTGTCGGCATCTGCGATCAACGGCAGGTCGATCGCGGACGTGATCCGGCGTGCGTTGTCGACCATCTCACTCATGGTGAGTAGTCCGACGTCGGGGCGTCCGAGCAACGACGCTGCGGTGCCAAACCCGGTCATGTACACCGCGTCGAAACCGGTGTGCTCGATCAACCGTGCGCCGAGCGCGTCGAAGCAGCCGGGAGCAACGATCGGCGAACGTTGCTCGATGGCGGAATGAAGGAGCTGTCGAAACGCAGTGGGCCCAGACGGTCGGTTGCGAAGGAGATCTGACACGGACGCGAACCTATCCCTTGACGCAGTCGAGCGAGCTTGCCCTCCGTTCGAGCGTGTCGTCATCGACCGTTCACGGATCAGTGACCTGGTGGCAGCGCTCGGCACGTACGTTGAAGGCATGATGAGCGAGTTCGAAGTCCCAACGATCGACGTGTCGCGCTGGAGCGATGGAGACGACGCTGAGCGAGCGGCAATCGCTGATGCGGTGGACGAGGCGTGTCGAGCGATCGGGTTCATGCAGGTTGTCGGGCATGGGATCTCCGATGACATCGTCGAGGGCTTCGCAGCGGCAATGGACGAGTTCTTTGCGCTGCCCCCAGAACTGAAGAACCGCTATGGCGCTCCTCGGCCGACTGTCAACCGCGGCTATGCGGCGCCGAAGTCGGAACGGTTGAGTTACAGCCTGGGCGTGGACTCGCCCGCAGACATGTTCGAAGCGTTCAACGTCGGAGCATCGACCGACGACTTTCCAGATCTCGATCTCGACGGCGATACCTACGCGATCAACATGTGGCCCGATGCGTCAGCCGCTCCCGCCTTTCGACCCGGTGTTGAAGCTTGGTTCGAACAGGTCGCGGCGTTTGCTCGTCGCATGACGTCGATCGTTGCCAGAGCCATTGGACTGTCTGATGACTTCTTCGAGTCGTTCACCGATCATTCGATCGACGTGTTGCGAATGGTGAACTATGCACTGCCGCCGGGAACACAGTTGGAGCCCGAGCAACTCGGTATGGGGGCCCACACGGACTACGGCATCGTCACCGTTTTGTGGGCGGACCCGGTTCCCGGCTTGGAGATTCTCGATCCGAGCGGTGTGTGGCGCAGCGTGATGCCGGCGCCAGGTGCGTTGCTGATCAACCTCGGCGATCTTCTGAGCCGTTGGACCAACGATCGATACGTGTCGACGATGCATCGGGTGGTGCCACCAACGGATGCCGATGGTCAGTCGATTCGCAGACGCTCGGCCGCGTTCTTCCACGACGGCAACGCCGACGCGGTGATTTCGACGCTGGATCCGTGCCGAGCCGCTGACGGCACTTCGCCGTATGACGATGTCACCGTCGACGAGCACCTCACTCAGAAGCTGATGGGCTCGCGCGGGCTCGAACTCAACGAGCACGCGGACCGAGAGGCCTCACGACTCGGCTGATGCCGAAGGAGTTCGTCGAGCAGAGAGTCGAGCGTCAGCGTTGGCCGGGGGTCATGTAGAACCACACCGGGAACTTGCCGCCGCTGTCGCGGATCGCGGCACGTGCTGCGAGCACCGTGGCGCCCGCCTCGGTCTGGTCGAAGTACCAGTCCTCCAACGCGCGTCCTCCCGGAAGTGGACCGTCGACCAATTCGAGCGATGCCTCTTCGTAGTAGGTGCGGATGTCGTGGCACACCGCAATGGTGTTGCCGCCGGGAATGCCGGCGTCTTCCCACGCAGTGCCGTTCGCGATGGAGTCGAGCACGCGGAGTGCATCGGGGACACCGTCGGCGTCGATCACGCGGCCGACTGACGTGACACCGCGCCGGGCCACGCCGCGGTCGTAGGCCTTTCGCAGCCCCTGGGCTTCATCGACCGATGCCGGGAGACTTGGGTCGAATCGAGGCGGCAACGCACACGACATGGCGTCTTCGTTGTCGACGTCGATCACGACGGGGTGATCTTCGAGCACCGGCCCCGTCTCGGCGTCGAGCAGTTCGAACGCCCGCGCGATCACGTCATGCTGGAAGTCCGCGTCACCGGGACGGCCCAGCGGACGACCCAGTGGGAACTCACAGTGCAGGGCACGTGGCGGGGCCGCAGCAACCGCCATCTCACGAACGTTGGACAAGGTGATCGTGGCGATGCCAGCGGCTTCGAGGACATGGGCCAGCACACTCACGGTGCGCGTGCAGAGCGGTCAAACAGGGGTGAGGATCGCCACGTCGACGCCGTCGGATCGCAGCTGTGCTGCAGCAGCTGGCCCGGTATCGAGGCGAATCGTGGCGACGTCATCGGGCTGGTTGCCGGCGAACGACACGTGGCGGGGCGCAACGGCGCCGATGACTCCACGCTCGACAAGTTCTTCGAGCCGGTCGATCGGGTAGACCACGTTCAGATCCATGGCGACTGCCGCCCGATCGAAATTCGGGCTCCAGTGACCCATCACGAGATCACGGCGTTCACGATCGATCATTCGGTAGCCGGCGTCACCGGCTCCGAACGCGTCGTCGCCGTTGGCGTACAGCGCTGCGGACGTGACGATGGCAACGGTGGCGTCCGCCAACTCGGGCGGCGTGACCCACGCAGGGTCGGCAAACTCTGGGGCGGGGAGCGTGGCCGAGTGGGCCCGCATTGCCTGATCACCGTTCATGTCGTCTCCGTTCATGTCGTACGTTCACGTCGTACGTTCACGTCGTCCGGTTGTGTCGTCCAGATACGTCGCCCGGTCGTGAGCGTCCTGGCAACTCTAACGACGGGCGGTCGTCTCGTTCTGGTTCGGCTGATGCTGCTGTCATCGAGTGGCCTGCGTCAGGACGTCACAACGTGACAAGCTCGCATCGCACGACCACCGCGCAGCTCACCACCGCGCAGCTCACCAGGTCGTCGACCAGCTCGACAACGACTGACTCAGGTCGACGCAGCTTGGGCTTCGCGAGCGATGCGAGCGGCGCGGAACGACTTGATCGACAGCACGAGGAACGCAGCGGTCACCGCAATGGTGGCGAGCTGCGCGAACAGCGCCCACCCCGTGCTGCCGCGACCAACTGCCGAACCGAGGCTCCCGAGCAGCGCCAGCAGTGCAATGGCTGCTGCTGCGTGCATCATGTGATGATTGAGGTCGGGTTTTGCCTGCCCGACCGCACCGAGCGCCACGAAGAAGATGCCGACGAAGGCGGGGATCAGCGATGTGGCACTTCCCGAGTCGGACATGATTGTCACGAACACGCCGACCACGATGAGGAGTGCCCCGGCAAGCATCGATTTTTGAGCCATGATGCGAGCGTACGAGCTCGACCACACCGCCGAAAAGTGACCCTCGGCGGGAACCGGTAAATCCGGGGAGCTGCACTCGGCGAGTCGGTAGCTTTCGCAGTGTGACCCCACGCCGACTGACGTACGCCTCGTTCGCCGCTCTGCTGATCGCCGTTGCTGGATGCGGCGGGAGCGATGGTGCAAACGGCAACCCATTCGAGTCCAACGGGAGCGACCCTGACACGGTCGATAGTGAGATCGACGACCCCGAAGAGATCGAGGCGACGGGCACACAGGTGCTCGTCTCGGCCTATGGCACGACTGCAGGTGGAGCGGTCGACGGTTTCGAGCGATGGGATGGTGGCTGCGATATCGCGTCGAGTTACGACGGTCCGTCACTTCCCACCGGCGACATCTCGGTCCCGGCAACGTGGATGGCCATCGGGTCTGGCGACGGTGTTCGCCTCGCCATCGAGGACATCGAGAAAAACCTCTCGACCGGTGTCTCCCAACAGGACCGCGAGATCGGTGCCGAGGCGGTGCTCGACACGCTCTTCGGCACCATCGAGTACGAGATCGTGGGCACGGTCGATGTCGGATCCGCCTCCGTACCGGTCGGCTTCGGCAACGGTGCCTATCGAATGGCATCGCTCGTCGGCGAGGTTCGCGGCAACGCCAACGTGGACTTCTACCACGAGTTGAACTTTGGACTCTCCGGATCGGGCGACATCTCGGTGGTGCCGCGCGATGACGTGCTGGCGGTGTTTGCTTCGTTCACCGTGGACCCGTGTGTGGTCGATGATCGAACTGCCGGGTTCATCGAGCGGGAGTTCGAGATCGTCGACTGAGCCGACGCCTGCCGGTTGCTCGGTACTCTCAGCGGCATCGGGCCGTCCCATCGTGCCGAGCAAGGAGAACGACCATGTACGCAATCGTTGGAAGCGGCGAGTACCTCGCGCCGATGGAAGCGGTCGACCGCGAACTGCTCGGATTGCTTGGCCCCGATCCGAAGGTGGTGTGCATTCCGGCCGCAGCGGGTCGTGAAGGCGACGCCATGATCGATGATTGGATGCACCGAGGCGTCAACCACTTCCGGTCACTCGGTGTCGATGCCGAAGGAGCCCGGGTGTGGGACCACGCCACGGCGAACAATGCTGACCTGGCAGCAACGGTTCGCGCTGCGGACCTCGTGTACCTCTCGGGTGGGAAGCCGGGCTATCTGCACTCGGTGCTGGAGTCGAGTTCGGTGTGGGACGCGATCATCGATGTGACCAGTCGCGGCGGGCTGCTCGTTGGCTGTAGCGCTGGCGCAATGATTCAGGGTGACACCTTCCGCGGTATGGCGACCAGCAGCAGCGGTTTCGGGCTGTGGCCGGGCGTCCAGGTCATTCCGCACTTCGACGAGATCCCGGCACCGATCGCATCGACGATGCGCCTTGCTGCTGGCAAAGGCACGACCGTGATCGGTGTCAATGGGAACACCGCAATGGTGAGCGCGGGTGGCACATATCGCGTGGTCGGTGAACAGGTCACCATCTGGAGCCGGGCCGGCAAGCACACGTTCGGCCCTGGCGAGGTTCCCGCCGAGTTGCTGTATCCGTAGAGGCGTCGGCTGCGGTTCAGCGGGCCGACTTCGAGCGGCCGGTGCCGAGCGACAGTGGTTCGCCAGACCGCTCGAAGCGCAGGTTCAGTCGCAACGTGCCCAGCATGATCCCCGGCTGGTGCAACCAGTCGTTGTCGTCGGCGTACGAAATGGTGTCGAGTCGATCGAGCAGCACACCCCAGGCAATCTGTTGTTCGAGGCGCGACAGGTTTGCTCCCGGACACACCCGCGGGCCGGTCGAGAATGTGACGTGGCGAGTTGCGCCGGCGCGTTCGATGTCGAGGTCGAACGGGCAGTCGAACTCCTCGGGATCGACGTTGGCTGCTCCGAACCGCAGGTGCAGGAGCGAACCGGCCGGAACGTCGACGCCCTGGAACACCTCGTCGCGTGTCGTGACGCGCGTCGAAAGCCCATGCGTGGGCGAGCGCATCCGCATTGCCTCCTCCGTGAAGCCACGGAGCTTGCTGCGATCGGTGCGCAACCGCTCGAAGGTGCCGGGATGCTCGCACAGCAACTGCGCCTGTTCTTCGAGTGCGTACTGCGTTGTCTCGAGTCCGCCGATGATCATCGCGTAGACGATTCCGGCGATTTCGAGGTCGGTGAGCTTGCGGTCGAGCGCCTCGTAGTGGGCGTCGCACAAGAAGCTGACCATGTCGTCTCGTGGATCGTTGCGCTTCGCGGTGACGTGTTCGTAGACGTACTCCTGGAATCCGTCGAGCCGGGCGATCATGTCGCCGGTCTGCTCCGCTGTGAGCTCGTGCTTCAGTCCGGTGCCGTGTACGAACGGCGTGACGATGGCATCGCCCCACGCTGCGAGTCGGGGGACGTCGGCTTGGGGGAAGCCGAGGATGCTTGCCATCGTCCGCTGCGGAAGGGGTCGAGCGAATCGACTCACGAACTCGACTGTTCCGATGTCGCCCGACGCTGCGTCCGGATCGTTGATCCACTCATCGAGCAAGTCGTTGGCGTGGCGGGTGATCATGTCCCGGTGGCGAGTCGCGCCCGGTCCAACCCAGGGGTCGGTGAGCTCTTTGCGGTGACGCACGTACAACTGCTGGGTCGGGCGCAGCGAGACCATCGACGCGGTCATCAAGTTGTTGCTCTCGGCGTAGGCCTCTTCTGGCGAGAGTCCGGCGTCGACGAACTTGCCCAAGCGCTTGGTCGTGAGACTGTGGAATCGCTCGGGATCCTTGACCACGAGCGACACGTCGGCGTGCTTGGTGAGCACGAAGGCATCGCTCTCGGGGGTCAAACCGCCGCCTTCGATACGCAGCACGGGAGCGTCGCGGTGCAGGATCTCGTAGGACTCGTACCAGTGCTCTTGTGCACCGTCGCCGAACAGGTCGACGTCGGCCAGGTCGACGGGGCACGTCATCGCACTCAGCTCGTGGTTCACGTGTCTTGGATACGGCATGATTCGACACCTCCTGGATGGTCGAGGCTCGTCAACGGCCCCGTTTCAGGCTTATCAGGTTCACCCTCGGCGTCACGTGGCGGTCGGTTCGATGCGTTGTCCCGGTTGCTCACCGTTCCGGATCACCGCGTTGCGAGTGCGGCTCGGAGTTCCCTGCGGCCGGTGACCCCGAGCTTGTCGTAGGCGCGTTGCAGATGGTTCTCGACCGTGCGAACCGACACGCCGAGGTCGTCCGCAATCGAACGGTTGCTGCTGCCGCTGCCGGCGCGTTCGGCCACCTGGCGCTCCCGGGTCGTCAGCGAATCGATGACGGACACCGACGCCGCAGGCCGGTCGAGCGTGGCCAGCCACTCCTCGCCGGTTGCCTGCTGAGCCGCAGCCGCGGCTCGTTGAGCGTGCGCAGCGGACCGAGTCGACCCGGAAGCGTTGGCGAGGTCGCCAGCCATCGCCCACGCTTCGGCTGCGTGCATGTCCGCGCCGATCTTGCTGAACTCGTCTGCGACCTCGGCCAAGTCGGCCGAGCGGCCGTGTGCAACGTGTCGTCCGAATCGAGCGCGCAACGAAGCGAGTGGACCCTGACAGCCGTCGAGCACGTTCCACTGATCGTCATCGACGGTCCCGCCGAGCCGGACGACGTCGTGGAGCGCTCCGCCTGCCAGCACGATCGCGCCATTCGATGCGGCGTGCTCGGCGGCGCGGAACAGTGTTTCGATCGCAGAGGTGCGCTGGCCCCGACTCAGTTGCACCCACGCTGCAGCGCGGAGTTCCTCGGTGCTCATCGTCTTGGCTGGATGCTCGGGCGCCGCCCCGAGTTCGGCCCATGCACGTTCGGCTTCGACGGTGTCTCCACGGGTTGCAGCGGTGATCACCGAACCGGCCAGGGACCATCGCCGCGGGCCGTCGTGGTGCAGGGTTGCGAACGTCGCTGCAGACTCGGTGAACAGCTCGCCCGACTCGGTCAGCTGGCCACGCACCATCAGCACGCGCGCCAGGATCATCGAGAACCAGGCCTGCCCGACCCGTTGGCCCTGTTCGACGGTGGCCTCGTACGCAACCCGACTCAGACCTTCTGCACCGGAGAGGTCTCCTGACTCGGCCATGGCCATGGTCTGCGACACGATGAAGATCCCGGGGTCGGTGACCGCGAGTTCTCCGGCGAGTTCGGTGCACGCTTCGAACGCCTTGCCCGCCAGCGTGGCAGCGTCATTGCCTCGCCCTGCGAGCATCAACGCCGTCGTGGCTCCGATACTCGACGTGACGAAGGCGCGGCCCCGCGGTTCGCCTTCGATGAACGGCCGAGCGAGCCGCAGCGCTTCATCGACGTGCCCTTGGTTCGCAGCCAGCAGCGCACGGCCGGCGGTGAGGTGATCGCGCCAAGGGCCGGGCGCCATGGCGGCTTCGTTCGAACGCAACAACTCATCGGTGGCTTCGGCGTTGCCGAGACCCCAGAACATCGCTCGGGCGCGCTCGCTCACCATCATCGACCGGTTTGCATCGGTGACCTCCTCGGTTGCCCCGGCGCTGACCTCGGCAAACACTTCCTCGGCTCGAACGTGATCGCCGAGTTCGACCAGGGCACTGCCGAGAATCAGTGATGCTTCCACGATGTCCGCGTCGAGCGCACGGGTTGCCAGTTCGACCGCCAGACGTTCCTCGTTGTCGTACATCGCCCGTCGAGCAGCGAGCACCATGTCGCCGGACACCACCGTGCCGCCAGCTCGAAGCTGCCAGGCAACCGACCGAACGATGTCCTCGCGTCGGCGCATTGATGTCGACTCCAGCAGCGACAGGAGCTCAGCGCAGTGTGCAGCAGTTCGCGCTTCTCCCAGTTGGCGCCGAGCGACGTCACCGAACAGCGGATGGGCCAGGCGAACGTCGCGGCGCAGACCGTCGGTGACGGCCTCGACCAGGCCGGACCCTTCCGCCGATGCCAACGCGTCGAGGCCGACCGAACGCACCAACGGCTCGAAACTCACCGGCTCCCCGAGCGCCACGAGTTCCACGACATCGCGAACCACACGATCGAGCGCGTCGAGTCGGGCCACGACGAGTTCGTCGAGGCGTACCGAGTGAGGTTCGTGGACGAGTTCCCACAGTCCGTCGATCGACTGCAGCGACTCGTCGTCGAGTGATGACCGCACCAACTCACGCAGCGCAAGCGGCGAGCCGAGTGTGATCTCCCAGAAACGCAGGCGAGTCGGTGCTGCGATCGGCCCAGCGAGCACGCGATCGAGGAGTTCGTCGACCTGTGGTCGTGTGAGGTCGGCGAGGTCGTGACGATCGATGTGATCGTCTTTCCAGAGCGCGGAGATCGCAGCAGAAACCGGCTCGCCGGTCCGCAGCGTCATGATCAAGATGATCGACCCCTGTGTGGCGAGTGAGTGCACCAGCGCGGCTGCGTCATCGTCGAGCTGTTGAGCGTCGTCGAGGATCACGATCGGTGCGAGCGCGTCGGTGGCGGCTCCGCGGACGTCGGCGCTGCGCGCATCGGATGGAACCAGCGAATTGAGGGGAGCGCTGAGGGCTGCCAACGCGGCGACCCGCACAACCGTTCGTCCCATGTTGTCGTACTCGTCGGCGAGTTCTCGGGCGAGGCGGGTCTTGCCGACACCGGCGGGGCCAGCGAGCACGACACCGGTGGCAGCGTCAACAGCGGTTCGACACCACTCGAGCACGTCGTCGCGTCCTACGAGCGGCCACTCCAGCCGGTCGTTTGCGTTCACCTCGGTCAGCATAGATGCAGCCGCAAGGTGGGTCTGAGTGATTTGGTACCGCGCTGCTGAGTAGTGGCTACTCACGACGCAGCGTCCTGGAGCGCACAAGATCGCACGTGCGCTCGCCGTTCGGCGTGTGCATCACCCAACAGGAGAACGTCATGGGATTGTTCAAGCAGATGAAGCAGGCAAAGGATGTGGTGTCAGCAGCACCGGACATGATCCAGAACGCGCAGGCGATGCAGCAGGCGCAGCTCGACGCCGCTCAGGCGAACGAAGCGGGTGCTGGTGCGGGTGCCGCTGGTACAGGAGGGGCAGATTTCGTGCCGGTCGCGGGCGTGTCGATCGAGATCTATGCTGCGATCTCGCGCACGCTGACCGACCGCGGGGGTGATCAGGCAGCGGCACCGGGAATCGCAGCCGAGCACGGCGTCGACGCTGAATCGTGGGCGGCGGCGGTCGCCGAGTGGAACATTCGGATGCAGCGCAACCCTGCGGTCGGCACCCGGTTCAACCAGCTCTGGCGTGGCGTTGGTTGATGGCGATGCCGGATGGCTGGGACGGCTCGTGACACGATGACGACGACGATGACGATGACGGCGAGGACGATGATGGCGAACGGGGCGCGGCTGTGAGTGGGCGAGCTCGTCATCACTCGGTTGCGGCCCTGTTGATCGCGACGCTCGCCGCGGCATGTGCTGGTGCGTCCGACGGCCGATCTCCCGAGGAACCGCCGACCTCTCGAGTCGAGGTGGCGGAGTCGGTTGCGGCAGCCACCGACCGCGAGCAGACGTCGACGGAGGTCAGCACCGGGCCGCGGCCTACCCCGGTCGCCATCGGCGATCTGTCCGCTGCGCCCTTCATCACGTTCGCGCCGATCGGTCCGAAGCCGCAGAGTCAGCAAGACCTTCCCCTGCCCGACGGGTCCGCGGACTACTGGGACCTGTTCGTCGACGATGCTCCGTGGCAGTCGGCGCTCGAACACGTGGATGCTGTGAAGATCCACAGCTGGCAGGTCCGACATTTCTTCGGCACGCAACAGGTGATCGACCTCGTCGATTTCCTCGCAGCGCAAGAGCTTCCCTTGATCGTCGAAATGGAGCCCTTGAAGCGGAAGGGCATCGAAGGTTGTGACCACGGCGAGTCGTTCGAAGGACCGCTCGAGATCTTCACCGCTCGCACCATCAAACGCCAGGGCGGCACGATCGCTGCGATCGCCATCGAGCAGCCGTACAGCTTTGCCCACAAGCTCCAGCCCGAAGGCGAATGTCGCTACAGCGTCGAGGAGATCACCGACGAGTTGATCACTTGGGTCGGCGAGATTCGCGAGATCTTCCCGGACGTGAAGATCGGCAGCATCGAGGCCATCTGGTCGTCTCCTGCCACGACGCCCGAGGACATGGCGATCTGGATGGATGCGTACGAGGCGGCGCTCGGTGAACCGTTGGCGTTCTTGAACATGGACGTGAACTGGGATCGCCGTGACTGGGCCGAGGTCGCTGCAGGCGTCGAAGCCGAAGCCGACGCTCGCGGTGTGCCGTTCGGGCTGCTCTACAACGGCGGTCTCGAGCAGACCAATGACGGCTGGCTGCAGGCCACAGCCGAACGCGTGGCCGCGTACGAGGCTGCTGCGGGTGGCACGCCGACGCATGTGACCTTCCAGTCCTGGATGGATCAACCCGATCGCGTGCTCCCCGAGAACGACCCCGGCGCATTCACCCATCTGATCAATCGCTATGTCGACGGGCGTTCCGCACTCGAGGTCGAAGCGGTCGATGCCGCCGGCTCGATCACTGGTCGCGTCGTCGGTCCGGATGGTGACGGGCTCGCCGGGTTGACGATCGAAACCGGTGTTCAGTCGGATCCGAACGCTGTGCAGGAACTGCGACTTGCCGGCAGGCCGCCAGCCGATGCCGACCGTGCATTGATCGTCATTCGAGCAAATGCGGAAGACGCGGTGGTCGGTGAAACCGATGTGCGCGTTCAGGACATCTCGTTCGTCCAGGGCGATGGAGTGAACCGCGTGGTGAATGGCGACTTCGCTGCCGGCGAGAACGGCTGGGGTGGAGACCCGGCCACTACGGGAACCATCGAGTTCATGGCCGCTGACTCTGCTGATGGCGGTGAGTTGCGTCTGCGCGCTGACGCCGGCCAACCGATCCTGCTCAACGGTGAGCCGTTCGATGTCGACGCTGACGGCGACTTCGAGTTCACGGTGTCGGCGATCATCGGCGAGGTCTCCAATGGCGAGCCGTCGGGTCAGATCGCCGTGGCGTTTCTGGACGGGGATCGCGAGGTTGGGCGACGCATCATCGAACTCGCATGGCGGCCGATCGAGTTCGAACCCGTGATGAGTGATGCCGAGGGTTCGTTCACCGTCAGAACGGGTGACGTGGAGGTTGCCGGTCGAGTGATATCGGTATCGACCCCCGGCGATGTCACGACATGGCCGGCGTCGATCACCTTCGTGGGCAACTGACTCTCGACTGCGACCGCGTCGTCGGCCCCTCGGTACGGTCTGTCGATGGACCGCATCGAGATCGAGATCAAGCTGAACCGTGACCGAGCGTGGATGCTCGAACGTCTGGGAGACATGTCCGAGGTCGAACTCACGGCGCCGCGCACCTTCAGCGAGCACGACTCCGAGAGCCGTTGGTCGTTCGCCGATCACTTCGTGCATACCACGCTGATCGAGCGCAACTGGAACGAGATGTTCCGGCGTCACGTGTCAGGCGCGAAGGGTCTTGCGCCGCGTGTACGCGAGGACGGCACGGCGCAGTCGATGGATGAGATCATGGCGTCGATTCATGGCTGGACCGAGGAATGGAAGGCCGAGCAGAGCGGCAAGCCGTTCAGCGAGCTGGTGCGAGTGGGCCAAGAAGTGCGCGCCGACACACTCGCGCTCCTCGCAGAACTGACCGACGACGACCTGCAGTCGAAGATTCCAGGCGCACCGTGGGCGGACGGAACGGTGGGCGGGATCATGGCTGCCAACGCCGACCACGGTCGCATGCACTTCGCCTGGGCGACGGAGGACCCCGTGGCCGCTGCCGATGCCGACTGACCCGCTCGGTACGGTTCACCCATGACACTCGACTTCTCGGGCAAACACGCAGTGGTCACCGGTGCGAGCCGTGGCATCGGTGAGGCAATCGTGCGTCAACTCGATCGAGGCGGAGCGCGGGTCGCACTGGTCGCCCGATCAGCTGACCGGTTGGAAGCAATCGCATCCGAGCTCGTGAACGAGCCGCTCGTGATCGTGGCCGATCTGTCGACGAACGAGTCGATCGAGCAGATCTCATCGACCGTGCTCGCTGAGTTCGGTGGGCTCGACGTGTTGGTCAACAACGCCGCAGTCGAGCGCAACCAGCCGGCATCGAAGGTCACGGCTGAGGCCATCGACGAGACGCTGTTCGTGAATCTGCGACAGGCCTTCATGCTGTGCTCGGCGTTCGCCAAGCCGCTGTTCTCCACGAGTGGCTCGATCGTGAACATCTCCTCCACTGCCTCCACCGGAGCGGGTGGGACGCAGGGTGCCTATGCCGCATCGAAGGGCGGGCTCAACACCCTCACCAAGAACCTCGCCAACGAGTGGGCCAGCAAAGGCGTGCGAGTCAACGGTGTGGCACCGGGCCTGGTCGACACCGAGATGTGGGAATCCACCTTCGATGCGTTGGGTGAAGATGAGGTCCGGTCATCGTTCGTCCGACGCGTGCCGCTGGCCCGGTGGGGAACGGCCGACGACATTGCCAACGTCGCGTGTTTCTTGGCGTCGGAGCAATCCAGCTACGTCACCGGGCAGACGCTCAAGGTCGACGGTGGCCTGACCAACAACTGACCCGCCACTCGACGGCTCGCTCAGATCCAGGGTCGGGCATCGGTTTCGACGGCGTGCAGGATCGTGTCTCGTACGGCGTGTGCCTCGTCGATCGGGATCATGCCGATCTCGATCGCTCCGGCAGCGGTCGCCATGTGGACACGCCCCAGGCCGCGGCGACGTTCGAAGATCGACTGTGTCACGCGGACGGCGTTGGCCTTGTGCAACAACGCCTGTTCGGTCGACGATGAGATGATCCGACTCGATGTGGCGAGCTCGGGTCGCAGCGCCCAGCGGAAGTTGGCGACCTCGACTCGCTTCTTCGCCCACGTCCATGGCACCGCAAGCACGAGCACGAGCGTCCACCACCCGATGAGCAGCGATGCACCCGCGGCGAGCACCACACACGTCAGCGTCACGTTACGGACGGCGAGGAACACCACCGCAGGATGAAGACGGCGGTCCAACACCAGCGCATCGAGCGGTGTCACCCCCGCCAGCCGTGCCGTTGTCGAGAACTGCTGGTCGTCGCACCCGCTCAGTGTCACGACACCGTGGCCGGCTGTCGTGAGCCGAACACCGCTGATCGCGGCGCGTCGTTCCAGAGGGTTCTGGGCACTGGTGACCAACTGGATGCGGTCGACATTGCTGGCGATTTTCGTTCGCGACAGCAGGCCAGATGTGCGTTGGATCCCGGTCGGTGTCGTGCTCAGCGTGAGGTTCCAGTCTCGAAGCAACACACGGACGATGTTGAGCACCACGCTGGCCGTCAAGAAGGCGGCGACGCCCACCGGAAGCCACCACCATCGAAACGCGGCAGGCTCCAGACCGATGTTCCCGAACCGTTCGACCGCAGCGTCGGGAAGTGCGAAGAACGAACCCAGAACGAAGAGTCCCGTGAGGGGCGGCGTGGTGAGCGCAACCAGCAGGAGGCGGCGCGGACCATGCGAAAACACCACCCGGTCGCCGAGTTCGTTTGGCGCCGACGCTGCTCGGGGCGGTGCGTGCGAGGCAGTCGCAGTGCGATGTTGAAGCGCCTCGGCGACGTCTCGGGACACGGCATCGATCGAAAACTCCACCGCATCGCTGCCAGCGGTGTCGACGCTGACCTTCACGAGGCCGGTGAGGCGATGCAGAAGCCGCTGTTCGATGGTGATGCTCTGGATTCGCTCGATGGGAACGTTGAGGCGAACAATGCGGATCACGCCGCGAATGACCACCAGCTCGCCGTCCACGACGTGGAACGTGTAGCGCCACCACGCGGCGATGGAGAACGCGCCGAACGCAAGAATCAGCCCGATCATCACCAGACCGAATGGGCCGCTGAAGGGGGCGCGGACGATGAACAGCAACACGATCGCGAACTGCGCAATGCCCAGCGACCGCAGGATCCGCAACCCGAGAAACACGATCGCGAACGGCGACTGTCGTTGCGGATGCGTGAGGTCGATCACGACGACGGGGGCGGGGGTGGGTGCGAGGGTGGGTGCGATGGCGGCAGCAGCGGGGCGGCTGGTGGCGCTGCCAGCGTGGGGTGCTCGAGCTCGATCCGAGCGGACGTCGGGGGCGGAAACGATGTGTCGACGGTGGCCTCCGCAGTGGCCTCGGCGGCGGCGATCAGGTCGGCGCGTTCGGTCACGAGGAGCTTGATGCGCTCCGCGTCTTCGCGAGTCAGGCCCGGGATGCTGATATCGGGTCCTGCGCTGCTGACTTGCAACGTGGCGAGTCCAACGGCGCGCTCGATGGGACCGCGGTGGATGTTCACATGCTGCACGCGACTGAACGGCAGTGACTCCACGCGATGGGTGATGACGCCGCTGCGCAGCGACAGGTCGTGGTCGCGAAGCTGATAGGCCAGTCGGCGAACTTCCATCACGCGCAGCGCGCACCAGAGCACGAGCATCAGCGTGAGTCCGAGGCCGACCGCCACCACCGGCCACGCGGGCTCGGGCCGCAAGGCGAGGACCGTGGTGCCGACTGCAGCAACGACCGCCCACGGCGCAATAGCGGCAACGCTGACCCGAAGATGGCGTGGATCGACGGGAACGAACGCCTCATCGGCGAGTTGCGGCAGCTGCCCGATCGGGATCGGATCGTTGCGGAACTGGTCAGCGGTCACCGCGACCTCGCGCTGCGTTCGAGGTGAGAGCGGCTGGAGCCATGGCTCCCGATCATCGTCGTGGCACTCAAGCTGGCGCGAGCTGGCGCAGTGCCGTTGCGGCGTAGAGCGCCATGCCGGTGGTCATTGCCGACTCTTCGAAGAAGACCCGATTCGAGTGGTTGGGTGCGACCTTGGACAGGTTCGTGCCGATCGGTGTGCCACCGAGGAACACCATCGACCCGGGTACCTGCTGAAGCAGGTAGCTGAAGTCCTCGGCGCCCATCACGGGATGGGGGAGCCGAACCGTCGCCTTCGCCCCGGCGACTTCACTCGCCAGTGCAAGCGAGAACTCGGCGAACGCATCGTCGTTCGAGGTGACGGGATATCCGTAGTCGATCGTTGCGTCCGCGCTGCAGCCGTGCGCAGCGGCGATCCCGTCTGCGACACGCTGTACGCCCTCGTGCACCTTGGATCGAGTCGATTCGCTGGTGGCGCGAATCGTGCCGTTGATGTACGCCGTCTCCGGAATCACGTTGTTCGCCGTGCCCGCATGGATCTGACCGATCGTCAGCACCGCCGGGTCGAACGGGTCGACGGTGCGCGTGATCATCGAGTTCAACGCCAGCACGATCTCGCAGGCGACCGGAACCGGGTCGACGGCGCGATGCGGTTCGCTGGCGTGTCCGCCCTTTCCGGTGATCGTGATCCGGATCTGATCAGCCGAGGCCATCAGCGGACCGCCCTTGGTCGAGACCCAACCGGTGGGGAGCGCGGACGTCATGTGGATCGCAAATGCGCTCTCGACGGGCGACGCCGTGCCGTCACTCAGAGCGGGGACGTCGAGCAGTCCCTCATCGAGCATGTGCTTTGCTCCGTGGTGGCCCTCTTCGCCGGGCTGGAACATGAAGAGCACGCGTCCGGCAATCTCGTCACGACGTTCGCTCAACACTCGTGCGGCACCGGACAGCATGGCGGTGTGCGTGTCGTGGCCGCATGCATGCATGCAGCCGTCGACCTTGGACGAGAAGTCCAGCCCGGTGTCCTCCGGCATCGGCAATGCATCCATGTCGCCGCGCAGCAGCATGGTCGGGCCAGGTTGGGATCCTTCGAGCAGAGCGGTCACGCCGCTCGTCGATTCGTGGAGCGTCACCTCCACCGGGAGATCGTCGATCGACGCCAGCACTTCGTCTCGGGTGCGGGGGAGATCGTTGCCGATCTCGGGCCATTCGTGGAGTCTGCGACGCATGGCGACGGCACGGTCGAGGTACTCGGTGGCGTGCTCGCGCACCGATTCGATCTGCGGGTCGACTTCTTCGTTCCGTGCAGCACCATTGCTCATGTCGTGACCGTACCGGACTTCGATTTCCCCTTCCGGACGGTGATTACCCACTGGATGGTTGGCGAAGCTCCGAGACGGGGCCTCGCTCGACGACATCCACCACAGCGACCTCGATCGCTGCCATCACATCACGGAGACAACATGAGCGGCATCTTCTCAGCCACCCCAGACGACTTGCACGCAATCGGCACCAAGCTCGAAGCACAGGTTGCGATCATCGACACGATCATCGGTGACGTCAACAGCCAGCTGGGCAACACCGCGTGGACCGGGCCAGCCCGCGACTCCTTCGAGGAGCAATGGAACAACAGCTTCGTGCCAGCGCTGCGCAACCTGAACGAAGCGTTCACCGGAACGGGCAAGCAGTGCCACACCCGAGCCGAGAACACGATCGTTGCGCTCGGCTAACCGAACGGGCACTGCTCGCTGGTGCGCCGTAACCTCGGCACATGGCCACCGATGTGACCCCTCCGCCGAGCACGAATTCGGGCGCTGGCCGCCGGATCGATGACTTCGATGTCGTCGCGTTCGACGCCGACGACACGCTCTGGCAGTCAGAAGATTCGTTTCGCGCGACAGAGGCACGCTTCGCGGAGTTGGTCACGCCGTTTGCGCCGGTCGGCATCGACGTGCTGGATGCGCTGCACGCGGTGGAGCGCATCGACATCTCGACGCAGGGCTACGGCGTGAAGGCGTTCACGCTGTCGATGGTGCGTGCCGCGATCTCGATGACCGACGGGGCCGTGCCGACCGATGTGATCCGCCAACTGGTCGATCTCGGTGCGTCGATGCTCGTGGAGGCTGTGCACCTGTTGCCTGATGTGCCGGAGGTGCTCGATCGGGTCGGTCGTGAGATTCGACTCGTCATGATCACCAAAGGCGACCTCGTTCACCAGACCCGCAAGGTCACGACGTCGGGCCTCGAACATCACTTTTCCGACATCGAGATCGTCTTGGAGAAGGACCCGCCGATCTACTCCAAGCTGCTCGACCGGTTGGGCGTGAGCGCTGACCGGTTCTGCATGGTCGGCAACTCTGTGCGCAGTGACGTTCTCCCGGTCATGGCCATTGGGGGCCATGCCGTGCACGTGCCGTATCACCTCACCTGGGAACTCGAACGCGTCGATGACCACCACGAAGATGTTGTCGAACTCGACCGCCTCGCGGACCTCCCCACGTGGTTGGGACTCGACTGACGGTTAGCGATCGGGCGTGCCGCGGTCGGTGGTGTCGAGCACCTTCACGGTGAGGTCCTGTTCCACGAAGCGGTGAAACGCTCGCCCCGCCTTGGGGTTGAGTGCGTCGAGCGTGTGCAGGCGTTGGTCCGACCATTGCCTGAGTCGCACGGGCCCGACCGCATCGACGTCCGCGGTGGCCAAGTCGCCTGATACCAGGCTCATCTCGCCGATCAGGGCTCCCGGGCCGAGCTGCACCGTCGTGCCGTGTCGACGGACTTCGATCCCTCCGTCGAGGATCAACGACGTCGAGGCGTGGTGTTGGCCGGCATGGACGATGCGTTCGTCGCACATCGAGACGTCCTCGCCCATCGACCACAGTGATGCGAAGTCGAACGCGTCCAGATCGCCGAACCAGCGGTTGCGGAAGGACTCGTCTTCTGCCGACAGCACCATTGCACGGCGTTGCTGCGCGTGGATGACGAGTTGGCGGGAGTTCATGAGCCCGGTCAGCACGTTCCAGGCCACCATCGACCAGTTGCCGACCATCGAGCCGAACACGATGAAGCAGATGGCCGCGGCCACCAGAAACATGCGCAGGCGAGGCACCGTGCGCATGAAGGTCGATGCGAACAGCGAGATGTACGCCACGTTGATGACGACGGTGCTCAGCTCCATGGCGCCATCCTCGCGGATCAACGTCAGCGCGCCGCCAACCGATGCGTGAAAGCCGGCAAATCATCGCCGCGCCGCCTGGCCGAGCGGGTGGTGCTGGGCAGCCGTCAGAGGCGGCGGAGTTGGATGCGGTCGATCCGGTGATCTTTGCGCTTGCGCATGATCAACGACGCACGATCGCGTGTGGGAGCGATGTTCTCGCGCAGGTTGCGACCGTTGATCTCGCGCCAGATGTTGCGGGCGGTGTCGATTGCTTGTGAATCGGTCAACTCCGCGTAGTTGCGAAAGAAGCTGTCGGGATCCTGGAACACCGATTCGCGCAGGGTGAGGAATCGTTCGACGTACCAGTTCTCGATATCGGACTCGTCGGCGTCGATATAGATCGAGAAATCGAAGTAGTCGCTGACGAAGTCGGTCGCGGTCTCTCCGGTCTGCAAGACGTTGAGGCCCTCGAGGATGACGATGTCCGGTTGTTCGATCACGACGTGCTCGTCGTCCACGATGTCATAGACCACATGGCTGTACACCGGAGCGTCCACCCGTTCGCGACCGCTTTTGATCTCGCGCAGCACACGAAGCAACTCGCGCGTGTCGTAGGACTCGGGGAACCCCTTGCGGTGCATGATGCCGCGCTCTTCGAGCACGTGGTTGGGGTGAAGGAAGCCATCGGTGGTGATGAGGTCCACCTTGGGATGGTCAGGCCACTGGGCGAGGAGCGCTTGAAGAATGCGCGCAAACGTGCTCTTGCCGACGGCTACGGAACCGGCCACACCGATCACGTACGGAACCTTGGGCGCTGACGCGCCGAGGAAGGTGGCTGACACCTTGTGCAGGTTCTGGGTGGCGGCGACGTACAGGTTCAGTAGCCGACACAGCGGAAGGTAGACCGTGGCGACTTCGTCGAGATCGATCCGTTCGTTGATGCCACGGAGCTGTTCCAGCTCGGGCTCGCGCAACGTCATCGGGGTGGCAGCGCGAAGATCCGACCATGCGTCACGGTCGAACGAGAGGTGCCGCGTTTCGTCCGTGAAGACGTGCACACCCGGTGTCGACTTCGCCACATCGGTCACGGGTCGAACCCTAGACGGCGGCTCACTCCACATACCCTCTCGGACATGAGTGGCACGGGCGAGGAGGTGGGCGGCGACGATGCCTCCAAGGTCGCCTCGGCCGACCGCAAACGTCGGGGTGCGTGGTTCACGCCCGATCATCTCGTTGCCCAAGTCGTGGATGCAGTCGTGGACGACGAGTTCGTTCGTCGGTGCGCCGGGCGCCGGATTCGGGTTCTCGACCCGGCGTGTGGTGACGGCCGATTCCTGGTCGCTGCCGGCGCGGCGATCCGTTCCCATCGCGGCGAGCCGGAGCTCGTGGGAGTGGATATCGATGCTTCCACCGTTGCGTCGATCGATCCGGCGACGGGGATCAAGGCAGTCTGCGCCGATGCGCTGGTGCCGACCTGGCACGGCGATCACGGGCTCGACGAGTTCGACCTCATCATCGGAAACCCTCCGTACCTGTCACAGATGTCCTCGGCGACGACTCGTGGCGGATCGAGCCGTCGCGGCGGCGGACCGTATGCGGACGCCGCAGCGGAGTTCTTGTCGCTTGGTGCCGAACTGGTTCGTGCCGATGGAGGCCGGTTGGCGTACGTGCTGCCGCAGTCGATCCTCACGGTGCGCGATGCCGAACCGATTCGTCGAGACATCGACGAGCGATCGACGATGTTCTGGTCGACGTGGACGGGTGAACGCGACTTCGACGCTCAAGTCGTCACCTGTGCGGTTGCATTCGAGTTCTCCACCGACCGGCCGCCGCCCTTCGGTCACCCTCAGCCCAGCGGTAACCAGCCGAGCGGTAACCAGCCGAGCGGTAACTGGTCGAGCGTGGTGACGACCCGCTCTGGCGTGCCCGCCATGGCCGCAGTGTTCGACCACCCCCACCCGCCGGCAGGGCGCCTCGGTGACCGTGCTCGGTTGAACGCGAACTTTCGCGACGAGTACTACGGCATGGTGCCCGCGGTTGGCGACCATGAGCAGGGTCCTGCGCTGATCACCAGCGGGCTGATCGACCCGGGCGTGTGCCGATGGGGTGAGCGGTCGGTCCGGTTCGCGAAACAACGTTTCGATGCGCCACGAATCGACCTCTCGATGCTGGACGACAAGATGCTCGGCTGGGCCCGGAAGCGATTGATTCCGAAGGTGTTGATCGCCAATCAGACCAGGGTGATCGAGGCGGTGTGCGATCCGTCCGGAGCCTGGTTGCCGGGAGTCCCGGTCGTCGCGGCGTATCCGACATCGGCTGACCCGGTCGAGGCCGCTCGGGTCGCATGGGAGATCACCGCGGTGCTGCTGTCGCCGTCGGTGTCGGTCTGGGCATGGCATCAACGTGGTGGCACCGGGCTGTCGTCGAACACCATCCGAGTCGGCCCCACGATGCTTGCCGACCTGGTGTGGCCAGCGGGGTCGTTGGACGCCGCAGTGAGCGCACTGCAAGCCTGTGACGTGGTGCGCGCCGGGGTGCTCGCCGATGAGGCTTACGGGATCGATGCGCAGGATGCAGACGAGGCCCTGGCCTGGTGGCGTCCGGTAGTGGAACGAATCAACGGGCGGCCATGATGGTCTCACCATCGAATGGAGTCGTGACATGTTGATCATCGCAAGTGACGACCACCGCCAGCATCGCTACCGCGAGTTGCACAACGGTGAGATGGTCGACGGGATGGAACGGCCCGAGCGCGCCGATGTCATCGCCGCCGCGCTGCATGGCAGGGGCCACGAGTTCACGGAACCGGAACCGGTGGACATCGAACTGCTCGGGCGAGTGCACACCCCGCAGTACGTTGCGCTGCTCGAATCAGCCTGGAACCAGTGGGTGGAACAGGGGCACTCGGCGCCAGCGGCGATGGGCTTCATGTGGCCCACGCGTGGATTCTCCGATCGGGTGCCGACCGACATCGTGGGATTGCTCGGCCGACACAGTTTCAGTGCCGACACGTCGATCGTGTCGGGCACATGGGCCGCGGTGTCATCGGCGGCGGCGAGTGCGATCACCGCAGCGGATCGCACGCTCGATGATGGCGCCACCGCGTACGGACTCTGCCGCCCACCGGGCCATCACGCCGGACGTGATCAGTTCGGTGGCTACTGCTTCATCAACAATGCCGCAGTCAGCGCGCAGCGACTTCGAGACCGCGGGTATGCCCGCGTCGGCGTGCTGGACATCGACTATCACCACGGCAACGGCACCCAGGAGATCTTCTACGAACGTCGTGATGTCGTGTTCGTCTCGGTGCACGCAGATCCCGTGGAGGAGTTCCCCTGGTTCGCAGGATTCGCTGACGAGTGCGGCGCGAACGAAGGCGACGGTGCGAACCTGAATCTCCCGCTGCCGCGGGGGGCTTCGCGCCATGCCTGGTTCGAGACGCTCGATCGCGGCCTCGACGCACTGACGGATGTCGACGCACTGGTGGTATCGCTCGGCGTGGATGGCTTCGTCGACGATCCGCTCGGAACGTTCAACCTCACCACCGAGGACTTCGGGCGAGCAGCAGAACACATCCGCACGCTCGGGGTGCCCACGGTGCTCGTTCAAGAAGGCGGCTACGAAGCCGAAGCGCTCGGGACGAACGTGGCGACTTTTCTCTCAGCGTGGTGAACGGCGGGACGTGGTGCCCGAGCTCACCGTGCGAAGCGGATTCTCGAACGCATGTCGCCCCAGCCGTTCCAACCCGGTGATCCGGAGATCATCCACAGCAGTGCGAGGCCGGCAACCTCGGTGAGGTGTGTGGCTTCGGCGAGTGCGGAACGGCCGCCGTCGAGCACGTCGAAACCGGTGCTCGCGATCATCGACACCATCAACGCTGCGACGAATGGCAGCATCCCGAATGCGCGGTGGGGGCGCCACGCCACATAGGCGAAACCGATCGCCAGGGCGACACCGAAAGCGCCGAGGTGTCGTGCGAGGTGAGCTTCTGCCCCGTCGGTCTGTCCGAGCACCAACGGCGTGACGTTCTGGACGAACATCAACACGGCGATCCACGCGAGTGCCGGTCGCATCCAGCCGCCTCGACCGAGCACGGCGGGGTGTACCCGCGAGGTCACCGCCAGCACGAGGTCGGGCACCGGCTCTGCTGGCCGCAGTCGAACGCGCCGATCCATGGCAGACATCCGCATTGCGAGCGCCGTGCACGCAACGCATTCGTCCAGGTGTGTCTCCAGGCTGAGCTGTTCGTGAGGTGTTGCCTCGTCGTCGGCCACGACGGACATGAGCACCTGTGCGTCGGTGCACGCAAGCGGGGAGTGTCGTTCATCACGTTCCACGAAACAGAGGTCGCAATGCAGCCGGATTCGGTTCCCGCAGTGCGAGAATGTTTTCGGTGGATCACTTGACTCGCTTGCTCCTGGACGCGAGAGACGGTGACGAACGCGCGCTCGAACGCTTCGTGTCGCGGACCCAGGGAGACGTGTGGAAGCTGTGCCGGTACCTCGGCGACGCACGTGATGCTGACGATCTTGCCCAAGAGGTGTACGAGCGGGCCATCCGGTCGTTGCATCGATATCGCGCCGAAGGCCCGGCACGGGGGTGGCTGCTCACGATCGCCCGGCGAGTGTGCGCTGATCATGCCCGCAGCGCGCAACGACGGCGCCGACGAGACGCAGCGGTCTTCGACACGATGGTCGCCGGTGCCGGAATCGGCACGCTCACTTCTGGTGATGCCGCGGATCGCGTGGCGATGGATGCGGTGCTGGAGTGTCTGGGCGATGACCGGCGCGAGGCGTTCGTGCTCACCCAGGTACTCGGTTTGCACTACGACGAAGCTGCTGACGTTCTCGGCTGTCCGGTCGGAACAATCCGGTCGCGGGTGGCGCGAGCTCGCCTCGAGCTGGTCGACATGATGACCGACGACACCGCGACGGACGATACGGCGACGGACGACACATCGAATCACCAGCACCCCACGGGAACCGACGGCCCGCCTCGAGCGACCTGATCTGTGTGGATCAGCACGGTGTGAATCAGGTCGGTGTGAACCAGGTCGGTGTGAGACGTTTGGGATCGAAGCGCGTGGCCACGCCAGCGGTGCGGCTGCGAGTGGGTGCTGGCCTGGCCACCGTTGCACTCGCATTCGCCGCGAGCGCATGTGGCAGCGAGGCCAGTGAGTTCTCCGACACCGCCCAGCGTGGCAAGATCACGGCGAACGCCAACGGCTGCGCGTCGTGTCATGGTGCGCAAGGCCAAGGTGGTGTCGGGCCGACGTGGGTCGGGCTCGCCGGAGCGGAGCGCGAACTCGCCGACGGCACCACCGTCGTGGCCGATGATGCGTACCTGCTGCGTTCGATCCTCGAACCCTCGGTCGAAGAAGTGATTGGCTACAACCTGAAGATGCCGACCAACGGGCTCAGTGACGCCCAGGCCGCAGACATCGTTGCCTACATCAAGGAGTTGGTCCCCGATGCTCCGTGAGATCGGTCGTCGCAGTGGTGCTGCAGTACTCGTGGCATGTTCACTCGTGCTCGCAGCGTGTGGCTCCAGCGATGGCGCATCATCATCGTCGGCCGACGTACTGTCCGGCGTGGTGCGTGAACCGGCGCCGGTCGTCGACTCCACGCCACTTCCGTCGCTCACCGAGCCAGGGAGCGACGTGGTCTTCCGCGCCGACCCGGGCGAGGTGCAGGTCGTGTACTTCGGCTTCACCAACTGTCCGGATGTTTGCCCGACCACACTGGCCGATTTCACCGTGGCGCTGCGAAAACTCGAAGCCGAAACGCCAGGACTGTCCGAACGTGTGGAGACCGTCATGGTCACCATCGATCCGGCCCGCGACAACGCCGTGCTTCCCCAGTACGTCACGAGTTTCGTCTCGAATGCAATCGCAGCCGGGACCGACGACGAAGCGACGCTGCTCGCCGCAGCCGAACCGTTCGGCGCGAGCTATGAGGTGCGCACGCTTGACGACGGCACCATCGAAGTGGATCACTCTCCGTTCCTGTACGCCGTGGACGACGAAGGGCAGCTGGCGCTCTCGTGGCAGTTCGGTGCGAGCAGCGACGACATGGCGTCGGACCTCGAGATCTTGTTGGAACGCGCCTCGGCATGAGCGCACGACGAGTTGCGGGTTTGGTGTTCATGGCAGCGCTGTCGGTTGCTGCCTGCGGTGATGGCGGCGCTGATGGTCCGGGACTCACCGCGACCGAGGTGAGCGGTGCGGCCACCTATGAGTACGTGATCCCGATGGGTGCCGGTGAAGCACTCGACAACGGCACGCCGCTCGAGATTCTCCCGGGAGAACTCGTCACGAATGTGGGCGAGACGATCCGGATCGTGAACGAGGACGATCGTGGCCACAACGTCGGGCCATGGTTCGTGGGTGCCAACGAGACCTTGAATCAAGAGTTCACGTCTGCCGGAGAATTCGAAGGCGTGTGCACGGTTCATCCCAGCGGCGAGCTGATCCTCGTCGTCAACGAGGCCTGACGAATGAGCGGGCGGTCTGTGGTACGAGTCCGGAGCCTGTGGGGTCTGCTGCTCGGTCTCGTTGCTGCACTTGCGTTGCCTGGCTTGGCGTTCGCGGACCCGGCCGGACCCACCGACTACCTGAGCGAGATCCGCAGCGTCGAACCGGCGACGCCGTCGATCGAGCTTGCAGTGCTGGGTGGCGATTCGTTCGTCGAGCTCGATGTGGAGCTCGGCACCGAGGTGATCGTGCTGGGCTATCAGAGCGAGGACTACCTGTGGTTCCGTCCCGACGGCACCGTCCTCGAGAACCAGAACGCACCGAGCACCTATACCAACGACGAACGATTCGGTGGTGTCCTGCCTCCCGCCAACGCAACGGTCGACGCCGAGCCCGACTGGAGCCAGGTCGCGTCGGATGGCCGCTACTCCTGGCATGACCACCGTGCGCACTGGATGCAGACCATCCGGCCTGCAGGCAAGCAGGTCGGCGATCAGATCGTCGAAGGCGTCATTCCGCTGATCGTGAATGGCAACGACGTCGATGTCACCGTCATCTCCACCTGGAAGCCGGAGCCTTCGCCGCTGCCCTCGATCGCCGGGGGCGTGGCGAGCCTCGCAGCAGTCCTTGCAGCCGGCTTTGCCTGGAGAGCCGGACGTCGGTGGGTTGTCGTTGCGCTGCCCGTGGCTGCGTTCGCATTCGCCTCGGGCGTGTGGCAGTTCACGAGCTTGCCGTCCGAGACCGGCCCGAGGTTGGTGTGGTGGGTGCTCCCCGCAATCGCCATCGTCGCTGCGATCGTGGGGGTCGTCGCCGAAGTCCGTTCGTCCACCTTCGTCGCACGCAGCGCCGCGCTGATTGCCGGGGTGCAGCTTGCCATCTGGGGCTTCGTGAAGCGTGACGGTCTCACGGCGGCGCTGATTCCAACGGATGCTCCCGGGTGGTTCGATCGCCTCAGCACAGCAGCTGCGCTGGCAGGTGGCGTCGGTCTCGCGGTGGTGGCGCTGCTCGCACTGTTCACCCGACCTGGGGCTTCCACGGCCTGACACCGCACCTGGGCACACCGGCGCTCACGAGATGGAGCAGAACGTGGGGGTCAGCGGTTCCAGGGGGCGAACGGGCTGGCTGCGCCTTCGCCACCGGTGAACACCTCGGCGTCGCCGTCGGTGACCATCAGGGTGTGTTCGAACTGTGCAGTGCGCTTGCCGTCAGCGGTGACCGCAGTCCAGTCGTCGTCCCAGATCTTGTAGTTGATCGTGCCGAGGGTGATCATCGGTTCGATCGTGAAGGTCATGCCGGGCCGCATGATGACAGCGTCCTGGCGGCTGTCGTAGTAGTGCAGCACCTGGATGTCGGTATGGAACTGCTCGCCGATGCCGTGCCCGACGAACGCTTTCACGACGCCGTACTTGTAGGGCTTCACGTGTTCTTCGATCGCACGACCGATGTCGGACAGCGGGCGCCCGGCCTTGGCGGCTTCGATGCCCTTCCACATCGATTCCTCGGTGACCTTCACGAGCTGACGGCTCTCGGGGCTCACATCACCAGCGAAGAACGTGGCGTTGGTGTCACCGTGCACGCCGCCGATCCAGCCCGTGACGTCGATGTTGCAGATGTCGCCGTCTTGTAGCGGGCGAGAGTCCGGGATGCCGTGGCAGATGACCTCGTTGATCGAGGTGCAGCACGCTTTGGGATACCCGTGGTAGTTGATCGTCGACGGGTAGGCGCCGAGCTCGATGAAGCGTTCGTGGACGAAGATGTCGATCTCTTCGGTGGTCACCCCCGGAGCGACCATGGCACCGGCTTCACGCAGGACGGTCGACGCCACCTTGCCCGACGCGCGCATGGCTTCGATGATCTCGGGCGACTTGATGCGCCCCTCGTCCCATGCCTGGTATTCGCCGGTGTCGGCGTAGGGCGGTCGGGCGATGTGGTCCGGCACCGATCGCATCGGGGTCACTTCGCCCTGCAGGACCTTGCCTTCGAGCTTCTTGTGGCAGCGCTTGTACTTGCGGCCGCTTCCACACCAACACGCTTCGTTGGCTTGAGGGATGACTGCAGGCGCTGTTGCGATGCTCATGCTCTCAGGATACGGCGCGAATCGGCTTGGGCGGGAGCGGTGCGCGAAGGCTGCGAGACTGCGGAGATGTCAATCTCCGATGAGAAGTACGTCAGCATCACCACGTTCCGCAAAGACGGGACCCCCAAGCCGTTGCCGGTGTGGATCGCCGATCTCGGTGACGGCAGCATTGGATTCACCACCTCGTCATCGAGCTACAAGGTCAAGCGAATCGCCAACGATCCGCGAGTGACGCTGCAGCCGAGCAACTCCAAGGGGGTTGTCACCGAAGGAAGCAGCGAGGTGTCGGGCACCGCCGAGGTCGTGACGGGAGCCGAGTTCGAACGCTACGCAGCGATCCTCAAGAAGAAGTACGGCATCCAGTACATCGCCATCACGTTCGTGGGCAAGGTCGCCAAGCTGTTCAAGAAGGGCACCGGAACCGACTGCGCGGTGAAGATCACCCTCGACTGACCCAGTGAAGAAGTGCCAGGCACTTCTTCACTGGGTCAGCCCATGAGGTCGGCGAGTCGGCGGCGCCATTCGACCGAGGGCTTGTCCGACTGCACGCTGACGGTCGCGCGCTGGTCGAGCGACAACACGCCCGGGATCTTTTCGAGCATGACCTTGTCTTCAGCGCCGATGGCTCGGTCGAACACGATGACCTCGTCGGCGGGGACGGAGAAGTCGTCGTTGCGCCAGATCACGAACGTAAAGTACGACGTGACGTCATCGATCGGGGTGGTGCACAGCAGGATCAGATGGTCGAGACCGGTTTCGTAGCGAATCGTGCTGCGCACGGTGAACGGCAGGTTGAATCCCGTGCTCATCTGGCGGGTGACGACAGCATCGTCGAGGCCTGACGCAACGGAACCTGCTTCGTTGCGCACGTCCACTTCGTATGCGTAGCCAAAGAAGTCATCATCGAGTTGTTCCATCTCGATCTTGGGCACGTCGGTGTCTTGCGCAATGCCGAAGGTGCCGATGTGGACGTATGGAAAGTGGGAGACATCGAGGAAGTTGTCGGTCATCCGGGTGGCCGAGACCGACCACGTGTCGACGCCGGTGTTGATTCGGCGATACGCATCGTCGACCTCTGCGGCCATGTCGGGAATCGCAGCAACCGGTTCACCGAGGCACAGCCACACGAGGCCATAGCGCTCGCTGGCGTTGACGGTCTGCAGGTGGGCGGCGGGCGGCACTGGTCGGTCAGGCCCTGACGACGGCACCTCGACACAGCGGCCGTCGTCACCGAACTTCCACCCGTGATACGGGCACACGACACAGCCATCGTGCACGGTGCCTTCGCTGAGCGGCGCTTCACGGTGCGGGCATCGATCGGGCGCAGCGACCACCTCACCGGAGGAGGAACGCCAGATGACGAGATCGCGCCCGAGCAGGGTGATCGCCACCGGTGCCGTCTCTACATCGACCGACTCGGCAACGACGTACCAGTGGTTCCGGAGCGTCTCGTTGTCGATCAGCATGTGTGGTGTCGTTCCCATCGAGCAAGAGCGACTCGATGCTTTTACCGTAGTGGGATGAGCGCGAATCTCGCCACGAACGACAACCGAGTCACGCTCGTTCTGGCCGACACCGTGCTGACGATGGAACCAGGAGCCGCGCCGCTCACCGACGCGGCGATCGCGGTCGTCGGTGATCGGATCACGGACGTTGGCACCGCCGGTGCACTGCGGGCAGCGTTTCCTGATGCTCGAATCGTTGGCGGGCCCGGGCACCTTGCGCTGCCCGGCCTCATCAACGCTCATCAGCATCTGACCGGCGACCGCATCATCCGCTCGATGATCCCGGATGACCTGGAGCCAGGACGCTCGATCTTCGAGTGGGCGGTGCCTGCGCACGCCGCTCACACCGGCGATGACGATGAACTGTCCGCAACGCTGTCGCTCGTCGAATCGGTGAGCAACGGGGTGACCTTCACGGTCGAAGCCGGCACGGTTGCTCATCCCGACCGAGTGCTCGCTGGTTTCGATGCGGTCGGCGTCGGCGGAACGCTCGGGTCGTGGGGTTGGGACGTTGCGGGCGAGCCCTGGGCGGGAACGGTGGCGGAGGTGTTGGACCGCCAGCGCCACGTGCATCGCCTCACCGCTGGCCACCCCCGGGTTCAGGGCTGGGTCACGTTGGTCGGTCACGATCTGATGAGCGACGAACTCGCCGTTGGTGCCAGCGATCTCGCTCGCGAGCAGCGGTGTGGTCTGACGTTTCATCTCTCGCCGACCACCAGTGATGTAGCGAGCTACGTGGAGCGCACGCGGAAGCGTCCGGGCGTGCACCTCGATGATCTCGGAGTGCTCGGACCCCACGTGCTGATCGGCCATGGGGTGCATCTGGCCGATGATGAACTCGATCGACTGCTGGCTGCGGATGTGGCGATCGGGTACTGCCCGTGGGCATATCTTCGCCTCGGTCAGGGGGTCACCCGGGCGGGCCGCCACATCGAGTTCATCCGTCGTGGTGGCCGAGTGGCGCTGGGGTGCGACGCCGAGAACGCAGGGGATGCAATCGACGTACTCGGCGTCGCGGCACTCGCTGCGGGGCTCGCAAAGGACATGGCGATGGATCCGACCGTGTTCGGTGCGCACGATGCACTTCATCACGCAACGTTGGGCGCTGCGCACGCACTCGGTCTGCGAGAAGAAATCGGATCGCTCGAAGTGGGCAAGCGCGCCGACATCGTCCTGGTCGACACGAGCGGGCCCGAGTGGGTGCCACTGTCGCCGGATCCGGTGCTCCAACTCATTTGGGCCAGCGATGGCCGTAGCGTCGCCCATGTCATGGCGTCGGGGCGCATGGTGGTCGAATCGGGCGAGGCGACGCTCGTGGACCGCAAGGCGCTCGCTGTCGAAGCGGCCGAACGGCACCGTCGCCTCGTCCACGACGCTGGACTGGGCTGATCGGAAGTTCACCCCCGACCAACCCAGTGAAGAAGTGCCTGGCACTTCTTCACTGGGTCAGATCAATGATTGCGATGGATGCCACCGCAGCACACGTCGTTCGATCGCTGCGAGCACCAGCACGGCGACGACGCCGATGAAGGCAAGCACGAACACGCTGCCCCACAGTTGTTCGTTCAACGCAGGTTGCGACTGGCCGACGCGAGCGGCATTGCCCAAGCCCTCACTGGAGTTGAAGAACTCGCCGATGACCGCACCGACCAACGCGAGGCCGATACAGATGCGTGCGGCCGAGAACAGATACGGGAGTGCGTGTGGGACTCGCAGCTTCCAGAAGATCTCCCAGGAACTGGCATTGGTCGATCGCAGCAACTCGTGGGTGTCCGGGTCGATCGCTCGGAGCCCGGTGAGCGCGTTGGCAACGAAGGGAACCCATGCAAAGAGCGCGGCGGTGAGGATCTTCGGCCAGGGGGAGAACCCGAACCACAGGAGGAAGACCGGCACGAGCACGGCGATCGGTGTGGATTGGATCAGCACGATGACGGGGAGCCCGGCGCGTTCCATGAAACGCGAGTGAGCCATGACGGTGGCGGCCAGCACGGCAACGATGAATGCGATCACGAATCCGGCGGATGCCTCGGTGAGTGTCACGAGGCCGTTTTCCCAGTAGAAGCTCGGATTCTCGAAGACGTGGATGAAGATGTCCGACGGTCGCGGCAAGGTCAAGGGCCGGAGATCGCGAAGACGAACGTACGCCTCCCAACCAATGAACACCGCAGCCAAACCGAGCACGGGGGCGACAGCGAGCAGGAGCGAGTGCACTCTGTGCGTGGCCTCAGCAGGAGGAACGTCACCATCGAGCGTGCTGTCGCCGTCGTGGGCGGGTGCGTCGTCGATTCGCGTCATCTCAGTCCCACCCGGCCTTCAGGGCGAGGCGTACGGCGGCGACACGCGCATGGAACTCGGCGGTGTCTTCGAGCGCGTCGGTGCGGGGGCGGGCGAGGCCGACGTCGATCACGTCGGTGACGCGTCCCGGGCGAGCGCTCAGTACGACCACCTTGTCGGACAAGATCACCGCTTCGGGGATGGAATGGGTCACGAAGAGCACGGTGCATCCAGCACGCGCCCACAGGTCGAGCAATCGATACCGCATGTCTGAGCGGGTGATCTCGTCGAGTGCGGAGAATGGCTCGTCCATCAGCATCAATGGAGCACCGAGCGCGAATGCGCGTGCGATGCTCACGCGCTGCTGCATTCCGCCGCTCAACTCTCGGGGGTAGGAGTCGAGGAACGGCGTGAGGCCCATCTGCTCGATCAGCTCGATCTGTTCCTGCTTCGAAATGCCCTGCACGTCGGCCGACCGGTTCGTCTCACCGAGGAGCGACACGTTGCGTTGAACCGTTCGCCATGGCATCAGCGCCGGCTGCTGAGGAACGAAGGCGTAGTGCTTGCGTTCGAGGGCGTTGGCGGGTGCCTCACCTTGGACCCGCACGGTGCCGTGATCGGGTTCGAGGAGCCCACCGGCGAGTCGCAGCAGTGTTGACTTGCCGCACCCCGACGGGCCGATCAAGCTCACGAACGACCCCGGCTCCACATCCAGGCTGACGCGCGACAGCGCGTGAGTGAGTTGCCCTTTACGGCGGAACCACTTGGAGACCCCGTCGAATTGGATCTCCGGTTGCACGCTCATCGGAGGGTCAGCAGTCTGGTGAGCTGCGGGTTCATCCCCGCTGGAGCAACTCACGCATATTGGGGTCGTTGAGCGTTTCGCGCACCGCATTCACGATGGTCTGGGTGGTCGCGTCAACTTCGAGGTTGGCGACCGATCCGACGTCGAACCCACCGAGCGTGGTGCGTTCGAGGGTTTCGGGGATCAGGCTCACGGCGACCTGATTGGTCGACCGGTCGAGCCGAGAGATCGTGAGGCTGGCCCCGTCGATGGCGATCCAGCCCTTCCACATCAGGTACGCCATGTGGTCTGGATCCACGCTGAACCACATCGTGCGGTTGGCTTCCTCGGCGTCGATCCGGGTGACGGTGACCGTGCCCGACACGTGACCGGACAGGATGTGTCCGCCGAGTTCGTCGCCGAACTTGAGGCTGCGTTCGATGTTCACGCGATGCCCGACTTCGACGTTGCCGAGGTTGGTCAGCTGGACGGTTTCGGCAATCACATCGAACCGGACGCGTCCGCCGTCGATCTGCGCAGCGGTGAGACACACCCCGTTGTTGGCAACGCTGGCGCCCAACGTGAGTCCATCGGCGTGGCCACCGAGATCGACGTCGAGGCGACGCACCCCGTCACGATCCTCGACACCGACGACCTCGCACAGCTGCTGGATGATTCCTGTGAACATCGAACGTTCCTCCTCGAGTGGTTCGGACGGCTCGGGTCAGGCCGGGTAGACCAACTCGGTACCGTCGTACACGGACTCGGCGATCGACGCGTCCACCATCGACATCCAGTCCGGGGCCTCGTCGAACACGCCAGCAGCGACCATGGCATCGATTTCTGCTCCCAACAGCTCAAGGTCGGGGATGCCGACGCCCACGCCGTCAGGGGCGAGATCGGCAATCAGCCCGGACTCGACGTTCCAACGGTTCAGCTCGGACTCCATTGCCAAGAAATTCGGGTTTCCCGCAGCGTTGATCAACTCGAATGCTGCTGCGACCGTTCCGTCAGGGTCGGCCGCTGCGTCCTGGTACCCCTTGACGAGTGCACGCACGATGTCCTGTGCTGTTTCGGGGTGCTCGTCGAGGAACGACTGCGAGGCAAACGGGATGCCGAAGCTGGCCGGCACGTCGAAGTCGAGCGGGTCGAGGGTGGTGTACTCGATGCCTGCGGCGTCGAGCTGGAACGGCTCATTCGACTTGTAGACCGGCAGCGCATCGAGGCCGAGATCGAGGTGTGCAACGGGGTCGAACCCGTCGAGCAGAACTTCGTCGAAACAGCTCCGTTCCACGTCGGACAGTGCAACCGCCGCTTGCAATGAATACGGCAACTCGCCCTTGATGCCCACCAGGCCACCGCAGAGATCAGCAAACGTCGCAGCATCGGAACTGGCGGGGATCACCATCTCCTCCACCGCGGTGCGACCCCAGTGCAGGAGAGCCACGAGGTCGCCTTCACCAGCGACGTTGTTCGCAACCAGCTCACTGAACGACCCAGCCATGCCCATCTGGGCCTGCCCTTCGATCACCAGTGCTCCGTTGGACGGTGCGAAACCCGGCTGGATCTCCACGTCGATGCAGAGTTCCTCGAAGTAGCCGTTTGCGTCGGCGACGATGAGTTCGGCGATTCCTGCTGCTGCGGCATAGTCGAAGGCCGTCACCCACGTGACGGTCCCGGCGGCCTGGTTCGCCTCACAGCGCGCTTCGGAGATGGCGCCGTCTTCGCCGTCATCGGTGTCGGTGGCATCGGTGGCATCGCTGGCAACCGTCTCGGGTACGGCGGTGTCGGCAATGGGTTCGCCGGTGTCATCGTCGCTGCTGGTGCACGCTGCGGCGAGCAGACAGCATGCGGACACGGTGACCAGCGCTCGCTGCAGCGGGCGGCGTCTCGTGGGGTGCTGCGTGTCGTGCGTGATGAGCATCTGCTCGGGTCCTTCCGGTGCTGGCCTGAGGGTCAGACCGATGTCTCGATCGTACTCGTGTCAACATTTTCTTCATGGGGCGTGGCGCATTCGTAGCCGTCACGTCACCGGCGCTGCGTCGTCGAGCCCCTGCGGGTCGGGGTACCAGCCCCTTGCTACGGTCGGATCCATGAGCAGGACGAGTCGGGCAACCGACGAGCGACCCGAATGAGTGATGCAGATGAGTGATGCGACGGAGCCCACAGACGGCGACGTGGCCACGCACGAACTCCGCCCGACGACCTCGCGTTGGACGCACATCGCGCTGCGGGTCACCGACATCGACGCAACGATTGCCTTCTATCGGCGCTACACCGAGCTCGAACTTCTTGATCGTCGCGAGGACGCCGACGGCTATGGCGCATGGCTCGGTCACTCGGACCAGAAGGAATTTCCGTTCGTCCTCGTGCTGGCACAGTTCTTCGCGGAGACCGATCCGTTCGCGCCAGCCCCGATCGCCAAACTCGCACCGTTCAACCACATCGGCATTGAACTGCCGACCAAAGCCGACGTGGACGACATGGCGGCGCGCGCCGAAGCCGATGGATGCTTGGCCATGGCGGCGCGGTCGATGCCCGCTCCCATTGGGTACATCTGCATGCTCGAAGATCCCGACGGGAACCTCGTCGAGTTCTCGTTCGACCAAGGCGTGTACGAAACCGTACGGGAGAAGTGGGGCTGACATGGAGCGGACGTCGCAGTGAACGAATCGTCTCCGGTGCGTAGCGACGTCGAGGTCGCACTCGCCTATGTGTCGGCCCTCGGTGGTGACGACACGTCGCGCGTTGCTCGACTCGTCAGCGAGGATTTCCGCAACGAGCATCACGCCGAGCTCGGTTCGGGATGTATCGGCCGCGATGAATACTCACGACGCTTGCCCAGCTTCTTCGCAGCGTTCGCCAACCGCCACTACGAGGTCGTGGAGACTGCGGTGGGCGAGCTGCACGGCGATGCCAGGAGCGCGGTGCCCGACTCCAAGCGCGAGGTGATCGTGAGGTACCGGTTCGGTGCCGACATCGAGGGCACTCGTATCGACATCCCGGGCGTGATGTGGATCAGCGTGCGCAACGGGCAGGTCGCGAGACGACTCGACTGTTGGGATTCGCTCACCTTTCATCGACAGACCGGCACTGCACCACGGCTGTGAGCGTCGGGTCAGCTGGTCGTATCGGGCGCTGCGAACTCGCAGACGAAGTGGTTTGCGCCCCGCAGGGTGACGTCGCCTCCGCAGTCGCGTGCGGCAGCGCGTGCAATCGCCAGACCGAGCCCGGCGCCTCCTGCGTCCGCCGTGCGCGCTGCATCGAGGCGGGTGAACGCTTCGAAGACGTCCTCGCGACGGCTTTCGGGAATGCCGGGCCCGTCGTCGCTCACCTCGAGCGTGATGACGCGCGTGGCGTGCGAAACGAGCACATCGACCCGGCTTGTTGCGTGGCGCACCGCGTTGCTGAGCAGGTTTGAGCACACCCGATCGACGTGCTGTGCGGTCGACATGGCGAACGGGGCACCAGTGACGGTGGTCTCGATGTGCACGGTCGATGTCGCGGCGAGTCGGGTGGCGTGAGACCTGACGATGGAGGCGAGATCAACCGGTTCGAGTATCGCAGTCCGTTGGTCGGTAGCTGCCAGGGTCAACAGCTGCTCGACCACGCGCTGCAACCGAATCGTTTCGGTCGTCAGTCGTTCCCACGTGGCATCGCTCGATCGGCGAGTCGGATCCAGCACCACGTTCTCGGTCGTGATCGAGATGGCGGCGACCGGGCTACGGAGCTCGTGAGAGGCATCGGCGATGAAGCGCTGCTCGTGCCCGCGGGCTCGGTGCAATCGCTCGAGCATGTTGTTCAACGTGTCGACCAGCCGGCGAACTTCGTCGTCGCCATGGGGTCGACTCAAACGATGTGGTGTTCGCGAATCCGAGATCTCGTTTACTTCGGTGCTGAGCGCATCGAGGAACCGCAGAGCTCGACCCACGCTCCACCACACCGTCGATCCGGTGATCAACAATGCGGCGGCCGCCAGCCCGAGCACGATCCACAGGTTGTCGACCAGTGTGTTGCCAAAGCCGTCGGTCGGCACGGCGACGCGCACCGTGCAGTCGTCGAGCGACGAGGGGGCACACGGGGCCACGATCCACGCGTGAGCGTTGCCATCGAGTTGCACCACGTCGTCGACATCGACTCCGTCCGCGATGCCCGCGAGCTCATCGGCGAAGGGTCCAGAGCGGAAGGTGATCTCTTCGCGTTCCACGATGACGACCGATCCGCCGGGTTCCAGGTTGGCGTCGAGTGCAGCGTCGAGATCCTCGTTGTCGGCCAGCGCGCTCACGACCACGAGTGTGGACACCGCTGCTTGGATCGAATCGGCGTCGTTGTTGAGCTCGACGACCTCGGCCAGCATGAGCGCCGCGACCGCCGCATAGGCCACGAGCACGGCGCCGGTTGCGGCGGCGGCGATCCGTAGTCGGAGGGTTCCGCGGATGCGGGAGTCGTCAGCTCGCAGCATCGACTCGATATCCCACGCCGCGGATGGTGGTGATCGTGTCGGTGCCGAACGGCGCGTCGATCTTGCGTCGGAGGTAACCGATGTAGAGCTGGACGATGTTGTCATCCGGTGGGTGCACCGGATCCCAGATCTCATCGAGGAAGTCCTGGCGGGTCACCACCGCCGGGCTGGAGCGGAGGAGCCGTTCGAGCATGCGGAACTCCGTTGGTGTGAGATCGATGCTCACCCCCGAGCGGTCCACGCGGCGCGAGCGGGCATCCAACCTGAGTGTCGTGTGGCGCAACTCGCTGCCGACGCCAGCGACTCGGCGAACGATGTTGTCGATGCGCGCCACCACCTCCACGAGCCGAAAGGGCTTCGAGACGAAGTCATCGGCGCCCGCAGCGAGCAGGTCGGCAACGTCGTGTTCGCCGGTCTTCGCCGTCAAGATCAGCACGGGCGTCGCGTCGCCAGCTGCGCGCAGTTCAGACAACACCTCGTAGCCGTTCATCTCGGGGAGCAGCAGATCGAGCACGATCGCGTCGTACGTCGCATCGTGAGCCTGGAGCAGGCCGCCACGACCGTCGCTGCGCGTGTCGACGTCGAATTCGTGCAGGCGCAGACCATCGGCGAGTTCACGACGAATCGTGTCGTCGTCTTCGATCAAGAGGATCCGCATGACCCGGCAGTTCTACATCGTCGGTGCGAAGAATTGTCGAAGAACGGCCTGCGACGCCTCGCTCGTCGCGACATTCACGACCCCTCTTCGTGGGTTCTTCGTCGTCCTCGGTCACGGTCGAGCAATGACCGACTCCCTGTTCCCCATCCGCTCGTCAGCGCTCGTCGCCGCCACCGCACTGCTGCTCGTGAGTTGCGGTGGCGCCAACGTGGACGTGGAGTTCGCGGAGGTGACCGGCAGCATCGCCCCGGTCACTTCGGTCCCCGGCGACGTCGATCGGGTTTCTCAAATCACGGAGGTCGTGAGTGTCTTGGTCGCTGATGAGGCCGTGCCGAGCATTGCGTGGGCGACCGTGTCGAACGGCTCGATCACGGCTGGCGCTTCGGGCCTGGCTGACCAGGAAGCAGCGCGCGATGCGCTGTCGACCACGGCGTACGCACTGGGCTCGGTTTCCAAGCCCGTGCTGTCGGCTGTGGTGATGACGCTGGTCGAAGCGGGGCTGTTGGATCTGGATACCGATGTCAACGCGTACCTCTCCGACGTGCGGATCGACAATCCGTTCATCGACGATGAAGTGATCACATTGCGATCGCTCATGACACACACGTCCGGCATCATCGACAACGACGAGGCGTATCGATCTCAGTACCGCTTCGACGGTGACGAGCACATGGCACTCGCCGACTTCATGGCGGCGTACTTCCAACCCGGCGGGGAGCTCTACGACCCGATTCAGAACTTCGCACCTGACGACTCCTACGCATACAGCAACGTCGGGGCCGGACTGGTCGGCTTCGTCGTCGAGCAGATCACAGGAGACCCGCTGGTCGATGTTGCTGCTGAGCGACTGTTCGATCCGTTGGCGATGACCGACACCGGCTGGCGGCTCGGGTCGTTCAGCGACGTCGATCGGGTCGCCACGCCGTACACGGCGTCGCTGAGCGGAGTCGAGGCGATCGGTCACGTGGGCTACGCGACGTATCCCGACGGAGGACTCCGATCGTCAGCAGCCGACATGGCGCGATTCGTGGGAATGATCGTCGGGGGCGGGAGCTTCGACGGCGTCGACGTGTTGCAACCGGCATCGGTCGAGGTGCTGATCGACCAGCGACTGTTCTGGGAAGAACAGGGACGGTTCAGTGGTCATGATGGATCTGACCCTGGCGCCATGGCCGAGATCATCGTCGATCCGTCGAACGGGTTCGGCGCGGTGATGATGACGAACACGGACACGGCTGCTGGCAGCGAGGCACTCGGCATCACCCGAACCGAGCTGATCGTTGCCAACGGATACGACCTCGACGAGGCCGACAGTGAAGGGGTGGAGCTCACTTCGCAGCTGACGGCTTTCACCGGCGGCCTGCCCGGTGATGTGGCGGTTGCGTCGGTGATCAACGGGGTCGTCGCCGAGGCAGCTACTGGTGACTTGTCGGCCTCATCGCTGTTGCCGTTGCCTGGTGTCACCTCCGCAATGCTGGGCGTGGTGTTCTCGCAGTTGGCGGATGAAGGCGTGCTGCTGATCGACCAACCCGTCACCGACTTCGTCGATGATGACATCGTGGCTGGCGTTTTGGCCGGGTCCGACGCGCCGATCACCGTCGCGCAACTCCTCGATCACTCAGCCGGGTTGGGGCTCCCCGTCGCCACGCTCGGAACCGGTGCGTCCGTCGATGATCTGCTGAGGTCGGTTTCGCCCGGGCGTGGCCAGCCCGGTGCGTTCTCGTTGACGCACAATCTGGTGGCGATCAAGGTGCTCGAGTCGGTGACTCGTGAACCTGCGGCGGATGTGTTCGTGGAGCGCATTTTCGAGCCGGCGGAGATGTCGGACGCAGTGCTGGTGATGGCAGCCGGTGATGGCGATGCCGTTGTCGAGGGCACGTTGTCGGGAGCTGCAGACGAACCGGTGTCGACCCGGGAGTTCGGTGACGGTGTGTCGTTGACCGGCAGCGTTGCGTTGTCGCCGAGCGACGTCGTCAGCTTCGTCGAGGCGTTGTACGCCGGGCGCCTGTTCGACACCGGGTCAGACGCCCTGGAGCGGATGTCACCGCTCGCCGGCTCCGACCAGTGGGGCCTGGGTGTGCTCGACCTGACCGAGTTCGCGGGATCACCGACATCGGGAATGCTGGGCGACCTTGCCGGCTATCGGAGCTTCGTTGCGTGGACGCTCGACGGTGACGCCATCGTCGCCGTGCTGTCCAATTCCGAGTTCATCGATCTCGAGGAGCTCGTGGACAGCGTGGTGGGCTGACATCATCAGCTCAGCGACGCACGCGGTCCGGTCAAGCAGCCGGGAGTGACCAGATGAGATTTTCGAGCATCAATCGCTCGTTCGGGTTGCGCTCCAACGCCGCAAGCGCAGCGTGGATGTCGCGCACGGCGCCGACTGCGGCGCCCACGTCGGCGGTGCCGGCGGTGAGCGCGTCGCGGTAGGTGGCCGCCATCGTCGCCAAGCCGGTACGCAGCTCGTCGGTGCGGTGCCGACGCAGTTCGCGCTTGTGCCGTTCTTCGAGTTGCTTCTTGCCGCTGCCGCGCTCACCGAATTCCTTGATCCGTGCGGTGAGCACTTCGACCTCGGTTTCGTGGCGTGCAGCGAGCGGCTCGGCTGCGGCGTCGATCATCGCCAGCAGTTCCGCGGCGAGGCGTGTGGCGGTTCGCCCCGACCCATCAGCGGTCTTCGACACCGCGAGAAATGCCTTGCGGCGTTCAGCCAGCCCAGGGTCGGTGGCGAGCAGCCGGGCCCTGTCCAGGTCGCCGAGCGACGCCTTGGATGCCGCTTGGGCTTCGATCGGGCCAACACCTTCGATGAGTAGCCGAGCAGCGATGACGCCTTCGGCAATCGCTCGGAAGTCGATGCGGGCACAGCGCGACGAGATGGTGATCAGCTCGTGCGGGATGAAGTCCGCGCAGATGATGAACATCGTCGATGGTGGCGGCTCCTCGATGGTCTTGAGCATCAATGCGGCACCCTCAGGCCGCAGCAGATGGAACTCGTCGAGAATCAGGACCTTGCGACTGCTCTCGGTCGGTGCGAGCGACGACACTCGAACGATTTCGCGAGCTTGATCGGCGGAGATCGATGGACCGGTACGGCGGACCTCGCGTACGTCGGGGTGTTCGCCGCTCAAGGCGAGGCGTGCATCGCGTTGGTCGGGATCGTCCGCGCCACTGATCACCCGGGCGGCAAACGCTCGTGCGGCCTCCCACTTCGTGGAACCGGGCGGCCCCACGAAGAGATAGGCGTGGACCGGCGTGGCCGCCGCAGCGGCTTCCAGCCGTTCGATCGCGCCCGCCTGGCCAACGACGTCATCCCAGACGGAACTCACGACTGCACCGCCCGTTCGGCGAGAGCCAGCTCGATCTGCTTGGCGACTTCCTCGATCGAGCCGATGGCAGCGACGGTGATCCAGCGCGCGGGGTCGGCGTGTGCCATGGTCCGGAAGCCGTCGATCACGCGCTGGTGGAACGCCTCGCCGGCGGCTTCGAATCGGTCGAGCTTGCGTCTCGACATCCGCTCGGCGATCACGTCGTCCGGGGTGTCGATGAACACCACGGTGTCAGGCCACAAGCCGCCAGTCGCCCATTCGTTCACGGTGCGTACCTCGTCGACGTCGAGCTGGCGTCCGTACCCCTGATAGGCAAGCGTCGAGTACACGGACCGGTCGCTCACCACGATACGGCCGGCGTCGAGCGCAGGCCGCACGACTTCAGCCATGTGTTGGGCTCGGTCTGCTGCGGTGACGAGTGCCTCGGCCCGCGCGTCCAGGTTGTCGACCGAGGTGTCGTGCAAGATCTCGCGAAGCCGTGCGCCGATGTCGGTGCCGCCAGTTTCACGGGTGAGCACCGCGCCGATCGCTTCGGCGTAGTTCGCGGCCTGGGTGGACTTGCCACACCCCTCGGCGCCTTCGAACGCGATATAGCTCGGTCGACTCACGGCCCGTAACGAACGCTTGGTTGGATGGTTCGGCGAGCGACCAACCGGCGGCGCGTTCGCGGATGTTCCAGAACGCTGCGAGGGTTAGCGATCGCTTCGCGCGAGAGGCGCTCGTTGGTCGGATCGAGTGCGGAGCTGGCTTCGTCGAGGAGCAGAATCGGGGTGTCCTTGCTCAGTTTCGCCTCACCGATAGGTCGCCTGGCGTGGGTGCCTGGTTCCCGAGCGGGTGCGAAGATCAGAGTCCGCCGATTTCGATGGCTGCTCTGACCAGCAGAAAGCAACCAATGGTGAGGACCGCAACCGCTGCGATCGGTACGACCCAAATCCGAGCGGTACGGATCATCGAGTTGCCGTCCATGGCCCCGAAGGCCTTGTCGCGTAGGGCCACCATGCCGAGCCCGACGCTGACGAGCGCAATTGCCATGCCGAGCCCAAAGGCGAGAATCAGCAGGCCACCGAACGCGATTCGATTGAGCTGGATTGCGCCGAGCAGCACGATGATTGCCGACGTCGACGGGACGAGACCGCCCGACAGGCCGAGCGCTGCAAGGGTCTTCCAGCTGACTTTGCCTTCGAGGTCCATGTCATCGAGATCGAAGCGGTGCGTGTGGGGGAAGATGCCGTGGCGATGCCAACCATCACCGTGGTCGTGGTCGTGGTCGTGGTCGTGGTCGTGGTCGTGATCGCCGTGGCCGTGGCCGTGGCCGTGGCCGTGATCGCCGTGGCCGTGATCGCCGTGGCTGTGATCGCCGTGTGAATGATCGTGGTCATGGTCATGGTCGTGGTCGCCGTGTGAATGGTCGTGATCGTGGTCATGGGGATGATCGTGATCGTGCCCAGCGTGTGCGTGGTCGTGATCGCCATGATCGTGGTGGTGATCGCCGTGTGCGTGACCGTGGTCGTGGTCGTGGTGAGAGTGGTCGCCGTGTGCGTGGTCGTGGTCGTGGTCGCCGTGGTCGTGGTCGCCGTGTGCGTGGCCGTCGTGGGGGTGGTCGTGTCCCGTGTGCTCGTGGGTGGGTGACGCACCTGCGTGAGCGAGAGCTCGGCCCTTCGACGCCGAGCGCGTTGGGGTTGCGGTGCGCGCACGGAACTCGCTCACTGCGGTCCACACCAACCACACGCCGATTGCGAACACGATGAGCGCAGATACTCCCTGGAGCCACGGGTACACCCGCTCGGGGGCGAACGCCGCGCCGGCTGCATAGGTGATGATGCCCAAGATGAGCACTCCGAGGGTGTGTGACAACGCCACGGCAATTGCCAATACGAGCGCCTGGAATTTCGTGCCGCGTGTGCCGACCAGGTACGCACCGATGACGGTCTTTCCGTGTCCTGGAGCGAGCGAGTGCAAGCCGCCGAGGAACGCAGCAAAAGCCAGTGCGATCAGCATGGCCCCGATGCCGCCGTCGGCGCTCGCAATGAGGTCAGAGAACGCGTCACCGGCGCGCTCTTCTCCCGGCTCGTCGTCGGGAAGTGACTGCTCGTCCACACTCGAATCAGCAGCAAAGGAAATCGTGGCCGAGCGTGTCTCCTGGTTCTCGTTTGGATCGGGGAAGTCGGTGAGCCGCTCGGTGAGCGACTGATCCAACGCGTCGGTGTCGACCCGGGTCCGGTCGCCGATCACGATGATCTCGCGCCACCCGACGCGCTCGGAATAGTTGGCGTCATCGAATGCGAGCGTTCGCTCGGCGTCGGAGGCTTCCAGCGGGGTGATCCAGTTGCAGGTGACCCGCAGCGTGGTGAGTCCGCCGTCGCCGTCCTCGCGGACTGCGGTTGCGGTCAGGTCGGCTGGGTTGAACGGGTCTCCATCCAGTTCGATGGTCACGTCGGTCAGCAACGAACCACAGAACGCATCGGGGTCGGCTTCGATCATGTCGCCGTCGGCTTGTGTCGGGGTTTCGGCGAGGCTGAGGACGTAGTCGATTTCGACTTCGTCGGGCGCGACCCGGATGCCTGCGTAACGATCGATGGCGAACGGACCGAACTCGTGTGCCGACGCCGTCGACGGCCCGGCCAGGACGGTGATGAACGCAACGAGCGCAGCGATGGCGAGCGACTTCAGCCGATGTGCGCCGCAACGGCGGTGTCGATTGGTCATGATGTGGATGGCTCCTCGATACGTGCCGCGTCAGAATCGGTGTCGGCTCCACCGTCGATCCGGCGCCAGAGTGCCGCGGCGCCGAGCGCAGCGGCCACGAACCAGAAGTTGCGCGGCCAGACTCGCAAGGGGTTGGCGACTTCTTCGATGGGCCACTCGGTGTCCAGTCCGCGCTCGCCCAGCCACGCGATCGAATAGCCGATGAGTGCGATGCCGAGTAACACGCTGACGAGGGTGAAGAGTCGCGTATCCCGCAACAGCAAGAGCGGTCCGGCCATGCAGGCCACGATCAGCACGGTGGCTGCGAGCACCCCGACCTCGAACGAGATCAGGCTCAGCGTTGCGCTGCGACGATCGAGACCTGCATCGATGAAGAGTCGCCCCAGGCCAGCTCCGAGAACGGCGCCCGCTGCGATGGTCGTGGTGGTCAACACCATCGGACGCAGTGCCGCCAGACGTGCGACGATGCTCACGACGGCGATCGACCCGAGTGCCAGTGAGACCACGATGCCGACCGCACGGCTCGGTGGTGACGCTGCACCCAGCCCGATCAGCCAGAGCACCGGTGTGGCTACCAAGACGAGCAGACCGAACGAGCGAGCTGTGCGCTGCAGCGTTTCGCCGAGGCTGGCGAGCTGTCCGTTTTCCGAGCGAGCGGTCAGCGCCAGCAACGTGACCGCTGCGACGAGGAGCAGGAGGTCGATTCCGGTTCGGATGGCGTCGGTGCCGAGCCCGCGGACCGCACCCATGGATTGCAGCGTGGAGGACTCGTCGAGCACGGCGGTCTGCTCGGTGGCTCCGATCGAGAACCCGAGGAGCGGTTCGGACTCGTTGATGAACGTTGCGCTTCCCCAATCGTTCTCGATGAGCAGCAGCGCATCTTTCTCAGGGTTCGATTCGATGATCACGCTGAACTCGGCAACGAAGGTTCTCGGAGCCGTGTCGAACGGTTCATCAACGGCGAAGTCGAGCAGCACGTATGGCCCGTTCTCGGTCGGCAGGATCGACAACTGCTCGTCGAAGTCGAGCTTCCATGGACCTTCGGTGTCTCCGAGTGAGGTGTTCGCAATCGCGTAGTCGCGAATGGTCGGCGTCATGGCGTCGACCGCTGAACGCGCACCAGCCACGTCGGTCGGAAGTTCGATCTCGAGCGCCGCCGCGAGGTCCACGACGGGCATTTCCACCCGGCCTTCGACGCCGTCATCGAAGACGGAGATGTAGAGATAGCTCTGCTTGCCAGAGTGGGCGTCCGCGGTGCCGCTCACGGGGCCCAGCACTGCCATCAAGGCGAGTGCAGCAACGGTCAGAGCGCGAATCATCGTGGAGGAAGAGGTGGGGGAGGTGTGCGGCGGCCGAAGACGGATCGACCAACCGACACAATGTATTCGGAATCTGCGCGACATCAGATGTCATGGCCACCGTTTCGCGTTCGGATCGCAACGCCACCAGCGAGCTGGCAGGTCACGAACGCAGAGATCACGGTCGCGTGACGCCAGCTGTTCAAGATCATCCGTGACGTACTCGACGAGACGGGAGAACAGTGATGGACGACGTGACCACCGAGGTGTGGCGGTGGCCGCAAGGCCGGCAAAGCCTGGCGAGCCATCCTTCCCGGCTGACCAGGGTGCCGCGTGTTCGTTACGGGCCAGGCCCGTAACGAACGCTTGCTACTCGTCGTCGAGGTCGGTGATCACCGCCCGAAAACCGGACGCTCAGATGATGAAATCGGCACATGGCGCGAACCGAATCCAGAACTCACACGTAGAGGTGGTCATGCGCACTCACCGTCTGCTGCTCTCCACCACCCTCGCCGCCACCACGCTCGCACTCGGCGCCGCACCCGCCGCACCCGTGGCAGCGATCACCCCGGACGTCACCCAGGTCGACATCACCCCGCCACCGGGATCCGGTGACGAGTTCGGGGTCAACGTGACGATCCTGTCCAACGGCAACTACGTGATCGCCGACGAGGAGTTCAGCACTCCGAGCGTCGACGAAGTCGGCGCCGTGTACCTGTACGACGGGCGCACCGACGAGCTGATCTCCACCCTCACCGGCGCACAGGAGGAGGACCGCGTGGGGAGGCACGGCGCGGATGATCTGGGGAACGGCTTCTTCGTCGTGTCCAGCGGCGACTGGAACCACCCCGACGGGACCGAGCGAATCGGTGCCGTCACCGTTGAGAACATCTCGGAAGACCGCAGCGTAGGCAACTAGAATAGATACCGGTAGTCGGTGCGACGTGAAAAAGGAAAAGCCGAGAATAGACGCATCGGAGACAACGGA
>JBGCEY010000060.1:0-16390 GCA_045106645.1 Ilumatobacter sp.
ATTCAACGTGTTCAACAACGCCGGCAACGTCAACATCGCCATCGACATCAACGGCTACTACCAACCATCAACCAACACCGGAACCCCCGGCACACCCGGACCCAAAGGCGACCCAGGCAACCCAGGCCCCGCAGGCACAAACGGCAACAACGGCATCACGCCTGTTGGCCCCATCAACCGCATCACCAACCAACAAATCGCCACCCTCTCCTGGCACCAAGACCCCGGCCGCGAGACGGTCATCGAGATCGGCAACGGCTTCGTATTCGGCATCGCGTACAGCGGCACCAATCTCTACGTCACCAACACCGACGACGACACCGTGTCGGTCATCGACCCCACCACCAACACCGTCACCGACACCATCACCGTCGGTGACGAGCCGGGCGGTCTCGCGTACAACGGCACCCACCTCTACGTCGCCAATCTGGCTGGCACGGTCTCGGTCATCGACCCCACCAGCAACACCGTCATCGACACCATCACCACAGTTGCCACTGCAGAGTTCGTGGCGAGCACCGGGTCGCACATCTACGTCTCGAACTTCTTCGGCAGTGTCACGGTGATCGACTCCACCACCAACACCGTCATCGACACCATCGCGCTCCCCTCCAATGCGGCAGGTATTGCCTACGACGGCACGAACATCCACGTGGCCCGCAGTGGCGGCCTGATCTCCGTGATCGACCCCACGACCAACACGATCGTCGACACCATCACCGTCGGCGGGTCACCGCGGGTCGTGGCCGTCGATGGATCGCAGCTCTACGTCACCGACCCCGGTGCCGGCACCGTCACCATCGTCGACCTGTCGACCCGAACCGTCATCGACACCATCACCGTCGGCGGCTTCACCACCGGCCTGGCGTACACCGGCACCCATATGTACGTGGCCAGTTCTGGTGGGATCTCGGTGCTCGACCCGTCGAGCAACACCGTGGTCGACACCGTCGACATCAACGCATCGGGGATTCAGAACATCGTGTTCGACGGCACGAACCTCTGGATCGTCAACAACAACGATTTCGTCACCAAGATCATCCCCGGCTGAGTTCGACCGTCTTCGCGCAACGATCACGGCCCATTCTGGAAGACTCCGGTCATGGCCGACACCGACATGACGCCCGCCGAAGCCGAGGCGTTCCTCGCCGACTTGCACGTGGGAGTCCTTGCCATCGAACGTGATGGCAAGGGGCCGCTCGCGCTGCCGATCTGGTATCGCTACGAGGACGGCGATGTGATCATCTCGATGAGCAGCACGTCCACCAAGGCTGCGCTGCTGCGCCGCCACGGGCGGGCATCGTTCACCGTGCAGCAGGAAGCCCCGCCGTACAAGTACGTGATGGTGGAAGGCCCCGTGACCATTTCTGCGCACCACGACGACGAGTACGGCGACATTGCCGCCATGGCCACCCGATACCTCGGCCCGGAGCTGGGTGCGTGGTATGCCGAGCAGAATCCGGCAGGAGACGAGTCGATCATCGCTCGCCTGCACCCCGAACGCTGGCTCACCTGCGACTACGCCAAAGCGATGTAGCGGTGATCCAGTGGTGATGGAGTGGTGATCGAGTAGCCGTGTCCCCACCCGGCCCAGGCTGACCGGGCAGACTGTTCGGATGGCAGCGAACATCACCTACGGGTCCGGCATCGCAGGAGAGGCCGAACTGCGGCTCTGCGGCGACGTCAGCGGAGCAAAGCGCTCGGTCGAGCTCGGCGTGTCGGACTGGTTCAACTCGGTCGAGTTCGCAGCCGCCGGTGCCAAGGCAATCGCCGTCGACCCCGACGCCGATGTGATCGCTGAGATGCGCCGCCGTGCAGATGCAGCCGAAGTGACGGTCCAGTGCCTACAGGCCGACCTCGCAGACCTCGGCGAGATCGCATCCGCATCATGCGAAGTCGTGCTCGCTGCCCAGACCATCGTCGATGTCGACGACCTCGGGCGCCTGCTGCGTCAGGTGCACCGCATCCTCAAGCCGTCGATGCCCTTCGTGATCGCGATGCCGCATCCCTTCGCCGCAGTGACCGACACCAAGCCCTACGGCACTGCCGCGCGCACGATCGGCGACTGGTTCACCGCGCTCGAACGCTCGAACTTCCGTGTCGACCAAGTGAAGGAACTCGGCGTGGGGCCGACCCAACCGGTGCCGTCCACCCTCGTGTTGCGCGCGCGCAAAGAAGGCAGCTGAAATCAACAGCGGCTCGGTCGACGATCGCTCACACGTCGGCTGCGAGCTGCCAGCCGGGAAACGCTGGTGGACGGCTCGGACCCAAGCGTGTTTCAGAGGGGCAGCCGGTACAGGTCGCCGCCCGACGACGGGCCAGCAAGCACGAGCAAGTCGTCGCCGACGAGCGCCGCGTCGGTGACGTTGCGCAACGTGGTGATCGATTCACCGAGCTCGCCGGCAGCATCGACGAAGGTCGCTGTCCGACTGGTCTGGTTGACCACCCACACCCCGCCGGGACCGGCCGCAGCGTGCACATCATCGAAGATCGACACCGGTTCGGCAGTGATTGTTCCGAACCGAAGCGCACCCGTCACCGCGTCGTAGCTGGACACCGATGCACGAGCCAGTTCCTCACCGGACAACGCTGAGTCGAAGATGCTGCCGGTCACGAACACGGTGTCGCCAACAACTTCGATGTCGTCGATTCCGGTGTAGTCCGTGACCAGTTCGGGTCCGACCTCGAGGGTTGCGGCGTCGATGCTGACGAGCGTGCGTCCCCCGAACACCACCCAGATCTTTTCGGCACCGACGGCCAGGTGGAACGCAAAGTCCGGAAGGTCCACCGATTGATCGATCGTGAGCGTGGTCTTGTCGATGCGATGCAGCTGGGTCGACGATCCCGTCGAGTCTGCAGTGACCGCCCAGAGCCACTCATCGTCGACTCCCAGCAAGCGTGCTTGCTCGCCAAACTCCAACACCTCCTGCGGCCCACCGTTGCGCGCAGCCCGCGACAGTGCGCCGTCGATCGAACTGCCGTAGACCGCGTCAGCATCGACAGCGATCCGGATCGGGAAGAGGTCGAACTCGTACCCCTCGAGTTCGTCGAACGTCGCGATGTCGAGGCGGCCCGTGGTCTCTCCCGCTCGTGGCGACGTGAACCACACCTCGTCACCAGCAATCAGCAGCTGGCTGACACTGCTCCCGAGTTCCGCTGGACCAACCGGTTCGCCGGCAACGGCGGGCGGCGGCGCACTCGTGGTGGCTGGGGCCGTCGTCGGCGCCACGGTCGTTGCTGGGATGGTCGTTACTGGGACGGTCGTTACTGGGACGGTCGTTGCTGGGACGGTGGTCGTGGGAACGGTCGTCGTCGGTGCGTCGGAGACAACGGGCTCGACCGCGTCGATCACCTCGTCGTCGATCACCTCGTCGTCGATCACCGCGGCGGACTCCGGGTCCACTGCGGTATTGCTGACCTGATTCGATTCCGTGAGATCGCTGTCATCGCGCCCAGCAATGACGAAGGCGAGGGCGCCGACCAAGGCAACGACCAACACCGCAGCAGTGCCGATCATGAGACCCCGGCGGCTGTTCTCACGAGTGTTCTCACCACTCGGCGCACCACTCAGCGCACCACTCAGCGCGGATGCCGGGCCGGGCGGCGCCGCAACGGTGTCCGCCGAAACTTCGCCTGGAGGTGGCGGCCGCTCCATCGTGCGTTCGAGGTCGTCAGCAGGAGCGATTGCCTGTTCCAGCGCCGCACCGAACGCAGCAGCGGATTCGTACCGATCGCGCGGCACCTTGTCCATGGCCGTGCGCACGATGGCTCGAACATGCTCGGGGACATCGTCACTGAACGGACCCACCGGCTCCTCGACGATGCGCCGCACCAGCGCGATCAAACTGAGGTCACCGCCCGGATCCATGAACGGTGGATGACCTTCGAGCAGCGCGTACAGCGTTGCGCCAAGTGCGTAGATGTCTGCACGCGGCGCAGCGTCGGCACCATCGAGCGCTTCGGGTGGGCTGTATGCCGGAGTGAGCGTGAGTGCCGTGGACTTCAGTGAGATCTCGGCGTCAACGATTCGGGAGATACCGAAGTCGGACACGAGTGGGCGTCCGCTCTGTGCCCGCATGATGTTGCCGGGCTTCAAGTCGCGATGCACCACCCCCTGGGAGTGGGCGTAGGCAACGGTCTCACACACGGTCGCCATGGTCCGCACCGCATCGGGCCATGCAAGGCGCTGCCGGCGTGCAATTTCATCTTCGAGCGATGCCTCCAGCAACGGCATGGTGAGATACGGCTCACCGGTCGGCAGGAACCCGGTGTCGTACACGGTCACGATGCCGTCGTGTTGACTCAGGCGCCCCATTGCCTTGCGTTCGCGATCGAAGCGGCGTTTGGTGCCGTCATCGGTTGCGCTCTTGAGCACCTTCACCGCGACGAAGCGATCCAGATCCGGCTGATGGCAGCGATACACGACCGCGTTGCCACCCTCCCCAATTCGTTCGCCCCCGTCGAGCCCAGGAATCCCCAGCTCGTAGGCCTTCCCGTGCCCCACCAGGGTGACCCTAGTGACTTGAAAATGGGTCACTCGACAAGACGCCGCGCCACATCACCTCCGGGACCCAACCGAGCAAATTCGCAAGCCGGCTTGCACGCGCAAGCCACCATGCGTTGTTGCTCACCCAGCACCCGGAGGAGACGAGCCGACACGCGGCTCGCAGTGCTGCTCAGTGTCAGGCGACCAAACTCAGAACGGCACGTCGAGTGAGTGCGAGTCGAGCTGATCGGCCGGCACCGGTCGACCGAACAGATATCCCTGACCGGCATCAGCGCCGAGTTCGCGCAACTTGGACAGCTGCAGCGGCGTCTCCACACCCTCGGCAATCACATGGAGGCCGAGCGAATGGCCGAGGTGGATCACCGCATCGACGATCGAAGAGTCGTCCACTTCGATGCCCAGGCCATTCACGAACGAGCGATCGATCTTGATCGCCTCGACGGGGAACCGCTTCAAGTAGGTCAGCGATGAGTAGCCGGTTCCGAAATCATCGACCGACAAGTGCACACCCAATCCGCGCAGGTCGCGCAGCGCGTCGTTCGCTGCGGCGACGTCGCTGAGCAACGCGGTCTCGGTGATCTCGAACCACAGCGCGTCAGCCTCGATCCCGCTCGTCACCAATGCGTCTTCCACCGTCGACAAGAAATCCGGATCCGAAAGCTGCTGCGTTGCCAGGTTCACCGACAGTTGGCACGAACCCCATGAGTGGTCGTAGGCACGCCATCGGGCGAGTTGCGAGAGGGCATCGCGCAGCATCCGCTCGCCCAACACGCCGACCAATCCAGCGCTTTCCGCCACAGGCACGAAGTCGTCGGGCGAGATCAAGCCGCGCACGGGATGCTGCCAGCGCACCAGTACTTCGAGCTTGGTGACATCACCGGTGCGCAGGTCGATGATCGGCTGGAAGTAGGGAACGATCTCGTCGTTCGTCACCGCCCGTCGTAGGTCGCTCGTGGTCTGCAGCACCGACATCGACGACGCCTGATCGTCGTCTTCGAAGCGCTCGAATCGATCACGCCCGCTGGCTTTGGCCTGGTACATCGCCGCATCGGCATCGCGCAGTAGCTCGGCCGCGGTCATCTTCGGGCGGGTGTTGGTGGCGAAGCCGATCGACGCGGTGACGATCAACTCGTTGCCGTCCACGATCACGACGTCCTGTACGGATTGCACCAGACGCTGAGCAACACGGGTGGGATCGAGCGGACCGAGTCGAATCTCTCCGGTCTCGTCGGCCTGCTTGGTCGTTCCATCGACGAACACCACGAACTCGTCACCGCCGAAGCGCGCCAGCTGATCGCCAACACGCATCGTGGACCGAAAGCGCTCAGCCACCTGGATCAGCAACTCGTCACCGACCTGATGGCCGAGGCTGTCGTTCACGATCTTGAAATTGTCGAGATCGATGAACAACACGGCGACCTCATCCACCCCTGCCGTCGGCAACAGTTCATCCAGGCGGGCCAGGATCGACGCCCGATTCGGCAGACCGGTGAGCGCGTCGTGGGTTGCCTGATGCGACAATCGTTCGGCGGCGCGACGTTGCTCGGTGATGTCTTCGATGTGCGTGATCGCGAGCTGTACGCCGTCTTCCTCGGTCACCGCCACCTGGGTCTTGGCCCAGATGAACTCGCCGTCACGTCGCAGATAGCGCTGCTCGATTCGATAGCTGTCATCGATCCCCAGCTCGATTCGCGCTCGCTCCGCAGCAGCGGCACGCAGATCCTCGGGATGCGTGATGTCGCGCACCGACCGGCCGAGCAGATAGCGACGCGAGTGGTCGAGCATGTCGGCCAGCGACTGATTCGCATCGACGATCTTGCTGTCCGACAGTCGCACCAACGCCATACCGGTGGGTGCGGAGTGGAATGCCTGCTGGAAACGGCGCCGAGCCTGCTCCAGCGCTGCCGACGATCGCTCCCGATCGCCCACGTCGCGCAGGATCACCACGGTTCCCACCGACTCGTCGGCACCAGGATGCATCGATGCCTCCACGAACGACGCCTCCCCGTCGCGTCCCACCAACTCGAACACCGCCGAAGCACCCGACCCAGTACTGCCCGACCCACTACCGCCGGGTGTCGTTGCGAGCTGGAGTCGCTGCCAACGATCGGTGATGTCATCACGGTCGTCGTCCGACACGAAGCCGATGAATGAGCGCCCGATCAGGTCGTCGATAGACCGCCCGGTCAACGCCGACGCACGTTCGTTGGCTGACACGATGGAGCCGTCCACATCCAGGCTGAGCACGGCGTCCGGCAAACCGTCGAGCAGACGTCGGACGCCGTCGTGCGTGGTCTCCAAGTCGACGACAGTTCGATGCAAACGACGGCGAACTCGACGAGCATCGAGCGCAACGACGCCGATTGCGAGCGCGGCGAGCACGCCAACGACCAGCACCACGATCACACCGCCTGAACTCACGTGTCGAGCGTAGAACCCCCAGCTTCTGACGTCGCGGACCGCAGTGCTTCAGCGTCAGCGTTCGGCGTGCCAGGCGACGAGACGCTTGCGGATCTCGTCGTCGCCGATGAGGCCCTCTTCCAGGCGGATTTCCATCAGGAACTTCATCGCTTCGCCGACCACACGACCGGGGTCGATGCCGAGGTGTTCGATCACCGCGTTGCCGTCCATTTCCGGACGCAACGACGCCAACTCTTCGGCGTCAGCGAGCTCACCAATCCGCACTTCGAGTTCGTCCATTCGCCGCGAGAGCCGCGCGGCCTTCTTGGCGTTGCGCGTGGTGCAGTCGCACCGCGTCAACACGTTCAGCTCCTGGAGCAACGAGCCGGCATCGCGCACATAGCGGCGCACCGCCGAGTCCGACCACCCCATCGAATAGGTATGAAAACGCAAGTGCAGCGCAACGAGCTCGGTCACGTCACGGATGTCGTCATTCGAGTATCGCAACGCCGACATGCGCTTCTTGGTGATCCGGGCACCGACCGCATCATGGTGATGGAACGTGGTTCCCTTGCCTGGCTGGTAGCCACGCGTCTTGGGCTTGCCGACGTCGTGGAACAGCGCCGCAAGACGCGTGAGGCGGAAGTCAAACGGCTCGCGTTGACCGGCTTCGATGTCAGGCCACTCGTGCAGCGGTCGCACGTTCTCGGTCACCGCGATCGAGTGGGTGAGCACGTCCTTGTGCCGGTGGATCGGGTCGTGCTCGAGACGCATGTTCGGCAACTCGGGCAAGAACTCGTCGGCCAGTCCGGTCTCGACCAGGAACCACAGCCCCGCAGCGGGGTGGTCCACCACGATCAACTTGTCGAGCTCGTCGCGGATCCGCTCCGCCGAGACGATCTCCAACCGTGCCGCCATCTCCTTGCACGCCGCCACCAACTCGTTGGTGGGCTCGAGCTGGTAGCGGGCGATGAAGCGGGCCGCACGCAGCATCCGCAGCGGATCGTCGCTGAAGCTGATCTCCGGGCCGAGTGGGGTTCGCAGCACGCGTTGCACCAGATCAGCAGCACCGTTGAACGGGTCGACCAGCTCGGGAGCATCGCCGCCCCCGGTCAGCTCCAGCGCCATGGCGTTGACGGTGAAGTCGCGACGCGACAGGTCGGCGTCGATCTCATCTGCAAACACGACCACCGGCTTGCGCGAGTCATCGGTGTACGCCTCGGCGCGAAACGTCGTGATCTCGTACGGCCGGGTGTCACCCGTGTCCGCATTGACCTTGTTCGCGCCGATCGTGCCGAACTTCTCGCCCTGGGTCCAGATCGCGTCTGCCCAGCCCTCCAGGCACGCCTTGATCTCGGGCGGGCGAGCATCGGTGGTGAGGTCGAGGTCGAAGTCGCTCTTGCCGCTGGCGACCAAAAGGTCACGCACTGTCCCACCAACCAGGTAAAGGCGGTGCCCATTCGCGCGGAATCGCTCGGCGAGCGGCGCCAACTCGGCCAGCACGGGTGCGAAACGTTCAGGGATCACGTCATCGAGCGTATTGGGTCGGATCCCGAGCGATGTTCTGGGTTCCGGGCAGCCGTCCGCTTGCTCGGCCCGCGCCTGGTCCACCAAGTATCTTCGGCCGGGTGCGCCAGGCGACCGCAACCCCGACCGCCCGCGCGGCACTGCGGCGCTGGCCGTACGAACCTGCCATTGCTCACCTCGTGTTACTCGACATCGAGATGGTGCCCAACGACGACGATGTACAGCAATGGATCACCGATGCCTCCGCTTCCCCGTCACCCGACGTCGACCGTGAACGCGATGGCCAGCAGCTGCCCCCGGCCACCCGAATCCGCACCGGCGCCCTGTTCCCACGCGCCGCCGCAGCATTCATACGCTGCGGCTTCGTGGAAGTTGATCGACTCGCTCTCCTCGAGCGATCACTGCACGACGTCACCCCCACCTCTGGCTCATCGACACTCACCACGGCACGCCTTCGTCGGCGCGACATCGAAAGTGCAGCCGCAATCGATCACGCCGCATTCCCCAGCGGGTGGCGCCACGACACCGCGTCACTCGACGACATCGCCACCGCAACCCCCCAGGCCCGCCTCCGCCTCGCGGTGACCCCCGACCAACGACGCTCGCGCCAGCAGCCGGTTGGCTTTGCAATCACCGGACGATCGGGACCGAACGGATATCTCCAGCGGATCGGGGTTCGACCCGATGCGCAGCGCAACGGTGCAGGCAGGCTGCTCGTCGACGATGCCCTGAACTGGCTCGTGCGTCGCGGCGCACAACGAGCATTGGTCAACACCGGCACCGACAACCACGCTGCACTGACGCTCTATCGACGAGCCGGGTTCGAGCCGATGCCCGACGAGCTGGTCGTGCTGGAACGCGCCGCATGAAGCAAGGCATCGCGCTGCTGGTCGCGGCAGCCACCACCGTGCTCGGACTGGCAACCACGGCAGCGGCCCAAGATGAGTCTTCACCAGAAGCCGACGATCAGAGCGAACTCGTTGAACCGGAACCCGGTGCCGTGACCCTCGAGCTGATCGACCAGTCGTTCGACCTGGGTCGCGACGGTGACATCGAACTCACCTACCGCCTCACGGGTGATCTCTCCGCCGTTGCCGAACTCGCGCCACCGACCACCACGACAACGACAACAAGCACCACGACCAGCACGACGACGACCCCTACGACGACCCCTACGACGACCCCTACGACGACCTTGCCAGCAGCGACGGAGCCACCGGCGACCGAACCCGGCAACCTCGATCCCGCCGCGCCAACCGTCGCAACAACGGCGCCGGCCACCGGCACGACGACCACCAGCACCACGACCACCACCACGACCACGACCACGGAACCGCCACCGCCGCCCGTGGCACTGACCTTCGGCGTCCTCAGTTTCCGAGCGATCGACGAGCCGAGCCGGCTGGCTGGCATCTTGGGCCCCAACCCCTTGAGCATCCGGCTCGATGACAGCGAGGCGGTCGACGGAATCGTGCTCAGCAACGTACGCCAGTCCATCGACATCGAATCAGCAGACAGCGCCATCGTGCAGCTGAGCGTCCCCACCGACAGCGCTCCAAGCGTGGCCGAACGCTTGGAGTTCAACGCCGACGGAATCCACCCGATCCTCGTGCAGTTCCGCGTCGACGACCAGACCGTTGCCGAACACGGCACCGTCGTGGAACGCCGGGCGCTGACGGCAAGCGCGCCGGCCACCATCGACCTGTCGCTGATCGCCTCGATCGGCGACCCCGGCCCCACTGCCGACGATGCGACCATCGCAACGGCTGTCGACCAACTGGAGGGGTTGATCGACATGGCACGTGACACCGCCCCCGCCGTGACCCTCAAAGTCCCGCCTTCGGTGGCAACCGCTGCGGCTGCGACGAATGATCTCCCGGCCGACGTTCGCGACGTGCTGGTCGGCGACGAGCTCCTGGCGGGGCCGGCCACACCGTTCAATGTCTCCTCGGCGGTGCAGGTCCAACGGGTGGAGTCGTTCCAGCGCCAGCTCAATGTGGGAGAGGACGACGTTCGCCAAGCTCTTGGCATCATCCCGGTTCGCGACGTGTGGCTCGCCACCGAACCACTGAGTGCCGCCGCCGCCCAGGTACTCGCTGACCTGGGGGTTCGCTACCTCGCGATGCCCGCTGACGTGTACCGCGCCACCGTGGCCATGGCACCCGGCGCAACGCTCCCGCACATCGATCGTTTCGTCGATGTCACCCTGCCCGACGGGTCGACCATGCCGACGTTGATCATCGACGAGGAGTTCGGCGCGGTGTTCACCACCAATGCCACCAACGCGGCGCTTGCCGAGCGCCATCCCACCGAGTGGGTCGTAGAGCAGGTGGCACGCTGGCGGTTGGAGCAGTTCGACGACCTGCGCAGCACCCGACGTCAGCAGCGCAGCCACCTCTTCGCCGTGCCGGGTCTCACCGAGTTCGATCCGCGGCTCGTCAACGCCCTCGAAGCGTTTGCCCTCCAGACCGAGGCCATCAGATTCAGCCCGGCCAGCGTGCTCGCATCGGTCACCGATGCACAGGAACTGCCCGAACCACTGCAGTTGCCCGAAACCGCCGGGCCGTCACTGGTCGAGCGGCTCGACCGGATCGCGCTCGTGCAGGCCGACCTTGCCGACACCACGACGATGCTCCCGAGTGACGACCCTCGACCGATCGAATGGACACGGCGACTCGACAGCTTCGTGTCCACTGCCTTCGACGACGAGGCGGTCTTTGCCGAGCTCGATGAGCTGAGCGAAGAAGCTGCGCGTCTGCGCAGCGGGGTGATCGCGCCACAGCCATTCACCTTCACGCTGACCGGACGCGAAGGCTCGATCGAGCTGCAGGTCGGCAATCGTCTCGACGAGCCGCTGCGCGTCGTGGTGCGACTCTCTTCACCGCGCCTCAACTTCCCGGACGGCGACGTCATCGTGGTGCTGCCGCCCGATGAGACGACGGTCATCGACGTGGCGGTGGAGGCACGGTCGAACGGCACCTCACCCGTGACGGTGGAGATCGTCACGCCATCGGCAGTCGCCCGGCCATTGATCGAACCGGTGATTCTCACCTCACGCGTGAATGCCCTCACGGGTTTCGCTCAACTGCTCACCGCTGCGCTCGTGTTGATACTGCTGGCGTGGTGGATCTCGAGTTGGCGGTCGAAGCGCCGTGACCGCGACAGCAGCAGCGCTGATGCAGCCGATGCGTCTCTCGATGCGGCGCTGCGATCGGCTGAGTAACCTCTTGTACCTGTGAGCAACGTACGCATCGTCACCGACAGCGCGTGTGACCTCCCCGCCGAGGTCGCCGAAGAAATGGGCATCGAGATCGTGCCGCTGAGCATCCGATTCGGTGATGAAGAACTCATCGATCGCGAACAGCTCACCGTCGCCGAGTTCTGGAATCGCTGCGTGAACATGTCCACGTTGCCCGAGACCGCCGCACCCGCACCGGGCCAGTTCGAAACCGTGTATCGCCGCCTGGCCGCTGACGGTGCCACCGGCATCGTCGTGGTATCGCTGTCGGGCGCGCTGTCCGCGACCATCCAGAGCGCAGAGCTCGCCGCTCGGTCGATCGCTGACGATGACGGTGTTGACGTCGACATCCGCGTCGTCGACTCGCGCACCGTCACCATGGGCATCGGCACCATCGCCATTGCTTGCGCGAAAGCCGCTGCAGAGGGTGGCACCGTCGAAGAAGTCGAGCAGCTCGCGGAATCGCTTGCCGGCCAGACCCGCGTGTTCGCGGCACTCGACACGCTCGACAACTTGAAGAAGGGCGGCCGCATCGGTGGCGCCAAGGCGTTCCTTGCGACTGCGCTGTCGATCAAGCCGATCATCGATGTCACCGGCGGCGTCGTGGCTGAGGCGGGCAAGCAGCGCACTCGTTCGAAAGCACTGGCTCACCTGGTCGAGCGATTCAAGGGCTACGAGGGCCGTGTCGAGAACCTCGCCGTGCTGCACGCCGACTGCTCTGATGTGGACGTGTTCGTCGACATGTTGCGCCCGCACTACGACGGAGAGATCCTCATCGGCGAGATCGGTCCTGTCATCGGCACCCATGGCGGCCGCGGCACGATCGGCGTGGCATTCCACGAAACCACCTGACTCCGCGCCAGCTACGGATTCTGCAAACCCGGTTCAAACATCCGTCGTCGCTGTTCTGGGGTGGATTGCACCGATCCGCCCCGTTGCTCCCACTAGCGTCCGTTGACGTTCATGTCCTCGTCGACCCCCACGATCATTGCTGGCCGCTACGAGCTGCAACGGCGCCTCGCACAGGGCGGGATGGCCGAGGTGTGGTTGGCGACCGACCTCACACTCGATCGCAAAGTGGCGGTCAAGTGGCTGAAGCCGACGTTGGCCACCGATCCCATCGTGGCCGAGCGCTTTCGGCGTGAAGCGATCGCTGCTGCCAGCCTGAACCACCCGAACATCGTGGCGGTCCACGACGTGTTCGAACAGGACGGTCGCCAAGCCGTGGTGATGCAACTCGTCGACGGCAAGAGCCTGCGCCAGTTGCTCGACACACAGAACCGGTTGAGCCCCGAACTCACCTGCCACATCGGCATCGCCGTGGCCAAGGCGCTCGACAATGCCCACGAAGCCGGCTTCGTCCACCGTGACGTGAAACCCGGCAACATCATGATCACCCCGGACGGACGGGTACTGCTGACCGATTTCGGTATCGCCAAGGGACTGCATGGCGACGGCAGTGACGACCTCACCAGCGACAACATCATGATGGGGACCGCCAAGTACCTCGCGCCCGAGCAGGTGCGCGGCAAGCGCCTCGACGGTCGAGCCGATCTGTACTCGCTCGGCCTCGTCATGTACGAATGCCTCGCAGGGCGCGTGCCGTTCCTCGGCGAAACCGACGCCGATACCGCGCTCGCACGGCTCCAGCGCGATCCCACCGACCTCGCTCGGCTCCGTGCAACGCTCCCGACACGATTGGTCAGCGTCGTGCACGCACTGCTGGCGCGTCGCCCCGACCAGCGTCCCGCCGACGGTGCCGAACTGATCGTCGAGCTCGAAGCAGCGCAAGCCGAAGGTCCCCCCGCCTTCGATCCGACCACCGAAGAACAGTCCCCGGTGTCTCCGTTCTCGGCCGGAAAGTTGTTGCGCGCCCCATCCGATGCGCGAGGACGGGCCAAAGATCGTGGTCGGGGCATGCGCACACCAACGCCCCCGCGAGGCAAAACCATCGACCACGATGCGGAGCCACCCCCCAAGCGCCGCCGAGCTGGCATGTCGGATTCGTCACCGGTCACCAGCTCACCTCTCCCGAGTGGGCCGGTCGGCGTGATCGGCGAACCGCGACACATCACCGGTCGAGTTCCGGTCCAGAAGACACCATCGACACGCGTGGCCCCCACGCGGCCAGAATCGGCTCCGGCAGGCCCGCGTGATCGTACGCCGCCCGCTGGCCATCAACGGGGTGCCCCTGCTCGCGGCATGAACCAGCGCTGGGGGCCGTCGGTGATGGTCGTCGGTGGCCTCATCGTGCTCGCGATCATCGTGTCGATCATCATCTGGGCGACCTCCTTCGGCCGTAGCGCCGAACCAACGGCACCGACCACCGTCCTCCCGCAGGATCCGGTCGGGCTCCCGGTGGACGTGGAAACCGAAGCATCCGCTGAGAGCGCTCAGACCAACGCCGAAGCGCTCGACGGGGAGGAAGCGGAGACCGACGCCGAGGCGCTCGACCGGGACGAAGTGGACGTGTCCGCCGAGGAACCGGATCTGCCCGCTGCCACACAGATCGTGTCGGTGGCCTCGTTCGATCCGGTCGAGGGCGGCGGCAACGGTGAAGAGAACAACGACCTGCTCGGCCGAGCAGCCGACGGCGACGTCACGACCGCATGGCGCACGCAGTGCTATTCGAACCAGTTCATGGGAGCCAAGCCAGGCGTGGGGCTCGTTGCATCGTTCGACGGCGCGCTGAACAGCGACCTGCGGGTGCAGATCGACAACGGTCCATACAACGTGAACTTCTATGCGTGGGATGGCGAGGTGGCCCCGACCACGTTGGACGGCTGGGGTGAACCATTCGATCGAGCATTCGGACCGAGCGGTGACACCATCACGGCATCGGCCGCAGGATTCAATGCAACCCACGTGTTGATTCAGCTGCTGGAGCTGGGCGAGAACAGCGCATGCACCGAGGACAACCCCTACAGCGGGGCCGTCTCGGAAATCTCGATCTCCTGACGGATCACCCGCTGGGTTCTGTCGAACCGCGACATGCCCAGGGCAGCGAGTCGTCGTTCGTTACAGTCGGCGCATCGCCGTCCAGACCGACGACCTCGAGCTGATCGAAGCTGCGCGAGCCGGTGATCGCTTCGCGCTCGATCAGCTGCTGCGTCGGCACTACGACCGCATCCATGCCGTCACCCGTCGCATCGCCGGTTCGTCGCGCGATGCCGACGACGCGACCCAGGAGGCGCTGATCAAGATCGTGCGCAGCCTCCCGAAGTTCGACGGCCGATCATCGTTTGGCACGTGGGCCTACCGAATTGCCACCAACGCCGCCCTCGACGAGCTCCGCAAGCGCAAGCGTCGGCCCGCACTCGCCCTCGTGCGCGACGACGATTCCGGCGAGATCAGCCTGGAACCCGTCGACGACCTCGCCGGACGCAGCGTGGAAGCCGTGGCCGACCGATTGGCGATCGACGAAGCCTTCGAGACCCTGCCCGAGGACTATCGGGCTGCGGTCGTGCTTCGCGACATCGGTGACCTGGACTATTCCGAGATCGCCGACCTGCTCGACATCCCGACCGGAACGGTGAAGTCGCGGATCGCACGCGGGCGACGCATGCTGGCCGATCAGCTCCGCCTGGAAGAGCATCCTGACCTGGTGGCCGAGGTCACCTCCGAGATTTCTCGAAGTTCTGGGAACCGAACCGGGGACTTCGAGCGTCCAACAGATCTGACATGAGCAACGACACCGACGATCCACTGCACGAGAACACGCTGCTCGCCAGCGCGTATCTCGATGGCGAGGCAACGGCGGACGAACACGCACTGGTGGAGACCAGCTCGGAAGCACTGGCCGAACTCACCGCATTCACCCAGCTCAGAGACGTTGTCGCAGCCACGGCTCCACAGGCGTCGCTGTCCGAACGCGAAGCTCACCTCGCTGGCGCACTCGACGTCTGGGAGCGGATGTCAGACCCCGAGCGACTCGGTGAAGCAACCCCGTCCGACGGTGTAGACGCCGCCGCCGCAGCAGCGTTGTCCACACCGGTATCCACCTCCGACGCTCGGCGGGGACGCAGTCGCCGCGGTGAACGCCGCAGCATCACAGGGTCGCAGTGGTTCCTCAGTGCAGCAGCAGTCCTGGTGGTCGTGGCCGGTGTCGCAGCGGTCGTGCGTGGCTTCCTCGCGGAAGATCCCGCAACGGACCAGATCGCCGTCGAGAGCGCCGCCGCCGATGCTCCCCAACTCAGTGAAGTGGAGCAGAACGAAGCGCTCGAAGTTGCCGATGGAAACGTCGGAGCCGACTTCGTGCCCGAAGCAGAGGCCATCGCAGACGAGGTCGCGAGCGATCCAGTCGCCGCAGGGACCGCTGAAGCGGTCGACACCGACGACGGCCTGTTTGCCGACGATGCTGCTGATGAAGAGGCATTGGAAGAAGAAGCGTTCGACGAGTCGCCAGACCTGCCCGCAGAAGCCGCACAGCCCCCTCCCGCCCCCGAGGACGGCGGCCGTGTGGAACTCGCTGACCTCGAGGCGCTTGCTGACTACGGCGCGCTGGCAATCGTGGGCTTGGACGCAGACGCACCGGTCATCACCGTCGACGACGACTTCGAGCCGCCGCCCGAGTCATGCGAATTCGAACTCGGGATCGAGCGCCGCTTGCTTCCTGCGTCGTTCCAGGGCCAAGACGTCAACGCCGGCATCGACTTCGACACGAACACCGTGTTTGCGTACACCGACGACTGCGCCGTCGTGGCGTCGACACCGTTGCC
>JBGCEY010000061.1:0-15650 GCA_045106645.1 Ilumatobacter sp.
GGCGGTCGCGCCCCTCGTGAACAGCAGAGCCGTCGACCACGAAGGCCGGCGGCTCTGGAGTTCGGTCGATCGAAGGCGATCAGATTCGGCGACGGGCAGCTCCGAAGGTCATGAGGCCCACCCCGAGCAGCAGCGCTGCGATCCACGCCATCGCGGCCGAAGGTGAGCCGGTTGCCGGCAGTTCCGTCACCGGTTGCTGTGTCGTTGGAACACCCGCCCCTGGAGCCCCAGCACCGGCGATGGTCGTGGTCGGCGCACCCGATCCGCCAGCGTTGTCGACGGTGTTCGGCGGCGCAGTGGTGCCGGCATTCGCATCGACGACGGTCGTCGTTGGAGCGACCGTGGTATCGGGGACCGGGTCATCATCGATCGGATCATCATCGAAGGGCTCGTCGAACGGGGCCTCGAAGAGCCTCGTGAACGACACCATGCAGCTGCTGATGAAACCAGAGGTGCTGTTTGACCCCACGAGAAGAGGAGGTTGGCCGGCCTGCACCCACGCTCGAGTGATCATGTCGCCACCCTGCGGCGAGTCGTACACCGTGCTCTCAGATGACCCCATGGAGAAGCGAACGACTTCGGTTGCTCCTGGCGGGACCGAGCCGAGATCAACCACCACCGTGGTATCGCCGTCTGTGTTTCCGGTCACGACACTGCCGGCGGTCGTTGTCACCGACCCGACGTTGAGCGGACCATCGAGCAAGACGCTTTCGAGCCGAACCGGAATCGCAGCGTTCGAGCGATTGGTGACCTGCGCGGTCATCGAAACGAAGCTTCCAATGAACGTGTTGTCGGATCGCACTTGCAGATCCGTCTCGACGGAGGTCGAGCCGCCGACCGCAACCCGGCGTCCGCTGATCGCATCACCGGAGATTTCGATCTGGTAGCCCGACACCGCGTCGAAGTCGACACCGGATCCAATCACCGCGGTCATCTGACTGAACGGAATGTACACAACTCCATTCGCCGGCACCGTGAACGCACCGGTCGTGCTGGAGCCGACCGTCGAGCCGGGAGAGCCTGGATCTTCAGCACCGAACAGCGTCACGTTGTAGGTGGCTGCACCCGTCGTGCTGTTCGGAGCAAATGTGAGGGCGTCAGCCGTTCCATTCTCGGTGAAATCCCGTGTGGTGCTGGCAAACGAGAACACTCCGTCGCTGTCGTCGAAGTCCTTGCGAAACGTCACCGTGGAGTCGCCGTCCATGCCATACGTGAGGGCAGTGACCGAACTGAACGACAAGTCGACGCTGGTCGACGTCCCCAACGTCACGTCGATCTCCGCGTTGAACACCGAGTTGTATCCCGTCGTATCTACAGTGAAGGACTCCGACCCGCTGCCGAAGAACGACACCCCGAACCCACCAGGGCACGTCACGTTGGACGGAGGAGCAGGAGCAGAATTGCCGGACATGCCGCCACCGCCGCCCGGGAACCCTGGATCGCCCGGAACTCCAGGATCGCCCGGGAAACCTGCGTCAACACTCGTTGCTCCGGCAACGCCGAAGACGCTCCCGGCCATTGCGGCAACAGCGACACTTCGCCACACCTTCTTCATCAACATGAATAGCCCCTCTCAAGTTCGTTCGCCGCTGGACGTTAAGGACGACGTAACGCGGCAAGAGGAGATCGGGACAACATGTCCCTTCACGGCATGGACCGATCGGGCAAACCTCAGTCGCGCTGGCGCGGACGGATCCCGAACGCGTGGTCGAACAGCCGGTCCGGCGGGTCGAACGTGGTCACCATTTCGGTCTGGGAGCCGACCCCGATCTTGCCGTATGCACGTGACAGTTGATTCCGAATGGTCTTCTCGGTCACGGCCCGGCGGTGCGCGAGTCCATGCACGGTCATTCCGTTGAAGAGGTCTGACAACAACACCAACTCATCTGATTCCAAGACGGTGGTATTCATGGTGCGCCGCTTCGCGCCGAGTGTCCGCATGAAGTACACGAAGCGATCGGACTCGCCGATAAGTCGTCGAATCGTGCAGTGATGATTGAACCAGACACCACCGGTGCTGAGCTTGCGACACGAGTACTCAGCAGCACCGGCCTCCCCGGCCATCACGGCATCGCGCAGCGGCAGTGTGCGCACCCAATCGGCGGGATGCGATGAGAGGATCGAGTGCGAGTTGAGCATCGCATCGAGGTCGTAGCCGAGCACCGTCACACGCGGGTCGATCAGCACGTTGCGATTCTCTCGATCGACCACAAACGGGATGATCGTCGACGTCGAGACCACGATGGGATCGAATGGCGGATGCTTTGGACGGTTGGCTGGCCATGACGCGAGGACGAGGCCTGCGTCGCTTCGGTCGCTTTGCCACACCAGGGCACCAGCGACGACGACCTGCTCCAGGCCGATCGACACGGTGGTTTCTTCGATCGCGTAGTCGTCACGCTGCTCGAACGCCAGACGAAGCCCATCCCCGTGGAGGTGCGCCACCTCGGCAATGATCGCTGGTCGAACCGGAAGCGCCGATGCCAACACATGCAAGCTGACAGGATCGAGCAGCGCGTACGCGGTCGTTCCCTCCAGTATCGAACTCATACCGGCCGCGATGATGTGACGGACGTTATGACGCGGCTCCACTGGGCCAAACTAGTCATTGATTCCACCGGGTTGAACGGTCGACGAAGTCGGTAGCCCCAGACCGACGGAAACTAGGGCACGCGCACCGGCATGAGGAGGTACAGGTAGTCCTCCTGGCCGGCGCCGCGAAGGACCGCAGGTTTCATGGGATCCATGGTTGCCAGCGTCACGTCATCAGCTTCGATCGCGTCGATACCCGCAGCGAGGTAGTCGGGATTGAACGCAACCGTCATCTCCGCGCCGTCGTAACTCGCATCGATCTCTTCTGCCGCGTTGCCGACGTCTTGTGTGATCGCCGTGAGCTGGACCGTGTCGCCACCGAGTGTCAAACGCACGGGAGTGGAATCCTGAGCAAGAATCTTCACACGCCGAATCGCTTCCATCATCGAGGCCTTGCTCACCGTGAGCAGGTTCGGGTAGCTGGACGGCAAGAGATTGCGATAGTTCGGGAACTCGCCTTCGATCAATCGTGTCGTGAGGCGCGTGGTGCCCACCTCGAACGTGGCTTCGCGTTCACCGAAACGCACCGTCAGTTCTTCGACGTCGCCCATGAGTCGCTGCAGTTCGCTCAACGCCCGTCCGGGGATGAGGACCTTCTGGCCGGAACCGAGCACCGAGGAATCGGGCAGGTCGCGGACCGCAAGGCGATACGAGTCGGTGGCGACCATGCGCACGCCGTCGTCTTCGGACGCCAGCAACACACCGGTCAAGACCGCACGAGCATCATCGGTGGAGGCAGCGCGGACCACCTGACGCAACGAATCAGCCATGGTGTCTGCAGACAACGTGACGGCTTCGCCGGATGGTTCAGTCTGCGCGGGGTAGTCATCGAGCGACAGTGGCCGCACCGAGAACTGGGAGCGGCCCGCACTGATGGACATTTCACCGGAGTCACCGCCGGTCGCGGTATCACCGAGTGCAATCTCCACGGCGCCAGCAGGCAGTGCCTTCACGATGTCGCCGACAAGACGTGCCGGAACAACAGCGGCACCATCGAGTTCGCCGCCGACCTCGATCGTGAGGCGGATGGTCAGCTCGAGATCGGTACCGGTCACCGTCAAGCTGTCGCCGGCGACCTGCAGGCGAACTCCAGAGAGGACAGGAAGTGTCCCGGTTCGGTTGGTTGCGGCGCGCCCGGCGGAATTCAGGGCATCAGCAAGGACGTCACGTTCACAACGAAACTTCACGGTCGGTACTTCTCCTCATGCATGGATGTCTCAAAGGTAGAGCTAGTAGTAGGGGCTGTGGATTGGGGACAAGCCACGTTCTCGCAGCGTACGGCCACTGGCATCGTCCACATGGGATGGCGCGAACTCCACAGCTCGCGAGTGGCATCGGTGTGATTCGGTGGACGACGACACGATGGTCCCCACGTGCGGACACGAAGTTCGTGGTCGCGTCCACCGCGATGTCCACCGCGCGTGCGTTCGACCAGGTCAGCACGGCTCGCGCGAGTGTCGCAGTGGCTGACCGTGAGCCGTCGAGTGTTCATGACTTGAGCTGCTGGAGCAGGTCGGTCACTTGGTCGTAGACCTGTTTGCGTTCCTTCATCAAACGCTGGATCTTCTCGTTCGCGTGGATCACCGTGGTGTGGTCGCGTCCGCCGAAGAGGCGAGCAATCGCTGGATAGCTGAGGTCCGTCAGCTCGCGAAAGACGTACATTGCCTCTTGGCGAGCGGTGACCAGGGGACGCTGTCGACTTTTGCCTTTGAGCGCTTCCACATCGAACTTCAAAATGGCAGCAATCTCGTCGAGGAGTTCTTCGGGCGTGCGCACCTTGGGTCGGCTCACGGTCAGCAGGTCAGCGAGTTGCTGCTGGACCAACTCGATGGTGATGGGTTGGCGACTGAGGCTGGCGAACGCCATGACCCGTACGAGCGCGCCTTCCAACTCTCGGATGTTCGTGGAGATGTTCTGCGCCACGAATTCGAGTGCGTCACCGGGAACCTCGACGTCTTCGCGTTCGGCCTTGTTGCGAAGGATGGCCAAGCGAGTTTCCACGTCGGGCGGCTGAATATCGGTGATCAAGCCCCACTTGAAGCGGCTTCGCAGGCGTTCCTCGAGCGTGGGAATGGCGTCGGGCATCCGGTCAGAGCTGATGACGATCTGCTTGTTGGCGCCGTGGAGTGCGTTGAACGTGTGGAAGAACTCCTCTTGGAGTCCCTCTTTGTTGGCAATGAACTGGATGTCGTCGATGAGCAGTACATCGATCTCGCGATAGCGCTGGCGCAACATGTTGGTCGTGTTGTTGCGAATTGACTCGACGTATTCGTTCATGAAGGTCTCGGTGGAGACGTAACGAATGCGGTGGTGTTGATAGTGCTGGTGGACGTAGTGCCCAATGGCGTACAGCAGGTGCGTCTTGCCGAGTCCCGCGGAGCCGTAGATGAACAACGGGTTGTAACTGCGTGCGGGCGTTTCGGCCACGCGCAGGGCCGCTGCGAGCGCAAACTGGTTGGACGCACCCTTCACGAACGTGTCGAACGTGTAGTCGGTACTGAGCCCGGCATCTTCGAGTTGATGATTGCGGTCGTGGCTGATGTTCTCGGTGGGGAGAATTCGCTCGGATTCCAACGGCTCGATCGACTGGGCCATCGATGCGCTGTTCGAGGGGGCACCGTTGCCGATCGGCCCGGAACCTCCATCTATTCCGTTGGTGTCGATCGTGCGAACAGGTTCGACGGCCTGGTCGACGTCGATGACGATCTCGCGATGACCGAGCCCCGCTTCATCGAGTGCATCGACGATCATCGGTAAGTACCGAGTAGTGATCCGGTCTCGGACGTACGCACTGGGTGCGTGGAGCCGAAAGACCTGGTCGTCGACGTGAATCGGGCTGACTTCCTGGAACGTCGAGAACCAGACGCTCTCTGCAAGCTGGGAGCGCAGTGAGAGGGTCACTTGCGTCCACATGTCGTCGGCGTCGGTGAGTGGCATGGTGGTGTCGAGGCGAAAGCGTTCCGTGATCCACAACGTTGTCCACAGTTTGTGGACGAGGGTTCCGTCGGATCGGAATATGGCACGCTAGCAGCTCGAACGTCGACGGAAAACATGCGGAAAACAGGTCTCTACGCTGGGGAAACGCGAACCTCGCAGGCCTGTGGGTAAGTTACATAGATGTAGTTCCAGGGCGGAATGGTCGTGCGACTGACATTTCAGATCGCACCCATCGGGGACCACGAAGTACACAGGTTGGGAGCGTGCGACGCGCGACCGTAGCCTGGGAGACCACATCCGGAAACGAGCCACCGGCTCGGTCGTGCCTGCTGCACCCATTGTCTCGAGCAGCGTCCGATTTTTCTCGTCCGGCACTGTGTCGAAGTCACGGAGTAGCTCGTGAAGCGTACATACCAGCCCAATGCCCGCCGCCGTTCGAAGAAGCACGGCTTTCGCGCTCGGATGAGCACCCGCGCCGGCCGCGCTGTCCTCAAGTCCCGTCGGGACAAGGGCCGCGCCCGTCTGTCCGCTTGATCGGTCGGATCCGAACAAGAGACGAGTTTCAGCGGCTTCGCCGCGACGGTCGTCGGATTCGGATCGAACCTTTCTGGTGTTCACACCTGAACGAACCATCTGCGAACACCGCTCTGGTGGCATTCGCGATCAACCGAAGCGTGGGCAACGCGGTCGTCCGCAACCGGCTTCGGCGACGTTTGCGCGCCATTCTGGACACACTCGAGTTGCCGCCGGGCCTCTACCTCGTTGGCTGTCGGCCCACAGCTGCCGAACTCACGTTCGATCAGATACGTGCTCACCTGGCCAAACTGCCGAACAAGCTGGCATCGTGACCGCAGCGACTCGTTCTCAGCGGTGGGCGCTTGCGTCGATCGAGTGGTATCAGCGGATGGCTGCGGGTCGTTTGTCGCCATGTCGGTTCTACCCCTCCTGCTCTGCGTATGCACATGAGGCGTACGAAGTGCATGGCGCTCGGCGAGGTTCTTCGCTGACGTTCAAACGGTTGGTGCGTTGCCGTCCGTTTGGACCCTCGGGCTACGACCCGGTCCCCGAGCTCGCCGATCGGCGAGTCGATTCATCCGCATTCGATGCCACCGATGGTGCCATCTCCCCTGCTCACAAGGACTAACAGACCATGTTTGAGATTCCCGCTGCGTTGCTGTCGTGGTTCTACGGCGTCACCAACAGCTACATCGTGGCCATTGCGTTGATGTCGGTCGTCGTCATGGCGATCACGACACCGCTGACCTTGAAGAGCACCAAGGGGATGCTCGAGATGCAGAAGCTGTCGCCCGAGATGCGCCGACTGCAGAACGAGCACCGCAATGACAAGCAGACGCTCAACGAAGAGATGATGAAGCTCTACCAGGAGAACAAGGTCAATCCCATGTCCTCCTGTCTGCCGATCTTCGCGCAGATGCCGGTCTTCATCGTGATGTTCCGCATCCTGCGTGGGTGGACCTATACCCCCGATGATCACGGCGACGTCGATCCCATTGCGAACGCCACCTTCGCCGCCAGCGGTGCAACGGGCGAGTTCGTGGGCTTCATTCCGCGGTACCTGTCTCGAGGATCCGATCTTTTCCAAGCGATCTACCAGCGCACGGACATCCCCGAGATCGGCCTCGATCTCAGCTTGTCGCCTGCTCAGGCAATCAGTGACAACCCGTTGACCGGCATCATCTACGCACTCTTGGTGGTGGCACTCGGTGGGCTGTACTTCGGCCAGCAGCGGATGGTGGCTGCTCGTGCCGCGATGAGCCCGACGATGTCACCGACTCAGCAGAAGGTGATGCAGTACCTGCCGGTCGTGTTCGCCGTGTTCCAGATCTTCTTTCTCACCGCACTGGTGATCTACTACATCTTCCAGACGCTGTTGCGAATCCTGCAGCAGTACTACATCACCAAGAAGTTCTACGGTGGCGACGAATCACTGGGCCGTCAAGCACAACGTGCCGGTGAGGATGCCCGTGAGCAGGCCAAAGAGAGCGGCGAGTCGCAAGGGCTGTTCGGTCAGATGAAGCGGGACTTGGCAGCGGGGCGCCCCGACGCCGACGCCAAGCCGGCCAAAGATGCCGCTCCGGCCAAAGGTTCGAAGCCGAAGCCGAAGGCCCGCCCCACGAATGAGAGCAAGCGGGTCACTCCCCCGAAGTCTCGCCCCACCACGGGCAAACCGCCTGCTGGTGGCAAGGGTCGACCCACGCCGAGCCGCAAAGAGGCTCAGGCATCCAAATCGCGTCCGGCTCCGTCGGGCAAGAACAAGTCATCGGGCAAGAACAAGAAGCGCTGATCCAGCGCCCGTTTGATTCACATCAGTATCAGCAGCAGGGAAGTAGGACCAATGGAGTGGGTTGAAACCACCGCAAAGACCGTCGAGGCGGCCAAAGAGGCAGCGCTTGACCGACTCGGTGTTGCCGAGGATGAAGCCGAGTTCGAGGTGCTCGACGAACCGCGCCCCGGTTTGTTCGGCCGAACGCGCGGCGAGGGTCGGGTTCGTGCCCGGGTCAAGCCGGCACACGTGCGGCCCAAGCAAGAACGCAAACGTCGCAGTTCCAAGGGCAAGTCGTCAGGAGCATCGTCCAGCGGTGCGAAAGCGTCGCCGAAGGCAGCCGACGAGGCAAGCCAGGCCGATACCTCCGCATCGCCGAGCGAGCAGCCCGCTGCTGCGTTGAACTCGGATGACGCGCCAAAGCCGGCCCGGAACCGTTCACGCGGTGGCGGTCGCAACTCTGATCGATCAAGCAACAGCCAGGAGAAGAAGATGAGCAACGACGAGCGCGAGCAATCCCCCGTCTCCCCGCAAGAAGTCGGCGATGCTGCCGTGACGTTCATGGACGGACTCGTGTCTGCCTTCGACGCCACCGGTTCCAGTTCACTGGCGGTGGACGGCACCGAACTCGATGTGCAAGTTGATGGCGAGGGTCTTGGGCTGCTGGTCGGTCCTGGTGGACGCACGCTCAACGCAATCCAGGACCTGGCCCGCGTGTCGGCGCAGCGTCGACTCGGCGACCACGACACCCGCTTGCGGATCGACGTTGCCGGATACCGGGCTCGTCGGAGTGAGGCGCTGCAGCGCTTTGCGGCCGATGTCGCAGCTTCGGTCCGTGAGAGCGGTTCAGCGCGAGCCCTCGAGCCGATGAACTCCGCAGACCGCAAGGTGATTCACGACGCACTCAATGACGAAGATGGTGTGGAGAGCAGTTCAGAAGGCGACGATCCGAACCGTCGGATCGTGGTCAGCCCCGTCTGATTTCCTGACGATCCGTCGTTCAACACTGGCCCGAGCGCTGTTGCGCTCGGGCCAGTGTCGTTTTCAGCCTCGCCATGCTGAGCTCGATGGCGTCGACCTGGCACACTGGCGGAGTGATCGATCCTGACGTGCGTGCCGCATTGGTGGAGAGCCAACGGCTGGGGTTTCTCGGTGAGCGCCCGATCGATGAGGTCGTCGAACATGCCCGAGCGTTCGGGTCCGCGGTGGCTGATGTTTCGGGTTGTGTGGCGGACCTCGGATCTGGTGGGGGCGTTCCCGGCCTGGTCTTGGCTCACGACCGACCCGATTTGGCCATGTTGTTGGTCGATCGGCGGGCGAAACGGACGGACTTTCTCGCTCGTGTGGTTCGACGGCTCGGATGGACGGACCGAGTCACGGTTGTGTGCGCTGACGTTGCCGACGTGATTTCGAGTGGTGAGTTCGTGGTGGATGCAGCGGTGGCCCGCGGATTCGGACCCCCAATGGTCACGCTGACCCTGGGAGCGAGACTGGTTCGTTCTGGCGGGAAAATCGTGATCAGCGAACCGCCGAGTGGAGACCGATGGGTCTCGGAAATGTACGCTGAGCTGGGTGTTCGTCGTACGGACGTGACTGGTGGACAAGTGTCGATCTTCGAGCGATCAGCGGTGTGAGGTTTCACGTGAAACATCCGAAGGGCCCCGCCCACGGTTGAATCTGGACGATTTCGGTTTCACGTGAAACATGGCGAGGGTGCTTGTAACGCGGCGTTTGATCGGGCACAGTACGGGTCGCTGATCGCTGCAGATTCCTTCCGCACGTCTTGACTCAGCACCTATTGACCTCAGCGCCGAGTGATCTCGGCGCTTACTGAACGGAGTCGCCGTGTCTGACCCTGACACCACACCTGGTGGTGCGCCCAACGACGATGTCGAAGACTCGACATCGCCTCGTCGTCCCCTCCCCCGGATCATGGCCATTGCCAACCAGAAGGGAGGAGTCGGCAAGACCACGACAACGGTGAACCTTGGTGCATCGCTGGCAGAACTCGGGCTGCGTACGCTCCTGATCGATCTGGATCCTCAAGGTAACGCCTCCACTGGACTCGGAATCGAGAACCGTGGACTCGAACACTCGATGTATCACGTGATGTTGCACGATGAGCCGCTCGAGAACGTCGTGGAACCAACGGATGTGAAGAATCTGTTCGTGGCACCAGCATCGTTGGACCTGGCGGGCGCTGAGATCGAATTGGTTCCTGCGTTCTCTCGTGAGCAGCGTCTGAAGCGTGCGATTGATGCCGTGCTGGACGATTACGACTATGTGCTGATCGATTGTCCTCCATCTTTGGGTCTCCTCACGGTGAATGGGCTCGCTGCAGCGCGTGAGGTGCTCGTGCCGATTCAATGCGAGTACTACGCATTGGAAGGACTTGGGCAGCTGCTTCGCAATGTGGATCTCGTGAAGAAGAACTTGAACCCCGAACTCGAGATGAGCACCATCTTGTGTGTGATGTATGACGCTCGCACCAAGCTGTCCGATCAGGTCGTGGGAGAGGTTCGAGAGCACTTTGGTGACAAGGTGCTGAGATCGATCATTCCGCGTTCGGTGCGTTTGTCCGAGGCGCCGTCGTTCGGTCAGCCGATCACCACATTCGATTCCAAGTCTCGGGGCGCTCTTGCGTATCGGGATGCAGCCAAGGAGGTACATCGTGACGCGTCGTAGTGGACTCGGAAAGGGATTGAGCTCGCTCATTCCGATGGATGGTGATGCTGGTGGTGCTGACAATGGCGAGTTGCGGGAGATTCCCACGGCGTCCGTGACGCCGAACCCGAATCAACCGCGCCAGCACTTCGATGAGGAGTCACTGGTGGAACTCGCGGCGTCGATTGCCGAAATGGGCGTGTTACAACCGATCTTGGTTCGCCCGCTCGACGATGACCAGTATGAGCTCGTTGCAGGAGAACGCCGATGGCGAGCAACCCAGCGTGCCGGCTTGGCGACCATTCCCGCCATCGTGCGAGTCACGACGGATCTCAGTTCAGTCGAACAGGCGCTGGTCGAGAACTTGCATCGCAAGGATCTCACGGCACTCGAAGAGGCAGCGGCGTTTCAACAGCTGATCGAGGACTTCGACTACACCCACGATGCACTTGCCGGCCGGGTCGGCAAGAGTCGTTCGGCAATCACCAACTCGCTGCGTCTGTTGGGTCTGCCTCCGGGTGTGCAGACACTGCTGGCTGATGGTCAGCTCAGCGCAGGCCATGCCCGTGCACTCTTGGGCACGCCGGATCGTGTGCAACAAGAATCACTCGCACGCGAAGCGGTGAGTGAAGGTTGGTCGGTGCGCATGGTGGAACAGGCGGTGCGCAGTGGCGCGCCCGAAACAGATGAACCAGCGCGGGTGGTTCCCGAGTCTGACGGCCGTGGCACGACGATCGATGGTGCGGGGTTGACGCCGGCAACGAAGCTTCGCCCGCCCGGCTTGCTCGAACTCGAAGAGCTCCTGGCGGAACACCTCGACACGCGCGTGAGTGTTCAGCTGGGCGCTCAACGTGGTCGTGTCACGATTGACTTTGCTGATCTCGAGGACCTCGAGCGCATCTACCGACAAATGACGCAGTAGCGCGACCTTCGAGGCGCGCGTGAGAGTCGCGCGCGACCTCGCGCGTGAGGTTGAGGTGAACAAGTGTTCACCTCAAGGTGTTCGCGCGGAGCGCGCGTGCTGACTCCACACGGCGCGTTGGAGACCTGAAGATGTCCTTCAGGGAAACACACAGACTGGGGACAGACCTGTGGATAAGTGGACAATGCGTCGTGACCAGGAGGTTTGGCGCGTTACGGCTGGTCAGCGGTGGGCGGTTCAGCCCCGCCACCCACAGCGGTGAGTGGTGTCTCACTCCATGCCGACACTGCACGGGTGACGGCTTCGCTGAGGCGGTTCGTGCGGTCCACCACGCTGCGCACGGGGCCCACGGAACACAGCACTGCAGGCATGCGGGTTTCGCGGAGCACGGGGAGTCGCATGCCGGAGAGCTCCGGACGACATTCGAGCACACCGTCGAGTTCGTCCACCATACGCGCGGCCAGGTTGCGTCCGCCGACGGATTCAAACGATGGCACGGCGAAGTACGAGATGATCGAACACTCGGCGTTGCTGGCGTCAAAGCCCACGTAGGCGTTGGCGCCGAAGCGGTTGGCTGCTGCGGCCTGCGCCTGGGCCTCGTATTCATCGGTGGACATCACGGTGGCGCCCTGTTCGCGCAGCGCCCGAGCAACGGTTCGGGTGATCGAGCTGAGTCCGCCGAATTGGCCGACCACGAGTCGTAGCCCGGTGATCGAGTGCGGTGCTGCATTCACTTCGGCGTCGCGGATGGACGCCACGCCAGGCCCGGAGCCGCTTTTTTCACTGACGAGGCGCAGCGTGCGCACGGTTTGTGCTCCGCAGATGCCGTCGGCGGTCAAACCGGAGTTGCGCTGAAAATCGGTGACCGCGCGTCCTGCAGCTGGCCCGAAGATGCCGTCGGGACGACCGCAGTCGAAGCCGACATGGTTGAGCGCCTGCTGCAGGTCTGCAACGTCGTCTCCCCGAAGCATCGGCGCATTGAGCATCAACAGGCGATCGCCGAGTTGCCAGCCAGCTTCGATGAGCGCCAACCACGTGGGCTCGTCGCATAATCCGCTGATGAGCAGCCCGCGTTGTTCTTGAAACGCTGTGACGGCATCGCTCGTTGCATCACAAAAGACGCCCGCCTCGGCGCTGACCGGCTCGAAGCCGGCCGCACCAAGGCGGCGTTGTAGGTCTCGGATTGCTTCGCCGCGTTGGCCGCGACTCAGTGGGAAGTGGCCAGGAATCCGTCGATCTCCTCGAGCAGGGCACCCTTGCTCTTGGCGCCGGTGATCCGTCCCACGACCTCACCCTTGTCGAACACGATGAGCGTTGGAATCGACATGACGCTGTACTTCATGGCGATATCAGGGTTGTCATCGACATTGAGCTTGCTGATCGAGACATCGTCTCGCTCGCCAGCGATCTCGCCGAGAATTGGTGCGATCTTCTTGCAGGGGCCACACCATTCCGCCCAGAAGTCGACGACGACCGGCTTGTCGGCGCCGGCGACGGTTTCGTCAAACGTCGCAGTGGAGAGATCGGTGATTCCGTTTGCCATGGTTCTTGGTCCTTTCGAGGGATTCGATCCGGTACAACCGAACGGCCGGCCGAGTCATTCCCGACCGAGAGGGTACCCCGAATCATTCGGCTGATGGCCGATGCTCGGCGTGCATTGGCCGTTCGGCCGAACCGTCGAATCCCTCACAAAGAGTGGTCACGCACACCGGCAGTTTTCAAGGTTCCGTCTGGGTTGGTCGATGACGTGATCACGTATGAGCGCAGACTATGGGGCCTACACACGAATCATCGGACGCATCGCGGTGCTGATCGCCCTCACCGCTGCGGCGACGCTCGTTGCCACCCACAGTGGTGGGGCTGCAGCGGCGGCGGCAGCGTTCGATGGTGGCACCGACATCACCACGACAGCTGATGGCGCGCAGTCGGTGGTGGCTGCAGACCTCGATGGTGACGGCGACATCGATCTCGCAGCCGCGAGTTTCGAAGACGACACGATCTCCTGGTACTCGAACAACGGCAGTGGTTCGTTCACCGCCTCGATCGTCACCACGAGTGCCAACGGTGCCCAATCTGTCACCGCTGGCGACTTCGACGGTGATGGCGACATCGACCTCGCATCCGCCAGCCTGCTCGATGACACGATTGCGTGGTACCCCAACGCAGGTAGTGGCTCGTTCGGGCTGGCGTTCGATATCGACACCAACGCCGATGGAGCATCGGCGGTCATCGCAGCTGACCTCGATGGTGATGGCGACATCGATCTCGCGTCGGCGAGCCGCTACGACGACACCATTGCCTGGTATGAGAACAACGGTGGAGGGCTCTTCACTGCGAGCGACATCGCAACGAGTGCCGACGTTGCCTCGTCGGTGACCGCAGCTGACTTGGATGGTGACGGTGACATCGACCTTGCGTCCGCCAGCTACGTCGACGACACCATTGCCTGGTACCAGAACGACGGCACCGGCTCGTTCACTGCGACCGATATCAGCACCAGCGCCAATGGAGCGCGTTCTGTCATCGCAGCGGATCTCGACGGTGATGGTGATGTCGACCTGGCATCTGCCAGCTACGTCGACGACAAGATCGCCTGGTACCAGAACAATGGTGCTGGATTCTTCAGTCCATCCACGGTGTCCACGAGCGCTGATGGAGCGTCGGCGGTCACCGCGGCCGACTTCGACGATGACGGCGACATCGACCTGGCCTCCGCCAGCTCCAACGACTCCAAGATTGCCTGGTACGAAAATGACGGCGCGGGTTCGTTCACCGCCACCACGATCGCAACGAGTGCCAACGGTGCCCAAGCGGTTGCCGCTGCTGACTACGACAACGATGGCGACATCGATCTGGCATCGGCGAGCTACTTCGACGACACCATTGCCTGGTACGAGAACAGCGTCGGGGTCGACGCAGGCGGTCCGTATGAGTTGGAAGACGGCGCCTCGATCGCCCTGCAAGCCACCACCAACGCTCCGCCTGGCACGACACTCACCCTGACCTGGGACTTCGACGATGACGGCAGCTACGACGATGCCGCTGGCTACACGCCGACGTTCGACTCGACCGTTTTCGGCGTGGTTGGGGTGAACACGGTTTCGGTGCGTGCCACCGATGGCGGCGCGCTGACCGTCTTCGATACGACCACCGTGAAGATCAACGTTGATCCAGTGGTCGATGCCGGCGGTCCATACACGCTCGATGTGAACGCCACGCTCGTACTTGCCGCTACCGCCGCCGATGCCGACGGCGGAACGCCCGCCGTGGTGTGGGATCTCGATGATGATGGTGCGTTCGATGACGCCACGGGTCTGACCCCGACCTTCGACCCCGCACTGTTTGGTTCGCCCGGAATCAACACCGTGACCGTGCAAGCCACCGACGATGAGGGCGTGGTGGTGACCGACACGGCGACCGTGACGATCACCACGGATCCAATCGTCGATCCGGGCGGCCCCTATTCCGCAGAGCCTGGGACCACGATTGCACTGGCCGCCACCACCAGCGACGCTGATGGCGGCACGCCCACGCTGGCGTGGGACTTCGATGATGATGGCGCATTCGATGACGCCACGGGCCTGACCCCGACCTTCGACACGAACGTGTTCGGTTCAATCGGGGTGAACACGATCACCGTGCGCGCCACCGATGATGAAGGCGCAACCGCAGTTGTTGCCACCACGGTGGCCATAGGTTTCGACCCGTTGGTCGATGCGGGGGGTCCGTACATGGTCGACTCCACCACGACGGTGTCGTTGGTGGCAACGGCGAGTGATCCCGATGGTGGGACGCCGACGTTGGCGTGGGACTTCGATGGTGATGGTCAGTTCGATGATGCAGCGGGGTTGACGCCCACTTTCGATCCGTCGCTGTTCGGTTCTCCGGGCAGCAACACGGTCGCGGTGCGGGCCACCGACGACGAAGGGGTGACCGCAACCGACACGGCGACCGTGACGATCGAGACCGATCCCGTCGTGGACCCCGGAGGCCCGTACACCGTTGCCGACACGGCCACCGTGGCACTGGCGGCCATCACGAGTGATCCCGACGGTGGCACGTCGACGTTGGCGTGGGATTTCGATGGTGATGGTCAGTTCGATGATGCAGCGGGGTTGACGCCGACCTTCGACACGAACGTGTTCGGCGCGCCGGGCAGCAACACGATTTCGGTGCAGGCCACCGATGACGAAGGCGCTACCACCGTGGAAACCACCACGGTGACGATCACGAACGACCCGATCGTCGATG
>JBGCEY010000062.1:0-39632 GCA_045106645.1 Ilumatobacter sp.
GCGGCCCCGCCACTACGCTCAGCGGCCATGGCATTCACCGCCGGCGCACTCCGTGGGGGCGACGGCGCGCGCGGCATCGTCGACCATCGGTTGGCTCGTCGCATGCTGATCAACGAGGTCCGCCGCGGTCGTGTGCCGCTCGACGAGGTGTGTGATGCGCACCCCGAACTCATCCGGGCCGCCCGCAACGTCGGCAACGAGACGCAGACCGAGTGCCCGATCTGCGAGCAGGTCAACCTGCGCCTGATCACGTATGTGTTCGGCCACGGCGTCGGTCCGCAGGGGCGTTGTGTGTCAACGGCCAAGGAGATGCGAGCTCTCAACGCTCGGCCAGACGACCTGAATGCCTACGTGGTCGAAGCGTGCACCGAATGCAAGTGGCACCATCTGTTGCGGGTGTTGCCTGTCGGCGGCCGGCGTCGCGCCGGCAGATGAGTCTGCGTCGCACGGTCGCTCTGGCTGTCGGCACCATGACGCTGTTGGCCGCCTGTTCGGGATCGGACGCGGCAGTGCCGGTCGACATCTCGACGCCGACTGGCTCGGTGCCCGTGATCGTCACGCCGACTGAACCGGACGCACCTGAACCCGGTTCGTCCGAAGCGGCAACCGAAGCGGCAACCGAGGAGTCCGTCGAGACGCCGATCGTCGACACGGGAGACAAGGACATCATCACCCGTTCGTCCGCGGCGGTCGGTGATGGCGTGCAGCCCGAGGGCTTCACGACCATCACGGCACGAGTCACCTCCGCTGATGGAGATGTGTGCGAGATCTGCCTCTGGCTCGCCGACGGTGGTGACGAGACCAGCCGTGGCCTCATGGGCGTGACCGACCTGGGCGGCCCGGTCGGCATGGCCTTCGTGTACGACGTGGCGCGTGACGGCGCCTTTTTCATGTTCGGCACCCCGACGCCACTGTCGATCGCATGGTTCTCGCCGACCGGGGATCATGTGGCGCAGACCGACATGGAGCCATGCCTCGTCGAGGATTCGTCAGTGTGTGAGCGATACCGCCCGGGGGCTGCGTACACGATTGCGGTCGAGATGTTCGAGGGCCAGCTGGCCAAGGTGGGTATCGAACCCGGTTCGAGCATCGAGCTGCTGGACCTGCCCTGCGGTTGACATCGCACGTCGGCTTCGCCGAACCCTGAGGTACCCCCGCGCTTTGATGGTCTTCATGAGCACGCAGATCACCACTACGCAGATCACGATGCCGCAGATCACGATGCCGCCGCATCTGGCGGCCATCTGTCTCGGCGGGACGGCGCGCGATCCATTCGCGACCGATAGCGTGCAACGGTCCATATTGGCCCTGCCCCATACGGGGCTACTGCGCATCGGGGTCGCCTGATGCGTCGGTATCCGAAGGGAGAAAAACACGTATGAAGCGTGGTTACGAATTGATGGTCATCATCGACGGCGACGTCGATGACCCCAAAGCACAAGCCTGGATGAAGTCGGTTACCGACGGCGTCAAGGCCGTTGACGGCGAAGTACACGGCAAGATCGATTGGTGGGGCAAGCGCCAGTTCGCTTACCCGATCAACAAAAAGCCTGCCGGCTACTACTTGGTCGCCGAGATCGTTGCGAGCCCCGGCTCCCTCGACGAACTCGAGCGCACGTTCCGTCTCGCGGACGACATCGTCCGCCACAAGCTCATCCGACTTCCAGAAGCCGAGGCCGAGCGCCGCGGTATGGCGGTCGAAGCAGCCTGATCGGCTGCTGAAGCATCCAGCACAAGGGGAATCACATGGCACAGGACAACACCGTCACATTGGTCGGGAACCTCACGAAGGATCCCGAACTGCGCTACACCACGGGGGGCCGTGGAGTGGCGAGTTTCGGACTCGCCGTCAACCGACGTTGGCAACAGAACGGAGAATGGCAAGAAGCCGTCTCGTTCTTCAACGTCGTTGCATGGGCGGAACTCGGAGAGAACGCTGCGGCGTCGCTCACCAAGGGTTCGCGCTGCATGGTCACCGGTCGTCTCGAGCAGCGCTCGTACGACACGCGTGAGGGCGAGAAGCGCAACATCACCGAAGTGATCGCTGACGATCTGGGACCCAGCCTTCGCTGGGCGCAGGCACAAGTCGAGCGCATCAGCCGCGATGGCGGCCCCGGTGGTGGCGGCGGTGGCGGCGGAGCTGCTGCAGCCAAGGCGCCGGATCCTGTCTACGGCGACGAAGAGCCGTTCTGATTCCCCCAGTTTTGACCAGAACTTTCCAATAGGAACCCTTCCAGTTAGGAACCCTGCCTCATGGCATCCAAGAAGAACAAAGCCCGCTCCGCGCGGGATGCGAACCCTCGCAAATTCAAGAAGAAGACCAGCATTCTCCTCATCGAGAAGGTGGAGTACGTCGACTACAAAGACGTCGATCTGCTCAGCCGCTTCATGAGCGACCGCGCCAAGATCAAGAACCGTCGTGTGGCGGGCAACGACCTGCAGCAGCAGCGCGAAGTCGCCAACGCCATCAAGGTGGCGCGTGAAATGGCGCTGCTGCCCTACGCCAAGCGCGTTGCGTCGACCCGTACGGGTGGACGCCGCGGCGACCGCGACGACAAGCGTGGCGGCGATCGTGACGAGGAGAAGTCACTCGACACGAGCGACACTGCAGTCGACACCGGCGCCGAAGGCGCCGACGAGGCAGCGGTCGACCAGGTCGAGAACGACGCAGTCGGCACCGACGAGACGGTGGAGGCCTGATCATGCAGGTAATTCTCCGTTCAGACGTTTCCGGCCTCGGCCTGCGCGGCGACATCGTCGACGTGGCAGATGGTCACGCCCGCAACTTCTTGTTCCCGAAGGGCCATGCTCTCAAGGCGTCGCCGGGTGCAATTGCTCAGGCGGCTCGTATGCGCTCGTCGCGTGATGCCCGTGACCACGAGGCTCGCGAGGCCGCCACGGCGATTGCCAGCACCCTCGTCCCGAAGGTCATCACCATCGAGGCCAAGGCCTCGGCTGAAGGCAAGCTCTTTGGTTCGGTGTCTGCAAGTGACATCGCCGATGCGGTGAAGGCACAGACCAGCGTGGAACTCGATCGCAAGAACATCGAAGTGGACGGCGTGAAGTCGGTTGGCCAGCACACGGCTACGGCCTCGCTGCACGCGGACGTGTCGTTCCCGATCACCCTCGAGGTCGTCGCGGCCGAGTGATGTGTCGGTGTTGCTCGCCACGTCGAGCAGTACCGAATCGATACGCACAGGGCGTGTCCTGCCAAACGGCGGGTCACGCCCTGTCCTGTTTTTCACACCTTGTCCACATGACGGTCGTCTCAACGCTCTGACGTGGGGTTTCTTGTAGTTCCAGGGCGATCTCCACAAGTCTCCACAGCTGATACCCACCCTGTCGGGACTGGTTATCCACAACCCGGTACGAGGAAGATGAACGACAATGGCTGGTGACGAGAATTTCCCGATCGACGACGGTGGGGGCGGCGACGGCGGTGGCGCTCGGGTCACGCCGATTCGACGGACGGGAACACCGGGAGGCGGAGCTGGGCGTGTGCCGCCCCACAACCTCGAGGCCGAAGCATCCGTCCTCGGTGCACTCATGTTGTCGCGCGATGCCATCGGCGCAGTCGGCGAAGCCGGGCTGAAGCCGCGTGACTTCTACAGCCCCGCAAACCAGTACGTGTTCGATGCAATTCGTGCGTTGTACTCGTCATCAGGCCCGGTCGACGTGGTCACCGTGGCCGATGAGCTCCGCAAGGCGGGCATGCTGGACGAGATCGGCGGCATCGAGCAGCTGAGCGAATTGCAGAACGCCACGCCGTCGGTGTCGGGCGCCGAGCACTACGCCAAGATCGTCATGGACACGGCGCTGTTGCGCCGCCTGATCCAGACCGCGGGCGACATCACGGACTTGGCGTTCAGCCAGCCCGATGACGTGACGCGGGCGGTTGATCTCGCCGAGTCGAAGATGTTCGAGGTTGCCGAGGATCGAGTGGTCGACTCCACCCGGCCGATCCAGGAACTCCTCAACGCCACGATGGACGAGTTGGAGCTGGCGTTCGAGCGTGGCGACACCATCACCGGCGCGGCCACCGGCTACTTCGAACTCGACGAGCTCCTCGGCGGGCTGCAGCCGAGCACCCTCAACATCGTCGGTGCGCGACCCGCGATGGGAAAAACGGCGTTCGGTTTGGGCTTGGCGACGCACATCGCGAAGAACGAAGAGAAGCCGGCGCTCGTGTTCTCACTCGAGATGGGCCACAGCGAGTTGACGCAGAGAATCCTGTCGTCGGAAGCCAAGGTCGACTCCAGCAAGCTCCGCACCGGCAAGCTCACCGAGTCCGACTGGTCGAAGATCGGCCTCGCCGTTGGTCGGTTGGAAGTTCCGCTGTTCCTCGATGACAACCCGCAGGTCACCGTGATGGAGATCCGTGCAAAGGCGCGACGCATCAAAGCTCAGCATGGCGGCATCTCGCTCATCCTCATCGACTACCTGCAGCTGATGAGCGGGAGCGGTCAGTCTGAGAACCGCCAGCTCGAGGTGTCGGAGATCAGTCGAAATCTCAAGGTGCTGGCTCGTGAGCTGGAGTGCCCGATCATGGCGTTGTCCCAGCTCAGCCGTAACTTGGAAGCCCGTTCGGACAAGCGGCCGATGCTTGCGGACCTGCGTGAATCGGGCTCGCTGGAGCAAGATGCTGACGTGGTGATGTTCCTGTATCGCGACGAGGTGTACAACCCGGAGTCGCCCGACAAGGGCTCCGCCGAAGTGATCATCGCGAAGCACCGCGCCGGCCCGATCGGCACCAAGCGTCTCGTCTTCCTCGGTCAATACACCAGGTTCGACAACGCCGCTCGCTCCATGTAGACACCAGTCGGCCACCCACCGTCTGACAGCTCACTGTCGGGCAGCCAATCGTCTGGCAGCTACGGGGACGCGACGTCGTTCGGAGTCCATCCGAGCACCTCGTCGACATCGCGTTGCTGTGTCGAGCGCTTCGTGAGGCGGGCGGAGTGGATGCGGTCGAGTCGAAAGATCCGCCCGGCCTGACGCAACTCACACCACCCGTTCAGATACCAACCGTCGGATCCGTTGTAGAAGCCGACCGCCTCGACGCTGCGCTCGGTCGTGTGCGACTCGGCGTCGATGTAGGTGATGTTCACAACTCTTCCGAGACGGACCGCCTCTTGCACTGTTCGCCGAACTCGGGCACTCACCTTTGACGGGCGGACCGGCCCTCTGATGCGGCTTCGGAGCTCGACGACCTGTGCTCGCGTGGTCGGCGCCAGTCGCTCGAGCAGCAGATCGGCCCCGGCCCGCGCATCATCGGAGTAGGGCGCATCGGCTCCCGCTGATGCAACGGCGATCAGCAATGCCGTCACCTGTGGAGACGACAGCGCAACGACCGTGGTGGCGGCAGCGTCAAGGCTCACCGCTCCACCATGTCGTCCTGGTTCGCTGACCACGGGTGCGCCCGCCTCGCGGAGGCTGGCCAGGTCGCGTTCGATGGTTCGTTGCGACACGTCGAACCGATCGGCCAGAACGCGCGCAGCGACCGGTCGTTGGCCGGAGTGTCGAATCGTCTCGCTGATCGCGAAGAGTCGCTCGAGCCGATTCACGATGCCAGCCAATCGCACTGTTGGGCACTTCGTCAAGAAATCCGACAATCACCGACATACCGCTGTCGTTGGCGTCTCGTACCGTGAGTGCCTCGCAACCGAAGGGAACAGCAATGACCAATATGTCGCTTGGATACACCATCTTCTACGTCGACGACGTCGCCGCAACCGTGAGCTTCTTCGAAGCAGCGTTCGGCCTCGAGCGCCGCTTCCTCACCGAGGAGAACGACTACGGCGAACTCGACACCGGGGCGACAACGCTGGCGTTCGTGTCACTCGACCTCGCTCGGGCAAATCTCGACGAAGCGGGCGGATTCGTGCTTCCTGACATCGCCAAGCCAGCGCCGGCGGCGATCACACTCGTCACGAATGACGTCACCGCAGCCCTCGCGACAGTCGCGGCTGCGGGTGGACGCGTGTACACGAACCCTGTCGACAAACCGTGGGGGCAGACCGTTGCCTATGTACTCGGCCCGAGCAACCTGCTGATCGAGGTCGCAACACCGGTTGCAGGGCAGTGACCAGCCACTACAGCTTGCGCATCGCGGCGCGAAGTGTGGCTGATCGATCGTCCGATGGAGCCGGCGCGTTCACGCGGCATCAGACATGGGGAGGAGTCCCCTTCGCGTGACATCGTCGGATCGCCTCTTGTAAGTTCGGAGGTGGATCTGACCGGCGGGCGCCAGAACTTGTTGAAGTAGGAAACCAGGAGGACCCATGAGCCAGCTCGCCATCTTGTCGTCGCACCATCAGCCGAGCCGATCGACGCCAAGGTCGTTTCGCAGGTGGCCCCGCTGGGCGATCACTGCGGTCATCGCCCTGTTCTCCTCGCTCCTGGTGTCGGTCGTACCTTCGCCTGGCGCCGCCACTGCATCGACCACGGGGTATGGCGCGTTGTCGCCGTCGCGGGTGTTGGATACGCGTGAGGGTGTTGGGGCGTCGGTGGGGCGTGTTGGTGCTGGTGGTCGTGTTGATGTTCGGGTGACGGGTGTTGGTGGTGTGCCGGCGGATGGTGTTGCGGCGGTGGTGTTGAATGTGACGGCGATCAATCCGAGTTCGCGGACGTTTTTGACGGTGTGGCCGTCGGGTGAGTCGAAGCCGGGGACGTCGAATTTGAATGCTCGTGCGGGTGTGACGGTTCCGAATTTGGTGATTGCGCGTGTTGGTGCTGGTGGGCAGGTGTCGATTGGGAATCAGTTCGGCAGTGTGGATGTGGCTGCCGATGTGATGGGTTGGATTCCCGGGACACCTTCGACACCACCAGGCGCTGGGCTGAGCGGTTCGCTGTACTACAGCAAGATCGTGGGCCTCGATCGACTCGACTTCGACACGCGGACCGCCGTGACGGTCACCAATGAGAACCCTGACACCGACTTCGCCGTGAGCAAGGACGGGACCGAGTACGTGTACGGCGAGGAGCGCGGCGGCACGCTCGACGTTCACGTTCACTCGGTGCAGAGCCTTCAACGCCTCACAACGTTCGACTTCGGTGACACGCTCGAAGCCGGCAGCGTGGTGTATCCGTCACCGGACAACCGGCTCTACGCAGGCTTGATCAACGGGCCTGACGTGTTTGGGCCGTCCACGCTGCGCATCATGGGCCGCGATGGTGCCGACAGCGTGGATCGCCCCAACACCAAGTCGGTCGCGTGGGGTCCCGATGGATCATTGGTCGCCGTCACGCTGACGAGCGGCTTCTGGAGCCTCGTGGTCTTCCCGTTGGATGGCAACTCGTCATACGTCGCCACCACCTTCAGCCAGGACTTCGACGATCTCCCGACCGACATCACGGTGTCGCCCGACAATTCGCTCATCGCCTACAGCCACCTCGGCAATTTGTGGACGGTGCCGAACGAGGCATCAGCGACCCCGCGTCGCGTCGCTGAGTCGACCGTCGATCTGGACGAGGCGACCTTCTCGCCGGACGGTCGCTTTCTGGCATTCTCTCGCGCCGACAGCGCCTTTGGCTGCGGTGGCATTCACGTGATCCCAGCGCGACCGGCGACACCTGTGGTGGTCACCGGCAGCGACGACGAACCGACCAAGATCATCCTGCAGCCGACCAACCGCATCTCGTCGTGTGGCCACGGCATGTTCTGGCTGCCGTAGACGAGTCGATGCAAGGAGCCCCGACGGGCTGTGGAGAATGGTTGCAACGATCGGCGGGTCGACCCGCTGGGTTTGCCGAGATCGAAGCGCTCACCGGGCACTGTGCGGATGCCGAATCGCGACGGTTGTCGGGGTCCCTGTTGGGCCACACTTCGTTCATGCGATCGCGACTCCGCCGGCTTGCCGGGGCAGCCACCGCCGCCGTGTTGATCGCCATCGCGGGCTGGGTGGTGATCGATGCCGTCGAGGTGGAGCGAATCGACGGAAGCGCAGTGGTCAGCCAGCCAGCAGACCGGGTGTCGACTCGCCCGGCGTCGCCGACAACGCCCGGACCGCTCAGTTCCCCGCATCCGACAATCGAGCATCTCAGTGTCGTCTGGGACACCGTCGGCGATGCGAACGGCAACGGGCAGGTCACCGTGAGGTACCGCGACGTGACAGCGACACCCTGGCAATCAGCGCTGCCACTGAGGCGAGTGCCAGCAGGTGACAACGAGGGGCTTGTGTGGTCGGCCCGTCACGTCGGCAGCATCTTCGGACTGCGGCCAGGCGCGACCTACGAGATCGAAGCGCGTTTCGTCGATCCTGACGGACCTGACGATCGCAGGGTCATTTCCGCAACGACACGACAAGTGCCCGTTGCCATGCCTGGTGCGCCGGTCACGGTGGCGAGCCCCTCGACCTTGAGCAGCGTGTTGAGCCGAGTCAGCGCAGGCGAGATCATCGAACTCGCCGCCGGAACCTACGACGGCTTCACCGTCGAGCGCAGCGGGGAACCTAGCAAACCCATCGTGATTCGCGGACGGCCGGGTGCGACGGTGAACGGCGAGGTGGGCGTCTTCGAACAGGCCCACGTCCACATCGACAACCTCACGATCATCGGACGGATCCGCTTCAACGGGTCGAGCAACGTGGCGATCACGCGCAACACGATCACCGCCACCCGCGAACTCGATGGGCACGGGATCGTCACCTTTCTGCCCGCGAGCGATGGTTACATCGCCGACAACACGATCAACGGTCTGACGCCATGGCGCGAGTCGTCGCTCGGCGTGAACGGCGACAACCTCGGCGAGGGGATTCTTGTCACCGGACCGGGGCACGTGATCGAGCACAACCGTGTCAGCGGGATGCGTGACGGCATCTCGCTCCTCGAGGACGGTGATGCCATCGACCAGTTCAGTATCGACATCATGAACAACGACGTGTCGGAGTCGGCTGACGATGGCATCGAAGCGGACTTCTGTCGTCACAACTGTCGAATCGTCGGCAACCGGGTGACGAACAGCTTCATCGCGATGTCGTCACAACCGGGTCTCGGTGGCCCCACCTACTTCGTCAACAACACCATCTACAACGTCGCGCACGTTGCGTTCAAGCTGTACCGCGGGAGCCAAGGTGACGTCCTGCTGCACAACACCGTGGTCAAGGGAGGTGACGCGTTCGGGGTGTACGCAGGTCGTCCCGTCTCGCACCTCTTCATGCGCAACAACTTGTTCATCGGCGGACCTGGTGCGAGCTACAACGGCTACTCGAACGGGGCGGGGCGGGTGTTCGACGTTGCCGATCTCGACGAGCACTCCGTCGACGCAGACCACGACGGGTTCGGATCAACCATCGACTCGTTCTCAGGACGCTTCGGCTCGGTGCGCTTCGACAACATCTCGGAGTTCCGCTCGTCGACCACCGAACGCAACGCCCTGCAGGTGTCGCTCGACGTCTTCCAGGCAAACGTCGACGCTCCGACCAACGCGATGACGATGTACGGCCCGCCTGATCTTCGAGTCGACCCCACATCCCCAGCAGCGTCGGCTGCTGAGCCCGTCGAGAACGTGGGGTTCGCTCACATCGGAGCACGCCCGGTCCCGTTCGGTCCGCGCTGACGGTCGCGCATCAGGGCGGCGCCAGGCCGGAGTCGTTGGGGTCGACGTGCCGCCTCGCTGACGGTGAGGTCGTTCATCGCTCGGACCTCAACGGACCAGTCGCTGATGACCGTCGATCGCCGGGCTGCCGAGGCGGTGCAGCTCGTCGAGCACACGAACAGCGACCTCGGTGCAGGCATTAGGTCGAGACGCGGCGCGCGGCAGATGTCGCAAGGGCCGCATCGTCGATGAACTCCGACGTCGATTGCTCGCTGTCGTCCGTCTCACCATCGCCCATGTTGGAGTGGTCGTCCGGACTGCCGTCGCCACCGTAATCGTCGCCATCGTCATCGTCGTGACCAGTGTCGTCGTGATCAGTGCCGTCGCTGTCCTCGCCCTCATCGCCGTGACCGCCGTGACCGTCGTGGTCCATGGTGCCGAGGCCGTCGTTGATCACGTCCGGATCGTTTTGCACTCCTTCGAACACGTCGGACAGACGGAATCCGTTCGCCAGGTTGCCGTCATGGCAGTCGAGTGCGCCTTGGATACAGGTCTCGAGGATCGCTTCCATCACCGACGGATGCCAGCCGTTGAACCAGTCGGCGTGCAGTGATGCGCCACCGGGGTTGTCGGCGTCGACCGTGTACGAGTCAGCCGACAAGCGCCAACCAGTGCTGGCCTGCGTCACGGGGTCATATACGTCGGGCTTCACACCGAACGCATAGTGATAGCTCGGTCGCACGATCGGGACGGGATGTGATTCAGGACAGACCATGTCCCCGCTTCCGTCACGCTCGGGATAGGCCATATGGCTCGTGTGATCCTCGGAGTCGAGGTCCACACCGTTCCAACAGCTGGGAAAGAAGATGTCCATGCGGACCCGGTCAGGCGCGTCGCACTCGGGAATCGTCGCACTGAAGTTCGGGTTCGTTGCGTCGTTGGACTCCCAGCTCTGGCAGTGCCAGCGCACGATGCTGAAGTCCTGCGGATCGTCTGGCGTGGCGGTTGCATCGCCAGCGATCATCCGCAGCCCGGCCGGGATGGGTTGGATGGACTCCAGGTCGTCCACGCCGGCGGAGTAATAGAACACCTCATGGGCTTCGTCATTCCCACCGACGACGGCGGGAACCGGCGCCCAATCGTCGTTCGAACCCTCATCAGGAGTCAGGAGTGCGGGCACCCAGTATGCCGATCGGTTGAGTTCGTTGCCCTGACAGGTGGACAGACCTTCGGAGTACAGCGAGCTCAGTGTGGTGTCGTAGTCGACTTCGGTGTTGCCGTAGAAGCGATGCAGGTGCGCGGCACCCTCGTCGCCTGGAAATACGATGGGATCGTCGTAACTGCTGTGAGAGAAGTCGCAGTTGATCCGCAAGATGCCGCGCCAACTGTTCGGCGCCGCCGGATCTGGTTCCTTGGTGGCGGCAATGAGGTCACTGGTCGGGTTCTCCCAGAGGTCGAGGACCTCCCAGGCGTATGTCGAGTCGATCCCCGTACTGCCGGCAGCGCGGACGTCGAAGGTGTGGGTGCCTTCCCCGACGTCGGGGTAGAAGATCGGCGAGGTGCACGCCTCGAAATCGCTGTCGTCCACGCGACACTCGATGGCCATCTCGGACAGGGACGATGCGAAAGCGAATTCCGCCCAGCGGTCGATCGTTGACGATTCGGGTCCCGACGTGACAGCGATCGAGGCGCCGGTCGGCGCAGCGGCGGTCGCGTCCGAGGTCGTTGCCTCGTCGATCGTTGCGATCGAGGCAGCACGTTGCGATTCATCGGCGCGTTCGCCGCACGCGGTTGCGATGGTGCCGAGCCCGATCACGCCCAGCACACCACAGGCTTGGCGCACCCGGCGAGCAGTCGGTGCGTGCAGTGGTGCGTGCAGTGGTGTGTTCTTCGTGAAATGAGTTCGAGTGATCATGTGGGCCTTCCCGCCGTAGTTGCATCGTCACGATGACGCAGTTCGTTAATGCTGGGATGACCCTTTGGTAAGGATTGCTGAAGGCTTCACTCGATCGGGAATACCGGCCGTTGTCTCCAGGCGGCGCGCTCAGAACGTGGTGGGCACGTCCCCAGCGCGCAACGCGGCGAGCGTCTGGGCGTACAGATCTTCCTTCAATCGCCCGAGAATGGGGTTCGCCGTTGGCGCAAGTGACTGTGCCAGCTCGATCGCCCGCGGCCGAAGGTCGGCATCGTCGAGCGCCTCGTCGGCGATTCCTGCCGCAACAGCCGAGGCGCCATCGAAGCGATGCGCGGTGAGGATTGCCTTGCGTAGGGTCGGCGCAGGCAGTTTGGCTTCGAGGAGGGCCTGCATGCCCGCAGCCAACGGCATCTGCAGCAGTACTTCGTTCACACACCAGTAGCCGCGGTCGGCGCGCATCAGCACGTGATCGAACGACAACGCGTACATGGCGCCGCCTGCAAAGGCGTGCCCGTTGATCGCTGCCACGGTCGGGATCGGCAGCGACAGGATCCGGGCCCATGTGCCCATCATCGAAGCGAGAAAGTCAGGAATCGTGTCGGGCGAGGCCTGAGCTTCGTCACCGAACATCCACTCCAGGTCGATGCCGTTGGAGAAGAACTTGTCGCTCCCGGTCACGACCAACGCAATCTGGTCACCGCCGTCGCGAATGGCCATCACATCGTCGAGCGCCGAGTTCAGTGCGGCGACCGATTCAGGGTTGAAGCGCTTCTCGCCGACTCCCGTGTCGAGCACGATGACATCGCCGATGCGTTCGAGGTTCAGATCCATCCCCGCACGATATGCAGCAGCGGTGTCGGGCGAGTGATTCAGACGCCGAGGTGAGTCAGGCAGCCATTCGATCGTTCGCGAAGAGTCCGGTCAGCACGGGAATGATCTCGATGTTGTCCACGAAGGACGCCACGGCGTCGATCAATGATCGGTCGGTGGTGTGAGCAACGAGTTCGTCGCCACGGCGTGTGATCGCAGTGTCGCAATCAGCAAGGCGCTCCACCACCGTGTCCAGGTCCAAGCCGTACACCGAGTGCACCATCTCGCGATCGGTGATCGTCCAATCGTGGCGTGACCCCTCGGCGATCAGCTCGACTCGACCTCGGTCTCCGGTCGGTTCGAGCACGATGCGCAGCACATCGCCACGGCGTTGAGTGATGCTGACGCGGCGACCGCACTGTGCCTCGATGTTGCTTTCGAGATGCTGTTGTTCGCGGCGTTTCATCATCGGCGTCGTTTCCGTTACTGCGGGGCTGATTGTCAGTTCTTCATTCGGAGCCAACCGACCAGAACTTGGGTCAAGACCTCATCAGGTCTTCGTGGACACACTCTCTGTCAGCTGCGCTGTCTCAGGGGTGGGACGTCGTGATGTTCCGAGCTCGTGATGGGCCTGAGTGATGTCAGGCGCGGAGCGCAACCAAGAACTGACCGCCGCCCGCGTCGATGTCGGACGACACGTCGAGTCCCGGCTGCAACCGCGACACGCGGTCGACGAGCCAATCAGCAGCGTCCTGAGCGTCGGATCGAGTGGGGCAGCGCGCCATCACCTCGCGCCCGCCCTTCTTCACGAGTCGATCGACACTGGGGATGATCGGCGACGGATCGACCACGAACAGATGCTCAGCCCACGGAATAACCGCCTCGACCTTGCCCTTCCCGGTGTTGCAGCCACGGTGTGCCAGGCGCTCGGCAAGGTCGCCGTCACCCTTCTTCTTTCCCTTTGCCTTCGCCCGCTTGTCGGTCATCCGTTCGTCGACGCTCGGCCCACGATCGTCGTTCACCGATTGATTCGGGTCGACCGACTCGTCGCAGATCCAGCACCGCCAACCGTCGCGTTCGCCGATGTCGCTGAGTCGTGCCATGGCTCGAACGGTACCCGAGCTGCGGTCGGCCCGGATCGAGTCAGGACCAGAAGGTAGTCAGGCGATCGATGAATCGAACGGGATCGACGAGATGGGGGTAGTGACCCTGGTCCGGCCACACTTCGGTTGTTGCACCCGACACGTACGACGCAACCCAGTCGGCGTAGCCGGGGCCAGGGTCGATACCGAACAGCGACAGAACGGGAACGTCCACTCCGGCGTAGCCGGCAAGCGCAGCATCGACGACTGCGGCGATCTCCTCGGTCGAGGTGGTGAGGATCATTTCCCACACCCCGAGTACCACGGACTGATCGGGGCGGCGAGCTGCATTCACCCGCGCCATCTCGTCGGCGTCGATCTTGTCGCCCGCCATCAGCTCGAACAGCGCTTGAATCACGAGCGGGAACGCGTCGGGGTCGCGCAACTGGGCCTCGAACCCCATCAGTTGCTCCTTGAATCCGTCGAGCTGCAAGGACTGGTCGACACTGACCACCGACGACACCGGGAATGCGGCGCCTGCTGCGGACACGACGGCGCCGCCCAGCGAGTGTCCCACCAGGTGCGGACGTTCCAACCCGAGCGACATCGCCACGGCGACCACGTCGCCGACCATTGCTTCGAGGTCGTAGCGGTCTGCGGTGCCCGAGCGCCCATGCCCGCGAAGATCCATGGCCACGACACGCCGAGCCGAACGCAGCGGCTCGATCAGCGGCTCCCATGTCGCAGCGCTTTCCGTGATGCCGTGGACCAAGATCACCGGCGTGGCGTCAGCGTCTCCGCCGATTGCCTCGTAGTCGTCGAATTCGATCGTGGTGCCGTCGGGAGCAGAGATACTTGCCATGGGTCCAGTGTCGCGCAGCCGGCCTGGGCAGCCATGATGTTGCGGTGACCGAACCGATCTCGCTGCTCGGCATCGCCCTCGATGCCAACTCGTCGTTCATGCGCGGCTGCGCGCTGGGCCCGGCCGCCATCCGTGCATCGCTGCATTCGGACTCTGGCAATGATGCAAACGAGGCGTCGGTGCACGTGACCCCGCTGCTCGAAGATGTCGGCGACGTGTCGATCACGAACGAGGAAGCCTCCTACGCCGACGCAGACGCCATCACCGCTGCGGTTCGCACGCAACTCGCTGCCGGTCGTCAGGTGATCTCTCTGGGAGGCGACCACTCGGTGACCTTTCCGATCCTTCGGGCATTCCGCGAGTTCCACGACGATCTGACCGTGGTGCACATCGACGCACACCCCGACATGTACGACAACCTCGGAGACAACCCGCTGAGCCATGCGTCTCCGTTTGCTCGTGCGCTCGAGGCGGGCTGTATGACCACGCTCGTGCAGCTCGGCATTCGAACCGCAACGCAGCATCAAGTCGGCCAAGGCGAACGCTGGAACGTGCAGATGTTCACGCCGCGCCAACTCGCGGACTTCGACCCCTCCACGTTGTCCGGGCCGATCTACTTCAGCCTCGACCTGGACGGACTCGACCCGTCATGCGCTCCCGGTGTGAGCCATCACGAGCCGGGCGGGCTGACGGTGCGCGAAGTGCTCGACGTGATCGACGCCCTTCCCGGACCCGTCGTCGGCGCCGATGTCGTCGAACTCAATCCCACCCGCGACCTCGTTGACATGACCGCCATGGTGGGCGCGAAGTTCGTGAAAGAGCTCGCAGGCGCGATGCTGGCTCGCCGACCAGTCGACGCATGAGTCCGTGGTGATGCGCGGCATCAACTGGGGAGGGAACCACACGTACCGCTCGGCCGAGGTGCGTCGGCCGACGGAGCTTCGCGAGCTCCAGTCGATCGTTCGGTCGAACTCGGAGGTGTCGGCAATCGCCACGCGACACTCGTTCAACGCGATCGGTGACGCCTCCACGCTGATCGATCTGTCGGAGCTCGCCACGGCGACCATGGTCGACGTCGATGTGGAGACGGTGCGATGCTCACCGGCCACGACGTACGCACAGTTGTCCGCGGAGCTGGCGCTGCACGGTCGTGCGCTGCACAACCTGGCGTCACTGCCCCACATCTCGGTTGGCGGTGCCATCTCCACGGGCACGCACGGATCCGGATCGCGGCTGGGGAACCTCGCCACTGCCGTGGAAGCCATCGATCTGGTCGTTGCGAGCGGCGATGTGTTCACGTATCGCCGCGGGGAACCCGACTTCGATGGTGTGGTCGTGGGGCTGGGGGCCCTGGGTCTCATCGTGGGAGTCGAGTTGCGAACCGAACCTCACTACACCGTCACCCAGACGGTGTACGACGGCTTGGACTGGCAGACCTTGGATGACGAGTTCGATGCGATCTCCACCGCGTCCACCAGCGTGAGTGTGTTCACACGCTGGGCCGATGCGGTCGGCGAGGTGTGGTGCAAACAGCGCGACGATCAACCGAGCAGCTCACCTTTCGACCTCACGGCACTCGAACCCGCACCGGGCATGCGACACCCGATTGCCGGCGCGGCGCCCGACGCGTGCACGGTGCAGCTCGGCCGATCCGGCCCGTGGTCGGAGCGTCTCGCGCACTTTCGGTCGGATGCCATGCCGAGCATGGGCAACGAGATCCAAGCCGAGTTCTTCGTCGATCGGACGGTCTCCGCTGAGGTGTTCGCCGCACTGCGCTCGATCGGCCCCCAGCTCGACCGGGTACTCCTCGTGTCCGAGATTCGCACGGTCGCTGCAGACCAACTGTGGATGAGTCCGCACCACGGTCGCGACTCGACGGCGTTCCACTTCACGTTTCGGATGGATCCCGATGCTGTCCAGCAAGCCGTCGACCTGATTGGATCCTGCGTAGCTGGGTGTCATCCACGGTTCCATCCGAGCAAGGCACTTCCCACCGGTTGGCAGATCGCATCAACGGAACTCGACCGTTTTCTCGAACTCCGTGAGCGCCTCGACCCCGAGCAGCGATTCACCACCCCCTGGTTCCGGACCCACGTCGCCGATCGGTCATCTGGTGCCTGACACCCGCTGACCTCGTCGACCAGCCGAGGTGTGAATCAGAGCGAGTCGCGCAGGGCCAGTGCGCGGTCAGCGGCTTCGGTGGGGGAACCGGCGGTCACCGTGAGGTGCCCCATCTTGCGAGCCGGTCGCGGCGCCGCCTTGCCATACAAATGGAGCGTCGCATCCGGGTCAGCCAGTGCCGCCGCCCAGTCCGGCTCGACGACCTCATCGCCTTCGGCGAACCACAGATCACCGAGCAGGTTGACCATCGCAACGCCAGGCGTGGTCATGTCCGTCGAACCCAAGCCCACGCCGCACACGGCCCGCACCTGCTGCTCGAACTGGCTCGTGACGCTGGCATCGAGTGTCCAATGTCCGCTGTTGTGAGGGCGTGGCGCGATCTCGTTCACGAGCAGCTTCGGTGCACCCTCGGATCCGGGATGATCGTCGTCCACCACGAACATCTCCACGGCCAACACCCCGACGAAGTTCAGCGCATCAGCGACCGACACGGCAATCGACACCGCCTCATCAGCGATTGCAACGTCAACACGCGCGGGAACGATGGACAGGTCAAGAATCCCGTCGACGTGGATGTTCTCGGCGACAGGCCACGTGACGGAGTTGCCTTGCGCCCCCCGGGCGACCAGCACGCTGACCTCGGAGCGCAACTCCAGCAACGACTCGACGATGCAGTCCACTTCACCGAGTGCTGCGAACGCATCCATCAGTCCCGCCGCGCCATCGATTCGCCGCTGACCCTTGCCGTCGTAGCCCAATCGGGTGGTCTTGAGCACCGCACCACGGCGCGCAATATCTGCAGCACGCTGGCGAGCTGCGTCGTTGGATGACGCGTCGAGCGCAGCAAACGGGCCGACGGCGATTGCATGGTCGACCATGAAGTTCTTCTCGGCGACTCGATCTTGAGCGACCGACATGTTGGCCGCTGACGGCGCCACGCGGGTGCCACGAGCCAGCCGATCCAGTGCCCCTGCGGGAGCATTCTCGAACTCGGTGGTCACCACCGCACACGTGACAGCGAGACGGTCGAGTGCGGCATCATCGTCATATGTCGCCACCAGGTGTTCGTTGGCCACGACGCCAGCAGGCGCTCCCGGATCCGGGTCGACGACAATGGTGCGATACCCCATTGCGTTGGCGGCCATCAGTGCGTACTTGCCGAGCTGCCCACCACCCAGCATCCCGATGGTGTCGGGCGGAGTAACCGGATTGCCGAGGGATGGGTTGTCCAGGGATGGGTCGCCCACGGGTGAATTGTCCACGGTGGTGTCGCTCACGTTCGGGGTGGGAGCTCGGACGCGGCTGCCGTGTCTCGTCGCGCCGCCCGGTAGTCGACGAGTGCAGCAGCCATCGATTCATCGTCGACGGCCAGCATCGCCACGGCGAACAGGGCCGCATTCGTGGCACCGGCCTCGCCGATTGCAAAGGTGGCGGTGGGGATCCCCGCGGGCATCTGCACGATCGACAGCAGTGAGTCCTGTCCGGCCAGATGGCGCGATGCGACCGGTACGCCGAGCACCGGGACGATCGTTTTCGCAGCGAGCATCCCAGGCAGGTGTGCAGCACCGCCAGCGCCCGCGATGATCGCTCGGAGGCCACGTCCACGCGCCGCTTCCGCGTAGGTGAACATCTCGTCAGGCATCCGGTGAGCGCTCACCACCTGGGCTTCGTGGGCAACGCCGAAGTGCTCGAGTGTTTCGACGGCTTTGGACATCGTCGGCCAGTCGCTCGACGAGCCCATGACCACACCGATCGCCACGTCACCCGTTGGGAGCGGGCCTGATGCGTTCGTGTCGCTCACGAGAGCGTCGCTTGGGTGTCGTCGGGGCGGGCTCGCAGTTGGACGTTCTCCGTGGGATGGCGCACTCGTCGATCATACGACGCAGCACGCTGGCACCGGAGCGGGGTTCAGCCCGTCGGGGCGTGCACCACAGCGGCGACACCGTCGGCGGGAGCACCCGAGTGGCCGCCACCGGTGTTCGAACGGAAGTCTCGCCCGAAGTAGAAGATGCCCGCCATCACGATCAGAGCAACCACGACGATTCCCACCCACTGCATCGTGGGCCCGAAGAAGCGATTCCCGCCAACGGCCTCGTTGCGTGCACGCGTGGCACGACCCTTTGGCGCGGTGGTTGACGCTTTGCTCATCGGGTCATCATCGCCGATGACCGGGCGCCATGTCACGCGAAATGGCGTGACGGTTCGCGAAACGTTGCCGCCGCGTTCAATTCTCGGCGGGGAGCATGGTGCGCGCCAGCACGGCCATCTCTATCGCTGCCAGCGTTGCGTCACGACCCACGTTGTGGTCATCGCAGCTTCGCGCCAGCGCCTGGTCGTGGTCCTCGACCGTGAGGATGCCGAGGCCCACCGGAATGCCCGTGTCCAGCTGCACCTTCATCACACCACTGGCGCAACCTTGCGACACGATCTCGTAGTGGGTGGTTTCACCGCGGATCACCGCGCCGAGCACGACGATGGCGTCGACGTCGCCGGAGTGCGCCAGCACGCTTGCCGCATATGGCAGCTCGAACGCTCCCGGCGCACTCACGATCATCGGCGTGGCGCCCGATTCGATGGCGGCGGCCTGCGCACCACCACACAGCCGGTCCACGATGTCGGCGTTCCAGCGGGCGCACACGACGCCGACCACCAGATCATCGCCATCGAGCGGTGTCTCACCTGTTGGCTTGGCATCTGGCGATGTCACGCGTCGACCTCGGTTGTCGTCGGGGCGTCGTCCAGTGCTCCCAGGTCATGGCCCATCCGTTCGCGCTTCGTGCGGAGGTACTCCAGGTTTTCGGCGGTCGGTTCCAGCGTGAGTGGCACGCGCTCGGCGATCTCGAGCCCGAAGCCCTGCAGCCCCCCGTACTTGGCCGGGTTGTTTGTGAGGAGTCGCAGCCGTGACACACCGAGATCCACGAGAATCTGGGCGCCGATGCCGTACTCGCGGCTGTCGACGGGGAGGCCGAGGTCGGTGTTCGCGTCGACGGTGTCGCGTCCCTGCTCCTGGAGCGCGTACGCGCGTAGTTTGTGGCCGAGCCCGATGCCTCGGCCCTCGTGGCCACGCAGATACACCACCACGCCGGCACCTTCGTCAGCGACCATCTGCATGGCACGTTCGAGCTGCGGCCCACAATCGCAGCGTCGAGAACCGAACACGTCGCCGGTGAGGCATTCGCTGTGGACCCGCACGAGCACCCCGTCGTCGGACACCTCGGACACCTCGCCTACGTCGCCGTACACGAACGCCAGGTGTTCGATGCCGTCGAGCGTGGACTCGAACGCATGGCATTGGAACGTGCCCCACTCGGTCGGCATGGTCACATTGGTGATGCGTTCGACGAGTTGCTCGTGACGACGGCGGTAGCGGATGAGATCCGCGATCGTGATCATCAACAGGCCGTGTTCGGCCGCGAACTCGGTGAGCTCGGGGACGCGTGCCATGCCGGTCTTGTCGACGTCGACGATCTCGCACAGCACACCGACGGGCTCGAGCCCTGCGAGACGAGGGAGATCGACCGATGCTTCGGTGTGCCCAGCGCGTTTGAGCACGCCGCCCTCGCGGGCCTCGAGCGGCATGATGTGGCCCGGGCGTGCAAGATCGTCGGGCAGCGTCAACGGGTCGACCATGGCGCGGATCGTGGCGGCACGGTCCGCCGCCGAGATGCCGGTGGAGGTCCCCTTTTTCACGTCGACGCTCACCAAGAACGCGGTCTTCATGCTCTCGGTGTTCTCCGACACCATGGGATCGAGGCGCAACTCGCGAGCGCGTTCGGATGTGATGGCCGTGCAGATGAAGCCGGAGGTGTGGCGGATGAAGAACGCGATGTTCTCCGGTGTGGCGAACTCGGCCGCCATGATCAGGTCGCCCTCGTTCTCTCGGTCTTCGTCGTCGACGACGATCACGATCTCACCGCGACCGATGGCGCCGACTGCTGCTTCGACGCTTGCGAACGCCGAACTGCTGTTGTTCGTCATGATTCAGTTGTCTCCCAGTTCGAGGACGACACGATCACGATCGGAAGTGAAAGCTCCCGCGGCGCCCAGTTGACTGAGGATCCGGAGGCGGACGCGCACAGGCGACCGCACCCAGTCCCCTCGCTACCATCCGGACTCTGACCGTCGGCTCCTGGATGTCACAGGATCAGTCCCCCGGTCACCGACTTTTCAGGTGTCGGATCGATGAGGGAGTCGCGGGCTTGCACCGCCGGTTGGGATTTTCACCACACCCCGCGAGGGTTCGCGGATGTTCGTAATTTACCAGTAATCAGCCCGGAGCCACCAAGCCGTGTGTCGGCATCGGCTCACGCAAGGTGTGATGGTGCGTCTCGACGTTCGGTGGGGAGCACCACGCGGAACCGAGCGCCGCCAAGCGGAGCATCCAGGATGTGCACCGTTCCGCCATGTCGTTCCACGATGTCACGAACGATTGCGAGCCCGAGCCCCGTGCCGCCGGCGCTTCGCTCGCGGGCTTCGTCGAGGCGAGCAAAACGTTCGAAGACCCGCTCTCGATCGCTCGAGGGAATGCCGCGGCCATCGTCGTCGATGTCGATCACCACGTGCGCGGCGTCAGCGCCTGGCTGTACAGCGAGGCGAACCTGGTTTTCGGCGTGGCGTTCGGCGTTGTCGACCAGGTTTCTGACGATGCGCCGAATCTGGCTGTGGTCACCGACCAACACCAGAGGCTCGACCTCGGACGCATCGACAGCGGTGCCGCGCTGCTGTAGCCGACTTGCCTCACCGAACAAGACGTCGTCGACCTCGATCCGCTCGAGCCGGTGTTCGACGCGTCCCTCGTCGCTGCGCGCCAGGAAGGTCAGGTCATCGATGATCGCCTCGACCCGTTCCACCTCGCCGACCACGTCGGATCGGACCGCGGTCCAGTCAGCGGGATCTGCGGTTTCGACGCGTGCCCGGATACTGGCGATCGGGCTGCGGATCTCGTGCGACGAATCCGACACGAATCGGCGCAACGTCGCGGCGTTTGCATCGAGTCGATCGAGCATGCCGTTCATGGTGGCGGCGAGTCGGCCGAGTTCGTCGCTGTTCGATGGCTGATGCACACGGTCCCCTGCTCCGAGGTCGGCGATCGACTGCGCATCGCGGCGCAGGCGTTCGACCGGCTGCATCGACCGACCCACAATGAACCACAGCAGGAAGCCGCCAGCGAGCGAGATGAGTGGAATCCCGATAGCGAGGAGGCGGCGCACCTCGTTCACAGGCTCCTCGACTCCGTGGGTGTCGGATGCGACGACGACCGTGGTTCCACCGACCGCACGGGTCGCAACGCGCAACCGGTTTGACTCGATCGCGTCGTCATCTACTTCAACGAGTAACAACTCGAGTTGCTGGTTCGACCCTGGCTCGAGCCCCGCCACCTGGGTGACATCGCCGAAGCCGCGCGTGCCGAGGAGCGTTCCATCGACGGCGAAGATCGCCACGGCGGTCTCATCGGAGATGGTGTCGAGTTGTGTCGCCGGGTCGAGACCGGCGGTGACCGCAGCTGCCCGGTCGATTGCCTGCTCGCTGAGGCGCAGGTCGAGGTTGTCGTTGAGCTGGCGTGTCAACACGCGATCGAAGGCGAATCCGCCGATGGCGAAGCAGATCAACATCAGCAGTGTGCCGACAACCGCGAGACGGCTGCGAATCGATCGCTTCGGTGACAGGTTCGCCAGACGGTCACCCACGGATTGCCGCCTGGTGTGGGGCGTTGTCGGTTGCGAAGCGGTACCCGGAACCCCGCACGGTCTCGATCACAGCCGCCCCGAGCTTCTTGCGTAGCGAACGCACGTAGACCTCGACGATGTTCAGGTCACCGTCGAATTCGACGTCCCAGACGTTCTCAACGATTTCGGTCTTAGACACGACCACGCCCGGGTGCCGCATCAGGAAGTGGAGCAGGGAGAACTCCTTGCTCGTGACATCGACAGCGCTGCCGAGTGCCCGGACGGTTCGTGCTGCGGGATCGAGCGCGATACCGCCATGTGTGATGACGGCGGGTCGGTCCCCTTGCGGGCGACGCATCAGCACCCGCAATCGCGCCAACAGCACGACGAAGCTGAAGGGCTTGGTGAGATAGTCGTCAGCGCCGGTGTCGAGCCCTTCGGCCACATCGAACTCGCCGGCTTTTGCCGTGAGCATGAGGATCGGCGTCCAGTTGTCGGCCTCGCGTAGGGAGCGACAAACCAGGTAGCCATTGAGTTTGGGCAGCATGATGTCGAGCACGATCGCGTCGTATCGATGCTCTTGTGCCATCCACAGCCCCACCTCGCCGTCGGCGGCGGTGTCCACTGCGAACCCCTCTGATTGGAGACCATCGCGCAGTGACTGCGCCAACAGTGCTTCGTCTTCGACGACCAAGACTCTCACGGTGACATCCTCACATTGTTGCGCCGGTAACAGGCCGATCGGCAGGGGTTGAACGCTTCGAGGGTCGACGTCGGGTCAGGATTCGGTGAGTCGTGAGGAACACCGTGGTGAGCGAGGCGATGAGGATGCCCACGACGTAGAGCCGGTTCGACGAGTCGGTGCCTGCTTGGGCGCCATGCAGGATGCCGGTGACCATGACGGCGTAGCTCGACATGTGAACCCAACGCCACAGTCGTCTCGGCAGGCGCTTCATCATCAGCGATGTGCACTGCACGGCCACCAGCAGGTATGCAGCGATCACGCCCCATGCAATCGGCCATTGCCCGGGGGCTTTGTTCGCTGCGAACGGCACGAGAAGGTCAGCCAAGGAGTACTCGACGAAGCTGTCGAGCCGGAGGGCGATCACGTGGATTGCCGTAAAGATCACGGTCATGCCGCCGAGCCAACGATGCAGGCTGAGCAGCCACTTCTTGGTGGGGTTGCGTTCGAGGTAGCTCCCGGAGAGCAGGAGTCCCCAGATCACCGAGGCAGCGGCGAGGAAGAAAGCGACGATGCCACCGGAACGAGCCAGGTACCACCAGAACTGTTCGCTCATCGGAGGTACTCGTTGATCGAGCCCACACGTGTGGTCGTGCCGGCCTGGTCGATCACGAGTGCCGCAACGAGCGAGGCATCGACCGCTGCGGTGCCGGACTCGACGAGGAGCTGCTTGGCAACCGCCTCGGCGTACCAACCGTTTGCGGCCACCACGGTCGCGAGCACGGGACCGTCGGTGCATCGGCCTGTGGCCGGGTCAATGAGGTGATGGCGGGGGCCGTCGCCGGTCGGCCAGGTGCGCTTCGACACGGTGCTCGTGACCACGGCACCCCCGCTGACTCCGTCGAGTGCGATGAGTGCGATCTGTTCGCTGGACACATTTGGTTCGCGCACGGCCACGACCCACCCGTGCGACGATGGTGCGATCCCGCGGCACACGACGTCACCGCCGATGTTCACCATCACTCCGGTCGCGCCCATCGAGATTCCGTCTGCCACCAACAGATCTGCGGCGAACCCCTTGCCGATTCCGCCAGGGTCGAAGCCGACGCCGGAACCGAGCCGCACCATGCCCAGGCGATGATCGAGTTCGATCGTGGCGCACCCGGGTGCAGCGGTCGGCGCCGGAACCGGATCAAGGTGGCCGCATGCACTGAAGGTCCGGTCGTAGCCCGCAGCTTCGATGGCGTGCAGTACGGTTGGATCGAAGGCCCCGGAGGTCAACTGCCACGCTGCGATCGATGCGTCGACCAACTCGATCGTGTCGGTTGACGTCATGTGAAACGACTCCGGTGACGAGTTGAGCTGGCTGACCTCGCTGTTGGGCAGGAACCGACTCCACCGTGCTTCGAGTGTGACCAGCCGATCACACAATTCGTCAGCAATCGTGCTGGCTGCACCGTGTACGAGCAGGTGGAAGCGGGTGCCCATTGCGCTGCCGCGTCGTTCGTGAACGAGCGTGCGTCGTTGCAAGGTGTCGTTCATGACCCCTCGCTGACGGTGACCGGCACAGGCGCCGGAGCTGGCTCGGTCTGGACGACTCGAGCCGTGGGCAGCGGCTGAGGCGGTTGCGTGGTCGTTGGCTGACTGGTCGTCGGAGTTGGCAGCGCCGTTGCGGTGGTTGGCGCCGTGGTCATCGGTGGGGTGGTCATCGGCGGCATGGTCACCGGCCGCATGGTCAAAGGGGTGGCCGAGGGCTGTTCGATGATGATCACCCGTGGAGCCGCTGGTGGCGTTACTGGCTGGTGCGCCGTGGCGGTGGATGCCGCGATGGCGCCGACCAGGCCGACACCGAGAGCCACGCTCAGGCCAGCAGTGAGGATCCGTGCACCGCTTGCGGCCTTGGGTTGCTTCGTGCGGCTGCGGAGATCTGGTGGAATTCGATCGTTCATGGGAGATCTCGTCTCGGGATCAGGCGGAGTGAATGGGCGTCAATCATCAGTCGTCCTCGTATTCCTCGTCGTCGTATTCCTCGTACTCGTCGTCTTGGTCTTTGCTAACCGGTGCGGGGGTGGTCATGTCGGCCGCAGTGGAGCGGCTGGTCGTGTCATCGAGCTCGATCGGGATGAGGTTGCCAGCGGTGTCGACGTACTCGATGATGACTGCAGGTTGAGGAGCAGGCTGAACGGGTTCGATGTTCGAGGCTCCGGTCTGGGCCGAGAAGAACAGTGCTCCCGAGGCAATGGCTGCGACCGCGACCATTGCCGCCGATGCGGCGATTGCTTTGTCGTTGTCCATGGTGTTGACCTTTCGATTCGCCACGACTCATGTCGTGGAGTCATCTCCACCATGGCGATCCGAAGCTGAGCGTTCGCTGAAGTCCCGAGCGATCGGTCGTGATCGGGGACGCGGCCGTGCCACGACGGTCCCGCGCCGGGTGGCTGTTCAGGTCGATTCGCGTGACGCCGACTTGCGGCGCAGTGCAGCGACCGCGACCCGTTCTTCGGGCAGCGTCCCGGCGTCTTTCAATCGGTGGTCGCAGGCCGCGACGATGTACGGGTCGATCACCTTGGAGCCGCGGAAGCGGCGGAACGAACGAGCGAACACCTGCTGGCCAATGCGATCACGAGGCGACGAGGTGGGGAACGTGGAGATCTCGACGAAGGTCATCGCCGCGTCGAATCCGGCCGGTCCGCCCGCAGCGTTCGTCCAGTCGATCACCACCGGTCCATTCGGCGACATGATGACGTTCATCGGATGCAGGTCGAGGTGAAGGATGCTTTGCGCTCGGTCGCCCGCAGCGTCGCCGGCGAGCAACCAGTCGGGTGCTGCGATGCGTGCGAGCTTGCGCTGCAAACGGGCCAGCACCCGTGCGTGCCACACCAGTTTCCAGGGTGCTGCGTCGAGTGACTCGAGCATGGTCGGGCCGTCGATGCGGTCCATCACCAGGTCGATGCCGTCGAACGAGTGCACGGTCGGCACCGGATAGCTGCGTTCGGCCACGTGGCGCATCACGGCCACCTCAGCGTCGAGGTCATGCCTCGACTCCCGGTAGCGCCGGAGGACCTTGCCGTCACCGATGTCGTACACGTCAGCAGCGCGACCCGAGGCCAACAGCGGCCCCGGTACATCGGTCATATTTCGACCGTATCGGCCGTGCCTCCAGCTGACGTCAGCGAGTGATCTGAATCTCGCGGCGTAACGAACGAGATCGTCCGCCAACTGCGAATATGCCTCCTCCAGCGTCAGCCTGCCCACACCACATCGTCGCCGCCGAGGCCTGCTCCGGGTGACAGCGTGATGAAGAAAACTCAGCAGCCACGGTGGCTCCTCCGGAGCTGGTGCTCGCTGAGACTCGTCGGTTTCTTGCGCGGCAGTGCCCCGGGGGCATCAAGTTCGAAAAATCGCAAGCTGGCTTGCGTTCTGACGTGGTCACGCGCAAGCCAGCTTGCGGTTTTTCCCGATCGTGACCCGGGAGCGACCCCAGACCCGAGGCGCAGACCGATCAGGACGCGGTGATTTCGGCCGGCTCGACGGGTTCGACAGGTTCGACGGCGTGGTGTCCACCCTCGACGTTGAGCGTCGGCAGGACCCGGTCGAGCCACTTCGGCAGCCACCAGTTCTTTTCACCGAGCAGCTCCATCGTTGCCGGTACCAGCAGCATGCGCACGAGCGTGGCGTCGAGGAACACCGCAGATGCCAGGCCGAGTCCGAACATCTTGATCACGCGGGCATCTTCGAGCACGAAGCTGCCGAACACCACGACCATGATGGCGGCCGCAGCGGTGATCACCCGTGCGGTGGCGGCCAGACCATCGGCAACGGAGTTCGCTGCGTCACCAGTCTTGTCGTACTCCTCTTTCACGCGTGACAGCAGGAACACCTCGTAGTCCATCGACAACCCGAACACGATGGCGAACAGCATCATCGGCAGGAACGGCTCGATCGGTCCGTTGCCGGTGCCGAACAACTCCACACCCCACCCCCACTGGAACACCGCAACGACGATGCCGTAGGCGCCGCCGATCGAGAGCAGGTTCATGATCACGGCTTTCAGCGGCACGAGCACGGAGCGGAACACCATCATCAACAGCAGGAATGACAGCGTGAGCACGGCGAGAAAGAAGATGGGTAGCCGTTGCGAGAGATATGACGAGAAGTCGATGCTCGATGCCACCGAGCCGGTCACCAAGACCTCCACATCGGTTCCCGACGTCACCGCAGGCAGGATCTCGTCGCGCAGCGTGTTCACCAGCTCAGAGGTGGCGGCCTCCTGCGGCCCCGTGTCGGGAACCACACGAATCAGCACGGCCTGCTGTGATTCGGACGGGATCGGGCCGAGCGCCTGGGCGACACCCGGCGTGTTGTTCAGTTCAGCGACCACTCCCTGCACCACGACGACTTGTGACGGGTCGCTGATCTCGGCGGTCAGGAGGAGTGGGCCGTTGCTGCCGGGGCCGAAGCCGTCCGCAAGCAGTTCGTAGGCCTGGCGGGTGGTGGTGTCTTCAGCAAAGGTCGACTCGTCGCCAAAGCCCAGCCGAAGGCCGAGCACCGGCAAGCTGACCACGAGCAGGAACACGGTCACACCGATCGCCATCGGCCACGGGCGAGCCTGCACGAATCGGCTCCAGCGATACGACCACGTGTCGCGCAGATCTTTCTCCTGACGTGGCGGCAGCGCCTCACGCAGCTTGGGAACGAAGAACGACAGGATCAACGTGGCAACGAGCACGATCAGGCCGATCACGGCGACGATCGGGAAGCCCAACCCGAAGCCGAACAGACCGAGCGATGCTGCGCCCGCCATGATCAGGCCGCGCCACCGGGTGACTTCGACCCGGTCACCTGCGAAGCCGATCAACGCAGGGAGCAGGGTGACCGAAGCAACCATGGTGATCGCCACGGTGACCGCAGCGCCGGTGGCGAGTCCGTTGATGAATGCCAAGCCCATCACGAACATGCCCAGCAGCGAGATCACGACGGTGGCACCGGCAAACACCACGGCACGCCCGGCGGTGTCGATTGCGGTGACCACGGCGGTGCGCTTGTCCATTCCCGCACTCGTGCCCTCGCGATATCGAGTGACGATGAACAGTGCGTAGTCGATGCCGACGCCGAGTCCGATCATCGCTCCCAGCGTGGTGGCGAAGTCCGGAATGGTCATCACGTTGGTGAGCAGGGTGATCGTGCCGATGCCGATGCCCACGCCGAACAGCGCCACGCCGATCGGCAGCCCCATGGCCAACACCGACCCGAACGACACGATCAGAATGACGATCGCGAACGCCACGCCGATGAACTCCGACTCCGGTGGCTCGAACTCACCCAGTGCAGCGCCGCCGACCTCGATGTTCAGGTCGCTCGTGACGCTTGCCTCGGCCAACTCGTGGATCTCGCCGCCGATCTCGCTGGCGCGTAGTTCGTCGGTGTCATCGGTGAACGACAGCGTGGCGTAGGCAATGGTGCCGTCAGGCGAGACCAACCCCTGCTGTTCGCCGAGCGAGCTGTACGGGCTGGTGACGGTGACCTCGTCGTACCGGTCGACCTCGTCGAAGATCGTGTTCATGGTCGCCACCACGGCCGGGTCATCGATGCCGCCGGGCGCTTCGAACACGATCGAGCCGGAGATGAAGCTGCCAGCACTTCCGAAGTTCTCCTGCAGGATCTCGAACCCTCGGGCGGATTCGGAATCCGGTGTGTCGAACGAGGACTCTGTCGACGCGCCGATTGCCCCGACCGATCCAATCACGGCGATCAGCACGACGATCCAGGCCATGAGGACGCGTCCGCGCCGGTCGTACGCCCGTCCACCGAGTCGCGCCCAGAACGACGGTGCTGGTGCGTCGCTGTTTGGGGTCGTGCTGTTCTGGGAGGACGGTCGACTCGGCTCGTCGGCCGCCGCCCGATCCATGGTGGACACAGTGTTCATAAGTGAACAGTGTGTCCACTTCATCGTTAGAATGCAAGGAGCACTGGCTGTGCCACTCGGCACCGGGCCAAACTGCAGGCCACACCATGTCAACGATCTCCCCCACTCCCGCATCCGAGGATCCGCGTGTCGAGCGCACTCGTCAGGCAGTGGTCGATGCGGGGATGGCCGTGTTGCTCGGTGGGGGCCCCGATGGGATCACGCATGCGGGAATCGCCGCAGCTGCCGGTGTCAGCCGCACCACGCTCTACAAATATTGGCCCACCAGAGCCAAGCTGCTGTTCGAGATCCTCGCAGCGTTCGACGGCCACCCTGCACACGCGTCGAGTGGTGACTTACGCGCTGACCTGTTGATGCTGTTGCACGAGCTGCAGGTGTCGATGTCGGACCCGAACCACCGCCGGGTGTTCAGTTCGATGCTCGCTCAAGCACAGTGGGACGACGATGTGAGCGAGGCCCAGAACAGTTTGCGCGCCATCCCGCTCGCCGGTCTCGAAGTGTTGTTTGCCGCCGCTGCAGAGCGCGGCGAGATCGAGGCCGGCATCGTGGCGATGAATGCCGCCGGACGGCTGATCGGCCCGCTGATGTTCGCTGCACTGGTTGGTGATCAGGACCTGATGACCGTCGACATCGACTCGATCGTCGACGACTGGCTTGCCACCGTTCTCCAGTAGGAATTCGCCACGCCATCAGGCCCCCATCCATGTCAAGGTGAGGCGATGGCTTCACTCGACACCGCTGCACTGGCCAGCACGCCAGAACCGCCGTACTACGCCGTGATCTTCACGAGCACGACCACCGATGACGCCGCTGGGTATGGAGCGGCTGCGCAACGCATGATGGAACTGGCGAGCCAGCAACCCGGGTTCCTCGGCGTCGAGACCGCACGCGATCCCGGGGTCGGTATCACCGTGTCGTACTGGGAATCCGAAGCGGCGATCGCTGCGTGGAAAGCCGACGCCGAACACACGGTGGTGCGCGACGCCGGTCGGGCGCGCTGGTATTCCGGATACGAACTGCGTGTGGCACGCGTGGAGCGGGCGTACGGGTTCAGCTCGGGCTGACCGTCACGGTCGCACCCGGTGCGATGGTTCCCGGACGAAGGACCGAGGCGTACCAGCGGCTCGACCCGGGGTGGCGATCGTGGTCCATCAGCATGAAGTCACCATCGGTGAAGAACGCCTTGTTCTGCGCGCACGGAACCGCAGGAGCGCTGAGCTGAATCCGCACCGCGGTGTCGGTGGTGCCGTCCTCGCCTCCGATCTCGACGATCGTGCCGCCACGCATCGTCGACCAGTCGAGGCCCGACAGCGTCAGGTTCTCTCCACACGATCCGTATGCGATCGGGTGCCCGTGCGACGCGAAGCCGTCGATCACTTCGGTACTCCACAGACACAGCGCTTGCCATGGTCGGCCGTGATGCACCCGGCTGCCCTGCACGTCGCCGGCCACGCCGCGAACTCCAACCTCTGCGCGGTCGACGGGCGCCTTCGGCACACCACCTGCCGAGCTGTTGATCTGTGCCACGGTGCCGACCTGGCGCGACACCGCATCTCCGGCCGTGCGTCTGAGGTCCGCAATGGACACGAGCCCGTGCATCAGATGGTGGACCTGGTCATACAGATCGGGTGACGCCTCGATTGCTTTCAGGTCGTCGACCTGGCGTGCTTGAAGTTTCGGGTCGAGCTTGGGTGGCGCATCGACACTCCAACCAGCGAGCAGCGCAGCGGCATGGCCGAGTGTTCGTTTCGCATCTTGCTCGTTCCATTGGCTGCGATCGAAGCTGCAGCGGTCACACACGTCGACTCCGGTCATGTCGCGACCATAGACCCGCGTCATCGCGAACCGTTCCAGCGGAGCGTCGCCGCTCGGGTGATGGGTGTCGGGTGATGGGTGTCGGGTGCTGGCGTCGGGTGATCGCGTCGGGCGATGGTGCCGCATGGTTGCGAGACGTCGTGTTCAGCAGCGAGGCTGCGACATCGTGAAGCCGCTCGTGCCATTCGTCCGTGACCCCGACGCCGGTCGCCATGATGAGCTGCTCGATGCGTTGCGCCACGAGCTTGCCCAGGTGGATGTGGTGGAGTTCTCCGACATCCCCGTCGAACGGTTGGGTGATGCGACCGTTGCCGTGGTCGATGGCCCGAGTGCCGAGCAACTCGCAGCGCTCGTTCACCTCGAACTCGTGCAGAGCACGTGGGCCGGAGTCGAGGCGATCGTGCCGATCGTGCCCCACGGCGTGGCCGTGGCACGGATGGTCGATCCGCAGCTCGCGCTCACCATGGCCGAGGCGGTGCTCGCCTGGACGCTGTACCTCCATCGCGACATGCCGCGGTACGCCCGCCAGCAGCGCAGCGGCGAGTGGATCGAGCACCCACCGGTCCGGGCGCCACAACGCCGCATCGGCATCCTCGGACTCGGCGCACTTGGCCACGTTGCTGCGACCACACTCGTTGAGCAGCGCTTCGACGTCGCAGGGTGGTCTCGCTCACCCAAGTCGATCGATCGCGTCACGTGCTTTGACGGCGCCGATGGAGTCGGTGCGCTGCTCGAGCGGTCTGACATCGTCGTGAACCTGCTCCCACACACCGACGCCACCGTTGGGTTGCTCGACGCCGATGCGTTCGCACGCATGCCCGCTGGCTCCTCGTTGATCAATTTCGGTCGCGGCCCCACGGTGGACGATGACGCACTCCTTGCGGCGCTCGACGACCACCACATCGACCATGCGGTGCTCGACGTGTTCGTGACCGAGCCGCTTCCCGACAACCACCGATACTGGGACCACCCGCAGGTCACGGTGCTGCCACACATTTCGGGGCCCACCAGCATCGACACCGCCGCAGTCATTGCGGCCCAGAACGTTCGTCGATTCCTCGCAACCGGTGCGCTTCCCACCAACGCACTGATCGAGCGCACCCGCGGGTACTGAGCAAACGACTCCACCCGTCCGGCGTGTGTCGAGGCGGTGCTGGTTGCCGCTGCCCGACACACGTGCGATGCTGCGGCAATGTCGGCAGAGGAACTGGTGCCGCGTCGATGTCTCAGCGTCGTCGTGCCTGCCTTCAACGAGGCAGCGACCGTGCGAGAACTCCTCGATCGAGTCCTGGCGTCACCATGGGTGGGCGAGGTGATCGTGGTCGACGACGGCTCCACCGATGACACGGTGGAGCAGATCAATCAGGACCCGAACGATCGAGTCAGGCTCGTCGAACACGATCACAACCGTGGCAAGGGTGCAGCGCTGCGAACCGGTTTCGCCCACGCATCGCAGGAGTACGTGATCATCCAAGACGCCGACCTCGAGTACGACCCGGCGGAGTACCCGTTGTTGCTCGAGGCACTCGAGCGCGGCCAGGCCGACGTCGTGTACGGCTCGCGCTTCGTCTCCGGGCGCCCACACCGGGTGCTGTACTTCTGGCATTCGGTTGGGAACCGGATGCTCACGCTGCTGTCGAATGCCTTCACCGACCTGAATCTCACCGATATGGAAACCTGCTACAAGGCGTTCCGTCGCGAGGTCATCCAGTCGATCGATGTCGTCGAAGATCGTTTCGGGTTCGAGCCGGAGATCACCGCGAAGGTCGCAGCAGGGCGCTACCGGGTGTATGAGGTCGGCATCTCCTACAGCGGCCGCACCTACGAGGACGGCAAGAAGATCGGTTGGCGAGACGGCGTTCGGGCCATTGTCTGCATCGTCAAGTACTCCCCGATCGGTCGACGTTTCACACGAGGCTGACCACGCCAGAACGGCGGCGTGCTCAGAGTCCGTTGGTCAGCGCATCGATCACGGACTCATCACTCCAGATCGAAATACCGCCTCCCAGGTCGAAGCGCCCACTGAACCTGGCGCTGGCGGCGTCTCGCTGAGCTGCATTCATCCCGAGAACGCTCACGTAGGCCTCGCACTCCTCGAAGTCCTCGACGCCGTTGATGAGTCTGATCGGAGCGGTGTACACCAGCAACGGCTCTGCATTCCGCCCGCAGAGTTCGAGCCCGGCTGCGCGTGCTCGGTCGGCGACGACCGCGGCGTCACGAACCGTTGGCTCGACATCGAGCAAGTCGCGTGTCGACGGGACGAGCAGCGCAACGATGACCAGCAGCGCGCCGCCCGCCGCGGGCCGCGGAAGCGCAGCGAGTCCAATGCCTGCAACGACGGCGATGATCGGTGTGATGCTGATGAAGAAGCGCAGGTAGAGATCGAACGGTTGCACGATCTGCCAGAGCACCACGACGACCGACACCATCACGCCTGCCGCAGCTGCCGTCCCGGCGAGGTGACGACGCGATCTCCAGCAGATGCTCACCGATCCGACCAGCACCAACAACGAGGTCGACCAGACAACTGGCCACTCCCAGCCGGTCAACGCGCGAGCGAGGAACTCGGGGAAGACGGAGATGTAGCGAGTGCCGCGGCTTGCGGAGTTGGCGCGCATGTCGTCGAGCACCGGAGCCATGATCACCAATGTCGTGATCGCCGCCGTGAGCCACGTCAACAGATGTCGTCGCTCGACCCGGCCGAGCGCAAGACTCGCCGCTGCGAACATGAGCAGTGTGACCGCACTGAAGGAGTGGGTGGACACGGCAACGGTCATGCACACGCCCTGAACAATCAGCCACCGCTGTCGCTCGTCGGTCCACGACTCGTAGACCGCAAGGCCCGCAGCGGTGACCATCAGCGTGGCCAGCGCGTAGCCCCGCAGTTGGCGAGCCTGGTCGAGAAACAGCGGATTCAGCGCCAGGATCACACCGGCTCCGCAGCCCGCCACCCAGTTGCTTCGGCGAGTCACGAACCACGCAACGAGACCGACCGTCGCCGCCGCGCAGATCGCTGGGCCGAGTCGCTGTGGTGTCTCGCCAACAAACCCCAGTCGCCATGCAGCCGCTTGGACTGCAGAGAACATGGGGTGATTGTTGAACACGATCTGCGTCGTCAGCGCACGTCGAACCGAACCCCCGTTGATGAAGAAGAAGTAGGTGAATCCCTCGTCATACCCGAACGATCGTCCGATCCGAAACGCGGCAAGCGTCATCATCACGACGGCCATCCCCACGCCCGTCCACATGGCGGTCGATGCGGAACGAAGACGCTGCAAGGTGTTCATCGGCGGGTCAAGAACGTGGTGATGGTCGGTGTGTGTCGCCAGTCAGGCTGGCCACGCATGCGGGTCAGGCGGGGGAGGGCTCGAGGACCGGTGAGCTGAATTCGATCACGCCGTCATCGATTTCGGCGTCAGGGCCCAACAGCACTTTCTTGTCGTGAGAGTAGCTCTGAGATGCAGTCCACGGATCGCGATCAGACTGCTTCGGGAACGTCTGGATGCTGCGCTGCATGTAGCCAGCGGGGAAGTCGTCCACGTAGGGACGCTCGGGCATGTTCGGGTCATCGACCACGGGAAGCGCGCGTGTGGCGCCATGTTCGTCGAGCTGGTTGATCATGCGACACACGTAGCGTGCAATCAGGTCGGCGCGCAGCGTCCACGACGCATTGATGTATCCAAACGTCGTGCCGAGGTTCGGAATGCCCGAGTACATGAACCCCTTGTACGTGAAGGTGTCCGCGAGGTCGATCCGCTCGCCATCGACAACCGGGGTGACACCGCCGAGTGCCAGCATGGTGAGGCCGGTGGCGGTGACGATGACGTCGGCGTCGAGACGCTCACCATCGTCGAGCACGATTCCGTCGGCGTCGAACGTGTTGATCGTGGCGGTCACCACGTCGGCCTTGCCGTCCTTGATCGCGGTGAAGATGTCGCCGTCGGGCGCCAAGCACAGTCGCTGATCCCACGGGTTGTACGGCGGGGTGAAGTGAGGATCCATGTCCTTGGCGCCGTCGAGGGCCTTGCTGACCTCTTTGTTGATCAGCTTCTTCACCTTCTCCGGCTTCTTACGCGACTGCTTGTAGATCAGTTCGGTCCGGAACGCGTTGAGGGTGCGGATGATCTTGTACGCGGCCTTCTCGGGCAGCACCTTGCGCAACCCGCTTGCGATCGGGTTCTTCATCGGCGCCGGGAAGATCCACGACGGTGTGCGCTGCAGCATCGTGATGTGTGCGCCTTTGCCGGCGAGCGCGGGGATGAGCGTGATCGCTGTGGCGCCTGATCCGATCACGACGATCTTCTTGCCAGCCAACTGCTCCTCGGTCTGCAGGTGGTCGGGCCATTGCTGCGGGTGCACGATCTCTCCAGCGAAGGACGACTCGCCCGGGAAGTCGGGTCGATACGGCGTGCTGTAGGAGTAGTAGCCGCTGCACATCTGGAGCCAGTTACACGTCATGGTCGACTCGGCACCTGTGGGCTCGCCGTCGACGACGTCGCGCAACGTCACGGTCCAGGTGGATGTGTCGGAGTTCCACGAGGCGTCCACGACGCGCTTGGCGTAGGTGATGTGGCGCGTGACGTCGTGTTCGTCGGCCGCCTCTTTGATGTAGTCCGTGATCAATTCGGCACGCACGATGGAGACGTTGCTCTTCCACGGCTTGAAGTCGTAGCCAAACGTGTGCATGTCGCTGTCGGTGCGGATGCCGGGGTACTTGAACAGGTCCCAGGTGCCGCCGAGCGCATCACGCGCCTCGACGACCGCATACGACTTGGTGGGGCAGTCCCGGCTGAGGTGGCAGGCCATCCCGATGCCGGACAGGCCAGCTCCGACGATCAAGACATCCACGTGCTGCAACGTTGTTCCATTCCCCATGTCGTCGACCGTAGACGCGAACGCTCAGCACGACCGATATCCAGCCCAACGCAGTGTGAAAGTGCCAGGCACTTCTTCACTGGCCTGCGGGTACGGCTCGCTCCGACAGAGATCTACCGCAATGTGCGTCCCGCCAGGAACGCCGTTCGCTCCGCTTCGCACTCGGCGTGGACGAAACAGTCGTCGTCGTGGTCGTTGGTGAGCCCTTCGGACTGCATGAACGCGTACGCCGTTGTCGGTCCAACGAATTTCCAGCCCCGCCGCTTCAGCTCCTTCGACAACATCGTGGAACGATCGGTGCTGGCGGGGATGCCACCTTCATCGTTCCGGTCCGGTGCCTCGACCGCCCAGCTCCAGATCCAGTCGACGAACGAGCCGTCGGCGTCGACCAATTCGATCATCCGTTGGGCGTTGTTGATCGTGGCCTCGATCTTGCCGCGGTGGCGGATGATTCCGGCATCTCCGAGCAGTCGTTCGATATCACGCTCGCCGAATGCCGCGATGCGCTCCGGATCGAATCCGGCGAACGCCTCACGGAAGTTCTCTCGCTTGCGCAGGATCGTGATCCACGACAGTCCCGACTGGAACCCTTCGAGGCAGATCTTCTCGAAGAGCCGAGTGGGATCGGTCGTGGGACGGCCCCATTCGTTGTCGTGGTAGTCGAGGTACTGCTGATCGTTCGTGGGCCACGAGCAGCGAATGGGAGTGGCTGGCTCGTTGCGCGTCACACTCATGTCACGTTCCGGTTCCTCCGCAGCAGAATCTGCTGGGCCATGGTCGCAGCGTGGCAACCGTCGCTGGTCAACACGTCGGCCGTCACGAGCCCGCGGCCGCCGGCCAGACCGTGGGAGCGAGTGTCGAACCAGTGCCACTCGTCGGCGCGTGTGGGCCGGTGGAACCAGAGCGAGTGATCGAGGCTGGCACCGATGAAGCGTTCCCGATCGGACACGTCGTTGCGGTACTCGGGGTGTGTTGCGCGCCCGGCCCGGTGCGGAGCGGCATCAGACATGAACGTGAGCCCGCAAAGGTGCAGCGTCGGATCGTCGCCGAGGTCGGCCAATAGTCGGATCCAGTAGCCGGTTCCACCATCTGGCAGGTCCACGGCACGACGATCCAAGAGCTCGCCCCACGACTGGTCTGCGAGCGCAGCGTCGTTCGGATCAGGCACGTCGGCGGGGAGCTCAGCAAGCGTCACGTCGGCTTCGGTCTCTTCGGGTACCTGGAATGAGACCGACGCGTTGAGGATCGCCCCGGCGGATTGGCGTGCCACCACCTGGCGGGTGGTGAACGACCGGCCGTCTCGCAAACGCTCGACCTCGAACCGGATTGGTTCATTCGGCGACCCCGGCCGGATGAAGTAGGAGTGGAACGAGTGCGCGGAGCGCTCTGGGTCGACGGTGTGGATCGCGGCACGCATGGCCTGTGCCACGACCTGCCCGCCAAAGAGTCGCTTGCCCCACGGGTAGAAGGCAACGCGTCCCACGTAGGTGTCAGGCCCATGCGGTTCCAGGTCGAACAGCTCGCGGAACTCGAGGTCGCCGATCCGGGGTGCGCGTTCGCCGTGTTCCATGCACCCATTGTGACCGCTGCAGAGCGAGACCCGAACAATCGCTGCGTTCTCAACCCGCTATTGCATCGTTGACGGCGGGTGCTCAACGTGGCTTCCATGACCGACATCACCAGCCTTGACACCGACAACCAGACCGCCACCGACAGCGAGACCGACAACCAGACGCCTGCAGCAAATCCGTTCGACGCTGCACCGTTTTACCGGAAGCGTTGGATGATCGTGGTGACGGCGCTGTTCTTCATTCCGATCACGCTCGTGATCTTGCTCACCGGTCCGGTGTATCAGAACAACGGTGACGTGTGGGACAAGAAGCAGCGAGTCACTTCCGCCATTGCGCTGTGCTGCTTCATGGTCTTCACGTTCAGTCGCTTGCTCATCACGCCCGCCTGAGTCGCCGCTCGGGTGTGTCCCGCCAACAGATCTCCGCTCGACACAGTGACCGTTGATTTGCTGGTCACTGTGTCAGCATCCACCGATCCCGGCAGGCAAGGCCCTACCGTCCCACCGCACTGCAATTCGGCAGAGGACACGGGAGCAACTGAGTGGGCACGAAACCAACTGCGGGCGACAACGCCCGAGCACCCTTCGGCGGGCGTATGAAACAACGCGCTGTCGTCGGCGCGACCGGCATGATCGCCGTCGGAGGATCGCTAGCGATCGCCACGCCGGCATCCGCTGGAGACATTCCGAGTCGGCTGCCGACGGAAGTCTCGACACTCGCCACGGGCGATGACGGCACTGCGTTGGTGACCCTCGACGAGGCGCTCGACAACGCAGCAGGCAACCCGGGCCCCGACACGATCACGTTCGTCGACGCCCTGTTCGCATCACCCGAAGACGGACTGGTCGCAGGCTCGACCACGATCACGATCGAGACGGTCCGCACCGATGGCGATGTGACGATCATCGGTCCCGGCAAAGACGTGCTGACCATCGATGTGTTGGACGAGCTCCGCTTTATCGACGTGCACAGCTCGTCGAACTCGGCACTTCAGTTCAACGGTGGTGCAGTGAAGCTCACCGACTTCACGCTCGACGCGGGACTCGGCATCGAGAACGTCCGAGCGGTACCGAACTTCGTCGAGCCCGATCCCGTTGACGTCGTGCTCGAACGCGTGGCGATCAACACCGAATCGTTCGGCGTGAACTTCAGTCAGGTCGACGGCAGCGTCACCATTGCCGACTCTGAGATCTCGGGAGATGACTTCGGTCCCGGCGACCCCATTGGCGCCTTCGACTCCAGAAGCTTCTATGGCGACGCCAGCGTGAGCATCAACTACGCAGGCCCCGTGCTCATCGAAGGCACGGTCGTCGACGGACTCGGCGTCGTTGCGCGATCGGCCGCATCGCTGACGATCGACAACTCGGTCATCACCGGGAGCAACGACGGAGCGGTTCAGTTCAGCGATATCGAAGCTGGCGTGACCATTTCCGATTCGACGATCCACGACAACTCGCCAAGTTCGTTCGACGGGTCGATCATCGGCGCGATGAACAACGGTGGGAGCTGCTTCGATCCGTGCGACTTGGCGGCCGCGTCGCCGGTCGGCACCTCCACGCTGCGCATCGAGAACTCGACCATCACCGACAACAGTGTTGCGCCCGAAGGTTCGATCATCGATAACACGCAGTCGTTCTGCTGCTTCGCGGGTGAGGTCGGCTCGTCGGGCGGACGAGTGGAGATCGTGGGATCGACCATCGCCGGCAACATCGCGCCGTCGTTCGTCGAGTGCATCGACGATTGTGGAGCCATTCTCTTCGACTCCGACCGGGCAGTCGTGCGCGCCGACTCGGTCTACGCCGCGGTGAGCATCATCACCGACAACGGTGAGGCCCGTCCGTTCAGCGTGCAGACGCAGATTCTGATCGAGTCGACGCTGGACGAACCGCAAGGCTCGTTCCTCGAGTTCGTGTTGCTGCCTGAAGCGTCGGCGCCTGAGGAAGATCCCAAGAAGTTCCCCGAGAAGGAATTTCCGACGTTCGATGAGCCCACGATCTTCGGCCAGGTCGACGGCATCTTCGGTTTCGGTCTGCTGTTCGACGACGATCCCGAACTCGGTGACCTCGGCGACAACGGCGGTGACACGCCGACGATGCTGCCGGCGCCCGACTCACCCGCTGTCGACATCATCGACAGCGAGTTCTTCGAAGAAGACGAAGAAGACGTGACCTCTGCGCTCGTGGAGGATGTCTCTGAGACCGATCAGCGTGGCGAAGATCGCGGCCGTGGCCTCGGCTTCGATCTCGGCGCAGTAGAAGTGCAGCCTGACGTTCTCACCTTCTCGGTCCCGTCGACCGTTGCAGAATCCGATGGCACGCTGACGATCACACTCACTCGCACCGGCGACGGCATCGGTGCCGCTGCGGTCCAGGTCACCACAGCGAGCGCTGTCGTGACGACCTTCACCGTGGACGAGACCGTCCCCGTGGTCGACCCCGCCACTCCGGGCAGCGATTTCACGCCGCTCGACGAGATCGTGGTCTTCGGGGACGACGACACCGCCGACAAGACGGTCACGTTGACGGTCGCAACCGATGACGTCATCGAAAGCAACGAGACCGTCACGGTCGACTTCTCGATTCTGTCGAACCTCGAACTCGGTGGAGATGAGGATTCGGTCACGGTGACGACCACCGCTGCGACGACCGCGACCACCACGACCACCACGACGACGCCAACGACCGCGACGCCCACGACCACGGAGCCGACCACCGCGGCGGCCGCCGCGCCCGAGACGAGCAGCACGGCCGCCGAGGCCAGCAGAGCGACTGC
>JBGCEY010000063.1:0-9904 GCA_045106645.1 Ilumatobacter sp.
ACGATGCGATCAACGAACCCGTACTCGAGCGCTTGCGTCGCGTCGAACCACCGGTCGCGACCGACATCGGCGATCACTTCGTCCATCGATCGCCCGGTGTGGCGGGCGATGACCGATCGCAGCGTGTCGAGGGTGGCAGCGAGGTTTGCCGCCTGGATCTCGACGTCGGATGCCGACCCGCCGATACCCGCGGACCCCTCGTGCATCAGTACCTGCGCATTCGGCAAGGCAAAGCGCTTGCCCGCAGTGCCGGCGCACAGCAGCACCTGCCCCATGCTCGCCGCGAAGCCAGTCGCAACGGTGACCACGTCGTTCGGGATGAGCTGCATGACGTCATAGATCGCCAGGCCGGCCATGACAGAACCGCCCGGAGAGTTGACGAACAGACAGATGTCCGACTCCGGGTCATCGGAGGAAAGCGCCAGCAATTGGGCGATGACTTCGTGTGCCGATGCATCGGTGACCTCGTCGGTGAACATCACGATGCGCGAGTCGAGGAGTCGGTCACCGAGTGGTCGATGGAGCGTCGAGTTCATTGATGCAGCCTGGCGATCAGCCGACGCTGCGCTCGCCAGTTCTGCCACAGGCAGAACTGGGCTCACCCCGAGGTGTCACTTCTCCCAGTGAGGCACCCAGTCGCCGTCGAGACGCATCGACAAGTCGGCGTCGTCTTCGATTCGGCGTGCCACATGCAGTTCACCCACGTCGGAGCCGTAGCGGTCGGCGGCACGCTGGAACGTCTCGTGGGCTGCAGTGGTCATCGGGAGATCCGTGCCAACGTCGGCATTCAGTTCCGCAAGCAGCCCGAGGTCCTTCAGGCAGAGGTCGAGCGAGAACGACGGGTCATAGTGCCCGGCGAAAATGCTGGGCGCATCGTGTCGAGCAACGAAGCTGTCACCGACACTCTCCTTGATGGCGCGCCACAGGGTTGCGAGATCCACGCCGTGCGCCAGCCCGGTTGCGAACCCTTCGCCGATCGCCGCAGCAGCGACGAACCAGAGCTGATTGGTGACGAGCTTCACCACGTTGCCGGTGCCGAGCGGGCCACTTGGTATGACCATCCCGAGATGCTCGAGGATCGGGGTCACGGTGGACACCGGGTTCGGTGCGCCGCCGACGAAAAGGGTGAGTTTGCCGGTCCGAGCGCCATCGACGGCACCGGTCACCGGGGAGTCCACCACGGCGACGCCGGGCGGAGCAGCCTCCGCGAGTTCGAGCACGAAGTCCTTGCGGTTCGTGGTGAGGTCGACCCAAACCGAACCCGACTGCAACGCGGCGAGCGCTCCGTCGTCTCCGGTCATCACCGCCGCCACGTGGTCCGGTCGGGGCAGCGAGGTCATGAACACATCTGCGTGTGCTGCGCACTCGGCAGCCGAGGCCGACGCAACGGCACCGCCGGCGACTGCCTCGGTGAGTGCATCGGCATCGATGTCAAACGCGGTCACCGCATATCCCGCAGCCACGAGTCGTCGACACATCGGCCCGCCCATGTTGCCCAACCCAACGAAACCGATCCTTGGTTGCTTCACCGTTGTTCCCCGTTCCTCGGCGACGTCGCCGACGTCATGACGCTGATGTCCAACTGCATCGTGGCCGATCGGCGCCGACTCAACGGTGATGATGTTGATCGATGCCACCACCTCGCCGGGGCACAGGCGTCGCTGCTGGCTGCCTCAGCCGGGTCCGATGGCGTCATCGGTGTTGTTCACCACGGCAACCTCACCGAACTCGTTGTCGACGCACTCGGTCAACGCTTGCGCCGCTTCGCTTCTCGCCACCGCCGCCAAGGTGTCGGCCGGCAGATACCCGCCGACCCCCGAGACCTCCTCGCCCAGTCCGACGGACGCGCCGCTGACCAGACGAACCGACGCATCGGACGCATTCCACGACGTACCTGCGGGCCACAGCACCGGATACCGCTCGTCGGCCTCCAGCGAATCGATGTACAGGCATCCCTGATCGAGTTCGAGCACGCCGCGGATCTCGGCTTCCATGCCCTCTCGGGAATCCGCTGGCTCCGCATACGAGATCACCGGACCGTCACCCACGATCGACTCGGCGTCGCGGTCTTCCCGTGCCTCGGTGACCCTGGCGGGATCAGGAGCGATGTCGACGGTGATCAGGTTCGCTTCGACCGAGACCGTCACATCTTCGACTCGACCCGACGCTGCTCCCCAGACCGACATCTGTACGGCGCCCGCCCCGTGACCACACAGCACGACTTTGGATGCCTGATCGGTACCGGGCTCGGTGACGAACTCGATCCCCTCCACCCCGTTCTGAGCGAGCCTCGAATCGGCATCGAACGCTTGGTCGGCGAACCACGTCGCTGGCACGAACACGTCGACGGTCTGGTTGCCGGGTCCGGAGCTGTGCGCTGCGCCGAGGCGAGCAGGCTGACGGTTTGGTCGGGGAGGCCCCCGTCGAACACCATCACGACGCGAGTCGTGCCGATGTCGGTCGCTCGCGTCTCGATGCGCGCCAGCGTGAGCTGCGCGTTGACACCGACCGCGGTCGACGCCGTTGCGGTCATCTCCGCCTCGACAAGTTCAGGTACCCCCGCGCTGGTTTGTGCCGTGTCGGAAGCTTGGTCTGGCCCGGATTCAGGAGCGGGCGAGGTCGATCGATCCCCCAGTGCGGCGAGTCCGCCCACGAGTACCACGAAGCACGCTGCTGCAGCGCCAGCAAACATCGGGCGCGACAGACGTCGACGTGGTGCCGCGCTCAACGCAGGTCTCTCGTCGAGGGCAGGCGGATCGCCGACGGCGTGGTCGTCGGCGAGCGCATCGAAGAGTCGGGGAAGTTCGTCGTCGATGGTCATTCGAGCTCCTTTCGGACCTTCTTCATCGTGAGCTTCGACCCACCGTTCGGTGTAGAAGCGCGCAAAATCGCCCTGAGACGATGGTTCGGTGGCGGGGTGTGGCCCAGGCATGGATGCCTTCACATCATCGTCGACACCGGCCGGAGTGAATCGGTTCTCGACAACTATCGAACACCTGTTCGTTTTTCATCAATGACTCGATAGCTTGGTTTCATGGCAGTCGGAGCCCAGCTCATGCGATTGGAAACCGCCGACATCTCGACGATGTCCACCGGCTCCGTCGCTGCTGCGCTCGCTGACATCAGAGCCATTCGCGGTCGAACCGACCAGCTCGAAGCAGCGCTGAGCCGGCGAATCAGCGAGCTCGCACGCTGCAACGAAGCACCACCAGCAGCCGACATGCTGGCTCGACACGGCAATGGCTCGCGTCGCACCGCCGAGCGAGTCGAACGTCGAGGAGAAGCACTCGGCAAGACACCGAGTCTCGACGCTGCCGTGGGTCTCGGTCGGGCAAGCAGCGAGCACGCCGATGCGCTCGTCAATGCCGCTGCGCATCTCGATGACGATGATCGAGCCGCACTGTTCGGGCACGACGAACAGATCACGGCGCTGGCTTCGTCGTGTTCGCCTGAGATGTTCCGGCGGCGACTCAACTCGGTGATCGACGCCGTCACCGCTGACGACGGTCTCGAACGCGCGGCCAAGCAGGACGCCGGCGCCACTGCGTCGATCCGAGTCGATGAAGCAACCGGCATGCACCACCTGTTCGCCAAGCTGACCCCAGAACAAGGCAACCGCATTCGCCGTGCGCTCGATGCCGAAGTGGCCGTCATGTCACAGCTCGTCGAGCACGCGGGGTTGCGACGCGATCAACTGCTGGTGCGTGCGCTCGACCGACTCATCTGCGGAGAGGGGGCTGCTGACGGGCTCGGCCCAGCAGAGGTCGCCGTGCTGATCGATCACCAGAGTCTGATCAACGGCGCTCATGCCGACACCGTGTGCGAGTACTCCGACGGCGCACGGATCCCGGTCGAAACGGCACGGCGCCATGCCTGCGATGCCGGCATCATCCCCGTCGTGCTCGATGGAGCAGGCCAACCGCTCGATGTCGGGCGTCGCAAGCGTCTCGCCACCAAGTCCCAGCGAGTAGCGCTTCGCTCCATGTACCGAAGTTGCGCCGTCGACGGATGCGGCCACCACTTCGACCGTTGCCACATCCACCACCTTGTGGAATGGGAGGACCTGGGAACCACCGATCTCGACAACCTGCTCCCGCTCTGCAGCTTTCATCATCATCGAGCGCACGAAGGTCGATGGCGACTACAACTCGACCCGAACTCCCGAGAACTCACGATCCACCTTGCCAACGGCACGCCGCATTCCGTTTCAGTACCAGACCTCCTCGCTGATCGTGCTGCGTGCTGATATGTCCAGCGCGCCAGGCATTCACCGTCCTACGACAACGGCCGACGGTCGGGGCCGACCGTTGCGTGCGACCGGGGCCGCGGAAAGGTCGAGAAATACAGCGGGTGACGGCTGCGCGACGTTCAGGTCGAACACGCTCCGACCGTTCTGGCGGTGCGTGCGCGATACTTGCGCCGTGATGACGGCGGTTTCGGGAACAATCCACTCGACGCGGCGTCGCGTGGTCCTCGCCTTGGTCGGCGTGTTCAGCATGCTCGCCCTCGCAGGCTGCCAACTCGACGTGCAGGTCGACGTGGTGGTGGATGACGACGGCACCGGCACGATCACCGTGATTGCCGAGGCCGATGCCGAACTCATCGAGCAGATTCCCACCATTGCTGAGGACTTGATCCTGGACGACATCATCGCTGCCGGCTGGGTGGCCGACGGGCCGAATCCCACGCCGGAAGGCGGGCTGATCCTCACCCTCACCCACGACTTCGAAGGCAACGATGAGGCCACCAACCTGCTTCGCAGCCTCGGCCCGCCGTTCAACGACCCTGTCATCAGCCGCGGCCAGAACGGCGATACGGCCACCAACACCGCTCGCGCCAACCTCGGACTGCCTCAGGGCTTTGCCACCTTTGCGGACGAAGAACTCATCACCGCCGTGGGCAGCGTTCCGTTCGCCGAGCAGTTCGAGCAGTCAGACGTCGACCCATCGAACGCCATGACCGCAGTGCTTCGAGTCACCATGCCCGGAGAACTCGTCGACAGCGAAACCAATGCAGAGATCCTCGAGGATGGCCGTCTGCAGTGGATCGTGCCCACCGACGGCAGCATCCTCGAAGCGTCGGCCCGCAGCGAGCAGGCGCCGTCGGAAGGCGGCGTGTGGGCGCGCCCGGTCTCCACCATCGCGCTGATCCTGCTCATTGGATGGGTCGCTTTCATGACGATCTTCATCAGCTACGTCGCCGTTGCACGCTGGCGACGCTCTCGCCGGTACCGCCGCCGCGCACTGCCCTGAGCAAACCGCCCGCCGTTGCTCGTGTGTGAGGGGTCGTGTGCCACTGTTGTGACATGAGTGGCATCAGCCGGCCCCGGCAGCACGGGCGTTTCGATCGGTGACCGGCGCCGAACAGTCGCCGGCTCCTTTCGACGACAGCGTTCCGAGCCGGCGAGCATCGGCTGAGTCGGATTCGAGTGCGTCGAACGTGCGAGACCCGGCACCACTCATCGACGCGGTGCAGCGCGCTGGCATGAACCGCTCCCTCGCTGCCGGCGAGACGCTGTGTTCAGAAGGCGACGAGAGCCATGAGGCCTACGTGGTCGTGGACGGCAGCATCGAGGCCTGCGTCATTGGGCACGGTGGCGAGATGGTCATTGCATCGCACGGGGTTGGAGCGATCATTGGTGAAGTCACCACACTCATCGGTGGCCACCGCACGGCGACGTTGCGCGCCGTCACCCCATCCGTTGTCGCCGTGATCGAACGCAACGCACTGCACGATGTGTTCAACGACTATCCAGATGCCGGCGATGCCATCATTGCCGACGCCCGCGAACGGACCGATCGGTCACGCGTTGCTGCACTGTTGAGCGAAGAGCTGCAAGCCCCTGACGGTGACGTCGTCGCAGCGATTGCCGACCGCGTCACCTGGACCTCGCTCGAAGCCGGCGACACCCTGTTCCGGCGAGGCGATGCCGCCGACGCTGCGTATCTGGTCATGAGTGGGCGGCTCGGGGTGACCGACCTGGGTCCGAATTCAACGCATGGCGACGCTGATGCCCCGTTCTCTCGCAACGCGAGCGACACGATCGCCAACGGCCCCCGCAACGCATCCGGCCAGCACGAGTCGCGCCCGATCGAAGTCGGGCGCGGCGGCATCGTCGGCGAGTTCGGACTCCTCGAGAATCGAGCGCGGTCAGCGAGCGTCGTCGCGCTGCGAGATACCGCCCTGGCTCGCCTGTCAGCCGAGGATTTCGCCGACATCGCGCACGATCACAGTGCGCTCGCCATGGGGCTGGTGCGTCGCGTGCTCGATCGATCCGGCTCGGACACATCGACGACGTCCACGCAGCGCTCGTTCGCGATCGCCGTCACCGCCAACCTCACCACCGACGTTCACGATCAGCTGATCTCGACCGTGATGGACACGTTGCACGCGTGCGGCAACTCGGTACATCTGTCGGCTTCGAGCGTCGATACGGCGCTGCGACAACCAGGACTCGCGAACACACCGGCGGGCGGGTTCGGAGAGATCCGGCTCGCCGAGCTCCTCCATCAGGCTGAAACCGACGCCGACCATCTGGTGCTCGACACCCGACGCGGGCTCATCGACTCCGACGCCCCGGACTGGACCCGCCGAGCGTTACGACACGCCGACCAGGTGGTGATCGTGTCGTCACCGGACCCCGACGACGCCGAAGACGCGGCGATTCGGGCGCTGCTCGAGTCGACCCCGGACCGCATTCCACGATGGCTCGCCGTGTTCCACCCCGAGAGTTGCTCCAAGCCCAGCGGCACCCGGGCGCTGCGCGAACGTTTCGGTGTCGACGAAGTCCATCACCTCCGCGGCGTCTCACCGACCGAGGTCGCCAGGATGGCGCGGCTAGCAGCCGGAGCCGGCATCGGGCTCGTTCTCAGCGGTGGCGGCGCTCGTGGTCATGCGCACATCGGCGTGTACACCGTGCTGCACGAACTCGGGGTGCCGGTCGATCGCGTGGTCGGTGCGTCGATGGGCTCGATCGTCGCGGGTGGAATCGGTCAGCAACTCTCGCCCGCGAACCTGCTTGCAGACATGCAGCGCGGGGCAGACAACCTGCTCGACTACACGGTCCCACTGGTGTCGTTGATCAAGGGTGAACGCATCGTCGCCGTGCTCGAGCGTCAATTCGACGGTTGGGACGTGGATGACATGTGGATCCCGTTCACGTGCGTGAGCACCGACCTCACCACCGCTGCAGTGGTCACCCATCGCACCGGTCCCGCAGCTCGTGCGATCCGCACCTCGATCGCCATTCCGGGGGTGCTCCCGCCGGTTGCACACGACGGGCACCTGCTCGCCGATGGCGGCGTGCTCGACAACCTGCCGGTGGGGGACTTTGCAAGCGACCCGTCGATCGGTGTGATCATCGCATGCGATGTGGCACCACCGATCGGCCCGCGAGCGAAAGGCGATTTCGGACTGTCCGTTTCCGGATGGACGGTTGCTCGCCGCCGGTTCGTCCCCAAGCCGATCCACCGAGCGATCCGCAGAATGCGCTCGCTCGTCGGACGCGAGAACGAGGCCGCTCAGCTCGAAGCGAGCTTTCCGGGACTCGGCACAACGTTGTTGCGCTCGCTGCTCATCGGCTCGTCGCGGAGTCGCGACGAGCATCTCGCCAGCGGAGCGATCGATCTGTACCTCGAACTCGATCTGCGCGATGTTCCACTGCTCGACTTCGCTCAGGTCGTACCGGCTGCCGACGCGGGACTCGAGCAGTCTCGGGCTCCGATCACGCAATGGCTCGCCGCTCGCTCGGGCTCACCGTGGGGCGAATCGCTCGAACCGGAACTCATTGCCGGGTCGGTGTCGAGGCCGAGTGCCGACACTTCTCGGCCTGGGTGCAAGCCTCCCTTCGCTCACTCTTCTGAGGAGATCTGACGTGTTCCTGATGACGCTGCGCGACCTGCAGTACCGCGCCAAACGTGTGGGGTTGGTGACCGTGCTGGTCGCCCTGGTCCTCACGCTCCTCTATTTGATGACCGGGTTGGTCAATCAGCTACAACAGGAACCTGGCCGCACCGTTGCCGGAATCGGGGCCTCGACCTGGATCGTCGCCGACGGCGTGTCGGGCCCGTTCACCTCGGTGTCGGTGCTTCCCGTCTCGCTCGGCGACGCGTTCGCCGACGTCGATGCGCAGCCGATCGTGGTCAGCCGCGGCTCACTGTCCGGCGACGGCGTCGACGCCACTGAGATCGTGCTGATCGGCCACGTCCCAGGCGCACTCGGCCAGCCGACCATCACGAACGGCGCGGCCATCACCGGACCCGGTGAGATCGTCGTCGACGAATCACTGGACCGCTCCCCCGGCGACCTGGTCAAGGTCGGCCCCGCTGAGTTCACCGTGGTCGGCGAAACAGCTGACAGCACCGTGCTGGCCGGTCAGGCACTCGTGTTCGTCGACCTCGCTGCAGCGCAGCAGTTGACGTTCCAGAGCACCGAGGTCGCATCGGGGTTCGTCGCTGACGGATCCCCCGCTCAGACTCCTGCTGACGTACTCCCCAACTACGTCGTGCTCTCGGCCACCCAGGTAGCCGAGGATGTGCGGGGCCCCATCGAGTCGGCGGTGGCTTCGATCGACCTGATCCGGGTCCTGCTGTGGTTCGTTGCCGCCATCGTGATGGGTGCCGTGATCTACCTCACCGCACTCGAGCGAGAACGCGACTTCGCTGTGCTCAAAGCTGTTGGAGCAAGTGGTGCGTCACTCGGTAGTGGCTTGGCCATTCAGGCCGTGGTGGTGGCACTGATTGCCTCCGCCGTCGGCGCGATCGCCGCCAAGATCATCGAGCCGGTGTTCCCGCTACCGGTGAGCATCCCGACCTCGGCACTGATCACGGTGCCGGTGGTGGCGGTGATCGTCGGACTTCTCTCTGCGATGATCGGCGTGCGAAAAGTGAACCGCACCGACCCGGCGGAGGCATTCGGATGAGCACAACGAACAACGCTGGCAGTGCAGGCACGAGCAGTGGCCTCACCGTGACCGGTCTGGTCAAGGAGTACGAGGGTGACGGCTACGTCGTGCGCGTTCTCGACGAACTGTCCTTCCATGCTGCTCCCGGCGAACTCGTGGTGTTACTCGGACCATCTGGCTCGGGCAAGTCAACGTTGCTGTCGTGCCTCGGCGGCATGTTGTCGCCGACGTCGGGCTCGATTCGATTGAACGATGTCGACGTGACCGCAGCCAGCGGCAAGACGCTCGACGACTACCGCAAACGTCATGTGGGTTTCGTGTTCCAGGGGTTCAACCTGATTCCGTCACTGTCCGCACGCGAGAACGTCGCGGTGCCACTGATCGTGTCGAAAGCCGTCAGCCGCGCCGAAGCGTTGGCCAAAGCCGATGAACTCCTCGGGCGTGTCGGTCTCGCCGAACGCACCAAGTACAAGCCGTCACAGCTCTCGGGTGGCCAACAGCAGCGTGTCGCGGTGGCTCGCGGCCTCGTGACCGATCCGGACCTGTTGATTGCTGACGAGCCGACCGCCAACCTCGATCACATCCAAGCCGAAGCGGTGATCGGTCTGTTCCGTGAACTGCGATCCCAGGGGCGCGTCATCGTGGTCTCCACCCATGATGCCCGTCTGATCCCGGTCGCTGACCGTGTGGTGCGGATGACTCCCGATGGCATCGAGCCTGACCAAGGCGCACACCAGGTCAGCTTCAGCGCCGGCGATGTCGTGTTCGTTCAAAATGACGCAGCCGAGTACGTGTACGTCATCGAGTCGGGGGAGGTCGAGATCGTTCGCCAGCTCGTCGACGGCGAGGAACGGCTGGCCACGCTCGGGCCCGGGCAGTACTTCGGCGAACTGGGCGCGATGCTCGGCTTCCCGCGATCGGCAACCGCACGGGCGACCACCGACATCGTCGCCACCGCCATGCCGCCGCACGAGTTCCGCGAACGCGTCGAACACAGCTGAA
>JBGCEY010000064.1:0-9824 GCA_045106645.1 Ilumatobacter sp.
CCGCTTGCGATGCAATCGGCTCCATCTGCCAGCGCAGCCTCGACAAGAGGTGCGAAGTCTGGTCCGTTCCCCTTCGCAACGCCCGTCACGGTGCCACCGAATGCTTCGATGCCGGCCAGGATGTCGACACCGTTGTCGTCAGTGCCTTGGGCGCTGTTGATGACGGCGATTGCTTCACATCCGCGGAGCACCGAGGCCGCTCCGATGCCGGCGAACGCGGTAGCACCGTCTGCGGCAACCGGGAAAACCACTGGTGAATCCGTGATGGTGAACAGCGAGTTGCCGACCCAGGGGACACCGGCCTCTTCGAGGAGTGGGATGACCAACGGCTCGAAGAGTGACAATCCGCCCACCAAAGCGACCGCACCCTCGCTGATTGCTTGCTGCACGCACTCGACGCCAACGTTCGGGTTGAACTCGTCGTTGCAGACAACGACCTCGACAGGTCGACCATTGATCCCACCGGCAGTGTTGATCTCCGACGCTGCGACCTGCGCACCGAGCGGTGAGCTCGGCAGCGACAAGATCGGCGATTCGATCACACCGGTCACCATGACCTTGATCGGGTCACCCGACGGCGGAACCGGCTCTTGTTCGGCTGGTTCTTCTGCCGGCTCCTCGGCTGGTTCTTCAGCCGGTTCTTCTGCCGGCTCCTCGGATGCTTCTTCTGCCGGCTCCTCGGCTGGTTCTTCGGGAGCGGGCGCTTCGGTGACCGACGCAGCCGTGTCGTCTGGCTCAGCAGCTTCGTCGCTGCCACACGCTGCGGCAACGAGACCGAACGACAACAGCATCGCTGCCGCTGTGGTCCGCTTCCTTCGACCGAGGGCCGATCCATTCGTTCGTACGGTGTTCATGGTTTCCCCCACTGAGCAGTGCGCTGCTCTGTTGTTGCTTCCGACGGCTACTGGTGCGCCGGTGCTCTGTAGCTCCCCACCAGTGCTGAGCCGCACCTCCCGGACGGCCCCAGATGCTCCACTCTATATGATCTATCATCGAGAGCCAAGCAGAAGGTGGCAGACTGTTCACCGTGACGACCTCACTGCAACTCGATGGCGCCCAACCACTCACTCGAACGGAGTGGGCCCACGACCTTCTCCGAGCGGCGATTCTGCGTGGCGACTACGGCCCTGGCGACCCACTCGTGATCTCAACGCTGTCCGAGGAGATGGGGGTTTCGGCGTCGCCGCTGCGCGAAGCGCTGCGCAACCTCGCGTCCACCGGACTGGTCGAGCTGCACTCGCATGGCAAAGCGCGCATCGCCACCGTCGACCTGCACGAAGCAAACGAGATCTATGAACTCCGCCTACTGATCGAACCAGCGGCACTCGAGCGAGCGGTTCACAACGCCGACGACGGCTACCGCGACCGCGTCGAGCGTGCCTGGATCGATCTATCACAGGCCCCGGTCCCACCGCCGAGCATTCACGCGAACTTCCACCGCGCGCTCCTCTCCAACTGCGACTCGGACTGGATGTTGAAGCTGTCGACGATGCTCGCCGATCGAGCAGGCCTGATGATCAGCACCAGCGTCGAAATGCAGGCTCCGGACTACAACTCGGCCGAGACCCACCAGACCCTGAAAGAACTCGCAATCTCCGGTACAGCCGAAGCCGCCGCCAACGAACTCCACCGCCACCTTCGCGGGTCGATCTCCGCCATTCGTCGCCGTTTCGCGACGGCTGGGTCCGATTCTGTTGCTTCGTCGACCACGTCACGGCGTCACGACGCAACCTGATCCCCAGCAGGATCAGCCGGGAGGACCCCCGAGCATCGGACCCCACTGCGAACCGAGTAAGTCGGGAACACCCACAACGTTGGGTTCGACATCGCTGTCGAACAGGTCGCCGTCGGTCCAGTGCTCGATCATGTGCCCGTAGGGGTCGCGCCAGTAGTCGTAGATCTGGCTCCCGAGAATGTGACGCCCCACGCCCCACTGGTGTTCCCGAGCCGCATTCTGGAGGTGGGTGTGTCCAGCCATCAGGTCATCGAGGTCAGCGACCTCAAACGCAGCGTGGTTGAAACCAGCAGCACCTCGCCCGACGCAGAACAACGTGTGGTGGTCGACGTGGATCGGTCCGCGGTCGCAACGCATGAACGCACCGAGAGATCTGGTCTCGTCGATGGCGATCTCATCGGAGGTGATCAGGCCGAAGCGCTCCTTGTACCAGGCTTCACTCTCACGAAAATCGATGACGTTGATGACGACGTGCCCGAGGCGCTGCACGTGCGACGGGCCAGCCACGAGCCGGATCGTGGTGTCACGGCGCGGCCGATGGGCGGCGTCGTTGTGCTCCAGCTGCGGCACCGACTCGAGCGTGCCGACCGACCGGCGACCTGCGACCACCTCGACCTGGAAACCGTTGGGGTCGGTGGCGCTCACCATGCCGCCACCGCCCGGCCCGTCGAGTTCGGAGATGTCGCTGAAGTCGCTGCGCCCGGCGAGCACTTCGAGGTCGTCGATCGATGCGGCGTCGAACGCCATGCCGATGAACTCAGGTTCGTCGCCGAGTTCGGTGACGTGAACGAAACCCTCGTCTCCGGCACCCCTCATGTACAGCGCCGTCTCGGTCCGCTCGCTGCGATGCAGACCGAAGTCGGTGAGGAATTGCTCCATCAGGTCGAGGTCGGGCGCTCGAAACCGCACGAACGCGACGTCGGTGACCTTGATGCCAGATGCGATTCCAGACGCCGTGCCAATCAAGTTCTCACCCATGGTCTATATCCTATAGGACGCGGCAATGAGCGGTCGCCTCCGACGCGACGGCGATGACCCCGACGCGGTGGACGCCCGAGCCGACCAGTTTCCTGCTCGACACCGTCGGCGACAGCTGACAGCGACCAGACCCAGGCCGAGTCAGTCGCCGTCGGGCGCCTGCTTCGGCGGCCCCATCGGAGCCTTCTTGGCCGCCTCGACAATCATCCCCACGTAGGGCTTCCGGATGCTCTCGTAGTGAGCAAGCGCATCGTTCGTGAGCCCATGCTCCGTGAGCGACTCGACCAGCTGGCGCGCGTCGGCGAGCGACTGGCATGCCCCTTGGCCAAGGCTCGGACGCATCGAGTGGGCAGCGTCTCCAACGATAGCGATGCGCTGATCGACCCACTTCTCGGCAACGGGCCGATCATGAATGGGGTATGCCGCGATCGGCTCGACCCGAGCTTCGATCATCGCCGTCACGACCGGGTCCATCGAATCGGGATACCGAGCCATCACGCGGTCGATCGGAACATCCCTCGGGTCGCAGCCCTCCAGCTGGTCGCCGCCGACGAACTGGAGGTCGAGGCTGATGAACTCGTTGCCGCGGACGGGCACAGTGAGCATGTGGGTCATCAGCGCCGGCGGCTGACCAAACTCTGCGCCGTTCCAGAAGCGCATGCGGTCGTTCGGCAGGTCGGCGGGGAGCACATCGGCGGGACACAGCGTGCGCAAGATCGTCCAGTCAGCCGGCACCGCGGCGGAATCGTCGAACCCGGCTCGCACCTGTGAACGAACGCCGTCGGCGGCGAGAACGATCTGAGCCATCACCTGAGCACCGTTCTCGAAGCTCGCTGTTGCACCGTCGGCGGTGCCATCGACCGACGTCAACCGGTGACCGGTATGAATGTTCTCCGCAGGGATCGCGCCGACCAGCATCGCGAGGAAATCAGCCCGCTGGAAGGCGTAGACGGAGCGGTCTCCCGTGCGTGAGTCATCGTCGACTCCGTACGCCGCAAGATCGGGATGCGGGAAATGCGCCATCACCTTGCCGGAACCGAGGTCCTTCAGCTCGATTCCGTCCAACACACACGACATGTCTCGGAACGCTCCGTCGAGCCCGAACCCAGCCAGCACCGCGATCGCTGCGTCGTCGATCGTGAGGTGACCGCCGACATCGCCATACGCCTCGGTCTGCTCGAAGACGTGGGCATCGATGCCCGCTCGATTCAGACCAACGGCCGTCGCCAAGCCCCCGATTCCTCCGCCGATGATCGCGACGTCGACACTCATTGCTTCATTGTTTGTCATGTTGGTTTCCCCTCGTTGTTCTGAATCGATGAACCCGGGAGCGACATCGGAGGTCGCTCCCGCTTCAATGCCCCCACGAGCATCGATCGAACGCCGTGCGTGATTGCATGGCGTGTCCCGTGTGCCGACGGAGCGTCACCTGAGCGCTCTCACCCGCACGGGAATTCCGTTGAGCCGGCCGGTGCCGGAGAGATCGTCAAGCGTCGCGTCGTCGGTGAGCACGTTGGAGTTCACCCCCGGCTTCGTCTTGGCGGTTCGCATCTCGATGCCCGGCTCGTCAAACCCCCACCCGTGGGGCAGGCACACCACACCGGGCATGACCTCGTCGGTCACCTCAACCGGCGCGGAGATCAGTCCCACACGCGAGGACACCTCGGCGGTGCAGCCGTCGACCAGATTGAGGTGGGTCGCGTCATCGGGGTGGACCTGCAGCGTGCAGTCGGTCTTGCCCTTGATCAGCACGTTGACGTTGTGGGTCCAGGAATTGACGGTCTTCAGATGACGGCGGCCGATCAGCAGCATCTCGCCGTCGGCCGGGTCGGCGGACCCCGCCGACCCAAACACCGCCGCCAGCCGATTCATGTCGGCGACGATCGGTTGAGCGGCCAACTCGATGGTGCCCGAGCGAGTCTTGATCTCGTCGGGTAGGCGCTCGACAAGCGGCCCGAAGTCAGCACCGTGAGGGTGCTCGTCGATCAGCTTCTGGAGGGTCAGCCCATCTGGGTTGACCCCGAATCCATCCCCGACGTGCCCAACCCGCAGGCGGAGGTCGATGACCTGTTCGGGCCCCGTCCAAGCACTGAGCATCTCGAAGATGTCGGCCTTCTCTCGCCCGTGGATGGGAGATCGAGGATTATCGATCTCGGCCGTCACCAACTGGTCGATCAGGGCATCGTGCACCTGAGCCGGATCGGCGTCGTACCCCTTGCCTCCGATGACCAACGCGAGGCGGCTCATGATCTCAGCCTCGTCGACAGCGTCGGCCTCGAAGACCGGCTTGGAGTACTTCGCGAAGGTCCGCAACATGAACCGTTCGAGCCCGAGGTCATAGTGGCTGCGTTCGAGCGCCGACGACGGTGGCAACACCACGTGTGCGTGCCGGGCGGTTGCCGTGACGTACGGGTCGACCACCACGAGCAGGTCGAGCTGCTGCAATGCCTCGTCGATGCGATCACTGTTGGGAAACGATCGCACCGGGTTGCACGCCAGCACGAACATGGCCCGGATGGCGTCGTCGCCGGGCGTCGTGATCTCTTCAGCCATCGTGGAGCACGGCAGCTCGCCCTTCACCTCGGGGCGACCCGACGCGCGCCCATGCCAGCGCCCGAGTTCCCACCCGGGCCCGCCGGGCTCCATCGGCGAGAGGTTGGCGGTCGGCGCGCAGTTGAACATGACGCCGCCGGGCCGGTCGAGATTGCCGGTCAACACGTTGAGCACGTCGGTGGCCCAGCTCGAGAGCGCCCCGAACTCGACGGTGTGCACCCCCATACGGCCATAGACGGCAGCCGCCGGCGCTGCGGCCAGATCGCGGGTGATGCGACGGGTCGTTGCGGCGTCGATGCCGCACCGATCGGCCACAACCTCGGGCGAGTAGCCGGCCACGAGGTCACGCACCGCGTCGACGCCGCTCACGTACGGCTCGAGCCGACCGATGTCGACCAGCCCCTCGTCGAACATGGTGTGGATGAGCGCCATCAGCCAGAACACGTCGGTGCCAGGGACGATGGTGAGGTGTTCGGAGGCATTCTCGGCGGTCTTCGTACGCCGCGGATCGACCACGATGACCGTGCCGCGATCACGAAGCGCTTCGAGCCGACCGGGCATGTCGGGGGCGCTCACCAGGCTGCCGTTCGACGTGTACGGGTTGGCACCGAGCATCAACAGGTAGTCGCAGCGGTCCAGGTCGGGCACCGGGAACAAGCTTTGCTGACCAAACAGGAGGCCAGAGCTGACGTGCTTGGGCATCTGGTCGACCGTGCCCGACGAGAACAGGTTGGTGGTCTTGGCCGCCGCAACGACCGCGCCGCGGTACAGCATGCCTCCCAGGTTGTGGACACCCGGGTTGCCGTACACCAGCGACAGGGCCTGGTTGCCGTGTGCTTCGATGATCGGGGCGAGTCGACGCTCGATCTCAGCGAACGCCTCGTCCCAGGTGACGTCCTTCCACCCCGTGGCGGTGCGGATGCGCGGCGACGTGAGCCGATCGGGGTCCTCGTGCAGTTGCTTGAGGCTCGATCCCTTGGGGCAGATGAACCCCTTGGAGTTGGGGTCGTTCATGTCGCCACGTATCCGCAGCACCTGATCACCCTTGGTTGTGATCTCCAGCCCGCAGCACGCCTCACACAATGGACATGTGCGGAAGTGCGTAGCGACATCATCAGTCAGCTCTGCTGAAGCACCAGCGGATACAGCAGGTGCCAGGGGGATGGCCATCTCTCCACCGTAGCCCATCGGAGACCAAGCGCTTGCTCGCTACCCTCGACGCCATGACCCTCAGCTTTCAGCAAGCCTGCGACGTCGTTTGTGCACCGGGAACACCGTTCGAGATTCTCGAGACCGACGTGTTCGGACAGCCGACCAAAGTGTTCGCCGGAACTCCGCCGAACATCCGGGCCCTGTTCGCCCGAGCCGCCGAACGGACAGGCGAGTTCATCGTCTTCGAAGACGAGCGGTGGACCATCGATGATCTGATGCAGCATGCAGGCCGCTTGGGCGATGCGCTGGTCAACCGGTTCGAAGTGGCCAAGGGCGACCGGGTTGCCATCCTCATGCGCAACTATCCCGAGTGGATCTCAGCATTCGTCGCGATCACGTCGATCGGTGCCATCGCCGTCCCCATGAACGGCTGGTGGAAGACCGACGAAGTCGTCTTCGCTCTCGACGACGCTGGCGCAAAGGTCGTCATCGCGGACCCCCAGCGGGTGGCCACCATGCAGGCCGCCGCGCCGGGAGCCATCGATGTCGAAACCATCGTTGTCCGAGCGACCGACGAGATGAACGACGATGCGCCCGACGGGGTTCACCGAATCGATGACGTGCTCACCGACGGTGCCACCATGCCCGAGGTCGGCATCGATCCAGACGACGACATGATGATTCTCTACACCTCGGGCACGACCGGCAACCCGAAGGGCGCCGTGTCAACGCACCGAGCTGTGGCAAGCGCACTCATGGCGTACGCCGCACGGACCGCGGCGCTCGCCGCCCGCGACGCCAGCGCCCATGAACAAGCAATCGAGGTGCCCGAGGAAGCACCCAAAGTCACCATGCTCTGCGTGCCGTTGTTCCACGTCACGGGTCTGGTGCCGGTGATGCTCGGAGCGTTCGTATCGGGCTCGAAGCTCGTGATGACCTACAAGTGGGAGCCCAACCGGGCGCTCGAGCTGATCGAGTCCGAGCGCGTCACCACGTTCGTCGGCGTCCCGACGATGAGCTTCGATCTGCTCGAAGCCGAGACCTTCGCCGAGCGTGACACGTCGAGCCTCAAGTCGGTTGCCGGCGGCGGCGCCCCGATGCCGCCCGAGTTGGTCAAGCGCATCGAAGACAACTTCCCCCGCGGGCGGCCCGCACTCGGCTACGGCATGACCGAGACCAACGCGTACGGCCCACAGAATTCGGGCGATGATTTCCTCACGAGGCCCACGTCGACAGGCCGCACCGTGCCCGTGGTCGACATTCGCATCACCGATCCGACCGGTACGCCACTACCGACTGGGGAAACCGGCGAAATCTGGTTTCGCGGCCCCAACCTGATCCGCGGCTATTGGAACCGCCCCGACGCCACCGCCGACGCCATCGTCGACGGCTGGCTCCGCTCGGGCGACATCGGCCACCTCGACGACGACGGATTCGTCTACGTGAGCGACCGCGCGAAAGACATGATTCTCCGCGGCGGCGAGAACATCTTCTGCGCCGAAGTCGAAGCAGCGATCTACGAGCATCCCGCGGTCTACGAGGCGGCGGTGTACGGACTCCCGCATGAGCGTCTGGGCGAGGAACTCGCCTGCCACGTCATGGTCAAGGCCGGGCACTCCCTCGACATCGACGCGCTCCGAGGCTTCGTTGGCGAACGACTCGCCGACTTCAAGGTGCCGTCCACGGTGACGATCGTGACGGACTCGCTCCCGCGCAACGCATCGGGCAAGATCCTCAAGCGCGACTTACGCGACGGCTTACTCGCGTCTCGCTGACACCCGACGCATTGCCGGACAGCGCGTTCAAGAACGCGGGCGGGCAAGCGGCAGCGTGCCGACGTCGACGATGGTCTGGCCGCCGTCGGCGATGAGCATCGCACCGGTGACGAACGACGACGCGTCACTGGCGAAGAACTCGATGCAGGCCGCGATCTCGTCGGGATCAGCCATGCGAGCGATGGGGTTGTTGGCCACCAACAACTGCCGTGAGGCGTCATCGTCGACCGAGTGAAGCCGGGAAGCCGCAGCCGACGCCTTGCCCGCCATCGGCGTGTCAACCCAGCCAGGGCACAGCGTGTTGACCCGAATTCCGTCGGGCCCGAGATCGACGGCCATCGACCGGGTGAGCCCGAGCAGGCCGGCCTTGGTGGTGCTGTAGGCGACCGACTGTTTCGCGGCGAACAGCGCACCGACCGAGGCGACGTTGATGATCGAGCCGCCGCCACGCTCACGTAGGTGGGGGGTCGCGGCTCGAGCGACTCGCGCCGGCCCGGTGAGGTTGATGTCGATCATCGCCTGCCAACCGTCGTCGTCGAGTTCGGCCACGCCCGCTCGCCCGGCGATGCCCGCATTGTTCACCACGATGTCGAGGCCGCCGAAGCGCTCGACGACGCTCGCGACGGCGTCGTCGACTGCGGCCGAATCGCTCACATCACACGTCACCGCCATGGCGCCGGCGGCGTGAGCGACGACCTCGAGCGGTTCGGGTCGACGCCCGACGACCGCAACGTGCGCACCGCGCTCCGCGAGTCGTGCTGCGACGGCGCCGCCGATACCCGTGCCACCACCGGTGACGAAGGCGACCTTGCCGGCGAGGTCAGCACCGATGGGAGCGATCACGCGACACCCGCCGCGATCTCGCCGGCTTTCTCGACGACCTCGTCGAGGAAACCGGGGAGGTCGTCGGCGTCGTCGATGAACTGACAGGGCTTGATGCTGAACGTGGTGAAGCCCGCCTCGATGCGCTGCGATAGTCGCGGCAACGCATCGTCGAGCCGGGCGATGTCGTCAGCGCCGGTGAAGCGACCGCCGATTCCACTCACCAGCTCCATCTCATCGATGCTTCGCCCCGCCGCATCGAGCGCCTCGGCGAGCCGAGCGAGGTCGTCGGGCTTCACTGGCCCCAAGCCCATCACGCCCGAACCGAAGCGGGTGAGACGTTCGACGACCTTGTCGTGAACCGTCGACCCGCCAAACCACATGGTGACGCCTTCGGGTCGGTGTGCTTTGGGCTCGAGGTACACGTTGTCGAAGTCGAAGTGCTCGCCGTGATACGACACCGGCGACTCGCGCCACACCGCATTCATGATCTCCAACTGCTCGTCGAGAATCGCGCCACGACGACGGAACGGCACCCCAAGTGCGTCGTATTCGGCCTCGTGCCAGCTCACCGACGGCAAGATCACGAGGCGCCCCTCGGCGAGCTGGTCGAGGGTTGCGAGTTCTTTCGCGAGCAGGAGCGGGTGACGCAACGGCGCGAGCACCGCAGCACCGACCACACGCAACCTCGTCGTGGCAGCGGCGACACCCGCCATCATGACCACAGAGTTCGGCCACGGGAAGTCGGACTCCTGGTTGCCCGGCAAGGCGTACTCGCGGGGGTTGGTCGGGGTGCCGTTCGCGTCGGA
>JBGCEY010000065.1:0-24393 GCA_045106645.1 Ilumatobacter sp.
TAACGAACGGTGCCAGGCACTTTCGATGGGGCGTGGCCGTCAGGGTCGAGTTCGCCATCCGGTGGGGGTGAGGACGAGGTCGAGCGACGTGTCATCGGGAAACGCGAACGGTGCACGAATCCCGGTGTGAGCAGACGCAGATGGCGCCGGCATCGGACCCATCGGCTCGGACGGACCCTCGGTCCACCGGTGCCAACGCGCGGCGGGGGCCTCGGCGAGTTCGATCGTCGGCTCACCGAGCACTTCGATCACACCGTGGACCACACCAGGCTGCTGGTAGCCGTCGACGTGATCGCCGACGATCTCCCGAGGAGCTCCGGTGGCGTACCACTCGAGGTCGAGCGCGATCGGAGTCGGGATGCCGTACGCACGTCCGAGCGCCTCCTCGGGGTCGTCCAGCGCAGCGGCATAGGTCTCGTTGCCGACCGACCATTGCGCCATCGGGTCATCGCGGAAGTGCTCGGCCCACATTGCCTCGCCCTTCAAGATGAATGGATCGGCACGAACCGGCACCTCGAAGTCCGTGATGTGCAACAGCGGCGTCGACTGGCGTGCCAAAGCGGCCCAGTACCACGAGACATTGCCCACGATCCGGTGTCCCGAGATGACGCCGAGCGTTCCATCCGGTGTCCAGGCGCTGAACACCCATTCCTCGACGGTTCCAGGATGACGACCGTCGTGCCAGAGACTCACCAGCGACCATGCTACGAGCCCACAGATCGGCGGCGAGGCGTCAGCGGTATGGCTTCAGAGTTCGCTTCCGGCACACTGTTGGGCGTGTCGAACGAACTCCGGTACCTCAGCCTCGACTGGATCAATGCCCTCACTGCCGAGGTCGCCGCAAGTGAGCACCTGGCCGATCTTGCGACACAGCACACCGTCGGGGTGACCCAGGTCGTCACCGACGGACCAGAAGGTGACGTCACCTACCACCTGGCAATCGGGGACGGCACGGCAGCATTCGGCGCGGGACCCGCCGAACCCGAAGACGTGAAGATGCAACAGACCTGGCAGACCGCCGTTGATGTGGCGACCGGCGACCTCAACGCTCAGGACGCATTCATCAACGGCCACATCCTGCTCTTCGGTGATCAGCAGAAGCTGCTCGAATCTCAGCCGGTATTCGGAGCACTCGATGCGGTGTTCGCCACCGTGCGCGAGCGCACGCTGTACCAGTAGCCACCGCGCGCTGGGATCGCCGATTCGGCTGCTTCAAAGCCGCCGGCGGCACGACAGCGCACACAGAACACCTAGGTTGGGGCGATGCCGGAGATGCCGGAGATCGAAGCCCATGCCGAACGACTGTCCGAACAGTTCGTCGGTCGCGTGCTCACCAAGTTCCATCCGTTCAACTTCACTGCACTGAAGACCGCGGTGCCGGCACCCGAGTTGGCCTACGGGCACCCGATCGAATCAATCAGCCGGCGGGGCAAGTATTTACTCGTGCACTTCGAGCCGCTCACGATGGTGATCCACCTCATGCAGGGTGGACGACTACTCCCCGACTCGAAGCTGTCGAAGAAGCCACGCGGCGCACAAGCCCGCCTGATCTTCGAGCCAGTAGAGCGCGATGACGGGTCCATCGACGAAACCGCGCTCCTCCTGACCGAACAGGGCACCGAACGCCGCGCCGGCGTGTGGTGCGTCGCAGCCGGCGAGGTCGAGACGACCGCCCCTGTCGACAAGCTCGGGCCCGAGGCCAGCGCCATCGACGCAACGCAACTCGCCGAACTGTTCACCCGGCAATCCATGCGAATCCACGGATTCCTCCGCGACCAGCGAGCGATTGCGGGTGTCGGTCGCCGATTGGCCAACGAGATCTGCTGGCAGGCACGGATCTCACCGTTCGCGACCACCAAGAAGCTCGGTGCCGACGGTGCAGCAACGGTCGTGGATGCCATTGCGGTCTGCGTGACAGAGGGGCTGGCCCATGAACGCCAACGGACCGACATGAGCGCGTCCAAGGACCGTCTGAGCAATGCTCACAATCAAACGGGAGCGCCCTGCCCTCGATCCGACGAACATGGCCCCGACCAGATCAGGGCGATCGAATACTCCGGCTACACGGTGAACTACTGCGCCTCATGCCAGACCAACGGCAAGGTGCTGGCCGACAACACCACGTCCAAATTCTTGAAGTAGGCGCTCGAGCCATCCGTTCCTGAGCGGACCGGTGGGACGACGTCGGTCCACGAGCGACCCAAACCCACCGCAACGCTTGCCGACCGCACTCGGGGCTGACCGCAGCGCGTAACCTGGAAGCCATGCCGATCCATCTCAGCGCCGAGCCCGGCGACTACGCCCCGAACGTTCTCTGTCCCGGCGACCCGGTCCGAGCGCAGTACATCGCCGAGACCTTCTTCGACCCTGGGTTTCGCCAGGTCAACGGTGTCCGCGGGATGCTCGGCTTCACCGGAACCTTCGAAGACAAACCGCTCAGCGTCCAGACCACTGGTATGGGTGCGCCGTCGGCAGGAATCGTCTTCGACGAACTGGCGCAACTCGGTGCGAAACGCCTCATTCGCGTGGGCACGTGCGGCGGCATTGCGGACGGCATGGCAATGGGCGACACCGTGGTGGCCTTGACCGCAGCTGCCGAGGACCACGCACCGCGCCAACTCAGCCAGATGGACTGCATTGCGCCGACGGCGACGTTCGAGCTGGTGGAGACCGCCGCTCGGCTCACCCGTGAGAACCCGATGGGGAAGGTCCACGTCGGACCAATCGTCACCTCCGGCCTGTTCTACGAGCCGCAGTGGGAGAAGTTCGCCGTGTGGAAGTCGCTCGGTCACCTCGCCGTCGAGATGGAGGCAGCGATGATGTACACCGTTGCGGCCATGAAGGGCATGGAGGCGCTCGCACTGATGACGGTGTCAGACATGATTGGTGAGGAAGAAGGCGACTCCGTGCGCATCTCCGACGATGACATGAAAGCTGGTGTCGATCAGATGATGCACATCGGCTGCAAGGTCGCCGTTTCCTGATCGCAAGCGGCTCGTCACCGCAGCAGGTTCAGGCTCCAGCAACAGCCAGCAGCGACGGCACCGGCGACCCGAGCTGCAGCAACTCCGAGAACCGCTCCAGCGGCACGGCGGGCGAGAACAAATAGCCCTGCACGCTTTCGCACCCCATGGCCTGCAGGCACTCCAACTGTTCGAGGTTCTCGACGCCTTCGGCAACAACCGTGTAACCGAGGGCGTGCGCAAGGTCGATGATCGAACGAACGATGACTCCGTCGCGATCGTCGGTGGCGGAGGTCTTGATGATGTCGCGATCGAGTTTGATCTGGCTCACATTGCGCCACCGCAAACGGTCGAACGTGGCGTGGCCAGTGCCGAAGTCGTCAACGGCGATCCGGACACCTATGTCGGACAGGCGGTCGATTGCTTCGACCGTCGCGACCGCATCGTGCAAATCTCGTTCGGCAACCTCGAACACCAGCCGGTGCGGTGGAACAGCGGCAGCCCGGCACGCCCGCACGAACCAGCTCTCGAAGCCGATGTCTTCCACCGAACGCACCGGAACGTTGACCGAGATCGGGATCGGGTGGCCGAGCGAGGTGCACTGTGCCGCAGCGTCGATGGCCTGACCAACCATGCGCCGTGTGAACTCCCCGGATCGTTCCGAAAGCAGGATCACATCGAGGAACGCAGCAGGCGCGAGCACGCCGAGTTCCGGATGCTCCCACCGAGCGAGGCCTTCCGCGCCGATGATTGCGCCCGACTCGGCGTCGACGATCGGCTGATAGTGCAGCGCTATCTCACCCGCTTGCAACGCATCGGGAACCTGAGCGGACAAGCTCAGGCGCTGCTCGAGTTGGCTGCCCATCTGCTGGTCGAACACGACTGCGGTCACATTCGTACGTTTTGCGGTGTACATCGCAAGGTCGGCGTGGCGGAGCATGGTGGATCGGTCGGTGTGGCCCGCTCGTGCGCGAACCACACCCGCTGCCATCGACGTACAGATGTTCACACCGTTGATCTCGACGGGCCGGGCCAACTCCACCGCGAGCGACGCGAGATGCGAGGTCACCACATCGGTGTCCACGGGCGTGGCGAACACGATCGCGAACTCGTCGCCGCCCAGTCTCGCCAGGAACTGACCGTGCGACAGCGACGAGCCGATCCGGTCGCCGATCACTCGCAGGAGCACATCACCGGCCTCGTGACCGAGCGTGTCGTTCACTTCCTTGAAACGGTTGAGATCGATCAGTACGAGATGGTGTCCGCTGCTGGCGATCAAGCGGTTCAGCTCCGCGCTGAGCGCACGGCGGTTCGGGAGACCGGTGAGCGGGTCGGTTGTTGCCTCGGCCGTCACCTGATCCAGCCCAACTTGCTCCGCAGTGATGTCCGTGGTGAACCCGTGAAGTTCGAGATGGCTGCCGACCTCGACGACCCGCGAGACGTCTCGAATCCAGATCCATCGGCCGTCTTTGGTGCGGAGTCGGCCTGAACGGTCAAGCACCTGACCGGGTTCGACCTCATCGACGTCGACCTCGAATCGAACGTGGTCATCGGGATGAACGACCTTGAACTGATCCATGGTCATCCACTCGTCGTAGGGCCAGCCGACCACTTTCTCGACATCACCGAAGATGCTCACCAACCCCTCGCCAAGGCGCGTCACGTGGGTCAGGCCGCCGGACGCATCGATGGCGAACTGCAGGTCGCGACGCTGAGACTCCTGAGCGCTACGGAAGTGGCCACCGGCCACCCCGTATGCGGTGGAGAGAATGGCAGCAAGTGCGAACACTCGCAGAGCTGAATCGATTCGAGCGATGAGCCCACCGACTCCGAGGAGCACGGTGACCGCAACGGCGACGGGAACGTAGCGAGCGAGTGGAGCCACGATCGCGTACAGACCGAGCAACGACACCATGGCCAGCGCGGCCGGCCAGTAGTACTCGTTCACCACGAGGACGGCCAGCGTGGCGAGTATCGAATCGTGAACGATGAAGCTGACCCCCACGTTGTGGTGCCGGCGAGTGAGGCGAACAATCGCTGTCTGCAGGCATGCAGCGACGAAGAACAGTCCGGCGACCACCTCGCTGCCTTCGGCGCTCGCGAGGAGGCAGAGTCCACCGAGCAGCAACAGCGCAACCACCCGGCTGGCCACCAGCGTCGAAAAGGGTGACGAATCGCGTAGGCGCGGGCGGACCGGAACCCCCGAAGCAGTCAGCGTTGGGGCGAGATCCTCCACAGGCCGCGGTTGCCCCTGTCGCCGACTCCGCATGGATGATCTTCGGCGTGACTCGGGCGGCCCTTGAACAGCCCGGTCGTGAACTGACGCGTCCTTGAGGATCGACCGGTCTGAGATGCCAGACGAGGCGTGATGGTGTGCCACACACGCTCGGCATCCAGCCGTCAGCTCCACGTCATGCCTCGTTAACCTTCGGAGGTGACCGAACTCGATACTCCGGCGTCTACTGCTCGCCAGTATCGAATGCAGCGACGAGAACTGCTGTTCTTGATCTCGGCGATCAACGCACTGATGGCGTTGGGCATCGACCTGATGCTGCCGGCCTTCGACCGAATTCGTGAGGCCTACGACCTCGGTGAGGGCTCACCGCGGACCGGCCAGGTCATCACCGTCTACTTCCTCGGGATGGCGTTCGCTCAGGTCGCTTGGGGGCCGCTGACCGACCGCTTCGGCCGCAAGCCGATTCTCTACGTGAGCATCGGGATCTACCTCGTCGCCGCCTCGGCAACGGCGATCGCTCCGTCATTCCTGCTGCTGTTGGCGAGCCGCTTCGTGTGGGGCATCGGCGCGTCAGGTGCACGAACGGTCACGTCGGCGATCATCCGCGACCGGTTCGAAGGCGTGGACATGGCCAAGGCGATGTCGCAGATCATGGCCGTGTTCATGCTGGTGCCGATCCTCGCTCCGGTGCTCGGTACCGGGATCATTGCGATCCTGCCATGGCGCGGTGTCTTCTGGTTCTGCGTGGTGTGGGCTGCGCTGATCGGCATGTGGAGCTTGCGGCTGCGCGAAACGCTGCCCGTCAGCGAGCAACGCCCGCTGAGTTTCTCGAGTTCGGTGCTCGGCTACCGCGAGGTCATGCGGACCAGGGTGACCGCTGGATACAACATCGCCACCGTGTTCTTGCAGGGGGTGTTCACGACGTATCTGGCAAGCAGCGAGCTGCTGATCTCCGAGGTGTTCGACCGACGCGCTCAGTTCCCGTTCATCTTCGGTTGCATCGCGGTGCTGTTCGCCATGGGCGCCCTCGTGAACGGACTGATCGTCGGCATCTTCGGTGTACACGGACTGGTCAACAAGGTGTATCTCGTCACGATGAGTCTCACGGTTGCATCGGTTGTGGTGTCGGTACTGGCCGATGGACGCCCGAATTTCTGGATCTACATCCCGCTGCTCGGCCTCACGCTCGGGTCGTTCATGTTCTTGATGCCGAACCTCAGCACGGCGGCACTCGACCCAATGGGACATCTCGCCGGAACCGCTTCGGCCTTCGGTGGTGCCGTTCGCATCGGGGGTGGCGCCGTCCTCGGCACCATCGTGAGCTCCCAGGTGAGCGACTCCACGACACCCTTTGCGATCGGCGTCCTGCTGCTGTGCGGTGCATCGTGGATCACGGTGCTCGTGACCCGCCAGCGGTCGCCACATCTTCGGGTCAACCCATCGATGAAGATCCCCGCCTGAAAACGAGAACGGCGGACGGAGCCCAAACCCCGCCCGCCATTCGCAGACCGTTGTTCGTTACAAGCCAGGCCCGTAACGAACGACTTGTTCGTTACGGGCCAGGCCCGTAACGAACGCTGATCAGATGAGGCCGAGATCCTTCACGGCATCGCGCTCGGCAACGAGTTCCGCAGCCGATGCGTCGATCTTGCCGCGACTGAACTCGTTGATGTCGATGCCCTGGACGATCTCGTACTTGCCGTCCTTGCAGGTGCATGGGAACGAGCTGATGATGCCTTCGGGCACGCCGTAGCTGCCATCGCTCGGCACAGACATGGAGACCCAGTCGCCGTCCGGGGTACCAAGCGTCCAGTCGCGGATGTGATCGACCGCAGCCGATGCCGCAGAGGCAGCCGACGACGAGCCGCGAGCCTTGATGATCGCGCCGCCACGGGTTGCAACGGTGGGGATGTACTCGTTGGCGTACCACTCCTGATCGCCGATGAGCTCGAGCGCCGGCTTGCCACCGACGGTGCAGTTGGAGAGGTCGGGGTATTGCGTGTTCGAGTGGTTACCCCACACGGTCATCTTCTTGATGTCGTTGACCGAGGCGTCGAGCCGAGTGGCGAGCTGGCTGATGGCCCGGTTGTGATCGAGCCGAGTCATTGCCGTGAAGCGTCCGTTGTCGAGGTCCGCTGCGTTGTTCATGGCAATGACGGCGTTGGTGTTCGCCGGGTTGCCAACCACGAGCACTTTGACGTCCTTCTTGGCGGAACGGCTGAGCGCTTCGCCCTGCGGCTTGAAGATGCCACCGTTGGCTGCGAGCAGATCCGAGCGATCCATGCCGTCCTTGCGCGGCATCGAGCCGACCAGGATCGCCACGTCGGCGTCGCCGAACGCAACATCTGCGTCGTCGGTACACGTGATCGAGTCGACCAGCGGGAACGCCCCGTCGTCCAGTTCCATCTTCACGCCTTCGAGCGCACCGAGTGCCGGTGTGATCTCGAGGAGTTGCAAGGCCACGGGAGTGTCGGGGCCGAGCATGGTGCCCGAAGCGATACGGAAGAGGAGGCTGTAGCCGATCTGGCCTGCAGCTCCGGTGATGGCGACACGTACTGGAGTGGTCATGAGGGCAAGGCTACGCCCACGGCTACGCGACCCCCAATCGAAGAACTACAGCCCGAGCAGCCGGGCAATGAGGTCGGCGTAGAACGTTTGGCCCGAGCCGTTCAGGTGGATCTGGTCGTCATAGAAACAACCGCCTGCGCACTGGGGCCCAATCACCTCCCAATCGAGCACCGTGACGTTCGGGTAGGCGCCTGGTAGGGCACGGATCTTGTCGTTGTTGCCCGCAATCCACACTCGGTCGGCCTTGCCCGTGACGAAGACCACGATCGGCACGTCGGCGAGGATCGCCATCATCTGATCCAGCGATGACTGGGAGAACGATCCGTTCGTACCGAGGTGCACGACGACTGCTGAGCCGAGAAATCCGTTGTCACGAATCGCCTGGAGCTCGGGGAGCGCAGCGGTGAACTGACGGCTCTGCACTGCGTCGATCACGAAGCCGCGTGCGGCGAGCTCGTCGGCCGATCCCAGCATCACCGAGTCGCCGAAACCAACCAGTCGAATCGCCGGCGCTGCAGGCTGAGGCGGAACGGTGAGTGTCCCGACAACATTCGGATCCGTCACGAGGCCGAGCGATGTGACGGCCGGCGGCGGTGGCGGCACCGTTGTTGGAGGAACTGTGGTCGGGGGCACCGTGGTGGGCGGGACCGTCGACTCGATGATCGTCGGCACGGCATCGCCATCGTCAGGAGCTGTCGAATCAACAGGAGGTGACACCACGGTCTGGCGTGCGACCGTTGTCGTCGGGGCCAGCGTCGTGGGAGCAACGGTGGTCGGGGCAGGCACCGTGGGGCGCAGGGTCGGCACGGTGACATCGTCGGCCTCCGGCTGAGGCCGCGGTGGAACCGAGGCAGCAGCGCTCGTGAGATCGGTGGTCGAGTCGGCGTTCTCCGCGAACGCGTCCGCGATTTCGTTCTGTTCCAGGTCGGCGGTGACGAGGGAGGCACCTGCGAACAGCGACAAGGCGGTGGCTCCGACGACTGCGCCGGTGAGCGCACGGCGCGGCACCGGGCTGACGCTCGAACGGGCTCGCCGAACCGCAGCCATGAAGGAACCTGTGCGGATCGGCGTCTCCACGAGCCGGTACGACAGCTCGGTGACGATGACCGTGAGCACCATCGCCACGAGGAACTCGTTCAGCGTCAGCTTGTTCCCGGCAAGTTTGCGGATCGCCTGGTAAATCGGCCAGTGATACAGATACAGCCCATAGGAGCGCTTCCCGATCCACACGAGGATCGGATTGCCGATGAGCTTGTTGGAGCGAGCGCCGGGATGGCTGATCGCGGCGATCATCACGATGGTCAACACCGACGACAAGAACAGCCCACCGCGGAACAACCGAGCGTCAGCAGCGCCACTCGGGGCGACCAGGTAGATCCGCCAGCACATCAGTGCGAACCCGACCAGCGCCATCATCGCCAGCACGTCGAACCCGGCGCCCTTCGTGCGCAGCGGCCCGCGAACCACCGCATACGGTCGCCAGATCATTGCGAATCCAGCACCGAGCAGGATCCCCGAGGCACGCGAGAACGTGCCGATGTACAAGAAGTCGAGCTTCGAGATCGCTCGATCGCCGATGAACCAGTACGCCTCGGGTGTCTGGGCCGGTTCGCCAATGACCCCTGGGTGGTACAGCAGCGCGGTGATCACGGCGATCACGACAGCGGCAATGAACAACCAGCGGCTGACGTCAGCAACGCGTCGCGTGCCTTTGCGGCCGAGCAGCGCCATCATCGCGAGCGGCCAGAGCACGTAGAACTGCTCCTCCACGGCAAGGCTCCACAGATGCCGCAACGGAGCGAAGTCGAACGCCGCGGTGTATCCGAGTCCGACGAAGAGTTGGTACCAGTTCGAGCCGTACAACAGACCGGCAACCACGTCGCCGCGAAGCTGACCGACCGCTGACGACTCGAAGATCACCGTGTACGCCGTGACCAGAACGAGGAGTACGCCAAGGGCTGGAAGCAGTCGTCTCGCGCGGCGCTTCCAGAAGTCGAGGAGCGAGAACGTGTAGGTGCGTTCGCGCTCGGCAATGATCAGCAGCGTGATCAGGTACCCGGAGATCACGAAGAACATCTCGACGCCCAAGAACCCCCCGGGAAGCCAGTTGGAGTTCGCGTGATAGATCATCACGGCGATCACCGCAAGGGCCCGCAGACCGTCGAGGCCGGGAAGATAGGGCACGCGACTGATCTGGGAGTTGTGCTCCCTCACGTCGACGGGGGGAGACGTCGGCGGAGCAAACGTCGTCATGACCACATCAGTATCGGCGCCGCACACCTCGAAATTGAGTCACCCGATCGAATCAACGACACGAAACGAGCGAAGGTGGCGCGTGAACGATCAGACCTCGATCGACTCATCGATCAGTTGGGCGTAATAGTTCCGCCCGTCAGGGCGCAGGTGGAACCCGTCGCTCTCGAAGCAGTCGCCGGGGCACGAACCGGTGAACCCGTTCCAATCCAGCAGTTGCACGTTCGGATACGTGTCGGCAGCACCGAAGATCAAGCGGTTGTTCTCGTCGGTGTAGTCGCGGTCGACGGAGTTGGTGAGCAGCAGCACCGTGGGAACGGATTCGAGACCAGCCATCATCCGCTCCATCCGTGACTCGCTGATCGGCCCGTTGGTACCGAGATGGAGCACCAAGACATCGGGCAATCGATCAGCTTGCCCGAGCCGTTCGACGATGTCGATCCCGCGCACCCACGCCCGGCTCTCCTCCGCATCCACGGTGAAACCGAGCTCGGTGAGCGGGCCGGCTGCGCCGAGCATCACCGAGTCGCCAAGTGCGAGCTTCACGAGAGGGGCAGGCTCCTCGGGCGGCGGCTCGGTGGTGCCGGGCACCTCTCCAACTTCTGCGTTCGGGTCCTCGGTGGATTCCGGGTCGGGTTCGACCACGCCACCCTCGGAGGGAATGTCGCTCTCGCTGTCACCCGATTCGAAGATCGCACCGTCGTCGGCTGCAGCAGCAAGCGGATTGCCCTGATCGTCGAAGTCGAACACGCCGTCACAGTCCGGATCTTGCAAGATGTCGCAGCTGAACTCCTTGCCGGCGTCGATGCCCTCTTGCACAGCGTTCTGCTTGAGTTCGGCGGTGGCCATGCTGCCAACGGCGAACACACTCAGCGCGGTGGCGACCGCCGCACCCGCAAGTGCACCTTGGCGCTGGCCGGGCGTGAGCGAAGGCTGACTGACCACTCCGGCGCGGCGCCGCTTGACCAGCTCGCCGAACTTGCCTTTGCGGATCGGGGTTTCGATGAACCGGTACGACAGCTCGGTGATGATCGCCGTGGCGACCATGGCGAGCACGAACTCGTGGAACGCCAGCTTGTTGGCGGCGATGTTGCGGATGATCTGATAGATCGGCCAGTGATAGAGGTACAACCCGTAGGACCTCGTGCCGATCCACAGCAACACCGGCTGGGACAGGACCCTGCCCGTCATGGCGTTCTGATGGGTCACCGCCGCGATGATTGCCAGTGAAGCCAGCCCCGTGAGGAAGAGGCCACCGCGGAACAACACGTTGTCCACGCCGAGTGCCGGCTGGAAGCCAACGAACCAGGACATGACCCCGAGCACTACGAAGCCGATCACCGCGAGCACGTCGAAGAGGCGACCCTTGTTGCGCAGCGGGCCACGCATGATCGCCGTCGGGCGCCACACCATGGCAAAGGCCGACCCGAGGAGGAGGCCGCCGGCCCGAGACAAGGTGGACAGATACAGCGCGTCTGGCTTCGAGATGAATCGCCCGCCGATCTCCCAGTAAGCGCCTGGCGTGTCGGTGGTGGCCACGCCGAGATCATCCACGATGACCGCCGCCTGTGGTCCGGGATGGTGCAGCAGCGCGACCGCCACGGTCACCACGACCGAGCCGAGGAACAGCCAGCGAGCAATCCCCGCAATCCGACGGCTGCCCACGCGGACAAAGGCCATCATCACCAACGGCCAGACCACATAGAACTGTTCCTCGACCGCCAAGCTCCACAGGTGCCGCAGCGGCGCGAAGTCGTTGCCTGCGCTGTACCCGGCTCCCGTCCAGATCTGATACCAGTTCGAGCCGTAGAGCACGCCCGCGAGGACGTCACCGCGGAGCTTGCCGAGTGCGTCGCGCTCGAAGAGCGCGACCCAAACCGACAGCAGCAGCATCATCACGAACAGCGCGGGAAGAAGTCGACGGAACCGCCGGATCCAGAAGCTCTTGAGATCGATCACGCCGGTGCGTTCGTGCTCGGCAATGAGCAGCAGCGTGATCAGATATCCGGAGATGACGAAGAACACCTCGACGCCGAGGTAACCGCCCGCAAGCCAGTCACTGTTGGCGTGGTACACCATGACCGCAACCACGGCGATGGCACGAATGCCATCGAGGCCCGGCAGATACGGAAGCTGACTGATGTGCTCGCCGTATTGATGCTCATCGAGCTCGGGTCGAACGAGCGGACGCGTGACGGGACCTGTGTCGCGTGAAGCGGCGCTGGCATCGGTAGTGGTCACGAACCACCAGTATCGCTCAGACGGTTGCCAGATCGACGTTCACTGCGATTTCTTTCGCAGTGGCAGCCGAGTTCAGCGTGTACAGATGCAGACCCGGGGCCCCGACATCCAGCAGGTCGAGACAGAGCTGTGAGGCGGTCTCGATTCCGACGCGACGGACCTGGTCGGGCGTCGAGCACATTTCAAGGCGCGACACCAGCCACGACGGCACCTCAGCCCCTGACATCTCGGCCATGCGGTGCACCTGGCGGACGTTCGTGATCGGCATGATTCCTGGGACGATCGGCTTGTCGACGCCCAGCGCTGTCATCTCGTCGACCAGGCGGGTGTAGTGCTCGACGTCGAAGAAGAACTGGGTGAGGGCGAAGTCTGCGAGTTGCAGCTTGGTGGCCAAGTGCTCGCGATCGGCTCGACGGGATTCACTGCGGGGATGAACCTCGGGGTGCGCAGCCACCCCCACGGAGAACGATCCGGTGGCGGCCACGTCATGCAACAGGTCGAGTGCATAGTGGTAGTCGCTCTTGGGTGCAACGCCATTTGCCGGCAGGTCACCACCCAGGGCCAGGACGTTCTCGACGCCGTTGCGACGATGATCGACGAGGAGCCCGGCGACTTCGGTTCGGGTGTGGCCGACGCACGTGAGGTGCGCCATGGGAACCAAGTCGGTCGACGACTTCATCCACCGGACCACTTCTCCGGTGCGGTGACGGTCCGAACCGCCCGCTCCGTAGGTGATCGACACGAAGTCCGGCGCCAGGGATTGCAGCTCGCCAACCGCCTTGCCGAGGTTCATCTGAGCGTTCGTGGTCTTGGGCGGAAAGAACTCGAACGACAGGGTGCGCTTGGTTGCCAGCAGCTCGCCGATTCGGGCCATCCACCCAACATAGACGTGTCCACGCGTCGTTCCACATCGTGGAACGAATGGAACAGTTCCGCATCGTGGAACAGCGACGTCGAAGCGCTTCGACCGCTCTCACACCAGCGCGTCAGCGATTTCTAGCCCCGTTACCGTGCCGGCATGGCATCGTCCCGGAACCGCAGACTCCGTTCCGTGTCCCTCGTCGTGGTCGGGGGAGCCGTCGTTGCAGCGTGCGGTTCACCAGATTCGCGTGAGGCCGTGCCCGATCCCAGCGACGACGTTGTCTCCCAAGACGGTGCTTCCGGAGATGACGAATTCGAAGCGCAACGCAGCCAGACCGATGCGTTGTTCATCGACATCGGCGACGATCAACCGGGATGCTCCGCTGCGGTACGCCACTCAGGCGGCGTCACCGCATTCCAGTACGGCCTCGCCGATGTCCAAGCCGGTGATCCAATCACCGTCGACACGATCTTCGACATCGCGTCGGTCTCGAAGCAGATGACGGCCGGCGTGATCGCAGCACAGGCCATCGATGGTGTGATCGACCTCGACGAGCCGGTGTCGAGCTACTTCGACGGACTTCCCGCCGGCAGCGAGTCAGCCACGATCAGCGACCTCGTCCACCACACCAGTGGTCTGCCCGACTACACCGAGTTGCTCGATGCCGAGATCGACGAGATCACCGATGCTGACGACGCGATCGATGCGGTCCGAGCCGTGCCCGAGAACAACTTCGAGCCAGGTGCCGACTTCGAATACTCCAACACGAACTACGTACTCATGGCTGAACTCGCGGCGAGCTCGGCCGACACATCGTTCGTGGAGCTCAGCAACGAGTACATCTTTGCTCCCCTGCAGATGACCTCGACCGTCGTACGCGATGACCAAGGCGACCCGCTCGACGGTCAGGCGATCGGCTACGAGGAGACCGACAGCGGCGACTTCGAGATCGTCTCGTCCTCATGGCGCCAAACCGGCGACGGCGCGGTGCACTCGACTCCGACAGATGTGCTGCGCTGGGCCGAGGTCTTCATCGAACCCACCACCGGCGACGATGTTGTGGGATCGCCTGAGTGGGTCGAACTGATGCTCCAGCCCGGCGAGGTCGCCGATGACGGTACCGATTACGCATTCGGCCTCACCGTGGACGACAGCATGATTTCTCACTCGGGTTCGTGGATCGGCTACGGGTCGTACCTCGTGATCCACCCCGACGCCGGAACTGCCGTTGCGATCAGCTGCAACATCGACGGGTTCGACGCCGACAGCCTCGGCGACGCCCTCCTCGATATCTGGTCCTGACCCAACGAGGTTCAGTGGCGGAAGTGACGGCGGCTGGTGAACACCATCACGATGCCTGCCTCATCAGCGGCGGCGATGACTTCTTCATCACGGACCGAACCGCCCGGCTGAATCACCGCAGACACGCCTGCAGCAGCGGCCGCATCGAGGCCGTCACGGAACGGGAAGAACGCATCGCTCGCACACGCACCACCTGATGCTCGACCGTCGGACCGCTCCGCAGCGATCTTCGCGGAGTCGAGCCGGTTCTGTTGCCCGGCGCCGATCCCGAACGCTTGACCATCCTTGGCGTAGACGATCGCATTGCTGCTCACCGCCGCACACACCTGCCACGCAAACTCCATGTCACGCCACTGCTCGTTGGTCGGCTGGTTCTTGGTCACCACGACCCAGTCATCGGTTCGACCCGTGACCACGTCGGGTTGCTGGACGAGCAGCCCACCGTCGACCGGGCGCATATCGAATGGCAGCACGGACGGAGCGCTGGCACTCATCACTCGCAGGTTCTTCTTCGTGGTGAGGATCTCCAGGGCGTCAGGCTCGAAGTCGGGAGCGATCACCACTTCGGTGAACACGGTCGACAGCGGCTCAGCCATCTCCTTGGTGACGGTGCGGTTGGCAGCAACGATGCCCCCGAATGCGCTGACGGGGTCGCACGCGTTCGCGGCCACATACGCCGACCCGATGTCGTCACCGATCGCCACACCACATGGGTTCGCGTGTTTCACCACGACCACGGCTGGGCTGTCGAAGCGGTGCACCAGTCGCCATGCCGCTTCGGTATCGAAGACGTTGAGGTAGCTCAACTCCTTGCCGCCGTGCTGAGTCATGGAGTCCCACCAGCTCGTGGCTCCGACTTGGCGATAGCGGGCGCCTTCTTGATGTGGGTTCTCGCCGTAGCGCAGCGACTGGGCCTTCTCGAGCGACAGGTGAATGGAGTCGGGCAAGATCGCGTCGTCATCGACGGACTCCACTTCCTCGGACTCGTCGAACCACGTGACCACCGCCGCGTCGTACTCGGCGGTGTGCGCAAAAGCGTTACGAGCCAGGCGTCGCTTGGTGTCGGTGCTGAGCGCTCCATCGGACTGCAGCTCGGAGACCACACCGTCGTAGTCCGACGGGTCCACCAACACCCCGACGAAAGCGTGGTTCTTGGCCGCGGCGCGGACCATTGCCGGGCCGCCGATGTCGATCATGTCGACCTTCGACGCCGGACCCGAACCGTGCTGGAAACTGGACGAGTCGGCACCAAACGGATACAGGTTCGCAACCACGAGATCGATCGGGGTGATGCCGTAGGCCTCCATGTCGGCCTGATGCTCGGCATCGGTCGGGTCAGCGAGGATGCCGCCGTGGACCTTGGGGTGCAGGGTGACGACACGGTGGCCGAGGATCGCGGGAACACCGGTCCACTCGACCACATCGGTCACGTCGATGCCCGCATCGGAGATTGCCTTGGCTGTTCCGCCAGATGACACGAGCGACCATCCCAACTCGCTCAACGCGCGGGCGAGGTCGACGACCCCGGTCTTGTCGTACACGGACAGCAGGGCGGTAGGCACGACCCCGACCGTAGCCAAGTCGCGCACCACAGCCACTCGGCAGGGACCGCACTGCTTGGCATCACCTTGCGCTCCGGAGCGATATGGACAAAAGTGGTCTGGAACAACGGGCTCACGGGAGAGAGAAATGATCATGAACAACGCATCGCGCCGCCGCGCCTGCGCACGAGGAACGGGCCGCTTGCGCCTTGTCGCCGCAACTGCCATCGGAGTTGTCGGTCTCATCGCCCCGACGACCGCTTCCGCTGGAGACTTCCAGCCAACGGTGACGATCAACACGCAGTACGTGATGACCGAGTTCAGCCAAGAACAGGCCGACGCACTCGACCCGCAACTGTTCCTCGACGGTTCCGACATCTCCGGGGTCGACTCGCTCTGCACCGAATCCGCGCAGGCCGGGCCAGGGCCCGGCGGGAGCGACCTCAACAAGGTCCTGAACTGCTCGGTGAACGCTGGCTCGCAGGAGGCCTACACCATCACTGCCGCCAGCGTTGCGAGCGAGGCGTACATCACCAGGACCACCTGCTTCGACCCACAGGCCAACCCGATCGCAGAGGTGACGGGCTCTGCGCCGCTGACGTTCACCCCAGTGCCGCAGGGCCAGGGCAGCTATGAGTGCTTCGTGAACATGCAGCTCAAGCCGCTGCTCCACATCGACAAGGTCATCGCCGACACCGGCGACGGACTGGGACCGTTGACGGTCAGCGACTTCGAGATCGAGCTCTACGACGATGCCGACGAACTCGTGCCCGACCTCCAGATCATCGATCCGTCGAGCGACCAGTGCACCGTCACCAGCGGAGGGCCTGGAGGGCCTGGAGGCCCCGGTGGTGGCGAGATCGTCTTCGTGCAGCCGAACGGCGCCCTCGTGGCCCCACAGGGTGCCGTTGCATCGGCGGTCTCCAGCGACATCTGCGCGGAAGTCGGTCTGGCCCCCGGTGAGTACACCTTTGGCGAGATCCTGCCCACCTATGGCTACGTGGCAGATGGCCTCTCCTGCGAGAGCGAGTTCCTCGGGGAACTCCAGGCCAACGCACAGCTCCCGACCGACGACTTCGGTGTGGACTTCGCCCCGTCCTCGTCACAGGAGTGGGTCTGCACGCTGTCCAACACCTACGTCACCGAGTTCCTCACCGCTGACATCGTGGTCGTGAACGCCAACGGTGGCACTGCGCAGGCCTCTGACTTCTCGATCGAAGTCGTCGACTCGGGCGACAACGTCGTTGGATCACAGACCGACCCCGAGCCCGGCACCGGGAATGCATCCGCCCAGTTCGAACTTCCGATCGGCCCGTACACGCTTCGCGCTACAGGTCCCGACGGGTACGACGTGACGGTCTCGGTGGAGACATCGAGCATCGAGACTCGTGCTGTTGCTGCCCCAGGAGCGTTCCGCCTCGACCCCGGAACCGCTGCGGTCGCTCTGGTCACGGTCAGCGACCAACTCGTGGCCACCACCACCACCACCACCACAGTTGCGCCGACCACCACGACTGCAACCACCACGACTGCACCCACCACGACTGCACCCACCACGACTGCGGCGCCGACCACCGCCGCGCCGACCTCTCAGCCGACCACGCTGCTGCCAGAGACCGGCACCAACGAGCAACGGACCACGACCATGCTGCTGCTGGCACTCGGGATGTTGCTCATCGGTGGCGGCGCTGTCTTGGCCACCCGCCGCATCTAGTCCCTCAGCAACCGCTGGTCCGGTTGCGCAGAGGTCAGCCCGCCGAAAGGTGTCGTCGCATTGCGCGCCCGCTGCGGCGCTCGAAGCGGCGGATCAGCATCTCGCTTCCTGATGACGGGCTCAGCCCGAGATCAGCCAACGCTTCGAGCAACTGCGCGATCGCGCGCTCGGCTCCGTCGTGATCACCCGAGGTGAGGTGTACGCCGATGACGATGTCATGGGCTCGCTCGTCATAGCGATCGAGCTCGATCAGCCGAGCACCAACATCGAGCGCGCTGCGCCCGTCACCGTTCGACAACAGCCGTTCAGCTGCCCAGCACCCGCCCCGAATCACACGCCGGCGAAGGTCGACCAGGTCGTTCTCGACCATGTCGATGTCGACGAGATCATGGAGCGCCCGGGGTGTCCACATCGACAACGCGGAGAGGCGCAACCCAAGGGTCCGCTCGGCCTGTCGGTGATCGCGTTCGAGCGCATCGGCCTCGGCGAGCGTGTGCTCGAGGCGCCACAGATCGACATCGAGCAACGGGCTGCGGTGGAGCCAGACCTGGTCCTCGCGTTGACGGACATGGAACGCGGCCTCACCCGTGCGTCGATCCGGCTCGAGCAGGGATCGAACGAATCCGAGTGTGGCACGGAGATTTCCCCGAGCCTTGCTGCTGTCCTGATCAGGCCACAGAGCAGCAACGAGATCTCCACGATCCCATCTCGGTCGGAGCGCCAGGAGGGCGATCACCTGACGGACGCGTTGGCGCGACATCTGTGAACCACCTGGGGCGACATCGAACTGTTCGCACAGGACGATCTCTGTGGCCGACAGTGGCGGAGCAGCGACCACCGCGAGAATCGAATCTGCGTGCTTCGAAAGTTCCGGGCGCGATTCGCTCAACCTTCGAATCTCGGTATGGGTGGCCGCACCGGCAGTGTCGGCGAGATAGGCAGCCAGCTCGATCCCGCGCCGGTCATCAGCCGCTGCGAGCAGCACCGCCAGCTCGATCGACCATGGCAACGGCAACCACGTCATGATCGTGGCCGGTTCCGGCAAGTCGCCGATCGGCATACCAGGCGACGTTCGTGCGGCGACGAACCGGCGCATGAATCGGCGGCGTTCGACATGCAGCGGTCCGAGGTCCTCCGCAGCGTCGATCCAGTCTCGAACCCAGTCGACGAGCACGTAGCCGTACGGCAGGCAGCGCAGCAGCTCGCCGCGCATCAGCGTGTCGTCACGTCCGATCGAATCGAGACGGGTCGCGAACGCCTCGGCCGCCAAACTCTCGTCGCCGGTCAGCAAGTCCTTGGCGGCGTGCACGAGCGCGATGAAAGTCTGCTCACGGCTGCGCGACCAGCCGACCGCTTCGACCGCATCCGCATCAGGCACCGAGCCGAGGCTCGCTGACACCATCGCATCGAAGAACATGGTGATCAGCTCATTGCGACGATTCCCCAGCAAGGCAGTGGAAATACGTCGAGTCGACAGAAGGTGGCTCGGGTCCCCGAGCTGCCAGTAGGTCACGTTGCGGTGTCCGATCACCAAGGGCTTCGGGAAGCGCTCGGCCATCAGGTCGGCGTAGCGACGGGCGCGACCCACGTCCCCGAGGATGATCGCGATTGACGCCACATGCCGCAGGGAGATCTCGTCCCATTCGTCCCTTGATTCCTGCAGCGCCATCGCTCGAGCAAAGTCACCCCGGAGATCAGCTTCGGCAACGAGTCCGGTCAGAGAACGCTGCTGCATACGCGTCCCACCTGCAGCGATGACTCGTTGCGACCGCTGACCGACCTCTTTCCAGATACCTCGATCTCCGGTCAGCCAGCCGGTCATTCCGAGTTCGAGCACCGTGGTGGTCTCCCCGTCGAGGTCGGCCACGGCTTCGAATCCGGCGGCGGCATCGAACAGCAGGCGCTTTGCCTCGTCCAGCCGACCCGTCATCCGCTCCCTGAGCCCGCGGAGAAACGTGACCTCGGGTCGATCGGCGAACATCGCTGGGACACATCCCAGCCACCGGTCGATGTCATCGACGCGAGCGAGATCGTCGCCGTCCACGAACACCGCCATCACGCGTTCCAAGGCGAGCTCCCACTGGGCGAATCGAAACGCCGTCTCCACCGCGTCGACGATCTCACCGCCGGCCTGCTGGTGGTCGACGACCGTGATCACGATGTCGACGAGCTCCCGTTCACCGACGAGATGGTCAACGATCTCGTGCCAGAGGTCGTGTGCCCCGATGGCTCCATCCCCGTAGTCCACGAGAAGGGGCACCTTGCCGACGAGCGCCTCGTCGACCACCCCAGCTGCACGCAACAGCGCTGCCGAGGCGACTCCGGCCACCACGGCCGTTGCGACACCACGACGTTGCGGGGCCGTCAATTCATCGACGATCTCTTCGATCACGAAGTCGGTGGACGCGCCGCCGGGAGCCAACAGCCCAAGCCGCGTCACCGCCGGCCAGCCGCCGGCGCCGCCGAGTTCAGCGGGGTCGACGTGATGCAGGCGAGCGAGTTCGCCGATCTCTCGATCGTCGAACGCCAACTCGCTCTCGTCGATCTCCACGACATCATCGCCAGCTCGCAGCCGTGAGAGCTTGAGTTCAGGCAGCGATCGCCCGGAGAGCAGGACGTGGCCGTTGAATGGCAAACCGCCGAGAACGGTTGTGAGCCACTCGCTGACGTCCTCAGCTGCCAGGTGAACATCATCGATGCACAGGCAGACGTCGTGTGGTGTCGAGTCCGCCACTGCAGCGACCACAGCAGCGGCCAAGGAATCAGCCGTCGGGTTGTTCGGCGTGCGCCGCCCCATGGCTCCGAGCAACCCGGTGGCGATGTGCTCGACCTCGGCACGCCCCGGTCGGCAACGAACGAACACATCGACGCCACTCGGGTCCTCGTCGTTGTCGCGAACGGCCTGAGCGATCGCCGTGGACTTGCCGAAGCCACCCGGCGCCTCGATCAACGTCAAGCGGCAATTCCATCGATCGTCGAGGCGCTCGATCAGACGGGAACGGACGACTTCGTCGTCGAGTTGACGGCCCAGCGCACGGCGCTCTGGTCGCTCCGCTTCTCCATCGCCCTTCCCGCTCATCACCACCGAAGCTACCGATTTGCCGACGTCCGGGGCGAAGCTTCGCTTCGACTGGCCACCTCGGTCAAACGGGAACGATCGTCATCGACTGGCTGGCGGTTGCGAGCAGTTTCCTTTGGTCGGTCCACATCAGGCAGCTGCTGTGGGCGAATCCGTTGCCCAGGAATTCGACCCGGTTGTCGCACAGCACCCAGTCGGTGTCCGCCGGTGCAGGGTCGGCGAACCGAATCGTGTTGTCGAGGCTGGACAGGTTCGTGACTCGCCCGGCAGCGTTGCCGATGACCGACGGGCTGTAGTCAGCGATGATCGCCAGCGCTGCAGCGTCGACGCGCACCTCGGGCATTCTGACCCACACGAGTGAGCGGTGATCGCCACTCGGCTCACCGACCCCCGAGAATCCGAACATGCCACGCGCCATCTTCACCTCGACGTGGTCATGGAGCGATGGATAGTCGAAGTCCCGTTCGGGGTCCACCGAATCGCCAGGAGCCAGTGGGTTCGGGTACTTCTCCCACACGCCGCGGAGTTGCTCCGGCCGGCGCCCTGTGGCTCCGAGCACGGTGACCACATCGCCACCCTCGAACGTGCCCGTGACCCTGCACTGCGTGACCGTTCTACCGATTGCGGGCCGGGCCACGCCGAGTTGCATCTCCGACGGGTTGTACATCGTGGCGATGTACTGCGCCGTGGCCCACACTGCGGGTTGGCCGGTCTCCAGTTCCATCGCGGCGACACCGGCCGCAAGGCCGACACCGCCGAACAGGGAACCTCTGCCACCGCCGACGGCACGTTCGGTGATCGGCACGGTCCACTGACCGCCGCCATAGTCGCTCATTCCCAGGAACTCCGCCGTCGACATACCGCTCACGCAACGAGATGGTGTCAGGCAGCGACTCGCCAGCTCGAACTCACTGGCTCAGACTCGTCGCGGGCCGGTCGGCCACGGCAGTGTGTGAGGAATGGCGATGCTCGACGACATGACGATCACCGACGCGGTGCGCGATGCCGACCTGCGGGTGTTGACCATGTGCTTGTTCCAGATCACGGGAGACCGCCAGTGGTTGAGCGAGCCGTATCTCCCGCAGCGCGACGTCCGCCTGATCGCCCCCGAAGACGCCGGGTTCTCCGCGGAGGTCGCAGCGGAGATCACGGAGGCGGCCATCGCAGAGGCCGGCACCCCGCCCGCGATCACAGATCCCGGCGACGAGTTGATGGTCGAGATGATGAGCGTGTGTCTCGGCGAACCGGTTCCCCCCGAGTACGCACCGATGATGCGCGAGGAGATGGGCTTCGTCTCGCGCGATGTCGAGTGGCCCGATGGAGCCGAGCGTCCCTCGACGTTGGTCATCGGTGCCGGCGCCAGCGGGATCATCATGGCCGCTCGACTCGCACGCCTCGGGTTCCGCTACGACCTCGTCGAGCGGGGCAGCAGCGTCGGGGGTGTCTGGCGCGACAACATCTACCCGGGCGCTGGCGTCGACACTCCGAACCACGCCTACTCGTTCTCGTTTGCCAAGCCGAACCGGTGGTCGCGCTACTTCTCCCCTCGCGCCGACCTCGAGGACTATCTGCAACGCACCGCCGATGACCTCAATATCACACCGAACATCGAGTTCGAGACGACACTGACCGGCGCTTCATGGGACGAGGCCGCGAAGGAGTGGACGGTCGAACTCGCCTCGCCCGCCGGGCCCGAGACCCGCCGCTACGCCAATCTGATCAGTGCAATCGGCCAGCTCAACGTCCCGAAGCCACCGCCGGTGCCGGGCACCGATGACTTCGACGGCCGCTGCTTTCATTCGTCGCACTGGCCGACTGACCTCGACCTGACGGGCAAGCGAGTCGCTGTGATCGGCACGGGAGCATCGGCGATGCAGATCGTGCCGGCCATTGCCGACCAGGTCGCCGAGCTCACCGTCTACCAACGCACCGCCCAATGGGCACGACCGATCCCCCGCTACCACGACGCCATTCCGGATGGTTCACAGTGGATGTTCGAACACCTGCCCTTCTATGCGTCGTGGTTCCGTTTCGTGATGCTCTGGCGCTACGGCGACGGGCTGCTCCCGCTGCTGCGCAAAGACCCTGAGTGGACCCATGCCCACTCCATCAACAAGGCAAACGAACGACACCGCCAGCAGATGGCCGACCACATCGTCAGCGAACTCGACGGTCGGCCCGACCTCATCGAGAAGTGCATGCCGACCTACCCGCCCTACGGCAAGCGGATCCTGCTCGACAACGGCTGGTTCTCAGCGGTCCGCAAGCCCAACGTCGAACTAGTGACCGACCCGATCGACCGCGTCGACGCCGCTGGCGTCATCACGTCAAGCGACCATCGCGAACACGACATCATCGTGCTTGCTCACGGCTTCGAGGTGTTCCAGACCGCGAGTCGACTTGGTCTGCGTGGCCGCAACGGTGTCGACCTGGCCGACCTGTGGGCGAACGACGACCCGAAGGCCTACCTCGGCATCACCGTGTCGGAGTTCCCGAACCTATTCATCATGCAGGGCCCCACGACCGGGCTCGGCCACGGTGGCAGCGCGATCTTCCAGGCCGAGTGCCATGCGCGCCACATCACGGCGTGTCTCGCCGAGGTGGCAGCAGCCGGAGGCCGATCGATCGAAGTCCACGAGGCACCGATGCTCGACTACAGCGACCGACACGACGCGGAGCACGAGCAGTTGATCTGGAGCCATCCGGGAATGACCAACTGGTACCGCAACGATGCGGGTCGCGTCGTCGTGATCATGCCGTGGCGCCTCGTCGACTACTGGTCGATGACCCACGACCCAGACCCGGACCACTACGCGATCACCTGACAACTCGGTCGAAAACGACGAACGCGTGAGGCCTTTGCGGCGCTGTGCCGCAACAACCTCACGCGTTCGAAGAGAACGGAGTCAGCGACTCAGAGAGCGGCGACGATCTCCGCCATCAGCTCGCCGGCCTCGGTCGGGTTCAGTCCGACCTTCACACCGGCCGCAGCGAGTGCGTCCATCTTGCCCTGGGCTGTGCCCTTTCCACCCGAGACGATGGCGCCAGCGTGGCCCATCTTCTTGCCAGCTGGAGCTGTGACGCCAGCGATGTACGTGCTCATCGGCTTGGTCACATTGGCCTGGATGAAGTCAGCCGCTTCTTCTTCTGCTGAGCCGCCGATCTCACCGAGCATCATGATCGCGTGCGTTTCCGGGTCGTTCTGGAACTCGGCGAGGCAGTCGATGAAGTTGGTTCCGGGGACGGGGTCGCCGCCGATACCAACACAGGTGGACACGCCGATGCCACGCTGCTTGAGCTCGTAGAGCGCCTGGTACGTAAGCGTGCCGGAGCGGCTGACGATGCCGACGTTCGGACCGTCAGCGCTGGGCAGCTCCGCAATCTCACCAGCGGTGATTCCGATGTTGCACTTGCCGGGGCTGATGATGCCGGGGCAGTTCGGGCCGAGCAGGCGGGTGTTCGGAAAGTCCCGAACGAGGCGGTTGTAGGTGAGCGCCTCGTCCTGGGCGGGGATGCCCTCGGTGATGCACACGATGAAACCGATACCGGCTTCGGCTGCTTCGAGGATGGCGCCCGATGCGAACTTCGGCGGCACGGTGGCGAACGATGCGTTCGCTCCGGTTGCCTCGACGGC
>JBGCEY010000066.1:0-7956 GCA_045106645.1 Ilumatobacter sp.
CGGCGACCACAGAAGTTCTCGAAGTACTGCATGGGGCTTGCGTCGTGCGATCCGAGCCTGCGCAGGAACCGTTTCAAGAAAGTGTTCTTGAACCTTGAGACGCTTGGGGCCACACCGGTCGCATCGCATTGGCCGCCGCCAGCGGCCTCGGCCTGGGCTTCACCTGTGGCGGCGAACATGGTGTCGACCATCGCTGCGGTGGTGACCTCATGAGCATCTTGGCCACGATCGACGTCATCGACGCAGAGCGTCTCGGTGAGTTCGTCGTCGGGATGGCGTTCAACGCCATTGCGATCTCCCTGTTGGGCGTGCTCACCTATCGACGTGCACGATCTCGCTCGACATATGTCTTCACGCTGGTCGTGGTCAACGTCGTCGTCTTCTTCGTCACCTATTTGATGGCGTCAGCCGCGGTGAGCGTGAACGTCGGTTTTGGGCTGTTTGCCCTGTTCGGCATCCTCCGATTCCGCACGGGAACCTTGCCTGTGCTCGAGATGACGTATTTGTTTGCCGGCATTGCGCTCGCCTCGTTCAACGCTCTCGCGTTGACGTCGCTGACGCTGGTCGAAGCGCTGATTGCCAACGTGGTGATCATCACGACGCTCGAAGCGCTCGGCGGATTTTGGTTGTCACGCCAGTCCGAGGTGCACTCGGTGGTTTATGAGCGAATCGAACTCGTCCAGCCCGCGCGGCGCGCCGAATTGCTCGCCGATCTCCAAGCACGAACTGGGCTCTCGATCACCGGCATCGTGATCGACCAGATCAACTTCTTGAACGACACCGCAAAGATCTTGATCCACGCCCGACGCGCCGATCGCGAGGACCTGGTGACCTACGCTCGCGACGAGGCGTACGAGGCCTGATCACTTCACCTCGATTGGGTCGAGTCCGCCTGGCCGATGAGGTACTACGACCTTGGTCGTATTGTGCTCCGACGACCGACGGCGCACAATTGAGACGTGGAAACGCCCTCGAACCCGTCGAGCCCTTGGGGGCAGCCCAGTACCCAGGCAAGTCGCGATTGGGCGCAACGCGGACACAACGAATCAACGGGGCTCACTTCGGTCGTGGAGAGTCGCCGAATACAACCGGCGAGGGTCAGTCAGGCTGCGCCCCGGCTCTCACAAGCGCTCCGCCGGACAGCAGGAACGGGCATCCTGGCAGTTGTCGCCCTCGCCTCAGCCGGCTCGGCCGTCGCGCTCCATGACGCACTCTTCCCTGAGACCGGAGATGCCACCACCAGGTCGGTGTGGCAGAACCCGGGTGACAGCCCGACCGCTCCGGTCGCGCTGTCACCAACCAGCTCCACACCGCCGACCAGCACCACCGATCCAACGTCGACGACATCGACGACATCGACGACCGGCCCCCCAATCACCACGTTCGATGATGGGCCCAATTCCACGTCACCGCAAGCGGGCCAATCGATACCGGTGACGACGCGGCCGTCCGCCACGACACCGTCTTCGGGTACGACCCGGTCCTCGGGAACCATCGACGATGACACTCATGATGACGACGATGATGACGATTCGTCTGGATCGGGGAGCAGCGGGTCGGGGTCAGGCGGCGGTGTGCCAACGACGGCTACGACTGTGTCGAGCGGCTCGGTGTCGCCGCCGACGACCGAAGATGCCGACGACGACGATTCGTCAGGCTCTGGAAACAGCGGGTCGGGTTCGCAGAACAGCGGCTCCGGGTCTGACGACGACGATGATGACGACGACGAAGATGACGTTGATCCCGAAGATGACGGCGATGCCGAAGATGACGATGATTGACCTCGGGCTGGTTCCCGAAGCCGACATGTCAGTGCGTGCGAGGTTCAGTCGCTATCGAGGTGATTCGATGCCCATAGAGCGGCTTGGGTCCGATCGCTAACACCGAGCGTGGAGAACACGCTCGTCAGGTGTGCCTTGACCGTGCGCTCACTGATGCCGAGCTTGCGGGCGATCTGCTTGTTCGCCAGTCCTTGGCGGACAAGGTCGAGCACTTGGCGTTCGCGGTCGGTGAGTGACCCGGCTTCTGTTGTTGTTCGGCGTGACTCGAGGAGGGCCCGAGCGGCCTTCGGGTCGAGCGGGGCGTCACCGGTGTGGACGCTGCGGATCGCTGCTGCGATCTCTTCGGGATCCGAGTGCTTGAGCAGGTAGCCGTCAGCGCCGGCAGACAGGGCGTCCATGATCCGGGTTCGGTCCGAGAACGAAGTCAGGACGAGCACCCGGCTCGATGGATGCTCGGCTGAGATCCGGCGCGTGGCGTCGACTCCGTCGAGCTTGGGCATCGAGAGATCCATCACGACGACATCGGGAGCGGTCGCGGCAGTGACCTCGAGGGCCTCCAGGCCATCAGCGGCCATGCCGACGAGTTCGATGTCGCCGGTTGTGGCCAAGAACTGTTCGAGCCCGGAACGGACCACTGCGTGGTCGTCGACAATGATGACACGGATCATGATGATGCCTCGATGCTGAACGGGACGGTCGCGGCGACACGAGTGCCGGTGTTCGGGTCGGACAAGACATTGAAGGAGCCCCCGACATCAGCGAGTAGTCCGCCAAGGGCGCGTAGCCCGACGTGACCGTCGCGAGATCGCTCGGTGACTTCGTCGGCGGTGAATCCTCGCCCGTTGTCATCGATGCTCACGTCGACTCCTTCATCTCCGATTCCGATCTCGACGCGCACGGCGCTGGCAGCGGCGTGGCTGAGAATGTTGCGGATTGCTTCTTGAACCACCCGATAGACGAGCCCGCCGACGTCGGGTTGGGGGACGAGTCCGTCGAGTTCGACAGCAAATTCGGTAGCGAGTCCGCGTGCTGGTAGTCCGCTGAGCAGATCACCGATTGCTGACTCGAGGCCTTCTTCGGCGAGGTTTGGGGGATAGATCTCCACGAGCAGGGATCGCAGTGACTTCACGCTGTTGCGGATCGCAGCGGACGCATCATCGACCTGCCCGGGCTCGATAGGTGATTGTCGCCCGAGCGCGGCGAGACCCAGTGACACGCCGGTCAGGTCTTGCACGACGCCATCGTGCAGATCGCTCGCAATGCGACGCCGCTCAGCATCTGAGGCGTCGAGCGCACGACGCAACAACAGTTCGCGCTCCTCTTGTCCTGATCGGAGTTGTGTCGCCATTCTCCATGCGAACGGCAGCTGCACGAGCTGCAACGCAAGCAGGGCACCCAACGCGACGGGAGCGAACTGGCCCCAGAGCTGGCGGCCGACGTCGGTGACGCCGCTGTAGCGGAAATAGGTCTCGAACAGCAACGGTGTCCCCTCGACCGTTTCGATCGGTGAGTACACCTCGAGCAGTTTCGTCTCTGCCTCGAAGCGGTTCTCCGGACCGTCGAGATCCGAGATCTCCGCATGGCTTTCGCCGGTTGCGAACACTTCGCGCTTGTCTTCAGGGAGTTCGAACTGCTCGCCGATCAGCCGTGGTTCGTCGGAGTAAACAATGGTGCCGTCGGCATCCCAGATCTTCACGCGCACGAGAGAACCACGCAGGACGTATTCGCGTACGGCACTGTCGACAGTGTCGAGAGCCTCAGCGTCGAGCAGCATCACGTCGTCGGTGAGCACCGGGGCCACGATGCCCTGAGCGCTCACCCAGGCAACGCGCCGAGCGTCATCGATGGCCTGTTCGGTGCCAACTTCTCGACTCACCCACGCAGTTACGAGTGACACGACAACAAGCGCAACGAAGCCGGTGAGTGCAAAGCGCAGCATGACGGCCTTGACAGTGACAGGTTCGCGCACGATGGAGCTACGCCGTCGCGTTGTCATGTTTGCCACCGTACTTTCCGCCGTTCCTGGGACGGCGTGCGCCCGCCGCCAGGCGTCTACCCGTCCACATGCGACCAGCTTCGTCGATGCCGACCTGTGCCAACAGTGGACGTTGGTCGTAGTACCTCTCCGCTGTGGTTGTGGGCGGTCGTACGACCAACGTGCACTGGATTCGCGTCCACCGTGCGTAGCTACATGGAGACCACGGATACCTCGTCCGACACACCTCACTGAAAGAGCGAATCGTGAAACAACCCATCTTCATCGCAGTCGTTGCAGCAGCGATCGTCGTCCTGGCGGTTCCGGTCTTCGGACTGAACCGTTCGGATACGACACTCGACGACATCACGCCGCAGCCCAGCACGCCAACGTCGCCGATGTCGACACCATCGGAGCCGGCCTCGTTGACGCCGAGCAGCAGCACGCCGAGCAGCTCCGACCCGATTGGCAGCGTGCCGAGCAGCAGCACGCCGAGCAGCTCCGACCCGAGCAACTCCACGCCGAGCAACACACAGCCAGATGACGATGACGATGACGATGACGATGACGATGACGATGACGATGACGATGACGATGACGATGACGATGACGATGACGATGACGATGACGACGACTGACAGCTTGGTCGGCAAGCGAGATCAGGGCACTCACCCAACATCGCAGCTACCAGCCGAGCGTCCGCCATTGGTTCCTGTTGCAAACCAGGGTCGGGGCCTGGAGCCTGATCAACATCCACATACCGAAGCGCAGGTCGGTCTGCTCTCCATGACAACCAGTTATCGAGGCGGACCGACTTCTGCGTGTTCCGCAGCAGCGGCAGCCCGAGCACCGTCGATGTCGCGACCAAAGATGACGACGTGGACGTCGGATCAGCCCAAGTCGTTCCTCCAGGCCGTGAGCACCGACTGGCTCGGCCATGCGTTCACGTTGCTCGCAGCGACGGGAATGCGGCGCGGCGAAGCGCTCGGACTCCGTTGGGGAGACATCGACTTCGATGCCTCGCAGATCGCCATCGTCCAGACCCTCAATGCTGTGAAGGGTGAGATCATCATCGGCGAACCGAAGACGGCCGGCAGCCGCCGAACCTTGTTCGTCGGGGACTCAGCGATGCAGACGCTGCGAGCACAGCGCAAGCAGCAGGCCGAAGAACGACTGAGGGCGGGGCCGGCCTGGAGCGCCGGCAGCGATCTCGTCTTCCTCACCGAACTCGGCGAGCACGAGCACCCTGATCATTCCTCCCGACGCTTCAAGAATCTGGTGACTGCGGCCGATGTCCCGCTCATCCGCCTCCACGATCTCCGCCATACAAATGCCACGCTCTCGCTGAAAGCCGGTGTGCACCGAATGAATCGCTCCGGGTTTCATGCGTGCTGGTTGGTTTGAGTCCCTGACGGAAACGTCGGGACGGTTTGACGGTAGTGGTTGGCTTCGAATTCGGCGGGTGGGATGCGGCCGAGGTCGTGGAAGATGCGTTGATGGTTGAACCAGTCGACCCATTCGAGGGTGGCGAGTTCGAGGTCTTCGAGACCGCGCCAGGGTCCCTTGTTGCGGACGAGTTCGGTCTTGTCGAGCCCGTTGATGGACTCGGCGAGCGCGTTGACATAGCTGTCGCCGCGCGATCCAACCGAGTTCACGACGCCGTCCTCGGCGAGCCGCTCGGTGTAGCGAATGCTGAGATATTGAACGCCGCGATCGCTGTGATGAATGAGCTGATCGAGGTCGGTGCCGTCGCGTTGTCGGGACCAGATGGCTTGTTCGAGTGCGTCGAGTGCAAGGTCGGTCTTGAGCGATCTTGATGCTTGCCAGCCAACGATGCGCCGGGAGAACACATCGGTGATGAACGCGACGTAGACGAACCCAGACCACGTCCGCACGTAGGTGAGGTCCGCGACCCAGAGCCGGTTCGGTGCCGGCGCTGCGAACTTGCGATCAACCAGATCCCGTGGACGCTCAGCCGCGTCATCAGCGAACGTCGTGCGAACTGCTTTGCCCCGGACAGCGCCGCGTAGACCGAGGTCGCGCATCAACCGCTCGACAGTGCACCGCGCCACCTTGTGGCCTTCGCGGTTGAGTTGCGCCCACACTTTCGCTGCACCGTAGACACCGAAGTTCTCGCGATGGACCCGCTCAATCTTTGGCCGCAGCTCCGCATCACGAACAGCACGCGCCGACGGCGCTCGCTTCTTGGCAGCCCAGTAGGTGCGTGGGGCGAACTGCAACGCTCTGCAGATCGGCTCGACCCCGAACTTGTCGCGGTGTCCATCGATATAGGCGATCACTTCTTGGTTCGACCGTCGAGCTCGGTCGCGAAGAAAACCGACGCCGACTTCAAGATCTCGTTCGCCCGGCGAAGCTCTTTGACCTCGCGCTCGAGTTCTTTCATCCGGTCGCGTTCGTCGCTCGTGAGACCCGGCCGTTGGCCGGCATCGGTCTCGGGCTCGACGAACCCAGATCCGCAGCGACTCGTGATGCACACCGAGCTTCTCACCGATCGCCTGAATAGCTTTCCACTGCGACGGATACTCGTGCTGATGCTCGAACACCATGCGCACCGCGCGTTCCTTCAGCTCCGGCGGATACCGCCTCGACCTCTTTGACATGACTCCATCCTCTCAAGGATCAGAGCACGCAACTTTCCCGGAGCGACCAGATTCGCGACACCGTCTTTGAGCGAGCCTTGTCGCCCAGGGGGCGCGCCGACGAGCGTTTGACGGAAGCGGATCTGCTGTTGTCAGCGATGCTGCCCTTCGACTCGCTGGCGTATTCGGAACATGTGCTCGAGGCGCTGGACTGTCACACGGCAGGGGCGGCGTCAATTGGGTCCGTATCCGTTGCTGCCGTGCATCCCCGAGTCCTCCAATCTGCGAGTATCTCCTGATGGCGAGGTCGACAGCCACGAGACGCTCAGTAGCAATCGCGCTGGGCCTCGCCGTGCTCACCGCGTGTGGCGCGAGCGGGGACAGCGCCGGGAACGCCGCAGCGTCCGACGTCGTGCAGCTCCCTGTCGTCACCGACGAGACGTTCATCGCTGGTGCGTCGACGATGATCGCTGACGGCGCAACTGCAACCCGACAGGCGGTGAGGGTACGAGTACCTGGCGCAGCCAGCCCGCCGTTCACGGGTCGCATGATCGGCAAATTCGAGTCGTCCTTCGTCGGCCTCGACCTCGCCAGCGGCCGCTACAGCACACTTGCGGGCAGCCCAGCGCTCGTCGAACTCGGAGCGGGGGAACGCTTTTCGTTCACCGACGCTCGCCCTGACCGCGCCGTGACGTCTGGTGCCGTTCTCACCGTCGACGACTGCAGCCGCACGATCGACGACGTCGTGTGTGTCGTCTTCGTCGACCGCAATGGCAATTTCGGTCCCGATGACTTCTTTGCCTTGAGAGCCGACGGTCCAGGACCTGCCAAAACCTCATTCGACGGCCAGTACGTGATCATGGAACTGACCGACCGAGCATCGGCGGCCAGCGTCATCAGCGTCCGCAGGCGAGACGGCACGTTCGTTACCAGCTACGAGCAGTCCGCTGGCGCTGGAGGACGAGGGCACTACGACTTCCTCGCGGACGGTCGCGTGATCTACGGAACCGAAGGCAACGAACTGCTCGGCGATAACCAACCGACTGGCTTCGTCATCGCCGACCCGTCTGGTCAGGTCTCGCCCAAGCGATACACCATGCCGGCCTTCTATCAGGGAACCCTCGCGTACCTCCGCACCATCGACACCAGCCCCGACGGAAGCCAGGCGCTCATGACGATGAAGCCGTCGATCGGCCCGACCCGACCGATCCTTCTCGATTTGGAGGACCTCTCGATCACCCAGGTGATCGAACGGGATGACGGAACCTCGAGCGATGTCGTTCATGTCACCTGGGGCCCTGGCGGCAGCTGGATCTACGCGACCATTCCGAGAGCGGTCCGGGTCGACGGGGTTTTCCGGGGCACCGTGTACTCGCTGTACGCGTTCGAGGCGAACGGTGAGACGCACCCGTTGCCGGTCGATGGGTCGAATCTGGGTGATTCGGTCAGGTTGATCCCGACGGAGAGCATCTACGACAGAGGCGGCCCCGTCGGACCCAACACCTTCCGCGGCGAACTCGTCTGGGTTCCCTGAGACTGCTCGACCCCGAGCACCACACGATCACCCAAACTGCGCCGATGGTGAGGTCTCCGTCGGCGT
>JBGCEY010000067.1:0-76751 GCA_045106645.1 Ilumatobacter sp.
CGACCCAAACTCACCGACACATCCCACCACCTGGTTCCGGTAACGCCGTCGCGCCATGCCCCACCCGAACTCACCGCAAACCCGCACGAACGCCTGCGAACATCGCACCGCAGGCCGGGGCACCGGCGTCGATAGCCTCGGGCAACTATGATGAATCCTGGGACGAACATTCCCGAGAAGCCGACCCTTGACGGCATCGAGAACCGCTGGGCCGAGCAGTGGGATGCCGATGGCACCTACGCATTCGACGCCGCAGCGGTACGGAACGACGTCTTTTCGATCGACACCCCGCCGCCCACGGTCAGCGGCTCGCTGCACATGGGTCACGTGTTCAGCTACACCCACACCGACCTGATCGCTCGCTATCAGCGGATGACCGGCAAAGCCGTGTTCTACCCGATGGGTTGGGACGACAACGGGCTGCCGACCGAGCGTCGAGTCCAGAACTTCTACGGCGTCCGGTGTGATCCGGGCCAGCCCTATACCGAGGGTTTCGAGCCACCGTTCCGCGGCGATCCGCCCAAGAAGCACCAGGCCGTGCCGATCAGCCGGCCGAACTTCCTCGAACTGTGCGACGAGCTCGTCGAGCAGGACGAGCAGGTCTTCGAAGCGCTGTACCGCCGCCTCGGCGTGAGCGTCGATTGGAAGCAGCACTACGCCACCATCGATGAACGGAGTCGCCGGGTCAGCCAGCGAGCTTTCTTGCGCAACGTCGCACGCGGTGAGGCGTACAGCCAGGAGGCACCAACGCTGTGGGACATCGATTTCCGCACCGCCGTGGCGCAAGCCGAGATGGAAGACCGCGAGCGACCGGGCGCGTATCACAAGATCCCGTTCAAGAAGGCCGACGGCTCCGGCGCGATCGAGATCGACACCACTCGCCCTGAGCTGCTCGCCGCGTGCGTCGCCCTCGTTGCCCATCCCGACGACGAACGCTTCCAACCGCACTTCGGCACCAAGGTGATCGTGCCCCTGTATGGCCAGGAGGTCGAGGTGCGCGCCCACGAACTGGCGCAGCCCGACAAAGGCACCGGCATCGCGATGATCTGCACCTTCGGCGACACCACCGACGTCACGTGGTGGCGCGAGCTGATGCTGGAGATGCGCGCCATCATCGGGCGCGATGGCCGCATCCTCCCCGACGCTCCGCACGGTGTGGACGCCGATGCGTACGCTCTCATTGCTGGCAAGTACCCGAATCAAGCGCAGCGCGCCGTCGTCGAACAACTCACCGAGCACGGGATCCTCGTCGGAGAGCCTCGACCCCTCCAGCACCCCGTGAAGTTCTACGAGCGCGGCGACCGCCCGCTCGAGATCGTCACCTCGCGTCAGTGGTACATCCGCAACGGCGGCCGCGAAGCCGACCTTCGTGGCGACCTCGTGGAGCGCGGCACCCAGATGACCTGGTACCCGGGCCACATGCAGCATCGGTACGACAACTGGGTCGAGGGCCTCAACGGCGACTGGCTCGTGAGCCGCCAGCGCTTCTTCGGCGTGCCCGTGCCCATTTGGTACAAGCTCGACGCCTCGGGCGAGCCGATCTACGACGAGCCGCTGCTGCCCGCCGAGGATCTGCTTCCGGTGGACCCGTCGACGGACACTCCCGAGGGATACCAGCGCGACCAGCGCGACCAGCCACTCGGCTTCACCGGCGATCCGGACATCCTCGACACGTGGGCCACGTCGTCGCTCACTCCTCAGATCGCCGGCCACTGGGAAGAGGGTGACGGCCTGTTCGAGCGAGTGTTCCCCTACGACATGCGCCCGCAGGGCCACGACATCATCCGCACGTGGCTGTTCTCCACGGTCACCCGCGCCCACCACGAGCACGGTGTGGCCCCGTGGAGCCATGCGGCGTTGAGCGGATGGATCCTCGATCCGGACCGCAAGAAGATGTCGAAGTCGAAGGGCAACGTCGTCACGCCGATGGATTTGTTCGACCAATACGGCACCGATGCCGTGCGCTACTGGTCGGCTTCGGGGCGGCCAGGCGTGGACACCGCATTCAGCGAGGACCAGATGAAGGTCGGACGCAAGTTGGCCAACAAGCTGCTCAACGTGTCCAAATTCGTGCTGTCGTTCGGAGACGTCGACATCGACGCCGCACTCGATGCCGTGGTCACCAACGACGTCGACCGATCGATGCTCGCCAAGCTCGACGCCGTGATCGCCGAATCCACCACCGGGTTCGAAGCGTTCGACTACGCCCGCGGCCTGGAACGCACGGAGTCCTTCTTCTGGTGGTTCTGTGACAACTACGTGGAGCTGGTGAAGAACCGGGCCTATGAATCAATGGGTGCAGCGCCCGCAGCGTCGGCACGACGCGCACTGCGCGAAGCACTCTCCGGTGTTCAGCGACTGCTTGCGCCGTTCCTGCCGTTCGCCACCGAAGAGGCATGGAGTTGGTGGAACGACACGAGCATCCACACCCAGCCGTGGCCGGTTGCAGTTGGACTCGGGGGCGATGCAGCGCTCATCGACCCGACGCTCGATGCGTTGACACTCGTGCGACGGGCCAAGTCCGAGGCGAAAGTGAGCCAGCGGACCGATGTCGATTCGGTGACGATCAGTGCGCCACCATCGTCACACACCGCGCTCGTTGCTGGTCAACCCGACCTTGCAGCAGCGGGATCGATCGCAGCGATCACGATCGTCGATTCCGGTTCCGAAGCCCTGACCTGCGACGTTGTGATCGCTCCGCCCTCGAACGACTGACCCGTCGGGCGGTGCGCGACCCGACATCCACTGCCCGAACTTCTGACATGACTACGCTGGTGTAGTTTGCAGTTGGGTGACAATCGACACGACGAACGCGATAGTGTCACGCCGATGCGGGCGAATGTTGGGAACCTGAGCACGAGAGCTGCCGCAGTTGCGCTCGCCGTCACGTCGATTCTGGCCATTGGGTCGGTCGCTTCGGCTGTGCCCGTCGACACCGACCCGCCGACGTCTGATGCACCCGTCGATACCGAGCCCGATACGCCTGTCGAAACAGATGCCCCAGCTGCAACCGATGCGCCCGTCGAAACGGATGCGCCCGTCGAAACTGACGCTCCGGTCGACACCGATGCCCCCGTCGAAACTGACGCTCCGATCGACACCGAGCCTGCTCCGACAACCACCGAGGTCTTCGGCTCAGCGGGTGAGGTCGGTGGGGCGATGCCGGCATCGCGACCGGGTTCTACGATTCAAACCCGTCTTCCTCCGCCTCCCCCCACCACCACCACGACCACCCTCCCGCCGACCACGACCACCATCCCCGAGTGGGTGCTGCCGGCAAACTCCGGTGAAGGTCGGCGCGCGGTCTACTCGAAGTCCCGCCAACGCGTGTGGGCAGTGGACAGCAACGGCGTCGTGCTCAAGACCCACAAGGTGTCGGGCAAGCTGAAGTGGTGTGACCCCAAGATCGGCACGTACAGCGTGTTCTCACGCTCGCGCTACACCAACTCGATCCAGAAGCCCTCGGTCAAATGGGGCTACATGATCCGCTTCACGAAGGGGTGCGAGGGCGGCAACATCGGGTTCCACGAGATCCCGAAGGAATACGGTCGCCCACTGCAGGCCATCTGGCAGCTCGGCCAGCCGCTGTCTGCCGGTTGCGTGCGCCAGGCCACATCCGACGCTCAGTGGATGTGGAACTGGGCGTGGGTCGGCACCAAGGTCGTCGTCCTTCCGTAGCCCGATCACCAGATCGCTCCACCCAGTGGGCGACCTGACGGTTTGTGACTCGGCATTGTCGGTATCGTCGTGTCGGTCATGGGAGAAGACAGCACGCCGTCGGGCGGTCAGGAACGCCCCAAACTTCGTCGGTCTTGGCCTCAACGGTTGTTGATTGCCGGGTTGTCCGTCAGCGCCCTCGGCAGCGTTGGAGCGGCCATCGGCGTCTGGTTTGTGCAGCAGCAGCTCGAGGACCGACAGCTCGTCGTACTGGAAACATCCGCTGACGACGCAACGGCGGTCGCTGTTCCTGCAAGCGGCGACTCGGATGCGGCCGCCACCGGTGTCGTTGAGTTCGACGACCCCGGCCAGGACGCCCTGACCATTTCCACCGACCCCGCAGCACCCGTCGAGACGTTCCCGCCCGCCGAACCCGGCGCAAGGAACATCCTGATCACCGGCGCCGACAACAACGCATGCCTCGACCCCGAGTCTCGATTCGCGCCCGCGTTCGGTGATCGGTCCAGCACGGGCGAGCGGTCTGACACGATCATGATGTGGCGGGTCAACCCGGCCACCAACCAGGTGGCGGTGCTGTCGTTCCCCCGAGACCTGTGGGTCCGTATCGACGGGCGGTCCAGCAAAGGGCGGATCAACGAGGCGTACACGCGTGATGACCCTCAGCGACTGATCAACACGATCGATCAGAACTTCGGTATCGAGACCGACCACTTCGTCCAGGTCGATTTCTGCGCATTCAAAGAGCTCGTCGATGCAGTCGGGGGCGTCGCCGTGCCGTTCACGACCGGCATCCGCGATGGCAACACCGGCCTCGCTGTTCCCGAGGGCAACCCGGGCTGTTTCACGTTCTCCGGCGAGCATGCATTGGCGTACGTACGCAGCCGCAAGATCGAGTTCTACAACTCCGAAGGCCGCTGGGAGCGCGACGGCACGTCCGACCTCGGCCGAATCACGCGTCAACAAGACTTCATCCGTCGGGTCGGCGATCAGTTGCTGGCCAACGTCTTCTCACCGAGCGTTGTGAACTCGCTGCTCGGTGTCAGTCGCCAGTACATCGTCACCGACACCGGCCTCACGCCTGACAAGGTCCTCGAACTCTCCGGCGTGCTCGCCAACACCGACCCGGCGGCAATCACCACGTATCAAATCGAAGCGAGAGGCACGACGATCCAAGGCAACTCGGTTCTCGAGCCCCGCATCGGCGGCGACAACATGCAAGCCGTGTTGTCACTGTTCCGAGGTGAAGTCACTCTTGCCGAGCGACCTGTCCAGGACACCGACGTGAACACCGGCTCCGCTGACGACACCGACGAAGCCGGAGACATCACCGCACCGAACACCACCGTGCCGGTCATCGACCCAGACCGGACCACGACCACCACGACCACCACCACCGTCGTTGTCGACTCGGCACCGACCACCGCTGAAGCCTCTCCCTTCGTCACGATCCCGGAGATCGAGGCCGAGGAAAATCCCTTCGGCGTCTATCCGGACCCCGACGTTTCCTGCACCTGATGTAGAACTTTGGGTCTGACCCCAAGTTCTACATGTAGAGGTTGGGGTCAGACCCAAAGTTCTACATCAGTCGAGGACGCGGGTGAGCGCGGCGACGGCGTCGCTCGGGCCCGACACCGTTGTCACACGTGCGCCCGTCATCTGAGCGAGGGTCTCGGCCTCCTCGCTGTCGGCTTCGGGCGCCACGATGACCAGTTCGTCGAGGCCCGCAGCTGCCGCAACCACGTCACCATCCACCGTTGACCGACAGTCCGACAGCAGCACCGCGACCTTGCGTCCAGCCGTTGACCGCGACAACTGATCGCGCGCCGCCATCAACGCCCCGGCCACGTCAGTCGTCCCGAAGCCGCGCAACGCCAGCACCGAATCGACCACGGCCTCATTCGACTTCGACAAGTCCTGCGACTTCGCAGCCACGACCTCCTTGCCGAAACTCAGCACCGAGTAGTCATCGGGCGCACGCCAGGCAACCGCTGAAGCCGCGACCGCATTGGTCGCAAGTGGCTTGCCTCCCATCGACCCGCTTCGATCGACGAGCAGGCAGATCGCCGTACTCGGAGTCGACCACGCTCGAATCTTCAACTCGTCCGGGTCGATCGCTGACCCGGAGGCGCGCGCCGTGACGACGGCATCGAGGCTCGCGTCGACATCGATATCGCCACCGTCCGGGCGATAGCGTTGACTCCGGAGCTTGCCGACTCCACGAGGCTGCGTGGGGCCACGACGAGCAACGTCGAGGAACAGCCGCCCGGCCAGACGGCGAGCGAGCTCACGAAGCATCGGGTCGGTCGCCCCCGTGAGGTCGGCCAGCATGGCCAGCATCTCGTCCGGGTCACCGGACATCGCCTCTTCCACCGCCGACTCATCGAGTTCGCCGAGCTCGGGTGACACCTGTTCGAAGTTCGGCTGCTGTGCCAGCTCACGTCGCGACGTGGACTTCTTGCGGGCCGACGCAACCTCTTCTTCTGCCTCATCGCCCTCCTTTGCAGGCGGAGACTTCAGCGGGATGTCGTGCCCCGCGTCGGGGCTCCAGCTTTTCCCTCGCCGCCCCCGTCACCCTCATCCGAAGCTGGACGAACAATCGATTCCCACAGCTCCGTGATGATCTCTTCGGGGGTCCGTGCGCACCCTTCGCGTACCCGGATCCGACCGGACAGCGACACCAGCGCAGCATCGAGCGACGCACTCGGATCCATTGCCTCGACCCCGCGCAACTCGGCGAGCGATGTCGACACGAACACCATGTCGATGGCACCGCGGACCGACGATCCAACACGCACGTCAGGATGCTCTCGGGTCGCGCGCACCAGTTCCACCACCAGGTCCACGAAGTTCCGGGAGGACGCATCAACGGCCGACGCAACGCCACCATCGGCGACTGCTCGCTGCACGATCATGGTTTCGTCGGCAACGGATTGGTAGCCGACAGCAATCCGACACATGCGGTCGTACACCGCTCCGGAGATGCGTGCGGTGCCGACAGCGTCGAACGGATTCATGGCAGCGACGAGCCGGAAGCCCGGCGCCGCTTCGAGGCGACCGAGGCGCGGCACCGTGATCTCGCGTTCGCTCATGACCGTGATGAGCACGTTGAGTGTCTCTTCGGGCACTCGGTTCAGCTCTTCGATGTACAGCAGCGAGCCGTCCCGCAGCGCCGACGCCAGCGGTCCCGGCACGAACACGTCCGGGTCGTAGCCGTCGCTCAACACACGTGCCGGGTCGAAGTGTCCAACCACCCGCGCTGGGGTGAGTTCCGCGTTGCCTTCGACAAATTCGAAGCCGATTCCCAGCTCTCGCGCCACCGCACGTAGCAGTGTGGACTTCCCGGTGCCGGGAGGGCCTTCGATGACGATGTGGCGATCCGATGCGATCGCCGCAACGGTCAGCTCGATTTCGCGCACTCTGCCGACGACCTCGCCACGCAGCCGCTCGACCAACCGATGGAGCTCGACACCTGTTCCTGAGCGATCAGGCATGAACGATGACCCCGCGAATGTTCTCGCCGTCGCGCATGGCGCGGTACCCCTCGTTGATGTCATCGAGCGGGTAGGTGTTCGTGATCAACTCGTCCAACTTCAACGTGCCCTCGCGATACATCGACAGCAGACGGGGAATGTCCGCTCGAGGGTTGAGCGACCCGAAGATCGTGCCCTTGATCTCCTTGTTCCACATGGCCAGCTCGAAGAGGTTCACCGACGATTCGCTCTGCGTCATCGGTGCAATGGCGGTGACCACGATGGTGCCGCCCTTGCCGGCCAACTGCATACCCATCGCCATCATCTCGCCGTGGAGCACACCGGGAGTCATCACCACTCGCTCGGCCATGTGACCCCAGGTCATCTCCTGCACGGCTGGGAACGCTTCTTCCATCGACGCGAACGTGTGGGTTGCCCCCATTTCCATGGCCTGTTCACGCTTGAACTCGACCGGGTCGATGGCGATCACGCGCTGCGCTCCCGCCGAGGCCGCTCCCTGCACCGCGTTGATACCAATGCCACCGATGCCGACGACGACGACGGTGTCACCGGCTTGCGTGCCGGCCCGCTCGGTTGCCGAACCGAACCCGGTAGCCACGCCGCACGACACCAGCGCCACTGCTTCGAGTGGCAAGTCGGGCTCGACCTTGATCACCGATTCCTCGGCCACGCACGAGTACTGCGAAAAGGTGCCGAGCTTCGCGAACAGGTTCAGGTCCGTGCCGTCGCCGAGCCGGTGACGGCTGGTGCCATCGGTGATCATCCCCTTCTTGAAGGTGCCGCCACTCGCGTCGCAAAGATTCTGGCGACCCGTCGAGCAGTATCGGCAGCGACCGCAGGATGGCACGAACGACGCCGACACGTGGTCGCCTTCAGCAACGGACGACACGTTGGCGCCGACACCCACGACCACACCTGCGCCCTCGTGTCCGCCAATGAGCGGCCACAGGTTTTCGATGCCGGCCGCCTCCCACATCTCTTCAGGCGGCGCCATGTCGCCGGTGATCATGTGCTCTTCGCTGTGGCAGAGGCCGGCGGCCTTCCACTCGACCAGCACTTCACCGGACTTGGGGCCGTCGACTTCTATGTCGACGACCTCCCAATCCTGGTTGATTCCCGAGATGATGGCGGCGCGTGACTGCACGGATGGTTCCCCTCGATCCTGCGACGCCCGGACGACGCCGTTCGCGAAAGGTAGTTGCCGCGGCACGGCCACAACGGATCGACCGGCGGGCGGCGCGACGTCTCGGCCCCGCTGAGTCTCACACGGCGGTACGGAGCGGCGCCGGCAAGCGCATCAGCCGGGGAAGTGCATCAGCCGGGCTCGATGACCGGCCGCAGCGCTTCGATGTAGGCCTCCTGGGTCGGAGTTGCGAAGATCTCGGTCTGATCGGCACGGAACAGCGTGAAGCTGTCACGCTCACATTCCAACGAGTCGGCTTCGACAACCGACGTCGAGACCACGTCGCCCGTTGTTGCTTCGTACACGACCAGGTCGTACGTTCCCGTCATCAGCGTCAAGCTGAGCGAGGTCCCATCGTCCAGGTCGTAGTCGCAGGTGACCCCGCTGTCGACAAACTCGCCAATGCTGCTACAGGCGACCAACTCGATTGCGGTGATCTCGTTCCTACTGTTGGACAACCAGCCATCCGGTCCGGGAAATCCCTGATTCACGAACTCGCCATCATCGCGCTCTTCGGTGAGCTGCGTCAGGTTCGGGCCCGTGCCTTCCGCGAGCGGGGTGAGCCCGTCGTACCCGTCTTGCGTCGTGCACAACCGAGCAAGCTCGAAGGCGAACTCCGGGACCTCGCCTCGATCGGCATCTGAGGCCACGTCGTCGGCAGCGGAGTCCGACGACGTGGCCTCGGTTGTCTCCGTCGACCGGCTGTCACCACTCGACGCGTCGTCGTCGGTAGACGAGTCAGACGAGTCGCTACCGGAGCAGGCAGTGAAGATGAGCAACGAAGTGACAAGGGCTGGCAGCAATCGAGAGGACATGGGCAAGAACCTATTCGCACCCCATCAGCCGAGCGCCAACGGCGCGTACCTGCTCGATCAGCCGGGTTCGACGACGGACTGCAGCGCCTCGATGTAGGCCTCGGGCTCGGGGGTGGCGAGCAGCTCGGTCTGGCCTTCGTCCACAAGCGCAATCAGCGGACAGTCGGTCGAGTTCGCCTCGAGGGTGGTCGAAGCGACCACTGCCCCGGTCACTGCTTCGTACACCACGAGGTCGTACGTGCCGTTCAGGAGGGTCAGCGTGGTGACCGTGCCGTCGTCTGACTCCAAGCTGCAGGTGACACCGTTGTCGACGAGCGTGCCGATGCTGCTGCACGCAACCAACTCCACGGCTTGCAGTGACGCATCATCGACGACCCAACCTGCGGGTGCGTCGATCGTCGAGGTGACGAACAAACCGCTGTCGGACTCCTGAAACAGTTCGACCGGGCGTGGACCCCCAGCGCCGTCGGTCAGCGGTGTTGCGCCACCGAAGCCAACCGGCGTGGTGCACAACCGGTTGAACTCTCGGTTGTTGGCCGGGAGCTCGGTCGGGTCGACGGCAATTCCGCCAGGCGCCACGTAGCTCGCCAGCGCGGTGGCGATCTGGTCGGCGTCGGCGGAGTTGAAGTACTGGGTTTGGCCATCGTCGATGTAGGCAAAGCCGGGGCAGTCGGTCCCCGACGCAGCGATCGATTCGGTCCCGACGAGTTCGCCGGTCTGGGTGGCGTAGATGTTCACGTCGTAGGTCACTTCCACGACTTCGAGTGTGGCCACCGATCCGTCATCCAAGCCCAGCTCACACATCACGCCACTGGCCGTCTGCTCGGACGAGCTGAGGCACGCCGCCAGTTGCACGACTCCCAGTTCGCTGTTGTCTTCGAAGTCGTCGTCGTCTTCGAGTACCCACCCGGATGGAAGCTCCGAGAAGTTCTTGATGAAGCCGCCGGCATCTGCAGCTTCCAGCACCACGACCGGTCGAGCCGTCGTGGCCGAAGGGTCGTAGGCCGTGGTGTCGGTGAATGCCACCTGCGTGGCGCAGGTCTGGTCGAAACCCGAGGAGCTGAACGGGAGGTCGAGGCCGGCGTCGGTCTCGAAGTCAGAGGTCGAGTCGGAGTCGGAGTCGGAATCGGTGAGCGCATCGTCGACGGCATCGCTGTCGTCGGCAAACGGTTCCGACGAGCCGCCGCCGCATGCTGCAAGCACGAGCAGGGAGGTTCCGACGATGGGGAGTATTCGAGAGGTCATATGTCCGAGCAACCTACGCACGACCCGTCAGCGCAGCGTGAGCGCGGCGAAATCGGTCAACAGCATCCATCGCAGATGCCTGAAACCCGCTGCTGCGTGGCCGCTCACGCAGCGCTGTTCACACGAGCGAAGCGAGCTTTGCCGCCACGTCGTCGGTCACGGGCGCTCCGCCGTGGCCGAATGCTGCAGTCGACGGCATCAGCGCTGCCAGCTTCGCGACCGAGTCCGCAGCCTCGCCCATGTCCGACGAGAAATCAGGGTTTGCCCCGGTCAACCCACCAGCACCGTCGCCGTTGATCGCGTCACCCGCCACGAGGATTCCCGACGCCGTGTCGAACAGCGAGATGCTCCCAGGAGTGTGCCCGGGCGTCGCGATCACGCCCATGCCGAAGATCTCGTCGCCGTCACTCGCCTCAGACAGCGTCAACGACGTCTGGATCGACCCGATGTCAGCCGCTCCGGCGTACACGGTGGCGCTGGTGAGATCCACTTCGAGGTTGGCCAACCCGCCGATGTGGTCGCCGTGGTTGTGCGTGAGCACGACGTGGCGAACCATGGACGGGCTGACCGACAGTGCGTCGAGACCCTCCAGAATCGCATCACGGCTGTCGGCGGTCCCGGTGTCGACCACCGCAGCCTCCGAGCCGCGCACCAACACGTAGGCCGACACGAAACCGAGCGACACATGCTGGAGTCGGAGCTGGTTGTCCGGATTGAACTCGGGATCCTGATCCGGAATCGTCCGGTCGTCCTCACTCGAAACATCGACATCAGAACCCGATGATCCCGCACAGGCTCCGAGGACGACAACGCCGACCCCGGCCGCGCCGACGTCGGTGATCATGGAGCGGCGGGTGAGGCGGCGTTGCGACATGATGTGAACGTATTCCCGCCTGTCGACACGCTTCGGTCGGCACCAGCTTGTTCTTCGACTGTTCCGTCTCGATGAGCAACCCGAAAACGGCGAACGGCGCCCGGCCGGAGCCGAGCGCCGTTCGATTCAGTGTCGGAGGTCGAACGAGGTCAGACGTACTTCATGACGCCGCGGATGTTCTTGCCGCTCCGCATGTCGTCGTAGCCGTCATTCACCTGATCGAGCGTGTACTCCGTGGTGACCAGACCGTCGAGATCGATCTGGCCCTCGCGGTACAGGCTGATCAGCTTCGGGATGTCCGAGCGAGCGTTGCCTGAGCCGAACAGCGAGCCGACGACCTGCTTCTCCATGAGCGTGAGGTCGAGCAGGCTGACGTTCGCGGTCATCTCTGCCGCAGGGTGGATGTTGGTGACCACGACGCGACCGCGCTTGGCGGTGAGCGCAAGCGCTTCGATCAACAGGTCACCCTGGCCAACGCCCATGGTCATGATGACCTTGTTCGCCATGGTGCCCCACGATGCAGCGCCGAGCGGCTCCATGGCCTCGGCCATCGATGCTGCCGTGTGCGTGGCGCCGAACTCCATGGCCTTCTCCCGCTTGGACTCGACCGGATCGATCGCCCAGATCTGTTTCGCGCCGGCGAGCTTGGCACCCTGGATGGCGTTGGCACCAATGCCACCCACACCGACCACGGCCACCACGTCACCGGGCGACACTTCGGCCGCGTAGACCGACGAACCCCACCCTGTGACGACGCCACAGCCGAGCAAGCAGGCCCGGTCGAGCGGCACATCGTTGTCGATCTTGATGCAGCTCGCCTCGTTCACGACGGTGTGCTCGGCAAACGTGCCGAGCAGGCACATCAGATTGAGATCTTTGCCCTGTGCATGGTGACGAGCGGTGCCGTCGGAGATCTGCTTGCCGAGGCCGAGCACCGCACCGAGGTCACAGAGACTCTGGTGTCCGGTGGAGCAGCTGTGACAGCGCCCGCAAGACGGGATGAACCCGAACACGACATGGTCGCCTTCGGCAAGCCAGCTGACACCTTCGCCGACGGCCTCCACGACTCCGGCACCTTCGTGACCGCCGATGATCGGCAGTTCGAACGGCAGGTCACCTGTGACGACGTGCTCGTCGGAGTGGCACATACCCGATGCGTGAAGCTTCACACGGACTTCGCCGACGCCGGGATCATCGAGTTCGATCTCCTCGACGCTCCACGGGCTGTTCACTTCCCAGAGAATTGCTGCTTTGGTTTTCATGCCCGAACAGTACGCCATGTGTCTCGCGCCACAGCAACCGAGAACGGCATTGCGCGGGCCCACGCAGCGGTGCGGTACACCTGAGGACATGAGTGCCAAGGAATCGATCCAGCAACGTCTCGCCACGGCGGTGCTCAAGCTCCCGGCTGGCGCGTTGCGCAAGATGGCGGGCGAGCCGACCGTGATCGACGGACGGACGCTCGACGTTCGACTTCAGCTCGCTGCCGCACAGTCCTCTGATGGGCCCGCGATGGCGGATCTGGACCCACTCGCCGGACGTGCTGCGGCATCGGCAGCGTTTGACCAGACCAACGCGCCGCGCGTCTCCGGTGTCGCCACACACGACATGACCATCGACGATGCCGGCCTCACCGTGCGCGTCTATCGGCCAGCGCGCACCGGCGGGCTCCGGCCAGCGGTGCTGTTCATGCATCAGGGCGGCTTCGTCGTCGGCGACCTCGACACCTGCGACACGTTCTGCTCGAAGCTCGCAGCAGACCTCGATGCCATCGTGGTGAGCCTCGCCTACCGAATGGGCCCTGAGCACCTCTACCCCGCCCCGTCGGAGGATGCCGACGCCGCATGGGCCTGGATGCAAGGCAACGGACCCGTGCTGGGAATCGACACCGCACGAGTGGTCGTGTGTGGCGATTCCGCTGGCGGGCAGATGACCGCAGCGTTGTGCCAGCGAATTCGAGATGCCGGCGGTGTGCAGCCCACGCTGCAGGTCATGGTCTACCCGCTCACCGATGCGTCGGCCGCCGACGGGTCGATGATCTCGTGTGCAACAGCGTTTCCGTTGGATCAGCGCACGATGGACTGGTTCTTCGAACACGCACTGCCGGACGGTTTCGACCGCTCCGATCCATCGCTGAGTCCCGCACTCGCCGACAACGTGGGCGGTGTGCCTCCGGCGATCGTGGTCACGGCTGGATTCGACCCGCTCCGCGATCAGGGGATGGCGTTCGCCACGGCGTTGCGGGCCGCAGGCGTCGAGGTGACCGACCGCTGCGAGGACTCGCTCACCCACTCGTTCCTGGCGTTCGGTGCCATCACCCCCGAAGCTCGGGCGGCGACCGACCGCATCATCGCCGACATCGCCAGTCACCTCGCCTGAGTTGCCGTTCGGTAACGCGATCTGTGAGGTACCCCGCTGGCATGATGGGGACCATGGACGAGACCGACGCACTGTTCTCCGAGGCGCTGCTCTCGATGATCCGGGACATGAGCGACGACGAACTGCACAACGTGGCCGAGATGGTTCGCCAGATCCAGGTCGAACGCGCTGTCGGCAACGGGGACGAGGACGCCATCATCGCCAATGCCTTCGAAACCGCGTTCGGGCGCGACGGCCTTGCCGTCCTGCCTTGGGTGGAAGGCAACGTGGTGGTGTGCCCGGGCGGCATGGTGTCCAAGTCGAAGGCCAGCCACAAGTGTCGGTTCGTGAGCGTGGACGACACGTGGATCTGGGAATCCCACCTACTTTTGCGCGAAGACAAGCGGTCGTCGCCGGGAACCGACGAAGGGTTTCGTGCGGTGGCGTTGCTGCCGCTCGTCGACGGAACCGGCCTCGACGTGGTCTCGGGGAAAGCTCGCCAAGGCCAGCACTCGGTCGACCACGTCATCAGCTACGAGATCCGCGGCGGCGAACTCGTCGAGGTGTCGCAGCGAACGGTCAATGCACGCCACTGACCACTCTCGACATCAGTGCGTTATTGACGTCAACTGTTGACGTCAACCGCGTCGGTTTCACCCGCGGGGAAGTACCCGGACCTCGATGTACTGATCGAGATCGATCCAAGCATTGAGCGCTGCGTCGACGTCATCAGCCGTCACCGTTGCGATGATGCCGATCTGGTTCACGAACTCGTCGAACGAGGCGTTACCCGCTGGGTCGACGAGGACCGCGAGGGCTTCGTCGTTGATCTGCGCGTTGTTGATGAAGTTCAGTTGCTCGGCCACCGTGCTGATTGCGTTGGTCAGTTCTCGGTCGCTCGGCCCGTCAGTGCGCAAGAGTTCAAGCTGACCAATCACAGAATCGGACACCTGGTCGACCAGTTCGGGCGCAGTGGACACCGAGATGTACAACTCAGCATCCGGGCTGCCGCCAGCGCCGATGTCGAGTTGCGCGAACGGCGAGTACGAGTCGCCGAGTTCCTCGCGGATGAAGTCGGTGAGACGGTTGCCAACGATCTCTCGGACAACGAGCGCCGTCACGTCGTCACGGCGATCGGCAGATGCGGCCTCGGTGAACACGAACGACACGTTGGCGGTCTCGCCCTGCCCTCCAGCGGCTTCGGCCACCACGATCCCGGCGGGAGGTGGCGGTTCGGTCAGCGCGGCGTCGGCGCTCACGCCCTGCGGGATCGTCGCGATGTAGCGGCGCGCAAGGTCCGTCAACACCGCGGGATCGAAGTCGCCGCCGAACGCGAATACCCAGCCGTTCGCGCTCCCGAAGCGGGCGGTCGCCACCTCGACGATGCCGTCCACATCGACCGAATCGAGCGACTCTGGCGTGGGGAACAAGAAGCGCGGGTCGGTGTACCTGGCCCGCAGTAGCGCATCGAACTCCGCGTACCCCGCGTCGATCGAGGGGTCGGTGACAAACGGCAACTCGTCATCGACGTAGCGCTCGACTGCAGCCTCATCTGCTCGGGGGTCGGTCATGAGGAGGTGGATGAGCTGGAACAAGACCTCGATGTCATCGGTCGCTGCGGTCCCCGACATCTCGTCGGTCAACGGGTCCACGTCGACGCGAAACGACACCGACTTGTCGTCGAGGAACGACGTGAGCGCCACTCGATCGAACGGACCGGCCCCGCTGTCGCCGATCACGGTTCCGAGTGCCTGTCCGCTGGCCACGAGCTCATCGGGAACGAGCGCAAGGCCACCGACACGTTGCGCCGAGAAGGAGATCTGATTCTCAACGATCTGCGTGGTGTTCAACGAGACCCGCGCTCCGTTCCCGAACTCGAGCACCGTGGGATCGAGCGCCGGGGAGAACGAATCGGTCGCCAGTTCGAATGATCGTTCTTCGTCGATCGGATCCGGAGCCTCGAGCAGCGAGTCAGCCACCGCAGCCTCATCGGGCCGAGGCTCCAGTTCGCGATCCACTGCTTCATCGACCGCAGCGATGATCACGTCCGCTGGCGCAACGTCACCTGCTTCGCTTGCGGGAACGGTCACGAACACGTGGGCCCCTGCAGAGCGGTAGCGCTCGACCAAGACGTACGCAACCGTCTCGACCGTTGCTCGATCCAAGACGTCGTTCACGAACTCGAACTCACGCTCGGCCGGCACGTACCACTCACCTTCGAGCACGTGCCGCGTGTACTCGTCTGCGAACGAGGTGTCCTGGCGCGACATCCGTCCGTCGAAGTTGCGTTGCGCTGCACTACGGCGCGAGGCAATCGCTCGTTCGAGTTCCGCGGGCGTGAACCCGAACCGAGCGACCCGCTCGAACTCGTCGACGATCGTGGCCACCGACTCAGCCACCGCAGCGCCGTCCACATCCACGTTGATCTGTGGCGCAGAGAGCTGCCGCACGAACGAACTCGACCCGCGACCGGCGCGTTCGTAGGGAGCCTCGCCGCGCAAGGCATCGCTGTCCAAGCGTGTCGACACGATGTCGAAGGCGAGCGACTCGAGCGTGGCGGATTGGCTGTCGGCTTCGAGCGAGGCCTCCTGCGCTGCGAGCGGGTAGCTCACGAAGGCGAACCCTTCGGCCACATCGGGGTCATCACCGATGTCCACCTGCGTCTCGGTGGACGGGTCCACGTCGAGCACCACACGCTCGGGGCTCTCCCCACGGGGCTCTGCATCGGCGAAACGCGATTCGATTCCATCGACGATCCGATCGACGTCGATGTCACCGACCACGATCACCGCAGCGTTGTCCGGGCGGTACCAATCGTCGTAGAACCGCCGCAACGCTTCGGGCGTGAGTGATTCGATGGCCTCCCGGCTACCGATCGGAAGATGCCCCTCGTATGCGGTGCCCTCCAGCATGAACGACGTGAGACGATCGCGAATTCGCCCGTTCGAGGTCTGTTCGCGGGACCGCCACTCATCGAGCACGATGCCACGTTCCGCATCCACATCGTCTGGGGCGATCGTCGCGGCAGACAGCCAGTCCTCCAAGATGTCGAGCGCGGTATCGACGGCCTCGGGATCGTCGGGCACGTTCAGCGTGTAGGTGGTCTGGTCGTAGCCGGTACTCGCGTTCACATCGGCACCGAATGCCGCACCGAAGCTGCGCAGCACGTCGACCAGTTCGTTCTTCGGGAACCGTTCGGTGCCGTTGAACAGCATGTGCTCCAAGAAGTGAGCGCCGCCGACTTGATCGTCCTCTTCCAGTCCGGACCCGGCGTTGATCACCAGACGTAGCTCGACCTTGCCACCGGGATTGTCGTTGGACCGGACCAAGTAGCGCAGCCCATTGTCGAGCACGTCGTCGACCGTGGCGGGGTCCTTGTCACCAAGACCTGGAAGGCCACTCGGGTCGGGTGCCTGCGTCGTACCGGGCGGACCGATGGGTTCGGGCACGGTCGACGGAGTCGATGAGGTTCCCGAACCGGCGTCACCAGCCACATCCATCGACTGTTCGACGCGCACCGTCGAATCAGCCGAGCACGACACCGCAACCATCGCGGCAACAACCGCTGCACCGATCCACCCTCGACGTCGCGCACGCATGGCTTGACCTTACGAGTCCGAGAACAGTTCTCGCAGTCGCGGCTTCCAGTCGATGTCTTCGGTGGATCCGCCCGCAGCCTGCACTGCCTTGCGCTCCGCCGCAAGCACGTCCGCGATCTCGCCAACCCGCTCGTCGATGATCTCCGCCAACCGATCACGGAGGTAACCAGCGAGCGCAGGACTCGCCCCATCGGTCGAGATCGCTCCAGTGACGCGGCCTGCTCGGGTGATGGCCGGAAGGATCCACTCGCAGTCGACGGGCTGATCTGCGGCGTTGGTCCAGATCGAGCGAGCTCTTGCGGCCGCCGAGATCGTCTGGTCCGCATGGTGATCGCCAGTTGCGGTGACGACGAGTCGAACACCGTCGAGATCGGACTCGTCGAACGGCTTCTCGAACACTTCAGCCATGGCCGACCGGTCGACATGTGAGCTCACCTCGGTGGCGACGAGGCGCACCATTGCACCTGCCGCGATGAGGCCCTCAGCCTTGCGGGCGCCAATCCGGCCGCCTCCGACCACGAGCACCGAGACCCCGTCAAGGTTCAAGAAGATGGGATACGAGAACGTTGCTCGATGGTCGACCGGAGCCATTGCCCCAGCGTATGGGTCATTTGCGCTCAATTCCCGACAAAGGCGACCTTTTTTGTCGGGTTTTGGTTGAATGATGCTCCGAGCCGACCGCAATGGAGCACAGCATGAGCGCAGAGACGATCAAGATCGAGAGCCGATACCTCGCTGGGACAATCGGAGACGAACTCGCGAACGGCACGCCCGACTTCGAGCACGACGCGGAGATGCTGTTGAAGTTCCACGGCATCTACCAACAAGACGACCGAGACGTCCGCCGGGCCCGAACGCAGCAGCAATTGCCCCTCGACTATTCGTGCATGGTCCGCGCATCGGTACCGGGCGGCGTGATCACGGCCGACCAGTGGCTCGCACTCGACCGCGTTGCTGGACTCGCAGACGACAAGCTCCGACTCACCACCCGGCAGGGCGTGCAGTATCACGTGGTCTACAAAGACGATCTGAGCACGCTCGTCGACGGGATCAATTCGTCGCTGCTCACCACACTTGGAGCGTGCGGCGACGTGGTTCGAAACGTCATGGCCTGCCCGCTCCCCCACGCCGAACGCCGCGCCGTGATCCAACCCGTTGTGGATGAAATGGTCGCCCGCTTCCGACCCCAGACCGAGTCGTACTGGGAGCTGTGGGTCGACGGCGACAAGGCCGTCACCGCGGAGCGGCCGAGCCGCAACGCGCCTGATGCGCTCGCACCGATCGACGACATCGAACCGATCTACGGGAGCGCATACCTCCCGCGAAAATTCAAGATCGGCATCGCGTGGCCCGGAGACAACTGCGTTGACATCTACACCCACGACGTCGGCATCGTGCCCACGCTCACCAACGGCACCAGCGGCGAACTCACCGGTTTCGTCGTCCTCGCCGGAGGGGGGATGGGGATGAGCCACAACCGCCCTGAAGACACGTACCCGCTGCTTGCTCAGCCGGTGGCCTGGGTGCGCCCCCAAGATCTCGGCGACGTGGTCGAGGCCATCGTCACGACGCAACGAGACCACGGCAACCGCGAGGATCGCAGCCGTGCTCGGCTCAAATATCTCGTCGAGGCACAAGGGATCGAATGGCTCCGGCAACAGATCGAAGACCGAATCGGCCGAACCCTCGACCCGCCGGTGGAGCTGCCTGCGTGGGAGGTCGAAGCCCACCACGGTTGGCATGACCACGAATCGTCACCCGACCACGCCGACAGCAGCGTCACGCTCGGGCTCCCGGTTCCTTCGGGCAAGGTCGCCGGCGGACTTCGATGGGCACTCAAACGCCTCGTTGCCGACGGCGTGGTCACCGGGATGCGAGTGACCCCTCGTCAGGATCTGCTGCTCCTTGGAGTCAATCCGCGAGAAGTGGACACGGTCGAGAACCTGTTGCACGCGAACGGCGTGGCGCTTGCGTCCGACAACAGCCCCACGCGCAACCTCGCCATTGCGTGCCCGGCGCTGCCGACCTGTACCAAAGCCCTGGGGGAGGCTGAGCGCGTGCTCCCCGAAGTGGTCGATCGCCTGGAAAAAGTACTGGCCGACACCGGCAACACGGGCCTCCCATTGCGCTTGAACATGACCGGCTGCCCGAACGGGTGCTCTCGACCGTATGCGGCCGAGCTGGGAATCGTGGGCCGCTCCAAGCGCGGCTACGACATCTTCCTCGGCGGTTCGCCAGCCGGCGACCGCCTCGCCCGTCGGCTTCGTGCCGACGTCCCGCTCAACGAGATTCCCGACCTTCTGCGCCCACTGCTGGAGCAATTCAGTCGCACCAACGACATCGACGACACCGCAGTGAGCTTCGGTGATTGGGCGTGGAACCAGAACTGGGACGAACTCGCAGCGCTCCTGCCCGATGACACGTCGCGCCGGGCGCGGCGAGCTGCTGCTGACGACACCGACGCCGCCTCATGATCGTGTCACTCGTGGGCGCCGGCCCTGGCGACCCAGATCTCCTGACGTTGAAGGCCGCCCGGCTCCTGTCGACGGCCGACGTCGTTGTTCACGATGCCCTCGTCGGCGAGGGCGTACTGGACTTGATCCCAACCCATGCCGAGCGCATCGACGTCGGAAAGCGCGTCGGCAAGTCGGTTCCACAAGAGATGATCTCGGCACTGCTGGTGGAACTCGGCAAGCAGGGCAAACGCGTCGTGCGCCTGAAGGGAGGCGATCCGTTCGTGTTCGGACGCGGCGGGGAAGAGGCCCTGGCATTGCAGCAGGCGGGAGTCGCCCATGAGATCGTGCCGGGCATCACCTCGTCGATCGCCGCACCCGCAGCTGCCGGTGTTCCGGTGACCCATCGTGGCGTCTCTGCGGCCTTCACCGTCGTCACGGGACATCGCCGCCCGGGCGAACCCGACGTGGACTGGGGGTCGCTCGCCCGTGTCGGCGGCACCATCGTGATCCTCATGGGCGTCACACACCGAAGCGCCATCGCCAGCGAGTTGATCGCAGGCGGGCTGAGCAGCGACACGCCGGTCGCTGCGGTGCGGTTTGCAACGACCGAGCGCCAGCACGTGGTCCGGTGCAGCCTGACCGAGCTCGGCGCCGTGCACGTCCACTCCCCGTCCACGATCGTCGTCGGAGCGGTTGCAGCGTTCGATCTCAGCGAGGTGAGGCAGTTCGCCTCCAACGCGAGCTGAGGCGCAAGAATCCGTCAGGAGCGGGCACCGACTCGCTCACCCCGGCAGACTGCGGTGGTGGATCTCCCACCCCCGTCGCTCGAGTCGGCCCCCGTCCCGTTACGGATCACCGGACTGTCCAAACGGTTCGGCGACAAGGTGGCGCTCGACGACCTCTCCATCGTCGTACCCCACGGCGCCTGCTACGGGCTCGTCGGGCCCAACGGGTCGGGCAAGTCCACCACGATGCGCACCGTCGTCGGGCTCGCGCGACCCGACAGTGGCACCATCGAGGTGTGCGGAGTCCGCGCCGATCAGGACATCATCGGAGTTCGGCGGCTGATGGGCGTGATGCTCGATCCGCTGCAGATCTTCGACCGACTGTCGGCTCGTGAGTTCGTTTCCACCATCGGAGAACTCAGACAGTTGGATCCTGAAGTGGTTCGCTCTCGGAGCGACGAGATGTTTCGGGTCCTCGAGATCGACAGCGACGCGAACCGACCGATCGCCGGCTACAGCCATGGCATGCGCAAGAAGACGGCGCTGATCGCTGCACTCCTTCACCGGCCCCGATTGGTGATGCTCGACGAGCCGTTCGAAGGTGTGGACCCCGTCTCCACCCGGACCATGCGTGCCATGCTCGATCGGTTCCGTGCCGGCGGGGGAACGGTGATCTTGTCGACGCACGTGATGGACGTGGTGGAACGCGTGTGCGACCACATCGGCGTAATCCGTCACGGCCGAATCGTCGCCGCCGGACCGATCGAGCAGATCCGAGCGGGACGCAGCCTCGAAGATGCGTTCATCGATGCCGTCGGTGCCACCGAGACCGGACACGCCGACCTCGACTGGCTCGGATGACTCCAGCGCCACCACCGCCCACTCCGAACGCCCCGGCCGGCGCTTCCACGTTCGAGATCGTCACGCTGTTCGCACGACTGCGGTGGCGATTGCTTCGCGGCTCGATCCGCCAGGGCGGAGCGCCGAGCATCGCCACGGTCGTCGGCCTCGCCGGAGCAGTCGTCGTCGGCACGGTGGGCAGTGTGCTGGTGGCGATCGGCGCACGTTCCACATCGGACCGCGAAGCCGCACTCGTCTTGTTCCCGGTCGGGCTGGTCGCTGTGGTGATCGCGCTCGGCGTGATCGCCGGCGTCGCTCAACCAGTCGACCCACGCATCATCAGCGCGGAGCCGGTGAGTGACCGCCACCTGGCGACCGGGTTGCTCACCACGACAGCCGCCGGCCCGCCCGGGATCGCCACGAGCCTGCTCGGCATCGGGCTCGTGGCCGGAAGCGTCGACACGCTCGCCGGCGCACTGGTCGCCGTGCTCCCCCTTGCGGTCTTTCTGGCCACCATGCTGCTGGCATCGCGGACCACGGTCAACCTGCTGGGACTGTGCGTCAACCGATTTCCCCGCTCGGGCCAGGTTGCCATCGGCCTCGCGAGCCTCGGCTTCTACGGCAGCTTCCAGTTCGTTCCCGGTGCGTTTGCGAGCCTCGAGCGCGACGACCGTCGCGCCATTGCCGACGTCATGCGGTTCACGCCTCCCGGTCAGGTCGGCCAGGCCTTCGCCGACGCCGACGATGCTCCACTGATCGCCCTTGGCCACGCCGCTCTCGGCGCACTCTGGCTGCCCGTGCTGGCGGCGCTGTTCATGCTCACCACAAGACGTGTGCTCCAGTCATCTGGCTCCTCGGCGACCCTCGGAGAAACTGCAGAAGCACAGGGCCCACTGCGACGCCTGGTTCGGCGTGCATGCGGCTCGGGTCCGGTGGGTGCGATCGCGTGGCGCAGCGTGCGTACTCGCATGCGTCATCCGCGAACCGCATTGGAGACGTTCATCGGTGCCGGAATCGGACTCGCCGTGGTGCTGGTGCCCGCGCTCACCCGAGACGACGTCGGAGCCTCTGCGGTCCTCGTGGGCGGGGCGGTGCAGCTCTCGGTGTTGTTCATGGCGGGCAACAGCATCGGCTCGGACGGTCCCGCGCTCGGCTCAGAGATGATGTGCGGAGTGGAGCCAGACGTCATCGTGGCGGCCAAGGTCCGCTCCGTGCTCGTGGTGGCCTCACCTCTTGCACTCATCGGGCCGCTCATCGCAGCCGGGGTGACGGGCGAATGGGCGTACCTGCCCGCCGGGGTGTCCGTGGGTATCGCCGGACTGCTCGCCGGTGCCGGTGGCGCCATCACGCAGTCGGCGTACGTCCCCATCGCGGTGCCTGAATCCGACAACCCGCTCGCGTCGGGCGACACCGGAAGTGGGCTGCTCGCGGCACTGGTGCTGGCCGTCGTGCTGCTGGCACTGGCGGTGATGACGCTCCCGTTCGCAATTGCGATCATCTGGGCCCTCACGCAGAACTCGCCCGTGCTCGTGACGGCGTTTTCGGTCGCCACGGTCGGGGCGGGCTGGCTCGCCATGCAGCTGGGTCGGCGCCTGGCCTCACGGCGCTGGCGCAACGGCGAAGCCGAGTTGTACGCCGCGATCGTCCCGGCGAGCTGACGTCGCAGCTGGCGAACGCACGGACACATCGTCCTTCGAGCGCCGGCCCCTTCAGAACCGGCGAACCTCGTCGCCGAGCGCGAGCTCGCCTGGCGACTCGACCAGGCAGCCAACCGCCAAGAATGTTGCCCGCTCTGCGTTGATGGTCTTCAGCACGGCCAGGTCTCGGTCGAGTCCCGGTTGCGGCCGAGTCACCATCGCGCATCGGTCGACCTGCTTGGTGACGTTCAGTCCGACGTCGCCGATGGCAATCCGTCCGCCGACCAGATCATCCTCACCGCCATCGTCGACGATCACGTTCGTCCGGAACCGGCGCCGATCCCATTCACGCAACGTCACCTCCGACACCAAGGAGACTCGGGTCCGAGATGAATCGTGGAACGCTCCGCCCGGCCCTTGCCAACTCACCCAGTCGGCGTCATTGTCCACATCGAGTGGAGTCTCGTACGTGCCACCAGCATCGAGGTCGGCGTCTCCGGCCGAGCGGATCTCGACCGTGCGCCCCAGCCAGGCTGAGACCTCGCCGTGGCCGGACTCGTCGATCGTGCGGCCGTCCGGCAACGTGATCACCAGTTCGTGGTCCACCACCCGCGCTGATGCGAAGAGTAACTCGGGCGTCCGTCGAGCGGTGAGCGTCATGGCGGTGTCGACGTCATAGATCGACCACCCACGGTCGCCGACGATCCCGAGCTCGCCGATTTCCGCCGCCAACAGCGTCTCCCCCGCCATCGACTTCACGGGAAAGCGCCAGATCTCGGTGACTCGCATCGGGTCGACGGTAGTTGTCCGCACCTCGAGCGTCTGGCCACGCAGCACCTCCGCATGGGTGGGTGATGCCGACGCTGCTTGGGCAGCCCCCGACCAGGCCGGATAACCTGACGAGATGGACGAAACCCTCAACGACTCCGGCGTCACCGAAGCACAAGACATCAGCACCGCCAACGCCGAACTGGTCGAAGACGAATTGCTCGTCGAAGAGATCTCGATCGACGGGATGTGCGGCGTCTACTGACGCTGGCCGACGTGCTCGACTCGTCACTCGACCTGCACCCGCAGGTCGCACTGCGCCCCGAACCTTTTGGAGCGCTTGCGTACCACTACGACACGCGCAAACTGGTGTTCCTGAAGCACCTTGACGTCGTTCGCGTCGTCCAATCACTCGGTGATCACGCCACGGTGGCGGACACCCTCGCTGCCTGTGACATCGACGAACGGCGTTGGCCGTCCTTCGACAAGGCACTCACCTCTCTCTACGAATCGGAGATGCTCCATGAGCGTCATTGAGAACGCACCCGCACCCAAGTCCGGCCCGGCAGCACTGGTCGAGCAGCTCAAGGGCGGGCTCGACGCACCGATCTGTCTCACCTGGGAACTCACATATGCGTGCAACCTCGAGTGTGTGCACTGCCTGTCTTCCTCAGGGCGTCGCGATCCGCGTGAGTTGAGCACCGACGAAGCCAAAGCGGTGCTCGACGAACTCCACGATCTACAGGTCTTCTACATCAACATCGGCGGCGGAGAGCCCATGATCCGACGCGACTTCTTCGAACTCGTCGAGTACTCGATCAGCAAGGGCATCGGCGTCAAGTTCTCCACCAATGGCGCATTCATCGATGCGGACAAGGCTCGTCGCCTCGCAGCGATGGATTACCTCGACATCCAGATCAGCCTCGACGGCACCGACGCCGTGACCAACGACGCCGTGCGCGGTGATGGCTCCTACGACACCGCAATCGCCGCAATGCAGCACCTGCAGGATGCAGGCTTCGGCGAGTTCAAGATCTCGGTCGTCGTCACCCGCCACAACGTCGACCAGCTCGACGAATTCAAGGCCCTGGCCGACCGGTTCGGTGCGCAGCTGCGAATCACCCGCCTGCGCCCGTCGGGCCGCGGTGCCGACTCCTGGCATGACCTCCACCCAACGCAGCCACAGCAGCGACAGATCTACGACTGGCTGATTGCCAAGGGCGACAACGTCCTCACCGGCGACTCGTTCTTCCACCTCAACGCTCTCGGCGAAGAACCGCTCCCCGGCCTCAACATGTGCGGTGCCGGACGCGTGGTGTGTCTGATCGATCCGATCGGCGACGTGTACGCGTGCCCGTTCGTCATCCACGACGAGTTCAAAGCCGGCTCCGTTCGCGACACCGGCGGGTTCTCCCACGTGTGGAAAGAGAGCGACCTCTTCACCGAACTCCGTGAACCTCAGTCAGCGGGTGCGTGCGCCTCGTGCGGCAGCTACGACGCATGCCAAGGCGGTTGCATGGCCGCGAAGTTCTTTGTTGGTATTCCGCTCGACGGTCCCGATCCGGAGTGCGTGAGCGGCCACGGCGAAGCCGCCATGCTCGCAGCGGCTGCGGGCAACACCGAAACTCCCCGGCCGATGATGGACCATTCCAAGCCCGCTCGCGTGCCGGTCTCGATCACCCCACGCTGACCCCTCGCTGATCGGGCTCAGATCAGCTGCGACGTTGCACGGGGCCGGTTGGGCCGATCCTGAGGCGCTCGCCTTCATCGACACCCATGGCCGCGGCCGCACTACGGGGCAATGCGTCTCCGCGACGCAGGGTTCCCGGCCCGCTGAAGTCCATCGTTGCCGGATCGCGTACGAACGGGTTCACGGTCTGCGTGCTGAACACCGAGTTGGCGTCCTGGCCACTTGCCTGCGTGTGTGTGTCGAGATCTGACGAGAACGCGAAGTCCTGCGGCCACCTCGCCCACCGGCTGAGGTTGGTGGTTGCAGCGTCAGGCGGGATCCAGTACGCGTTGTAATCCGCCGTGACACCCATGTCGCTCGCCGAGCGCTCGGCGGTCCAATCGTTCACGTCGAGCAGACCGCGAGAACCGCTGGCTGGCAAGCCCATGATGTTGTTCATCACCCTCACGGTCGACACCTCACGGCGCGGCCCTTCTTCGACTTCGATTGCGTTCTGGTTGCCGAGGCTTGCGTTGTGCGCAATGCGGACGCTTCGAGACTCGATCACCCAAATGCCCGCTTCGCCGTTGTCGAGCGCCACGTTGTCGAGTACCTCGACGTTCGTGGAGAGTTCGATCTCGATGCCGGCACGCCGGTTGTGCTCGACGAGATTGCCGATCAAGGTGACGAACTCGACGTCGAGGTCAGCCCAGATGCCGGGTCCGTCGTTGTACGACACATCGCTGTCGCGCACCGTGATGCCGCGCGATTCGGTGATCTTGATGCCAGCGGCCGAGTGGAAGTCGTCGAAGCCAGCACGGTTGTTTCCCAACACCGCCGCGCGTTCCACGACGAGGCCGTCGACCTTGTGGCCGTGCACACCGAGGTACCCGTTGTCCACCACGCGGCTGTCGCGCACCACGATGTTGTCTCCAATGGCGGACAGCCCCTTCCGTGCGTTCTGCTCGATCACCACGTCATCGAGCACGATGCCATTCGAATACGCCCGCACTGCTGCCATGTCGCGCTGCTCGGTTGCGAAGCGTCGCACCGTGATCCCTGTCAGCGTGGACCCGTGGGCGTCGTCGAAGAAGAACCCGTAGCGCATATCGGACGCCGACACGGTGCGGATGGTTGGATCCTCGGCCACCCAGATCTCATCGGTGTCGTTGTCGTGGTAGAAGCTGCCCGGCACCACCTCGTCGCGAGCCAGCACTTGGGCCAGCGGCTCTTCGTCCATGAACACCTGGTCTGGGTATCCAGCGAGTCGATTCGAACTCGAAACGGCCTCTCCCGGCGGTTCGGCATAAAACTGGCGGGTCCAGCCCGTTGCCACCCACAACCCGTCCACGAGGTCCCACTCGGTCACCACCCGCGACCCGTCGAGCACTGCTCGCTCGCCGTCGCGAGAACGCACGTGCACCTGCTTGCCCTCGACATCGACGGACTCGCGGTACACACCGCCACGCAACACGACCGTGTCGCCGCTGCCGGCTGCCCGGATCGCTCGACTCACGCTGCGGTACGGCGTCGACTCATCACCGGGGCCGGCGTCATCGCCCCACGGCGCAACGAACCACGTGGACACGGCAGCAACACGTTCACTCGGCGCCACCGTGACGATCAGCGATGCGAGCAACGAGACCGCAACGACGGCCGCGCGAATCAGCATCATCCGGTCACCGCCGTGCCATGCGGTTCGTGAAGCTGTCGAAACGACTTCCACCCTGTGTGTCCTTGCGATCGAGATGAACTCAAACGTCCGCCGACGTCATGCGATCGAGACCTTCATCGAGAGTCGCTGGGACCCATCAATTCATGCCACGCCAACGGTGAAAACTAGCACCCAGTGCGACAGGAGCCTCCGCCGAGCTCAGCGAACGATCCTGTGACGACACGCGTTGCAGCATGGCCCGACCCACTCCTGCGTGCAAGGATAAATCTCTGTGCCTGTCGTTCTCCTCGTCGTCGCATATCTGTTGGGCACGTTCCCGAGCGCCACGCTGATCGCTCGAGCCAACGGCATCGACATCAACAGCGTTGGCTCCGGCAACCCTGGGGCCTCGAACGTGACCCGGGCACTGGGCTGGCGCAAGGGAGTGTGGGTCTATGTGCTCGACACGTTGAAGGGCGCACTCGCCGCTGGCTTGGCGCTCGGACTCGACGGCAGAGCACTTGCTTACTGGTGTGGCGTGGCGGCCATTCTCGGCCACATGTTCCCGGTGTTCCGCAAGTTCAAGGGCGGCAAAGGCGTCGCCACCGGTTCTGGCGTGCTGCTCGTACTGCACCCGGTGATCGCACCGTTTTCTGTCGGCATCTGGTGGATCGTCACACGCGTCACCGGCAAAGCAGCGGTGGGTTCGCTCGTGGCGATCGGCATCGTCCCCGTCGGCATGGCGCTGCTCGGGCTCCCGGCGTGGGAGTTCCTTGCCGTGGGCGGGCTCAGCGTGCTCATCCTCGCCAAGCACTGGCGGAACTTCGTGCGCATCATCAAGCGCGAAGAGCCAGCCATGAGCAACGCCCGCTGAGGCGCACGAGGTTGCCTCGCCGCTGAGCCGTGGCTGCTGGTCTGTCAGCATGCATCCATGAGCGCAATCCAGAAGTTCGACATGACCAATCGAGTTGCCGTGGTCACCGGCGGCTCCCGCGGACTCGGTCGGGAGATGGTCCTCGCGTTCGCCGAACAGGGCGCTGACGTGGTGATCGCAAGCCGCAAGATCGACAACTGTCGAGCCGTTGCTCGCGAGGTCGAAGCAATCGGTCGCCGGGCAGTGCCCGTTGCGTATCACGCCGGTGAATGGGACGGTGCCGATGCGCTTGCTGACGTCGTGTACGCCGAATTCGGGCGCTGCGACGTGTTGGTCAACAATGCCGGCATGTCGCCGTTGTACCCGAGCATCGACGCGGTGTCAGAGTCGCTCTACGACAAGGTGATGGACGTCAACCTCAAGGGCCCGTTCCGGTTGTCCGCCCTCATTGGCACACGCATGGTGGCGGCCGCCGAAGCCGGTGAACAGCCCGGCGGATCGATCATCTTCGTCTCGTCGATTGCTTCACAACGCCCAAGTCCGCAAGAGATCGTGTACGGGGCGGCCAAGGCAGGAGTGAACAACCTCACCTACGGGCTGTCGCGCACCCTCGGTCCACACGTACGCGTGAATTGCATCGTGCCGGGTCCGTTCCTCACCGACATTTCCAAAGCCTGGAACATGGAACAGTTCGAACAAGCCGCAGCGGCGGGCTACGCCTTGGAGCGCGGCGGCGAGCCGGACGAGATCGTCGGCGCTGCGCTGTACTTGGCGTCGGACGCGTCCAGCTACACCACGGGCACGATGATCGACATCAACGGCGGCCCACGCTGAGCTGATGTAGAGGTTTGGGTCTGACCCCAACCTCTACATCAGCACCTGCGTCGGCTCAGCGTTGCCGAAATCGATGCGGCGTAAGACGACCTCACCGTCATCGAACCCGACTGAAACTTGACGTCGAGCGCATCCGCGGCTCGGGTGACGACCGACACAAAGCGGTCCTCTACTCTCGTGGAATGGAGATGCACTTCGCCACTGTCTGGGAATCGATCGCGGACGCCATTCCCGATCACATCGCAATCACCCACGCCGATTCGAGACGAACCTGGTCCGAGTTCGATGATCGTTCGGCGCGCGTCGCACAGGCGTTCAATGAGGCAGGGCTTGGATCGGATTCCAAGATCGCGCTCTACATGTACAACGGCAACGAATACATGGAGGCGCACTACGCCGTGTTCAAGATGCGTGGCGTCGCCATCAACGTCAACTACCGCTACCTCGATGAAGAGCTGTGGTATCTGCTCGACAACTCCGACGCCGAAGCGATCGTGTTCCACTCGTCGCTCGCCGACCGGGTGTCGCGCGTCGTGGACCGGCTGCCGAACCTGAAGCTGATGATCGTCGTCGATGACGGCCCCGGCGCCGAGGTCGAGGGTGCGCTCGCATTCGAAGACGTCGTTGCCAATCATCGCCCGATGGAGCGCATCGAGCGCTTCGAAGACGACATCTACATGCTGTACACAGGCGGCACCACCGGGATGCCCAAGGGTGTGATGTACCACGTGGGTGGACTGACCGCCGGCTTCGTCATGCAAGGCTTCCCGATGGTCGGACTCGAGCCACCGGCCGACGCAGCCGGTGTTGCGGCGCTGGTCAAGGATGCGGTCGAGAACGGTCCTCGAATGGTGTCGATTCCGTGCGCGCCACTCATGCACGGCACCGGCTGCTGGCTGGGCTGGTTCATCCCCATGTGCGCCGGAGCTGAGATCGTCACCCTCACGAATCGAAGCCTCGATCCGCACGAAGTGCTGCAGACCATCGAAGATCGCAAGGCAACCGCCATCACGATCGTGGGTGACAGCTTCGCCAAGCCGCTCGTTCGAGCCATCGATGAAGGCAAGCCTGATGGCGGCGGCGCCTACGACCTGTCCTCGGCTGCGCTCTTCATGTCATCGGGGGTCATGTGGACCACCGAGGTCAAACAGGAGATGCTCGACCGCATCGAGCAGGCGGTGCTCGTCGATGCCATGGGGTCGTCGGAAGGATCGATGGGTACGCAGATCACCATGAAGGGACTCGCAACGGAGACCGCCAAGTTCACGCAATCGCCGACGACGAAAGTGTTCAAAGACGACGACACCGAAGTCGTTCCAGGTTCCGACGAAGTCGGGATGGTGGCTGCTGGCGGCAACGTACCGATCGGCTACTTCAAAGATCCCGAGAAGTCGGCACGCACCTTCCGCATCATCGACGGCCTGCCGTACTCCTTCCCGGGCGACCTTGCTCAGGTGGCCGAGGACGGCACACTGATCCTGCTCGGCCGGGGCAGCCAGGTCATCAACACGGGTGGCGAGAAGGTCTTCCCCGAAGAAGTCGAGGAGGCCGTGAAGCGCGTCGACGGCGTGCTGGACTGCCTCGTGGTCGGTCTCGAGAACGAGAAGTTCGGCCAGGCGGTCACCGCGGTTGCCTCGCTGGTCGACGGCGCCTCGGTGGATGAGGCAACCGTCATCGCGTCGGTGAAGTCAGACCTCGCTGGCTACAAGGCCCCCAAACAGGTCGTGTTCGTCGATGAGGTGCCCCGGGCGCCCAACGGCAAAGCCAACTACACCGCCGCCAAGGAACTCGCCGAAGCCTGAACCCAGTGAAGAAGTGCCAGGCACTTCTTCACTGGAGGTCAGAGGGTGAAGCGGAACAGGGCAGTTACGACCGCTCCGTCTTGCTCGAACTCCAACGCCGCGAGGTAGTCACCCAGGCCCGGCAAGTCGGTGGCGAAGCTGAAACGGTTATCGCCGACCAGTTCGCCATGCGCATGGGTGAATGCTGCGTCATCAAGGCGATGCAACGTCAGCAATGCAGGCCCCTCATAGAGGTCGCTTCCGTTCCAGGGCGACGACAGCACGAAGTCGAACCCTTGACGACTGACCGAGATGCTGCCGTTGGTCCACCGATCGTCGTTCACGACCACGACGTCATCCGGAACCGGCGGCGCACCGACATCGTCGACGGTGACACCGAGCTCCAGCAGATCCGGTCCTGATTGCGGTGCTGCCTGCATCACGACGCGATGCGGTCCGCTGCCGAACACCTCGACGTCGGCCTCACCCACGCCGTCGACCACGGTGTGGGTGAAGAAGTCACCCTGCTGGTTGGTGACGAACAGATGGGCGCCGTCGACGCCGTGGAGCTCGCCGACACCCTGAACCGGTTGGCCCGCCTGTTCGAGCGAAATGGTCACACGACCATCACCACTGGTGGCGCTGAGTTCGTAGGCCCCGGCTTGTGACTGGGCTGCGAAGGTCGGCTCGCGATCGTCATGGTGGCCGTCGTCGTCACCGAGAAACAGTTGCCCGTAGATCCCGCCGATCGTCGCGGCGACGCCGAGCACAATCAACAGAATTGCGAGCGCCTTCGATTTCACGGAAGCAGCTTCTCCACGAAGAAGTCCAAGACGCGTTCGACGCTGTCGTCGTCGCGCTGCTCGGTCAACACGGAATGATCGCTCGCAGCGGCGCTCGGAAGGTCGATGGCGATGAACGAGTCACCCAGTTTCTCTTTCAGGGTGGCGAAGCGGGTGCCCACCAACTTGTCGCCGGTAAAACGCAACCCGAGTACCTGGCAGCCGTCGGCCGCACGTTGAATGACCGCTGCCTCGTCATCGGGAGAAAGTCCGAGATCGGCGGAGCGTGCCGCACCGACGGAGAACGGCATGGACGGCTGCGAGAGCACGGGCGCAAGCATGATCTCGTCCACCATCATCCCGAGTGCGAAGCCGCCTGAAAAGCACATGCCGACCGCACCGACTCCCGCTCCGCCGACCTCGCCGTGGACCCGTCGTGCGAGCGCCCGCAGCCAGGCAATGACCGGCGAGGTCTGATTCATCGCCATCGTGGTGAACTCGCGCGCGACGCAGATCTTGGCCATCGACTTGGCGAGATACGCCTGCGACGGTTCGCGGCCCGGCGTTCCAACCAGATCAGGCATCACGACGGTGAACCCACGATCGACGACCTCGTTCGCGAATGCCGCGACCTTCGGGGTGATGCCGGGGATCTCGTGGATCACGATGACTGCCGGCCCCGACCCCTTGCGGTACGTGTGGTGCGTGATGTCAGCGGCCGTGAATTCGTTGCGTTGCCAACCATCCAACACGTCGTGTTCGCTCATGTGACCATTCTCGCGGCGATGCGTCCAGAATCCTGCAACGCGCCCGTTGGTTCAGTTGGGTGCGGCGAGCGCGGCGAGCGCTTCTTCGGCCAGACGTTCGGTACCGAGCTTGAAGCCGTCGAGCGTCTCCTGGTCGATCTGCTGATTCCCCATCGCCCCGTTCACGAAGCGGGCGTACACCCCTTCGGAAATCACGGCGAGGCGCCACGACGAAAACGCCACGTAGTACCCGATGTTGGACAGGTCACGACCGGTCTTGTTCGCATACCGCTCGAGCAACTCTGCGTACCTGGGGAACCCAACGATGCCGGTGGGATCATTCGGACGGGCCTGCGCTTCGCCGGGGTCGGACCAATACACCCCGAGATAGCCCACGTCGGCAAGCGGATCGCCCAGCGTGCACAGTTCCCAGTCGAGCACAGCGGTGACCTGCGCCGTTGAGGTGTCGACGAGGCAGTTACCGAAGCGATAGTCGCCGTGCGCAATGGTCACGCCACGCTGCTCGGGGAGGTCGGCAGCGAGACGGCGGGCGACTTCGTCGATGGCCGGAAGCTCGCGAGTCTTCGATTTCTCCCACTGCGTGGTCCACCGACGCACCTGACGCTCGACGTATCCGGTGCGCTTTGCGAGATCTCCGAGGCCCACTTCGTCCACGTCCACCGCATGGAGATCGGCAAGAACATCGATGAGATGCTCTCCCGCGTTGCGCCGTTGATCGAAGGTCATGTCCGCTGCCGACTCGGCACTGTCGAGCACCACGCCGTCGACGAGGCTCATCACGTAGAACGGTGCACCGTTCACATCGACGTCAAGACAGACGCCCATGGTGACTGGAACTGGCACGTCGGTTTTTCCGACGGCGCTGATGATGGTGTGTTCGCGCACCATGTCGTGGGCCGAGGCAAGCACGTTGCCCGTTGGAGGTCGACGCAGCACGAACGTCGTGCCGTTGGAATCGGTCACCCGATACGTGAGGTTGGATCGCCCGCCGGTGATCAGATCGAACGTGTAGGGCCCACCGACACCATCCACATGCTGGTCCAGCCATGCGCTGACTCGTTCGACATCGACTCCTGTGACGCTCATCAGAGCAAACGGTAGTCCTCGCACGCCGCCAGTCGTGGTTCGGCCCGAACCCTGGCGGCTGAAGAAATACGCTGCGGGTGTCTGCAGCGATGACGTACCGTGCTGCGGTATGAACCACCGAGTCGTGTTGCCCAGCGTCCTCTTCGCCGCCACCGTGGCACTCGCGGCGTGTGGCGGTTCCGACGCCGTCGACGACGTTTCGGCGGTCGAGCCGGCTGGAACCGCCTCCGAGACCGAGTCACCCGACGACGCGCCCGAGCCCACCCAATCGGATGATGTCGATGAAGTCGTCACGGCGGACAGCAGCGATGCAGCATCGTCGGGCAGCCTCACGCTGGAAGACGGCACCACCTACGAGTTCGACATGTCGACCTGTGCGACTTCGATCACCGATCCGAGCTCATTCTTGATCGAGGTCGGCTTCGACGCATTCGGTCGCTCCGAGGACGGGTTCACGTTGCAGGTCATTCGGGCCGCATTCGAGGAGAGCCCCGACCTCCAGCCGGTCGTCGGCTTCGAGGGCGCGTACGACGAGAACGGTGTGAACGCGCAGATTCAGTACCTTCGCGACGGCGATGTCGAACTCGAGATCGACGGCGGCCGGATCTTCGGCACCGTGACCTTCCGGGACTTCTTCTCGCAGCAGCCGATCCATGGCGACGGCTTCACCGCCGACATCGACATCAACTGCTGATCGAGCCCACACGGCGCGTCGCAGTGTTGACATTTCGCTGCGGTGTCTGCATCGGGGTGTTACACACCCCAAGCACCGCGATGGAACGAAACCCGAGGTCGAGTTGAGCGGTGGTCAGGTTCGCCGAGGCCCAGCAGCTGTCAGCAGCGAGTTCACGGAACGCAGCGAGCGGTGAGCGGCGTTCCTGTGCGTTCTCAGCCGGGACGGCCGACGCCGGAGACCTTGCTCCAGTTGACGTTGGCGATCTTCACGACACTGCCCGTGTTCGGAGCATGCACAAGCGTGCCGTTGCCGAGGTACACGCCGACGTGGCTGATGGGGCTGTAGTAGAAGATCAGGTCGCCGGCCTGAGCGCTGCCCTTGGCCACATGCGGAATCGATGCGTACTGCGCTCGAGACTGATGCGGGAGGTACACGCCGGCCTGCGCCCATGCGTAGGCGGTGAGACCCGAGCAGTCGAACGACACACCGGGACTCGATGTGGCGTAGCGATACGGCACGCCCTGCTGTCCGAGTGCGGCGTTGACCGCAACGCTCGCACGCGACGAGACAGGCGGTGCCGATGCAACCGGTGTGGGCGTTGGCGTGGCCGCAGGAGTTGCCGCGGGCGTGCTGGATCCGCCGCTGTTCGTGTTGCCGCTGTTCGACGAGCTCCCGCCGGAGTTGGTTGCAGCTCCACCACTGCTCGAAGATCCACCGCTGTTGGCCGTGTTCTGGGCCTGGGCCTGGGCCTGGGCCTGGGAAGCAGCGAACTCGGCCTGCACGCGAGCCAGTGACTCTGCAGCACGGCGCGCTTCTTCTTCGATGATCAGTTGCCCGAGCTGGGCTTCGGCTTCAACCCGAGCGTCTTGGTACTCACTGGTGAGCTTCTCGGTTTCAGCTTGAGCGTCGACCAGCGATGCAGCGAGTTGTTCCGCTTCTTCGACCTTGTCGCCCAGGGCCTCTCGGTCATCTTCGAGATCGTTGACGAACGCATCGAGCTCGTCGGTGGTGATGTCACCCGCACTGAGGGCCACACGAGCGAGCTCGTCGCGCTGCAGCACGTCGTTGATATCTGCGGTGTCTTCGAAGAGCGGCCCGAGCGGCGTGGTTCCCGAGCCGACGAAAGACCGCACTGCCATGTCACCGAGGTCGGCTCGCAGCTCGACGAGCTCACCTTCCTTCGTGGCGATATCAGCCTCGAGCTCCACGATCTCTTGATCGAGCAACGCCTTGGCGTCGACCGCTTCGACATAGTCCTCGGCGATCTTCTTCGCCTGCTCCTCGAGGCGCTCCAGCTCGTCGACGATGCTCTCGACTCGGTTGCGTTGCTGATCGACCGGGCTCGCCGATGCGATTTGCGGTTGCATGGCCGGGACGACGAGCGCGATCAAGACGGCGATCGGAGCGACACGCACGAGCTGTTTCACGGACGAGATGCTACCGAATATGACGAAGGTGTTGCGAAACAGCGTAGAAATTCACAATTGGGCGTCACACCTATTCGTACGTCACTCCCATTCGATGGTGCCAGGCGGCTTGCTCGTGATGTCGTACACGACGCGATTCACACCGTCGACCTCGTTGATGATCCGCTGGCTCATCACTTCGAGCGTCTCGTAGGGAATTCGGGCCCAATCAGCGGTCATCGCGTCTTCGCTCGTGACCGCCCGAATGACCACCGGGTTTCCGTAGGTGCGCTCGTCACCCATCACGCCGACCGAACGCACATCGGCGAGCAACGCCGCGTAGCACTGCCAGATCTCACGTTCGAGCCCGGCAGCCTTGAGTTCTTCACGCACGATGAGGTCAGCGTCCTGGAGCAACGCAACCCGCTCGGGGGTGACCTCACCGATGATCCGCACGCCGAGTCCAGGGCCGGGGAACGGCTGGCGCCACACCATCTCATCGGGAAGCCCGAGCTCGGTCCCGAGGGCGCGCACCTCATCTTTGAACAAGTCGCGGAGTGGTTCGATCAACTCCAGTTCCATGTCATCGGGCAGTCCCCCCACGTTGTGGTGGCTCTTGATGACCGACGCGGTTCCATCGGTACCGCCCGACTCGATCAGGTCGGGGTACAGCGTGCCCTGCACCAAGAACTTGGCTTCGCTGATGCCGCCGGTGTGCTTCTCGAACACCCGAATGAATCGTTCCCCGATGGCTTTGCGTTTCGACTCCGGCTCGGTGAGCCCTGCGAGCGCCTCGAAGAATGTGGCGCCTTCGTCAGCGTGGATCAGCTCGATGCCGAGATTGCGCCGGAAGGTCTCGACCACCTGCTCTGACTCGTTCTTGCGCATCAACCCGGTGTCGACGTAGACGCACGTGAGTTGCGGTCCAATCGCTCGATGCACGAGCGCAGCAGCAACCGAAGAGTCGACGCCGCCCGACAGCCCGCAGATGACCCGGGCGTCACCCACCTGTTCGCGAATGAGCGCAACCTGTTCGTCCACGACCGACGACATCTCCCAGTCAGCCGCGATACCCGCCCGCTCGTAGACGAACCGCGCAAGCGCTGCTTGCCCATGCGGCGAATGCACGACCTCGGGGTGGAACTGGACGCCGTAGATCTTGCGCTCGTCGTTTTCGAGCACCGCAATGGGCGCTCCCGCCGACGTGGCGGTGCCGACGAACCCATCGGGGAGTTCGGTGATTCCATCGAAGTGACTCATCCAACACTCGTGCGACTCGGGCGCATCGTCGGGCAGGATCAAGGATGCGCCGTTGCGGTGAAGTTGTGTGCGTCCGTACTCGCCGGCCATTCCTCGCCCGACCACGCCACCGTCGAGCTGCTGTGCGATCAACTGGGCGCCGTAGCAGATACCGAGAATCGGGATTCCGAGATCGAAGATGGCTGCATCCAGTTGGGGCGCGCCATCGACATGGACACTGGCCGGCCCTCCGGACAAGATGATCGCGTCAGGTGCTCGGTCGACGACTTCGGCTGCGGTGATCCGGTTCGGCACGATCTCGGAAAACACGTGCAGCTCGCGGACCCGACGAGCAATGAGCTGCGCGTACTGGGCACCGAAGTCGACCACGAGCACCGTGGAACGCTCGGGCACATGCGCCGACTCGGATGTGGGATCGGCCGGGGTCTGCGGTTGACTCACCACATGCATCGTAGAGGAACGGTCCCGATCGGAACCTTTCTGATTGCGATCGTGATCGCAGCGTTGACGGTCACGTTCGGAGCCTCGCTGCCGGTAGCGGCCACTGCACCCGAAGATGTGCCGCCACCGACGGTGATCGATACCGATGACCCGGGGGTTCCGCGGCCGACGGTGTCGGACTTCTTTCCCGAGAACAACAACCTGAGCGACTGCATTGGACTGGTGGAACGCCCCGGGTGCGGAAGCGAGTCGCGTGGCGGGCTCGGCCAGGCGCTCGTGTTTCTCGCACTGGCGATCGGACTCGGTGTCATCTTCTGGCGCGTCAGTCGAGGCGTTCGCGCCAACCGCTCCGTCACCGACACCGCCGACTCCTCCGACTCCTCCCCTCCGCCCGATCATCGGGTGTCTCGCACCGACTGACCGTCTCCGCCGACCCGCCGTGGTGACATCGCGTGCACCCCGCGACCCGATCATCCTCGCGTCGCGAAGTGGAAGTCGCCGATCCGATGAGCTTCCGCGGTCACCTCGTCTGCGACGATTCACCTCATGACCCGCCCCGTTGCACTGCTCACCATGGCCACCGGCTACGTCGGCCCGGCGCTCGCACGAACCCTCGCTGACCGCGGCTACGACCTCGTGCTCCAGGGCACCGCCGACACGGGGGGAATGGTCGGTATCGAGGAGTCGTTCGCGGATCAGGTGCCGGACCTCGAAGCACGCGGCGCCGCCGTGCACACCGTGACCGATGCAAACCTCACCACGGCCGAGGGAAATCAGGCGCTCGTCCAAGCCGCACTCGATCGTTTCGGGCGACTTGACTCCGCGTGCTTCGTCACCGGGCTGATCATCGTCGGAAAGTTCCTCGACATGACCCCCAAGCAGTGGGAACAGATCAAACTGACGAACCTCGACATGGTGTTCCATGCGCTGCAGGCGACGTTGCCGTCGATGGTCGAGGCGGGCTCAGGCCAGATCGTCGTGTTCACGTCAGCGACTGGCGGTCGCCCCGAGCCGATGACGTCGATCTATGGCGGCACTCGTGCAGGAGCCAACGGGATCGTTCGCGCCGTCGGCCTCGAACATGCTCGTGACGGCGTTCAGGTCAATGCGGTGGGTACCAACTTCATGGACTTCCCGGGTTTCATCAAGGCGAGTGGCGCGGACGATCCAGAACGACGCAAGCGGATCGAGTCGCAGACTCCAATGCGTCGATTGGGAACCATGGACGAACTTGCTCACGTCACCGCACCGCTCCTCGACGGTGACAACCGCTTCCAGACCGGCCAGTTCTTCGACTTCTCGGGCGGCTGGGGCGCCTGACCGGCAACGGCGTCAGCCGCTGCCGGCTCCGACACCGCCGACTGCTTCGATCAGCCCGATTCGATCGTTGACGCCCAACTTGGCGTAGGCGTTCGACAGGTGCGTCTCGACCGTACGTCGCGAGATGCCAAGACGTTCGGCCGCTTCCCGACTCGTCAGCCCTTGCACCACCAATGCTGCGATCTCTCGTTCGCGCGGCGTGAGCGATGCTCCTGCGGCCAGCGCGTCGACGCTCACCTGGCCTCGACCGGCGTAGTCGGCAGCGACCTGCAGCCACTTCTTCATCTGTCTCGGGGTCGATGACGAACTCATTGCGATTGCGACGGCACCGTCCGCCGCGAGGTGAGCCGCACCCAGGCGATCGAACTCGGTCACCACTGCCTCCAGCGCTGCGAGATCGTCGTCACGAACGGCTCGAACATGAGCGATCTGCGCGATTGGATACCGCCCTTCGAAGGCATCCACGTGCAGGCACGCCAGGTGCTCGGCAGCAACCGAAGCCGAACCGGTGCGAGCGAGATCATGTACGGCACCGACTGCGGCGATGAGGTTTCCTGCTTCGCTCGCCCGCTCGATGGCGTCGACGAAATGCCGTCGGCTCCGGTCGGTGAACCCGCGACGGTGGGCAACCCAGCCGCGTGCCCGGTCGAGGTACGCATCGAAGATGCCTGCCGGATGGGCAGGTCGCGAGTCGAGATCAGCAATGACCTGCTCGGCTCGTGTCGAGTCGGGTGACTGCGCATGACTCAACGCCAACGCAATGAGCCCCCACCGCACCATGCCTGGTTGGTGATCGTGTTCGAATCCCACGATTGCATCGGTGGCCAACTGTGCTGACCGCTCGAAATTGCCGCGGAGATACCAGGACCATCCGTGAGCAAGGTGCGCCAGCGCCGCGTTGGACGAGTCACCTGCGTCGCGCCATGCGTCCGAGCCTGCGGCAACACACCGGTCGACTTCGGCGAACTCCCCGGCATCGGCGAGCGCTTGGATGCGCACGCCTGCCATCACTGCATCGGATGGCGCTGCGACGTCGGGGCCGAACGCTCGGTAGAAGTCGAGTGACGCCGCTACCAGAGCAGCAGCTGCGAGCGGACGTCCTTGGGACCGCCATCCGTGGCCGAGCGTCACTGCGTTGCGCACCGCCGTGACACCCGGCGGGAGGTCACCGAGCGCTTCGGCGAGCGCGACCGCCTCGTCGATCCGACCGTGTGTGATCAGCGTCGCCGCTGCAACCGCCTGCAGGTGATCGCGATCTGGACCGGGCTCCCACTGTTCGAGGTTGGCGACCACCTCGTTCAGCGGCCCGACGTCGCCACCCTGCCAGAACCAGGCGGTGATCGAAATCGCAGCGACAGCCACTCGATGCTTCACGTCGTCCGAGATCGCCCTCCACGGCTGCAGGTGGTCCTTGAGTCCTTCGAAATCTCCCACGCGATACAGGAGATAGCCGAGCACTCGAGCGTTGTCGGCTGAGCCCTCCGCAGCAAACGCTGCCTTGGCAAGCTGCACGCCTCGATCGGTGTCGCCCGATGCCAGCGCCAACCCTGTTGCCTCGGCCAGTGTCGCCGCATCGACTTCGCAGATTCCGTCGAGCGACCACACCGCAAGCCGAAACCGATCGTCGATCCTGCGCATGCCCAGACCCCGAACGCACTCGGCGATCTCAGATCTGATCTGCCGGAGCCCGAGCGGTGTCTCAGCCGATCTCAAGATCTCGGCGTGGAGCGGATGAGCGGTGGTCACCATGAGTCGCCGTGCGTCCAACGTGGTGGCGACGAGCCTGCGCTCCTCCAACTGTCGAATCGTTGCTTCGTCGACGAAGGGCGCGAGCTCGCCGTGGCTCGATCGTCCTGCGCCGGCGATGCGACGAAGCGCAGCCCGTTCGTTTGGAGCAAGCGTGTCGAGACGCCGTTGCAGGAGTCCGGAGAGGCGTGCCTCGCCTGCCGGAACATCGGTCAATTCGGTGCCGTGCGGCGTGAGCTGCAGTGCTCCACTCTCGACCGCAGCGGTCATCAACTCCCTGATGTAGAGCGGGTTGCCCTGGGTGATGTCGTGGACCCGGCGACGCGTCGACGTCGTGAGCACTCGACCCACCACGCGTTCGGCGAGCCGGGCCGAGGTCTGCGCATCGAGCGGTGGACACGAGATCTGCACGATCGCACCCGTGGTGAGTGCAGCGGCGAATGATGCGGGAAGCGTCGCTCCTGATCGCATGGTGGCAATGACGGTGGTCAGGCTGGACTCGGCGACTTCGCACAGGATCGATGCACTGACGTCGTCGAGTGCGTCGACGTCATCGACGAGGACGATCGACGCCACACCGTCCGCTTCGAGAGCCCGTTTGATCGACACGGTGGGAGCAACCGCACTGAACGTCGAATCCGCTTCGAAGCCGGCTGTGAGCAGCCCCAGCGCGTGATCGCCACTGTGCGTTCCGGCGTACAGCCGTCGGATCGGGATCGAAACGGACGCGGCTACATCAACGACGTGCTCGGCAAGAAAGCTCTTCCCGATTCCCGCCTCGCCGACCAAGAGAACGCCCGCACAATGAGCGTCAGCGACTGCGATGCGAACGGCGTCGATCAGCTCGGTCCGGCCGACGATCTCAACACCCACCGGGCAAACGTACCCTCCCACCTGCCTGACGACGGCTTGTTCGTGCCGGGTCCGGGCCTTCTACGTAGTCGACTACGCAAGACACCAACCGCCCCGACCCGTACATTCGAATCATGAGGCGCACGCAGCCGCACAGGTGAAACGGGAGGGCCGTTGTGCAGCGAGTGTCGAGCCAACCGGTTCGACACTCGCTGCGACACCATTGCGTACATTCGAATCACCTGGGCCGCGCCAGGACGAACGTGTGGCTGTTGTCCTAACGTCGAACCGATGCGTCCGCGTTCGATCACCGCACTCTCCGCGGCAGTCGTCAGCCTCGCCCTGGCTGCCACGTCGGTGGCTGCAGCCCCAGGTGGTCGAATCGATCGGCTCTCCAATCCGGTGAAACAGTTGGACACTCGGGGGTCCGGCAAGGTCACCGAGATTTCGGTGGGGAGCGGGCTGCTGCAGGTCTGGGTGCTCAACCCGGATACCGCCGGCTTCGCCACCCTGCACCCGTGTGACGATCCGGTCCCCACGGACCGCAGCACACTGCGGCTCGACCCAGCCAATTCGGTCCAGTTCACGAAGATCGCGACATCGGACGACACGTGTCTCACGTCCACGACGCCGGTCGACGTGATCGTCGAGATCGGAGGCGACGTCGCGGCCGTCTCCAACACGTCCGACGAGCAATACGTCAGCCTCCCGCTTCCCGTCGTGCTCTCGACGGAGCGGATCGCAACCGGCGACACGTTGCGACTCGCTCGGCCACCGGATCTCTCGGCCAACGCAACCGCAGCGGTGCTCGGGCTCGAGATCCTCGAAGTCGGAGCCGACGGTTTCCTGTCGGCGTATGGCTGTGACAGCCCTCGGCCGCTGACCCCTGACGTCTCCTACGAGCGCAACAGGGCCGCAAACATTGCGATGTTCACCGTCGATCCGGGTGAAGACCTCTGCATCTTCGCGTCCGGCGCCGCCACGGTGCGCACGACGCTCGCAGGCGAACTGCGTCTCGATGGACCCGACAACGACGCGTTACCGCCGCGATGGAGCTTCGTGGATGCCGCTGTTCCCGCTCCCAGTCTGCTCCCGATCAACCCGCTCAGGGTGCTGGACACTCGATTCGGAATCGGCCGCAACGGCACCGCCCGACTCGATGCAGATGCCGTGCTCGAACTGGCACTCGATGACCTGACCGGACCAATCACCACCGCAGTCAGCATGAACGTCACCGCAGTCGGCGCCGATGCGAACGGTTTCATGACGGTGTGGCCGTGCGCGCCAGATCGACCCACCGCCTCGAACATCAACTTCACGCCCCGGGCTGCGACCCCCAACCTGGTCGTGACACCACTCAGTTCCAACAGCAGCGTGTGCATCTCGGCAAGCCGAGACGTCCATGTCCTCGTCGACGTGAACGCTACGTTCGAGGCCGACGGCGGACTCGGTGCTGTCCCCATCAACCCGACGCGAGTCCTCGACACCCGCAACGCGATCGGAATCGCCACCAGCGGGCGTCTCGGTGGCGGCAACGAGATCGAACTCCAGGTGACCGGCGGGGACATCGATGTCGACGCAGGAGCTGCGACGCTGAACATCACCGCCACCGGCTCGGACACCAACGGTTTCGTCACCGTGTACCCATGCGACGAGCCGCGGCCCACTGCGTCCAACCTCAACTTCCGAGCCGGCCAAGCCAGCCCAAACCTCGTCACCAGCGCCCTTTCCGCAGCCGGCACCGTGTGTCTCTATGCATCGCAGCCAGCGCACCTGATCGCGGACCTCGCCGCGTGGTACGGCCTGGATGAAGCGGCTGGGTTGCAGGCATTGCCCCCGACGCGCGTGCTGGACACGCGCGACGCAACCGGTGTCGAGCGCACCGGCCGCCTCAGCAGTTCCGGCGTGATCCAACTCGATGTGGGGGCGGGGTCATCGGTGCCAGATGATGCGGTGGCCGTGGTGATGAACGTCACCGCAGCTCAGTCATCGAGCCGGGGTTTCATCACGGTGTGGCCGTGTGATGAGCAACAGCCGACTGCATCGAACCTGAACGTTCGATCCGATCGCAACGTTGCGAACCTCACCACCGTCAAGCTGTCCGCTCAAGGCACGGTGTGTGTCGCATCGTCGACAACAACCCACGTGATTGCTGACGTGGCCGGGTTCCTCACCGACCAACCGGTGACCGGTGTGGCGCTCGAACTCTCCTCCTGATCCGCCGAACGCCCAGACCGACCTTCACGTACAAGCTGCGCCGACCTCGGTGGTGCCGGTCGACGATTGCACGCACGTCTTGGTTGTGCCTGGGAACGATCCGCTGTCGAGGTGCGTGTGGATATACGTCGCCACATCCGGAGTGTTGGAGATCGAGCCGATCGAGGAGTGCTCGACGATGAGACTTCGCTGCACTCCAACAGCAGAGCCCCCTGCACTGATCGGGTCAGCGATGTCGGAATGCGTGATGGTCAGCTCGACATCGTTCGTGTTGGTGGTGTTGTTGGCCACGTTGATCGTGATCGCAGTGTTCTGACCATCGATGTTCGTGTGCGAGATCACGGCCCTGTCACCGCGGGTCATACCAACCGCGTTGTTGAACATCGAGAAAGTCGAATGCGTCACCTCGAGCCGGGCGTTACCGGTCATTCGGATGCTGTCGACCCCCGACGCGACCGATGTCGGATTGGAGAACGTCGAACCGGTGACGAACGCAGTGGTGTCACCATTCAGTCGAAGATGTCCCTGGCGGACGGTGTCGAACACCGAATCGACGACGTTCACGGCAACGGCATCCGTCACATTCACCATCGAGCCCGTGCTCCCCGTTGCCACACTGCTGGTGACACGGACACGATCGAGGGTGAGCACATCATCTGAGAAATTGATGCTGAGCCCGCTCTCGTCCTTGTCGATCGTCAGATCGCGAAATGTCTGGTCGCCGCCGCTCTGGCTGAACACGGTCGCCGTCGAGGTTCCCCGCACGACCGTGGCGAACATTCCGGAGCCAGCGATGGTCGTGTTGCCCGGAACGTCGCCATAACTGCTGAGCTCGAACGTACCCGGCTCGAGAAAGATCATCCACGGGGCTGCAACGGTTGGATTGGCGCTCGTGACGATCGCCAATGCCGCGGCGAGCGCGGTGCCGTTCGCCGAGGGCGTGCCGTCACCGTTCACGACGATGATGCGCTCGTAGAGGTCGTCACCGTCGGCTCCCGCTGGGCCCTGCGCTCCCGTTGCCCCATCGGCTCCCGCTGGGCCCTGCCCACCGGTTGCACCCTGCGCACCAGCAGCACCTTGAGGCCCTTGTGGTCCCTCCGGGCCGGTGGGACCCTGCGGCCCCACTGGTCCTGTTGCGCCCACGGTTCCGGCACCTGCCGATTCGAGCGCTTGCACCCGTGTGGTGAGATCGATGAGTCCGGCGCTGGTGGTGTACCCGACGATGTCGATGATGATCCCGCTCGTTTCTGACGACCCCGACACATACGTGATGTCGACCTGCCCGGCGTTCGGGCCGATCGTCGGGATGGCGACCGTGACCGAGTTCGGCACAACCTGGCCAGGTGACACGTTCAGGCTCGACGTGGATGGAACACCGCTGGTGTCGCCGGGCCGAACAGAAATGAAGCCCCTGCCCGTGGGGTTGAAACTCGTGACGTTCATGATGGCGCCGGTAGCGCCCGCAGGGATCACCGTCTTGGCGACATTGACCGCACCGTCACGAGTGACCACCGGGCCGGTGATGGTCAGCTTGCGCGACACCCCGCTCTCGAAGTCACCTGACAGACCGACCGCGAACCGTGTGTCGAGCACTCGTGCAGGTTCAACGGTCACCACGGTGGATTCAGCAGCACCGGGCAGCCCGAGGATGGTCGGCCCTGACGCGGTGGCGACCAACGCTGTGGCACACAACGCCACAGCGGCGGCTGCACCGCTCATTCGCATTCGGGTCATCCGTCGTGAGATTCGCATGTCGTTCACCCAACACGACGAGCGTCAGCTGACCGTCAGACGGCGTCAGCGAACGAGCGTGAACAGGTCCACGAGCATGTGAGCGGTAGCACCCCACACGGTCTCGTCATCGAGTTGAAAGAAGTGCAGCGGCCGATCGAGCGGCGCAAGCCCCCATCGCTCACGGTGATACGTGCCCGGGCGAGTGAGATCGGCAACCGGAACCCACATCACTCTGTCGGCCTCCATCGTTTGAGGCGTGAGGTCGATTCGCTCGTCGAGCGTGGCGACCACCGGCACGATGTAGCTCTTCGACACGATCGTCGAGATGTGGGCGAGTTCGCCGACGACCGTTGGGCCGGATGGATCGAGGCCGATCTCTTCGTGGGCCTCTCGGAGCGCCGTTTGCATCGGCGACTCGCCCGGATCGCAACGTCCGCCAGGAAAGCTCATCTCACCTTTGTGGCTCCGCATCTGCATGGAGCGTCGGGTGAGCAACACCTCGGCACCGTTCGGTCCGTCGGCGAGCACGAGCAGTACCGCCGAGTGACGAGCGTCTGGGAACGTAGGAATCAGCGGTGCACTCGTTGCGTTGACCGGTCGAACCAACTCTCGTGCATCCGATGTGATCTGCTTCGGCCACGGCGGATCGAACTCTTCGACGAAGTTCGTCGGTCGCGGCACCACCTGGCGACCACCCGGTCGACGCTGAACCGCTTTGCGTTCAACGCTCACGTCGCTGATGAGCCATCGTCATGGCGGGCGCTGCGACGGTCGTCGACCATTGCCTTCTTGAGCCGCTTGGCGGCAAGAAACGTTCCTGCCGCCGACCGCCCGGCGGCCTTGCCGAGTTCTTCGCTGTCCGTGCGAGCTGCAGCTGCCTGCCCGGCGCGTTTGGCCGAGGACGACTTGGACGAGGACGGCTTGGACGAGGACGACCCGCGCCGCTGTTTGCGTTCATCACGTGTCGCGAAATCACTGTTCCACCACACGAACGCCATCACCAACGTGAGGGCGAGCATCAACAAACGTGTGCCGTTCTGCACCTCGACGAAGGGCTGCACCGAGGCCACCACGACCAGCGCCATGATGACCACATCGAGCACCCGGTGCACCTGACGGTGCACCAAACGGAATGCGCCAGCGGGGCCGATTGCCACTGCCGTGTTCACCAAGATGACGCCACCGAGAACAACGGGCACCACCGGCGTCGAACTGGCAACTGCGGTGGACACGAACGACGCACCGATGATGTACTCCACGATCTGGTGCATCCAGAACGGTCGCATCGCCCGGTTCGACTCCCCTGCCATGGGCCGAAGGGTACCGACACCGATCGCCTCGGACGAGGCCACCGTGAACGCGCCCGGGAACGACGTTCGGGCGTTGAAGCGTCATCGCGATCAAAGAAACTCCGACTCACTACGGACTCTTGAACCGGGCTGCAGGATCCGTGGTTCGCCGCGGCGGAGCGGAAAACGCAACGAGCGGACCGGCGCAAACCGATCCGCTCGTTCGTGTTCAATTGAGCTGACGTGTCAGCCGGCGCCGAGCCCCAGCGGGCCCGGCAGCGGAATCACATCATGCCGCCCATGCCGCCCATGCCGCCGGGCATGCCGCCCATGGCGTCGCCGCCCTCTTCGGGCTCATCGGCAACGAGGCACTCGGTGGTGAGCACCATGGCTGCGATCGAGGCTGCGTTCTGCAGACCCGCACGAGTGACCTTGGCCGGGTCGATGATGCCTGCAGCGAGCAGGTCCATCATCTCGCCGGTTGCGGCGTTCATGCCCATCGAGCCGCTCGCGGCTTCGACTTCGCGGACCACGACGGAGCCTTCGAGGCCAGCGTTGTTGGCGATGTTCAGGCCAGGAGCAACGAGTGCGGTCCACACGGTCTTGGCGCCGGTCTTCTCATCGCCTTCCAGCGACTCGACGACGGACTCCACAGCGGTGCGTGCCCGGATGAGCGCAGCGCCGCCACCGGCGACCACGCCTTCCTCGATGGCTGCGCGAACCGACGACACTGCGTCTTCGATGCGGTGCTTCTTCTCCTTGAGCTCCACTTCCGTGGCAGCGCCGACCTTGATCAGCGCAACGCCGCCGGCCAGCTTCGCGAGACGCTCCTGGAGCTTCTCACGATCCCAGTCGGAGTCGGTGTTCTCGATCTCAGCCTTGATCTGGTTGACGCGACCTTCGATGTCGGAGCTCTCGCCGCCGCCATCAACGATGGTCGTGTTGTCCTTGGTGATCACGACGCGCTTGGCAGTGCCGAGCAGGTCGAGCGTGACGGAGTCGAGCTTGAGGCCGACTTCTTCGCTGATGACCTGGCCACCGGTGAGGACGGCCATGTCCTGGAGCATTGCCTTGCGACGGTCGCCGAAGCCAGGGGCCTTGACGGCCGCTGCGTTGAACGTGCCACGGATCTTGTTCACCACGAGGGTGGCGAGTGCTTCGCCGTCGATGTCCTCGGCGATGATGACGAGCGGCTTGCCGGTCTGCATCACTGCTTCGAGGGTCGGGAGCATCGTCTGGACGGTGCTGATCTTGGCGCTGTGCAGGAGGATGTAGGCGTCGTCGAGGACGACTTCCTGGCGCTCGGTGTCGGTGACGAAGTACGGCGACAGGTAGCCCTTGTCGAACTGCATGCCTTCGGTGAAGTCGAGCTCGGTGCCGAACGTGTTCGACTCCTCGACCGTGACCACGCCGTCCTTGCCGACCTTGTCGATGGCGTCGGCGATGACCTGGCCGACCGACTCGTCAGCTGCGGAAATGGTGGCGACCGAAGCGATATCGCTCTTGTCGTCGACTTCCTTGGACTGGCTCTGGATGGAATCCACAGCGGCGGCGACGGCCTTCTCGATGCCGCGCTTGATCTCCATCGGGTTGGCGCCGGCAGCGACGTTCTTCATGCCTGCGTTGACCATTGCCTGTGCGAGCACGGTGGCGGTGGTGGTTCCGTCACCGGCGATGTCGTCGGTCTTGGTGGCGACTTCCTTCACGAGCTGGGCGCCCATGTTCTCGAACACGTCGTCGAGCTCGATCTCCTTGGCGATCGACACACCGTCGTTGGTGATGGTCGGTGCGCCGAACTTCTTGTCGAGCACGACGTTGCGGCCCTTTGGACCAATCGTGACCTTGACGGCGTTGGCGAGCTTGTTGACGCCTGCTTCGAGTGCGCGGCGCGCCTCGTCGTCGAACTTCAGAATCTTTGCCATGTTGTGTTTTCTCCTAGCGATCTTTGTGTTGGGTTGTCAGCGAGAGGGATTGCTCAGCCGACGATGGCGAGCACGTCACGGCTGTTGAGGACCAAGAGGTCTTCGCCGTCGTTGCTGACCTCGGTGCCGCCGTACTTCGAGTACAGGACGGTGTCGCCGACGGCGATGCCGACTTCGATCAGGTCGCCGGTGCTGTCCGAGCGCTTGCCCGGGCCAACTGCGAGGACTTCGCCCTGCTGGGGCTTTTCCTTGGCGGAGTCAGGGATGACGAGACCGGAAGCGGTCTGCGTCTCGGCCTCTGCGGGCCGGACAACGATGCGGTCATCGAGTGGCTTCAGATTCATGTGTGTTGCCTCCATTGGCACGTCACTATTGGTGTGTCTTGATTGGTTTCCGGCTGTGAGCCACCCGTTGGCAGTCTCCCAAACCGAGTGCCAATGATAAATGGTCGCGTCGGCGATTAGCAACCGACATCGACGAGTGCTAATCGGAAATTTCAGGTCACCACCCAACGGTGCCCGAACGTCGTTCTGGGCGGCACCCGAACCGGAAGCCGGAACGAATGCCGCCCAGAACAGGGGGAGAGTGATCTGCGTGCGTCAGGCGGTGGTGAGGTTGGCGCTGCCGAAGCCGGTGCTGAAGCGAACGCACCAGATCGACACTTCGCTGTAGCGCTCGAGATCGACGTCCGCAGCGATCTCGTAGTTCTGTTCGCCGATGTTGCCTTTGAGGTCACCGAGGTCGATGAAGTCGCTCGGATCGTCGGGGTTGAAGAGGTACACGTTGAGGTCGGGACCATTGCTGGATGCGAAGTCCTCGAACCGCAAGAACCGCTGACCGGTGCCGTTGCCGAGCACCACAGCCTCGCCCGACACGTCATAGCGGCTGGTGCCAGCAAAGGAGCCCGAGGCTTCGACCACGATCTCTGCCACCACAGGCTCCTCGACAACGACGGGTTCCTCGACTGCTTCGGCAACGGGCTCGTCTGCGGCTGCCTCGCCGGCTGTCTGCTCGACGGCGTCAGCGGCTCTCTCGTCTGCGTCACTGGTCACTTCGTCGACCACCTCGGCAGCTTCGGGCGCCGCTGCATCTGCCGTGTCCGACTCGACCGCCACCGGCTCCTCGACCGCGACCGGTTCGGCCGGAATATCGAACTCTGGCAGGGCTTCGGCCACCTCGTCGTCGATGAATGCGGTGTGGACGCCGAAGAATCCGAATGCAAGCCATGCGAGGCCTGCCAGGACCACGCCGGCGGCTGGCACGGAGATCTTCCAGTTGCGGGCCACGGCCCCTGCGATGTTGCGAATCACGTTCATGATGAGATTCAACGGCTCACGAGCGCAGTCCTTCCCGAAAACGTCGATCGTTTCGATTCGGTTCTTCCCCGTTTCTCATTCGTTGCGACTTGCAGCCGCTTGCCGCCCGGTTCTCGGTGCAGACAGTTGCGGGATCCGCCACCAAACGCACCGAGAACCCAACGTGTTCGAGCACTAACGTCGAAGGCGTGGAGGCCCCGGACCCGATCTTCGCCGATCCGCGTCTGGCGGTGATCTACGACGACGTTGACAGCGACCGCAGCGACCTCGACCCGTATGTCGCCATGGCAAGCGAGTTCGGAGCGTGTTCGATTCTCGACATCGGGTGCGGGACCGGCTCGCTCGCGTGTCGACTTTCACTCGACGGATTCGAGGTCACGGGACTCGATCCGGCCGCAGCATCGATCGACGTGGCGCGCTCAAAGGCCGGGGCGGACGGGGTGCGATGGATTCATGGTGACGGCGCTGCCATGCGGGGCCTCGGTCTGGACGCGTCGTTCGACCTCGCCGTCATGACCGGCAACGTGGCACAGGTCTTTCTCGACGACTCCGACTGGCTGGCGACGCTGTCGCAAGTACATCGAGCACTCCGACCCCGTGGCGTGTTCGTGTTCGAGACCCGAGACCCTGCCCGACGGGCCTGGGAGGACTGGGACTCGACCGATCACCCCGAAACGGTTCAGACGACCGTCGGCCCGGTGGAGACCTGGCTCTCGCTGCTCGACGTCTCCGATCCGCTCGTGTCGTTTCGACAGCACTATCGATTCCTCGCCGACGAGTCCAACGACGTCGTCACATCAGACTCGACGCTGCGCTTCAGATCACTCGACGAGCTCCGAGCGTCACTCACCTCGACCGGATTCGACGTCGACGATGTGCGCGACGCTGCCGACCGGCCCGGCCGCGAATTCGTGCTAGTCGCTCACTCTCGCTGACCGAACGGTGCGCCAGGCGTGCCGATCAATCGGATGCAGCTGCGAGCGATTCGCGCAGGAGTTCGAGCGTCTCGGCGAGCGGAAGGCCGATCACGTTGGTGACGCTGCCGTCGACGCTGCGGACGAATGCAGCGGCCGCCCCCTGGATTCCGTAGGCGCCGGCCTTGTCGTTGGCCTCGCCCGTAGCGAGGTACCAATCGATCATGTCATCGGTGAGCGCAACGAAGCTGACCTCGGTGGTGACGAGAATCGTCGACGACCGGCGCGCTCCTCCGCTTGCGACCGAAACCGTGACTCCCGTGTGAACCTGATGCGCACGACCCGACAGGCGCCGGAGCATGCCGTATGCCTCGTCATCATCTCGAGGCTTTTCGAGGATCAGCCCTTCGATCTCCACGGTGGTGTCCGCTGCAAGGATCACCTCAGCCGACGAAGACAAGAGCGAGCCTGCCGACGCCGCTGCCTTCTCGATCGACAGCCGCCGCACGTACGCGGTCGGAAGTTCATCGTCCAACGGCGTCTCATCGATGTCCGCCGCACGAACGGCGAACGTGAGGCCGGCCCCGTTCAGCAGCTGTCGACGACGAGGCGAACCCGACGCAAGCACGAACGTTCGATCTGAGGGCAGCACGATCATCGACGGATCACCGTAGCTCCACGATCCACCCAGCAAATGTGAGCCATCGCTCTGAAGACTCCGGCCCAGCGCTCACCCAGACTCGGCGGCCCAGTGCGGAGCCGAACGGGCGTGAGTCACCAACCGGGAGACCGGGTCCGAGAACTCACAGACAGAGCGCCGTCGAGAGCGCAACGCGTCGATCGTCTGGCACGTGCCGACTCACACCCTCGACGAACCTGACTCGCACCGCACGCGGGTACTGCCGCAGACGAGTGGCCAGCTCATCGAGGTATTCGGGAGCATCGCGAGCAAAGCGCATACCGAGGCGCTGTGCGTTGGCTTCGTCGAGCTGCTCGCCTGCTTCCAGGTGACGGCGGATCATGTCGATCCCTTCGCCATGCGGGTAGTTCGTGACGCAGTAGCTCAGCAATCGTTCGTGAGACAGCACACGATTGCCCAACGCGAGCATTCCGGCCTTCAGTCGCTCGTCGCCACCCGCTCCACTCTCGATTGTACGGAACACCAACTCCGGCACCGCCGCGTCCGTTGAATTGCGTGGGGTGATCAGCCAACGCGCCGGGCTCGGTGGGAGCAGATCGAGATAGCGATCGACCAGTGCCTCGGTGGTGAACCCATGCAACGAGTACAGAATGTGCATTCGAAAGGTGTCGTCGGACTCCTCCAGCGCGTCGAACAGGCTGCGTGTCGCAAGATCACGATCCTCGGCGCTCGCTGCTCGTAGCGCCGGCACGAGACGCTCAGCCGGCGAGAATTCGTCGCGGTGTCGCGGAGGTTGACCGACCGCCTGGCGCAACCAGATCACCACATGGATCCCAGGTTCGATCGACTCCGTACCAACCTGGATCATCGAGGTGGCTCAGCCGCCCGACAGCGCCATCACGTCGCCGTCATCGGGGACGCTGGTATCGGAGTCGAGCTCGGCACGCCGTTGATCATCGAGCCAGCCTTCGGGCATCGCGACCTTGATGGGACCGTTTGTGTGACCGCGCTTGATGCGTTCACCGCCCTCCACGATCACAGCGGCCGGATCGAGCGTGGCCATGATGTCGTCGAGTTCGGCGAGCGACGCGCACAGTGCGAACCGTCGGCGCACCTCGGGGCCCACCGGGTACCCACTCATGTACCACCCTGAATGCTTGCGGAAGTCCCGCATGGCGTGATCTTCACCCATGTGCACTGCAAGCAGCTTGGCGTGCTGTGCCATCACCTCACACACCTGGCCGAGCGTGCGGCTCGCGGGCGCCGGACGACCCTGGAGTACTTCGATGAGGTCGCCGAACAGCCATGGACGACCGAGACACCCGCGACCGATGACCACCCCGTCACAACCGGTCTCGTCCATCATCCGCACCGCATCGTGTGCTTCCCAGATGTCCCCGTTGCCGAGCACCGGAATCGTGCCGACCGCGTCTTTCAATTCCGCAATGGCTTCCCACCGGGCTTCACCCGAGTAGTGCTGCTCGACGGTGCGTGCGTGCAATGCAATCGCAGCGGCACCCTCTTCGGCACAGATCAGCCCGGTGCGCTGATGCATCAACCAGTCATCGAACAGGCCCATCCTGAACTTGGTGGTGACGGGAACGCCATACGGCTCAGCGCTCCTGACCGCGGCGCGCACGATCGCTCGAAGCAGTTCGGGTTTGGCCGGGACCGCTGCTCCCCCACCCTGCCGGGTGACCTTGGCGGCCGGGCACCCGAAGTTGATGTCGATGTGGTCGACTCGACCGGCATCACACAGGATGTGGACTGCCTTGCCCATGATGTCCGGGTCCGAGCCGTACAGCTGCTGACTGCGGGGTTGCTCGTCTGGACCAAAGCTGATCATGCGCTCGGTCTTGGCGTTCTTGTGGACGACCGGGGTGGCCATGGCCATCTCGTTCACGTAGACGAGGCCCGGAGCGAACTGTCGACACAGCTCGCGAAACGGCGCGTTCGTGACACCCGCCATGGGGGCGAGCACCACCGGGGCCGACAGGCCGTGAGGTCCGATCATGAAGGTCATTTGAGTCGTCAACGGTAACGAGGAATCATGAGTTCCGGATGCCGGTCGGTCAGCTGGGAAGCACGTCGGCCAGGAGCGTGGGATCCAGGTCGATTGCCAACCACAGCGGGTGCTCATCGCCTGCGAGATCAGGGTTGGTCGTGGCGATGACGAGGTGCCCCGCCTCGGCCGCGTCATCGAGGACCGGGCGCTGCGCCGGGAGTGCGAACGCCACCACGAAGGCAGCCTGCACCGGAACGGTGATGATCACTGCCAGCGCAAGCATGTGAGTGACCCCGCTGGTGTCCCGTGCGTCGACGTCGAGGAGTGCCGCTTCGGTGGCAATGTCGCCGATCCCATCGATGGCATGGACCCGGGCAAGGTCGCTGATCTCTGGGTGACCCGTTGCATCGATCACTGCAGTGGGCCACGAGCGACCCTCGGTATCGACCGTGGTCCCCGTGTCGACGACGGCAAAGATGGTGGCGGTCATGGCTGCACGGGTAACACGCCGTCGAGCACGTGCACGATGCCGGCATCGACCGAGTTGTCGAGACGAATCACTTCGACACCACCGACCGTCAACGTGTTGCCCGAGCTCCCCACCGGCTGGGGACCACCGTTGTTCACGCCGATCAACGCTGCGTTGCGCACCGCAGTGCTGTCGAGTCGGCCGCCAGCAACGTGCGCTCCGAACAACGCCCGCACGACAGCGTCATCGTCCAGGTCAGGCGCATCGGCACCGTTGCGCAGCGCTTCGAGCGCATCGTTGGTCGGCACGAAGATCGTGAACGGATCACCAGCAGCTTCGAGTTCGCCGAGCACGCCACTCTGCTCGAGCAGCGCGGCTGCGTCGGTCAGATCGTTCTGCCCACGCAGGAACTGCCCGAGCGCCGCCGCCGTGGGTGGCGCCGTCGTGGTCGTGGTCGTCGTCGTCGTGGTCGTCGTTGTCGTGGTGCTCGTGCTGGTGGTCGTCGAGGAGGTCGTGGTGGCCTCGGGTTCGGTCGTGGTCGTGGTCGTCTCGGGAATCGTCGTGGTGTCGATCACGGTGGTCGTTGACTCCACGACCGTGGTGGCCGGCTCGGGAGTCGTCGTGGTGTCGACCGCTGGCGGCGGCGTGCCGCTGGTGACGTTCGTCAGGGTGCAGAGGATCCGATCGCCCGCCACGAATCGCACGCCCGGGAACGTGTAGTTCCCGATACCGGTGAGCGAATCGTTCACCGTGTCAGCACGCACGACGCCTTCGAGCACCAACTGCTCGGAACGGGCGCCACGTTCGAGGACACACTCACCCGACACGGACTCCACCGCAAACGCCCCTTCCGGAGCGACGAACTCTGCGAGTTCGATCGTCGTCATCCAGGTCGCGAGGTCCGAATCGATCGCCGGTGACCATCGGAACTCCACGCGCCCGATGCCGTCGGTGGGGCGAACCGCTGCTTCACCCGGAACTGCCTCGATCGGCACGACCCATGCGTACGACATTGGATCGATCGCCGTCGACACCACGTTGGTGCTGATCGACGTGTCGAGCGCTTGACCCGTGGACGATTCGCGCACCACGACGAGCGACACCGGATCGTTCGTTGCTTCCACGAGGGCACCGTCCGCGTCTTCGTCGCCCTCGCTCCCGACCACGAACAGCGCAATGACCCCGCCGATTGCGAGCACGATGACTGCGAACGCTGCGATGACCGCGAGGTTGCGCCCCCGCCCCACCGGCCGCTCGTCCCCCAGCGGCACGGTCGTCACGACGTTGGGGTCGACCGGAGAGCCAGGTGGTGTGGGCGCCAGATTCGGCAGGCTCGCCACAACCGGAATCACCTGTGTGGCATCGATCGGCACGCCAGCGGGCGGAACCTCCGCCTGGCGGGGAGGCTGTCCCTCCGGCGGAGGAACGGCGAGTGCGGCAAGACCCTGCTCAGGCGTCGGGTCCCCGGGGCCGGGTACCGGCGGCTGGGTCTCGGCACCCTCGTCGTTCGACATGGCAAGAGTGTTCCACGCGCTCAGCGGTTCGAGGTTCCAATCGACACGGTTCTTCGTCCGACACGAACGGCGCGAGCTCAGTCGATCAGCGGCAGCTTCAGGTTCGGCGTGGCACCGACATCGAGCGGAGTCGGCCCATCGGACTTCAAACGATGCCAACCAGCAGCAGCGATCATGGCGGCATTGTCCGTACACATGGCCCGGCTGGGCAGGAACCCTTGGATTCCGTCCACCTGACAGGCCGTGAGGATCTCTTCGCGCAAGACCGAGTTCGCCGCCACACCGCCGCCGAGCACGATCCCTGTTGCTCCGACCTGTTTGGCTGCCTTGCGCGCCTTGTGGACGAGCACGTCGACGACCGCCATCTGGAACGACGCGGACACGTCTGCATCGCCGACGTCAGGGTGCTTGCGGACGTAGTTCATGACCGAGGTCTTCAGCCCCGAGAACGAGAAGTCGAGTCCGTCGTCCTTCATTGCTCGCGGAAACGGGATGGCGTCGGGGTCGCCGAGCAGTGCGGTCGAGTCGATCGCCGGGCCGCCGGGATAGCCGAGGTCCAAGAATCGGGCCACCTTGTCGAACGCTTCGCCCGCGGCATCATCGATGGTCTGTCCGAGCAGTCGGTAGCGACCGTGATCCTGCATCTCCACCAGCATCGTGTGGCCGCCGGACACCAGCAGCACCACCAACGGAAACTCGAGTGTCGGATCTTCGAGCGACGCTGCGTAGAGGTGAGCTTCCATGTGGTTGACGCCGATGAACGGCTTGTCCCAGGCCAGCGCCAATGACTTCGCAGCAGAAACTCCAACCAGCAGCGCTCCCACGAGGCCGGGGCCGACGGTGCATGCCACCGCATCGATTCGCGACTCGTCGACACCGCCTTCAACGATTGCCCGAGCAACGACCGGGTTCAGTGCGTCGAGGTGAGCGCGTGATGCCACCTCGGGCACCACGCCGCCGAAGTCCGCGTGGAGGTCGATCTGGGTGGACACCACGTTCGACACCACGTCGTTGCCACCCATCACGAGCGCCGCTGCGGTCTCATCGCAACTGGTCTCGATCCCCAAGATCAGCGTCGACTCGTCCACGGCCATGGCATTGCCCACTCGGTTGCTCGATGTGCTGTCGATCATGACGCTCCTCGGAGCCCGTCGAGCCGGTCTCGGTAGTCGGCGTGCTGAATATCGTGACACCACATGACAATGGCGTCATCCACGTTCTCGTAGTACTTCTTGCGGACGCCCGCTGGCACGAACCCAAAGTTCCGGTACAGCTCTTGGGCACCCTCACTCGTGACGCGGACCTCGAGCGTCCACGCCACGCAGCCGCGTGCTCGCGCTTCGTCTGCGAGTGCGAGCATCAGTGCCGTGGCAACGCCACCACGGCGCGCATCCGGGTGGACCGCCACGTTGGTGACGTGAGCTTCGTCATGGGTGAACCACAAGCCGGCGTGACCAACGATTGCGCCGCGTGCCCGCTTGGCCACGCCGCCACGTTCGGGAGCTGGGCGTTGACGCGCCGTGATGTAGAACCTCGACCCGTTCTTCACTTGATCGAGCTCACTTTGGAACACACCGGGCGACCACGGCTTGGGGTAGGCGTGATGCTCGGTCTCGAGTACTCCCTGTTTGAGGTCGCGACGCCGCATGGGGCTGATGTCGACGCCGCCCTTGGGCTCATCACCATCCTCGCCAGGACGACCGAGCATCCGCTCGATGACGCTCATCGGGCAGCCCGCGTCTTCCAGTTGATGACTGCATCAGGAGCACGAAGGTAGATCGGCTCGATGTCGCGTGCCTGTACCCAGTCCTCGCGCAACGCTCGGGCATGGGCCAACTGCACCAGTGGACCGGCCGAGGGATACGCATCGCCGCCGATCTCGCAGTGGTAGCCGTCGAGAATGTCGTCGCTGTACCGTCGAGCGCCGTCGCCGACGCACAGCGCATCCTGGTTGCGCGCCATCAGTTCAGCAATCACGTCGTCGATCGAGCCGACGTGCGGCTCGACGATCTGCTGGATACCGCCAGGAACCTGGCGGTACATGGCCGAGAAGACCTCGCCTTTGCGTGCGTCGATGATCGGGACGACGATGCGGTCGGTGAGTCGACACGGGAACGCGAGCAGGTCGAGCGACGAGATCCCGATCATCGGGATGCGCAGCGCCTGCGAAATGGCCTTGCCAGACGCGAGGCCCACACGCATGCCGGTGAACAACCCCGGACCGACGTCGACAGCCACCACGCTGATCTCACCGAGCTCGATTCCCGCCTGACGACACGTGAACTCGATCGCCGGAACGAGGGTCTCGGCGTGCCGTCGACCGCGCGTGATCTCGAACGACCCGATGACACCTTCATGACCACCGATGGCCACGCTCACGCGCTCGGTCGCGGTCTCGATCCCGAGGATCAACATGGCAACTCGTTCATCCGTTTGCTCAACATCGATATGCCTCCACGTTCGTCGACAGGCGATCCCAACGGCTCGCCCAGCCAGGACCAACGGCATCCAGTTCGATATGGCGGGCCCCATCGAGGGCCAGCACGTCGCTGTCGTCGTCGCTGAGGCTGAGCGCCGGGTCGGTGTCCAAGTCGTCGGGACGCTGCATATCGAGATGCACGATCAAGTGGTCGCCGAACACATCGACCACGTCGCCCCACTCCACGAGCACGATGCCGCCGAACTCGGCGAGTTCACGCAACGCCAAGTCAGACACTTCAGCGGTGCGTTCCAGGCGGTACAGGTCCGCGTGATGCAGTGTGACCTTGCCCGATCGTGGACCCGACTCAACCGGGTAGCTGTGCACCAGCGTGTAGGTCGGCGAGGTGATGTGGTCGGTGACCCCGAGCGATCGACCGAACCCCTGAGCAAAGGCTGTCTTGCCGGCGCCCATCTCGCCAGCGAGCACGATGATGTCTCCGACTCTGCTGAGATCGGCAATCGCCGCTGCGATGGCGTGAGTGTCGGCAATGGACGCCGCATGAAGGCCGATGGTCATCAATGATGGATGCTACGGCGCGGAACACGTTGCACGCGGGACGAGATGCCGCACACGACCTCGTAGCCAATCGTGTCGAGCAACTCCGCCCAGTCTTCTGCCTTCACCCGCACGATCGAGCCATCCGGGGCGGTCTGTGCGCCGATCAGCGTCACGTCGTCTCCAACACGTACATCGGCGTCTCCGCAGTCCACCATCAGCTGATCCATGGTGACCGCACCGACGATCGGACAGCGCCGACCTCCGATCAGCACGTTGCCTCCCACTGCGTGCAGGCGCCGAGGAACGCCGTCGGCGTACCCGATCGGAATCGTGGCCACGGTCGTGTCGCGCTCGAAGTGATGGCGGAGCCCATAGGAAATCCCACTGCCCGAACGCACCTGCTTCACGAACGACACACGCGCCTTGAGTTCCAGTGCGGGTCGCAGTTCGCCACACAGATGATCGACGCCCTCACCTGGAGAGATGCCGTAGATCGCAATTCCCGCACGAACGAGCGACAACCGCGTCTCGGGAGCCGCTAGCGCTGCAGCCGAGTTGGCCGCGTGCACCGCCGGCACGTCCGGGATCTGCTCGAGCACCTTGGCCAACTTGGCGAGCTGGGAGCGAGTGAAGGCAACGGAGTCGTCGTTGCCTCCGTCGGCGACAGCAAAGTGGGTGTACACCCCGGCCAGCCGCAGCGCGGGAGCGCGCTGGGTCACTGCGGCAGCAACCGACGCTGCGGTATGCGGGTGTGCGCCAACACGTTGCATGCCCGTGTCGACCATGAGGTGCACGGGGAGCCCCACCGGTTGCTCGGCAACAAGGGCATCGAGGAAGTCACGTCGGTAGACGGTTGGCGTCAATCGATGCGCCACGATGTGCGCTGCGGCCTCCAGCGGCTGCTCGGTGAGCACGAGGATGGGCGCGTCGATGCCTGCGTGGCGCAGCTCGATGCCCTCTTGTACCAATGCGACACACAATCCCTCAGCTCCTGCAGACATCGCGGTTCGGGCAACATCCACCGCACCGTGGCCGTATGCGTTTGCTTTGACCACCGCCCAGACGGCAGCTGGCGCGACCCGCTCGCGCAGCACCGTGATGTTGTGAGCAATGGCATCCAGGTCGATTTCGGCCCATGCCCAGCGAATGTCTGCGGTCATCGAAGTGCCCCGATCGTTTCGGGGAGGAGCTCGACGAGGTCGCCCGCCAGCAACCCGGTCTCAGGTCCGAAATCGGCAGCGGCCCCGTGGATCCAAGCCCCTGCCGCTGCGCCGAGCAGCGGGTCGACGTCGGCCGCCAACGCTGCCCCGATCACACCGGCCAGCACGTCTCCGGACCCTGCAGTCGCCAACCGTTCGTCACCGCGATTCACGAGCAGTACCCGAGGTGCAGCGTCGGATGCCCATGTGAGTTCGTTGTGTGGATCGACGACGCCGGTGGGCGGTGCAGCAACGATCGTGGTCGGTCCTTTGAGCAACACGTGGGCGTCGAGTTCAGCAGCGGCGTTGCGCACCGAACCGATCCTGTCGGTTCCAGGCCGGTGACCGGTCAGGGTCCCGAACTCGCCGTCATGGGGCGTCAACACGGTCGGGAGCTCACGGCCACGCAACAGCGGCGCCGGCCCCTCTGCGCTCCACGCCGCAGCGAAGATGGCGTCACCGTCGACCACCACGGGCACGCTGGCGTCAGCAATGCACTCGCGGGCGGCGAGCAGGGTGGCGTCGAGGCGTCCCAACCCTGGGCCGATCACGAGGGCACCGAAGCGGCCGATGTCGGCCAGCGCCGTTCGGGCGAAGTCAGCCACGCCAATCGGTGTCTGCACGATCTCGCTTCGCGTGTTCGGCCGGCACCCCGGCGCCGACAGCGAGACCAATCCGCTACCACCGCGAGCAGCTGCTGCCGTGCACAGTTCGGCGGCCCCTGGCATGGCATCGCTCCCAGCAACCACTTTCACCGCACCGTGCCACTTATGTGCGTCGGCACGGCGACTGGGCCACCAAGCCGCGACATCGTCGGCTTCGACGAGATGGCATGCAATGTGCTCGGTGCTCAACCCGATGTCGACCACCTCGACCTGCCCGGCAAGCGCCGGGCCAGAACCGAACAACAGCCCGGGTTTGAGCGCTTGGAACGTGACCGTTCGCGTTGCAGCGAGCACCCCGGGGACCGCCTCGCCGGTGAGCGCGTCGAGGCCACTCGGGACGTCCACGGCCAGCACGGGGGCGTCACCCACGCCAGGCGCAACCCACGGACGTGACGGGTCGAATCGGTAGCCGGTTCCGTAGGCGGCGTCGATCACCAAGTCGGCTGCGGGCAACTCGTGGCCAGGAGTGCCGAACGCCGCCGCGTCGAAAATGCGAACGGTCACGCCGCGAGCACGGAGACGACCGGCGGCTTCGACCCCGTCAGCACCGTTGTTTCCTGCGCCCGCGATGACGTTGACGACTCGCCCGTAGGTGCCGCCGAGGAGGTCGATGGCGTGACGAGCCACCGCAGCACCAGCTCGGCGAATGAGCTCCTCGAGCGATTCCGGAGCAGCCGAGTCGATGACGCGCATCTCCTCGGGGGTCACGACGGGAATCACCAGCAGAGTCTCTCAGATGTCTCGACCTCGGGCGGGCGCAGACCCAGATTGGCGCCGTCGCTCGACGGAGCGGTTCAGGATTCGACGAGGGTGTCGCGCAGCTCGCGCTTCAAGAACTTGCCGCTCGCATTGCGTGGCAGCGGGTCGTCGAGGAACCACACACGTTCCGGGATCTTGAACTTTGCCATCTTCGGCTCGAGGAACGATCGCAGGCCGGCCTCGTCGAGTGTCGAGCCGGGAGCACGGACGATCGCGACCCCGACGACTTCACCGAGACGATCATCGGGCACCCCGAACACCGCCGCTTCCGCGACGTCAGCGTGCTCGTAGATTCCGGCTTCGACTTCGGAGCAGTAGACGTTCTCACCACCGCGGAGCACCATGTCCTTTGCCCGATCGACGATGAACACGAACCCATCGTCGTCCAGTAGCGCGATGTCCCCGGTGTGGAACCAGCCATCACGGATCGAATCGGCGGTGGCTTCGGGCCGGTTGAGGTATCCCTTGATGACGATCGAGCCACGCACACAGAGTTCGCCGCGTTCGCCGGGAGTGGTCACTTCTTCGCCCATCTCGTCAACGAGCTTCGCGTCGAGCGTCGGCACGACGCGGCCGCACGATGCGGGCTTGGCCACGTAGAGCGATCCGGAGTTGGCCGTGACGATCCCGTGCGTTTCGGTGAGCCCGTAGCCGGTGCTCGGTGCTCCACCTTCGAGCGACTTGTCGATCTTTTCCACCAGGTCGGGCTGCAACGGTGCGCCACCTCCGCCCAGTCCCGCAAGGCTGGACGTGTTGCGTGTGTCCCAGTCCGGATGCATCAGCATCTCGCGCGACATCGTCGGGACACCCGAGAAGTTCGTGACCTGTTCGCGCTCGATCAGCTCGAGTGCTCGCCCTGCGTTCCACTTGTGCATGAACACGATGCGTGCGCCGGAAATCGTCGCGGGATGCAGCAGGCAGTTGTTGGCCGTCACGTGGAACAGCGGGGTGGGCGCCATGAAGACGTTCTGCTTGGCGTCGCCCCCTGCGCTCATGTCGGGGAGCGAGCTTTCGGTGTTCGCCTTGGCTGCCGCAGATGCGCTGACCGCTGCCATGAACGCGAGGTCGAGCAGGTTGTGCACCGACCCTCGGTGGGTGAGCTGTGCACCCTTGGGGAAGCCGGTCGTGCCCGAGGTGTAGAAGATGCAGGCGTCATCGTCCGGGTCGATGTCGACTGCGGGCAACGTCGCCGGGGCGTGAGCCGGATCGATGACGTCAGCCCAACGCGTTGCGGCGTCGGGCAGGTCGCCGTCGTAGCGCACCGAGATGACGTGGAGCGGCTGGGTCTCACGAAGCTCGTCGAGGATCGGCAACACTCGCTCGACTCGCTCGCCGTCGCAGATCAGCACCTTCGGCTTCGAATCCGCGAGGCCGTACTTCATCTCCTCGGTGGTCCACCACGCGTTCATTCCCACGCAGGCTGCGCCGATGGACACGATTGCCCAGTAGGAGAACACCCACTCCGGGTAGTTCCGCATCGACACGGCGACTCGATCGCCTGGCTGCACACCGTGGTCGTCGACCAGGTGGGCCGCGAGCGACTTCACGATGGCGTCGGATTCGGCGTAGGTGAAGCGCTCGTCTTCGAACACGACGTAGTCGCGGTCGCCGTAACCCGCTGCAAGTTCCCAGACGAACCGCATGGACGGCGGAGCGGATTCGAAGACGCGCATCGGGATACCGCGCACCTCGATGTCTTTCATCGCGAACTGCGCGCCCGGCGCAATCAGTTCATCCCACGCCTCGGTGTACTCGTCGATCATGGAGCCATTGTCGCAGCGAGAAGCCACCAGCACCGAATCATCGCGGTCCCGCCCGCCGTCGTCGGTGGTGTCAGCGTTCGGCGATGACGTAGGCACCAGCGGTGGATGCCGAGTGCGTGAGGCTGAGGTGCCAGATGCCGACACCGGCCGAGTCGGCCAGCTCCAGCGCCGGGCCGGTGACCACGAGCGACGGCTCACCCGTCTCGGCGCGTTCGACCCAGACGTCGTGGAATCCAAACGCCCCGAGGCCGACGCCGAGCGACTTCATGACGGCTTCACGCGCGGCGAAGCGAGCTGCCAGCGACGGCACCGGATCGAGCTTGGGAGCCACGTAGTCCAGTTCGATCTGCGTGAAGAGGCGCGTCCGCATCGACGGCGTGCGTGCCAGCGACGCTCGAAATCTCTCGATGTCGACCAGGTCGATACCGACACCGATCAACGACATGCAACGCTCATGGCCACGCCAGGAAAACGGTCGATACCGACACCGATCAACGACATGGCATCCACTCCGCAACGCTCACCGGCGGAACAGGTCGGCGGTGTCCATGACGGGTCCGATCAGCAGTTGTTCGACGGGGATCTCACCGAGCAGGGAGTCGTCGAAGGCACCCTCGGTCTCGGTGACCGTGTCGACCAGACGGTCGTAGCGGCGGTCGTACCCCTGCAGCACGCCGCGCATCTCTTCAGCGGAGATGGTGTGGTGAAAGCTGACGTGGAGCAGCGTCAGCCCGGTGGTCTGCCCGCTCTTCACTTCCGGAACGAACACCAGCGAGCGCCCGTCGCTGCGACCCTTGCCGACCAACACGTCACGTTCGGTTGCGACACGATGCTTGGTCCCCCGCAACGTCGCCACACCGTCCACCCGACTCGGAAGGTCCCGTGAAATTCCCCCACGATCGATGATCGCCACGGAGTCATTCGCAAGGTCGATGTCGTAGCGGGTGAACCCGCGGACTTCGGCAACCGCCGGATCGATGTCGGCAAGCACTTTGAGTGTGCGATAGCTCAGCACATCGCGTCCAGCTCCTGCTGCAAGCACCGCCTGCACGAGTGGCCGGTCGATGATTCCTTCGTCGCTGCGCGAAATGCCGACCGTGACGGTCTTGGCCTGGTGCTTGATCGTGTCGACCGGGCGAGTGAGTTCGTCGATCGCTGCGGTCAACGCCATCACCAGATCGTCGATGAGCGATGCCGGCGTGGCGACTTTGCCCGACGAGCGTTGGTACGAGTCGACCGGGCGATCAGCGGAGAGGTCGCGGAACATCGAACTGAGACGCACGGCAGTACGCGCCTCGAGGTGGCCGTCGTAGCGTCCGGCGCGAAGCCCATCATGAAAGGCGGTATCGGTGGCGGCGAGCTCGGTGGTGAGGAGGCGAAGCGCTTCGTCGCCCGACAGCTCTTCACCGACGAGTTCTTCGATCACTTCACGGGCGTGGCGCAGCGGATGCGCCGATGCATCGATCGCCAGCGCGGCCTCGTAGCCGAACAGGTGGCCGACCATCGAGGACAGGATGAAGCCGAGCGTCGGGTCGACGTGAGGGACTTCGATGACAGCATCGGCGTTGTATCGGGTTTCGCCTTCGGTTGCGAACACGATCGGCGTCGCCTTGTGCGCTTTGAAGATCGCCACTTCCTTTGCCACGTCGTCAGCTGTCGAGCCCTCCAGCCCAGCAGCACACACGAGGATCAACGGCTCCGACGACAGATCGATGTGCTTCTTGTCTTCGGTGGAGTCGCACGCCATCGACTTGTAGCAGAGCTCCGAGAGCTTGATTCGCACCTCTTCGGCGGCGACCTTGTTCGGACCGTTGCCGACCACGGCCCAGTACCGCTTCGGTGGAGCGAGACGACGGGCGGCATCCGCGATGTCATCTCGGCGTTCGAGCGTGGCACGCATTGCATCGGGAACGGCGCGTAGCGACGCGAGCAATTGGGTGCGGCGCCGAGGATCTCCCTGACCCGCTGCTTCGGCAATGGCACAGGACAGAAGTGCACCAGCAGCCACCTGGGAGTAGAACGCCTTGGTCGACGCAACACTCATCTCGACGTCTCGTCCGTCCGAGGTGTACATCACGCCATCGGCTTTGTCGGTGAGGTCCGAGCTGCGACGGTTGACGATGCCGATGACCTTGCCCCCACGGCCTCGAATCAGGTCCACGGTGCGGTTCGTGTCGGTGGTGGTTCCCGATTGGCTGACCGCAATGGCGAGCGTGTCGCTCATGTCGAGGCGCAGGTTGAAGCCCGACAGTTCCGTTGCGGTGATGGCGTCCACGTCGAGCGCGGAGCCGAGCAGTTCGTCGAGGATGGCTGCGGTGCTCTGGCCAGCAACCGCAGCCGTACCTTGCCCGATGACTCGGATCCGGGTGATCGAGCCGCTTGCGAGCGCCTCGACGATGTCGTACGGCAGCGCCACGTCACCGACCACCGCACGCAGTGTCCCCGCTTCGTCAGCGTCCAGGTCGGCTGCGATCTTGCCGCGCAGCGTCTTGGCGAAGCTGGTCGGCGCTTCGGAGATCTCTTTGAGGAGATAGTGCGGAGCGTCGCCGCGATCGATGTCGCGGGTGGTGACCTCGGCGGTGGCTACCTCTTCGTCACCGACCGGCAACGCCGTGCCGTCGTACGCGAATCGTTGGATACCGGACAGTTCGCCGGCGGTGGACGAGTCGATGGCGATGATCTCGCCACCTTGCTCTCCGTCCATGCGCAGGTAACTGGATGATTCTTCGACCACGCCATACGGCTCGCTCGCCACGATGTAACAGTCATCGGCGAGCCCGATGTACAAGCCCTGCCCGCTGCCACGCAACGCGATCATCAGCGTCGAGGGCGCAGCTGCGGTCATCGCTCCAATGGCGACCGACCCTTCGAACGTCGACACGGTGCGACGAAACGCATCGACGGCCTCGACACCGTCGGCGAGGTGGCGTGAGGTGATCGTCGGAATGACCTTGGCATCGGTGGTGATGGATGATGCAATCCGCAGGCCGTGCTCGACGCGCAGGTCGCCGTGGTTGTCCACGTCTCCGTTGAGCGCGGCGACCACGTACGGAGCGTCAGCGCCACCTGGCTGTTCGGATTCCGCAGAGTTCAGCGGGTGCGTGTTCGGCTCACTGATGATCCCGACGCTGGCCCAGCGGGTGTGTCCGAGCAGCCCGGCCCGAGCGTTCGGAGAGCTGACAGCGCGACGCAGGAGCGCATCGTTGGCCAGCGCATTGCGCAGTGCGGCGGTGTTGTCTCCGAGTTCGCCGATCTCGGCGGCTTCCTTGTACACGAACGACAGCACGGAGTTTCCCGCCTCGTCAGTCGTGGACACCACCGCCCCGTTCTCGAACAACGGGTCCGCACCGCGAGCGGCAACGAGCGCAGCGAGTGAGTCGGCGTCGATGTCGTGGTTCCACACGAACATGTGCACACCAGCGGAGTCTCGACCGCGAACTTCGAGGCGGTCGATTGCGGAGAATGCCTGCTGGGCAACGAGGTACGCAGCCATGGCCGACTCCGGCGCCGACCGGCCGGCGAGGGCCTCGACCTCTCGTGCGGTGCGAAGGCGATCGTTGCGAACGGCCCAGAGCACGTCGGCAAGTGCAATGAGTTCTGCATTGGCTGCCTCGAGTTCCTGACCAGACAGCTCGGCAACGTTTGCATCGAGTTCTGCTTCGCGTTCGGTGCGGAACCCATCGACGAGGTCCAGTCGACTGGTGATCGCAGCGACTGCGTCCGGCTGACCGTTGAGCACCAGGACGCCGGGAAGCCCGCGAAGTGCTGCATCGACCGATGCAACCATCGCGGTGACCGCCGCAACGTCGGGAATCGACTCGATCGCTGCGTCGAGGCCACCGAGAAGGTTCTCGAGTCGCGGGGTCGAGCGAGTGGGTGGACGGCTGACAACGCCGATGATGCCGCACATGGCGGACCACGCTACCGACTTGCGCCGACGCCGCCGGTGCACCGACCGACGAGAAGGTCGGCCGCTGGCCACCCGCTACTCGTAGAGGTGACCACCGGCCGACTCGAGCGCCGCCCTGAATCCCCAGGTGGCCTCGGTGCATTGATCGACCAGTGCCGGGCGGCCCTCGAGCACTGGTCGGCTCTCCTCACTTCCCTCGGGAACCTGTGTAGCACCGCCGCGCATCCAACCCTCGGCCATGAAGTACTCATTCTTTGATCGACACCATCGTTCACTACTCATGGCCGAGCATCTCGAAAGCAGGGTGAGGTGACATGGAGCGACTGATCGAGCGCACAACCACGCCCAGCCGCAATTCCACGATCTGCGGGCGCCAGCGACACGACCCCGGACGATCCGACTGAACGTCCTTTCGACTCGGAGCACCAGCCATGACCACGCAGACCACGATCACGAACTCGGTCGTCGTCGGTCGCCAGCCGATCCTCGATCGGGGATTGTGCACCGTTGGCTACGAGCTGCTCTTTCGTTCAAGCGATGCTGCATTGAACGCCGCCTTCGTGGACGGCGACGCGGCAACCGCCCAGGTCATCTCCCATGCGCTCGCCGACATTGGACTGGACAACCTCATCGGTGACAAGCGGGCATTCATCAACGTCACGAGCCGGTTTCTCACCGACCATCACATGCTCGAGTTTCTCCCGCCCGACCGGGTAGTACTCGAAGTGCTCGAAGACGTCACGCCGACTCCCGCGGTGCTCGACGGTGTTCACCGCCTCATCGAACTCGGCTACACGGTCGCGCTGGACGACTTCACCCCGCGGGGCCTCACCGCGCCGCTCCGCGATCTCGCGTCGATCATCAAGTACGACTTCTCGGTCACGAGTGGAGATGAGCTCCGACACGAGATCGAATGTGACCATGCAGCGGGACGACGGGTGGTGGTCGAACGCGTCGAGACCCGCGAGGACCACACGGAGGTGGCTGCTGCGGGTGCCGACTTGTTCCAGGGATACTTCTTCGCTCGACCGAGAATCGTGGCCGGTGCATCGATTCCGCAGAACACAGGTGCATTGATCCGGCTACTTGCTGCGATCAACGAACCGGCCACTCCGCTCAGCACCATCGTGGAAATGCTCACCCAGGACGTGGCCATGTCCGTGAAAATTCTGCGCGTCGTCAACTCAGCCGGGCACGGGCTCGGCACGAGGGTCACATCGATCCAGCACGCCGCCATTCTGATCGGCCGAGCACGATTGCGGAGTTGGGCGACGCTGCTGATCATGAGTTCGTTCGACGACAAGCCCGCTGCGCTGGTCTCCATGTCGTTGACTCGAGCAAAGTTCTGTGAGCTGTACGCCTTCGCACACGGCGCAGAGGCTCCGCTCAGCTTCTTTGCGGTCGGCATGCTGTCGCTGCTCGATGTCATGACCGACACTCCAATGGCATCCGTGCTCAACCAACTACCGCTCAGCGATGAGATGCGGGCCTCACTCCTGGGCAAGGACGGACCGATGGCTGATGCTCTCCGCCTGGCGATCCAGCTCGAGCAACCCATCCGTCCGAACAGCGCCCCGCCGTTCGACAGCGTCACACTCGACCACTACCGGGAATCACTCAGCTGGGCAAACAGCATCACCTCGACCACTCTTGGCTGAGTAGCCCAGGGCATCAGGCAAAACGCGCCGCAGCGATCTCGGCGAGACCGTCCGCAACGGACTGTGCCTGCGCAGCGGTTGCTGCTTCGACCATCACCCGAATCAGAGGTTCCGTGCCACTGGCGCGCAGCAGCACACGGCCGGTTTCGCCGAGCCCCGCTTCGGCCTCGGCAACATCGTTGGCCATCAACTCGGCAACGTCAGGTACCCGTTCGCCGACCCGGACGTTCACCAGCACCTGAGGAAGCGATGTCATTGCATCGGCAGCGATCTCGGCGAGCGGTCGACCAGAACGTTCCACGATGTCGAGAAGCACAAGCGCACTGAGCAGTCCGTCACCGGTCGTTGCGTGATCGCTGAAGATCACGTGCCCGCTCTGCTCACCACCCAGCGACCATCCGCCAGCGTTGAGTGCTTCGAGCACGTAGCGGTCGCCGACGCCGGTGGTCACCACCTCGATGCCCGCCTCGACCATCGCCAACTTGAAGCCCAAGTTCGTCATGACGGTCACCACGACCGTGTCGTGAGCAAGCAACCCTCGCGAGCGAAGATCGGACGCACAGATGGCGATCACGTGGTCACCATCGACCACGTTGCCGAGGTGGTCCACCGCGATCAGACGGTCGGCGTCGCCGTCCAACGCAATGCCAACATCCGCGCCGTGTGCGAGCACCGCGGCTGCCACGAACTCCGGGTGCGTGGCGCCACAGCCTTCGTTGATGTTTCGGCCATCAGGCTGATCCGCCACGACGACGACGTCGGCACCCGCACGCCGCAGCGCCTCAGGCGCCACGGCGAACGCTGCACCATGCGACACATCCAGGACGACCTTGAGCCCAACGAGGCTTCGACCGTCGAGCACGCTCAGCGCATGGTCGAGGTACGCCTCCACCGATGCGTCCATCGTGACGGTGCCGTCGCGGTTGCCTGCGTCGGCTTCATTCCTTGCCGACGGGGTGACCGACTCCGATTCGGCTTCGAGCACCTCTTCGATGGCGGACTCCACGTCGTCGGCAAGCTTGGTGCCGCCGGGCGCGAACAGCTTGATGCCGTTGTCGAACCACGGATTGTGTGACGCCGACACCACAGCGCCCATTGCACCGCGACGTTGCGCCTCGAACGCCACGGCCGGCGTCGACGCGACACCCATCCGCACGACGTCGACACCGCTGGATGAGAACCCCAGCGTGAGGGCTTCATCGAAGGCCGCCGTGGACTCGCGTGTGTCGCCACCGATGACCACGGTGGCGGGGCTGCCCGACGACAACGGCCCCAGAACGCGAGACGCCGCCCGTGCAAGACGGGCGGCGAACTCGGTGGTCAGTTCTTCGTGGGCACGGCCTCGCACACCGTCGGTTCCGAACTTCATCGGGACAGCGAAGCAGCGAGGTCGACGTGCCGGTTCAGCGCTTGGTGAACTGAGGTGCCTTACGAGCCTTCTTGAGGCCGTACTTCTTGCTCTCCTTCTTACGCGGGTCACGCGTCAGCAAGCCAGAGGTCTTCAGCACGTTGCGGGACTCGGGATCGAGCTCCACGAGCGAACGGGCAATGGCCATGCGCAGTGCACCGGCCTGGCCGCTCGAGCCGCCGCCGTGAATGGTGGCCGACACGTCATAGCTCTCGCGGGTCTCGGTGACGTTGAGGGGTTCTGCCACGACCATCTGCGATGCGTCGGTCGGGAAGTAGGCCTCGAGGGTCTTGCCGTTGATGGTGAACTGGCCGGTGCCGGGGCGCAGCGAGGCGCGGGCGACGGCGCGCTTGCGGCGGCCGGTGGTCTGAGTCAGTGGTGCAGTCATGTGATTCTCGTTCTCGTCGTCTTCTCGAAATGCAGGCGTGTGCGGACCGCTCAGCGGGCCTTCGCGTGGTCGATGGCCATCGGCTGTGGCTTCTGGCTCGTGTGGGGATGCTCGGAGCCGGCGTAGACCTTGAGCTTGGTGAGCTGCTGGCGACCGAGGGGGCCCTTGGGGAGCATGCCGCGGATCGACTGACGCACGGCCTCGGCCGGCTTGCGCGCATGGAGCTTGGCGTACGACTCGGACTTGATGCCGCCCGGGTAGCCGGAGTGACGGTACTTCATGGTGCGCTCGGCCTTGCCCGAGGTCATGACGATCTTGTCGGCGTTGATCACGATGACATGGTCGCCCGTGTCGATGTGGGGGGCGTAGATCGGCTTGTGCTTCCCCTTCAGTACCCGAGCCACCTCGGTGCACATGCGGCCGAGAACCATGCCTTCGGCGTCGACGATGTGCCACTCGCGCTGCGCCTGGATCTCACTCTGCTTCGGACTGTACGTTGCCATGCTCTGGCCCTTCGATTGGCGGCCGCCATCTTGTGCGGACCGATGAATTGTTCGACTGCGCTCGAGCGGTGCTCGCACAGCATCCCCGCACGCGTCGACCATCGACCCGCTCCGAGGAACCCCGCAATGCTACGGCGTCACCTCGACGCGCCCAACACGCGTCGCGCTCGTCGACCGAGCGATCTCGCCCGACGTCCAACGGCGGAGGCATCCAGCCAACACTTCCGCAGCGTGTCCGAGTGGCCACTGGGTGTGTGTTTCTGGCAGACTGTCGAGATGTGCTCGACCGTGTGACACCACACTGTTGACTGCGGGCCGTACGGTATTCAGGACCTCATGGAGAACACGAACACAACAGCGCCTCATGCGCGGCGCACAAGCGAGCAGATATCTGCTCAAGATCCGCGCACGGAGCGCCGATTCCCCCATGTGGAACGTCTTGACGACGCACCGAGCGCCATGAGCGAGCCGTCACTCGACAAACTTCCCGACCCTGTGCTCGCAGTCGACGCCTCCGGCACACTGCGCTACGCCAATCAGATGGCAGTGGACACCCTCGGGTGGTCGCACGACGCCGTGATCGGCGAGTCGGTCTTCAACCTGCTCCACCCAGATGACCTGAACATCGCCATCTCGTCGTTGGCCACGGTTGCCGACAAGGAACTGGGCGACTTGATCATGGTCCGGGTACGCACCGGCGGCGGCGACTGGCTCGCACTGGAGATCCGCGGTGCCATTCGAGAGTCTGAACACGGTCCGGTGTCGGTGATGGTGGCTCGCGACACGAGCGATCGGCATCGTCTCGAACTCGATCAGGGCGAGATCGGCGTGCTGCGCTCCGTCATGGCAAACATGCACGGCATGGTCGCGCTCATCGATTCCAATGGCCAGGTCCGGTCGATCAACGGCGCGGTCACCCGTCTGCTCGGCCACGATCCCGAGCTCATTCCCGGCAACCCGTTCGTGGATTTCGTGTTCGAAGACGACCGTGATCAAGTCGTGGAAACCGTCTCGACGCTGCAGCCCCAGGATTCTGCGCAACTCGATGCACGCTTCGTGACGGTCGACGGCGCACTCGTGAGGTGTGAGTTCACGGTCAACAACATGTGCAACGACCCGACCGTCGGTGGCTACATCGTCTCGGGACACGTCGCTGCTGCGTTGAGCGATGCGCTCGAGCGGGTCGACTTCTTGGCAGACCACGACAACCGCACAGGCCTGCTGAACCGCGACGGTTTCATGCGTGCGGCCAATGACATGGTGCGCCAAGGCAGCGGCATCGGGCTGATGATCGTGGACATCATGCAGTTCCGCTCGATCAATGAGTTGTACGGCGAAGCAGTCGGCGACGGCGTGCTCACTGCCGTCGCGGCACGTATCGACGAGCTTCGCTGGCCAGACCTGCTCACCGCCCGCTTCGGCGGGGATGAATTCGTGCTCGCAGTTCGCTCCACGAGCGACGCAGCGATCGAGATGCTTCGCGAACGCGTCCGCCGTGATGTCGCAGCCGTCATCCACCTCGACGGTCAGGAAATCAACGTCGGCGTACGCACGGCCTGCGCCTTCGATTCACGACCTCAAGGACTCGAGTCGTTGTTGACCAAGGCCAGCAACGAGCTCATGCGCATCAAGCGCAACGCGGACCCGGGTTCGGGTGAGATCTCCATCGATTCGATCAACAAGCGGCGACAGCACCTTGATCAGCTCCGTTCGGCGCTCACCTCAGGAGAGATCCAACCGTTCTTCCAACCCATCGTCACCGAGACCGGCCACGTCATCGCCGTCGAGGCGCTCGTGCGGTGGGTGCATCCTGTGCGCGGCGTGCTCGGTGTCGACGAGATCTTGCCGCTCGCACAGATGGCTGGACTCGCCGAGGCAGTGGACGAGCAGGTCATGAACATGTCGCTGGCGTTCGCTCGACGCCTCGAGCTCGCTGGCCACGCCGACGTGGAAGTCCACATCAATGTCGACCCGAAGGTCATCTCCCAAGCCGCGTTCGCCGCACACTTCTTGGAGTTATGCGAATTCCACCAGGCGTCGCCATCGCAGATCGTGGTGGAGTTGACCGAGACCGATCTCCTCGCTCCCGGTGTCACTTCGCTCGACAACATGCAAGAGCTTCGTCGAGCCGGCACGCACGTGTCGATCGATGACTTCGGCACCGGTTACTCGAGCTTGTCGCACCTGTTGGAGCTTCCCGTGGACGGCGTGAAGATCGACCGGCGCTTCGTTGCCGGTATCGACATCGATCCTGCAGCCACGAACCTCACCACGGCGATTCTCGGGCTCAGCGAGAGTCTGCAGCTCGGCTGTGTGGCTGAAGGAGTGGAGCAGCCGTATCAGCGAGATCGCTTGGCGTCACTCGGCTGTCGGGCGTTCCAAGGCTGGCTGTTCGCCCCGGCGGTGCACCCTGACGAAGTGCTGGAACTGCTGCCGCGTATCGACGCCAGCATCAGCGACGCTCACGCCTGAGCGGACGACGATCGTTTCGCAAACGCCGCGTCCCAGCGTTCCCCCTCGTAGGACACGTCCCACAGCACGAGGCCGGTCGGAGGCGCCACCGGGCCAGCGGCAGAACGATCAAGCGCCGCCAACACCTCCGTCATCGACTCGGCCGTGCGACGACCGCGTCCGACGTCGACGAGCGTACCCACGATGCTGCGCACCATCTGATGGCAAAAGCTGCTCGCGGCGATCTCGAAACGCAACAGCGACGTAAGCGCAGCATCGGCATCCGAAACGCGATGCCACTGTGCCTGCTGGAGAATTCGCACCAGCGACTTCTCCCGATGCCCTTCGCCGACCTTGGGCCGGCGACAGAAGCTCGCGAAGTCGTGCTCCCCAAGCAGTACCTGGCCCGCACGGTTCATCGCGTCGACATCGAGGACATGTGGGACATGCCACGAGGTGCGCGCAACGAGCGGATTGGGTTGTGCGTGGTTCCACACGTCGTATCGGTAGGCCCGTGACGTTGCCGAAAACCTGGCATCGAAGTCCGCTTCGGCCCACTCGGCGCTTCGTATGGCAATGGCGGGCGCACACATCCGATTCACCGACTGCTGCAATCGAGCCAAGTCGGTGTGGTCGGGCAACAGCCCGGTGACCACCTGGCCCCAACCGTGCACGCCAGCATCGGTTCGCCCAGCAGCGGTGAGGTCGAGCTCCGACTGCAGAATCTGCTCGAGCGTGACACGCAGGGTGCCCATCACTGTCACCACATCGTTCGATTCCGCAAAGCCGTGGAAGTCGGTGCCGTCATAGGCAACGACCAGCGACACGTTTCGACGAGTGGTCATCGGAGGCGAAAACGACGAACGCGTGAGGTGCTTGCTCCGGCTTGGTGCAAGAACCTCACGCGTTCGATCAGAACGTGTTGTTCGATGTCAGACGACGCCGTCAGACCAGTTCGATGCGAGCCATCTCGGCGTTGTCGCCATGGCGCGTTCCGAGCTTGAGGATGCGGGTGTACCCACCATTGCGCTCCATGTATCGCGGCGCGATGTCATGGACGAGCTTGTAGGTCATCTCGCGGTCACCGAGCTGGCTCTGGATCTGGCGGATCCGGTGCACCTGCATCGGGCCCTCTTCTTGAGCCTTCTTGGCCTTGGTGATCAGCTTCTCTGCGATGGGACGCAGGTGCTTGGCCTTGGCCTCCGACGTGGAGATGCCTTCAGCGGCGAAGAGCGATGCAGCGAGGTTGGCCATCATCAGCTTCTGGTGCGAAGAAGATGAGCCGAAGCGACGGGAGCGGCGTGGGGTTGGCATGGTTCGTGTTCCTTTGAATCGTCAGCGTCTGATCGGATCAGACGCGCAGCGTCAGGCCGCGCTCGTCGAGCTTGGCCTTCACTTCGTCGAGGCTCTTCTGGCCGAAGTTGGTGATGTTGAGCAGGTCGTCTTCGGTCTTGGTGAGCAGTTCGCCGACCGTGTTGACCTGGGCCCGCTTGAGGCAGTTGTTCGGACGCTCGGAAAGATCGAGGTCTTCGATCGGCAGGTCGAGGTCAGGCGAGCTGACCGCAACGTCGACGACTTCGCCGAGTTCGAGGCCCTGGGGCTCATCGGACATCGTGGCGACCAATTCGGTGAGCGCCTGCAGCGTGGCACCTGCAGAAGCGAGTGCTTCGGCTGCGGTGATCGAGCCGTCGGTCTCGACCTCGATGACGAGGCGGTCGTAGTTCGTGGCCTGCTCGACGCGAGTCGGCTCCACATCGAACGACACACGGCGGATCGGGCTGAAGATCGCGTCGATCGGGATCATGCCGATGGTGCGGTTGTCGTCTTCGCGCTTGCTCGACAGGTAGCCACGGCCCTGCTCGACCGTGAGGTCGATGGCCAGGCGGCCCTTGGAGTTGAGCGTTGCCAAGTGGAGCCCACCGTTGAGCACTTCGACATCAGCCGGGCACTCGATGTCGCCCGCGGTGACGTCGGCGACGCCACGCACGTCGAGGCGAAGTGTGACTGCTTCCTCAGACTCGGAGGTGACCACGACGTCTTTGAGGTTGAGGATGATGTCGGTGACGTCCTCGGTGACCCCAGCGATGGTGTCGAACTCATGGAGCGACTCGTCGAAACGAACCGTCGTGATAGCGGCTCCGGGGATGGACGACAGAAGTGTCCGACGGAGCGAGTTGCCGAGCGTGTGACCGAAGCCGGGCTCGAGTGGGCCGACCGCGAACTTCTGGCGGTTGTCGGACTCCTCACCGAGAGCTTCGATGGTGGGGCGCTGCATGACGAGCATTGATGCCAGGACCTTTCCGGGGTATTCGAGATGGTGTTCGTGTTCGTGACGTTGAACGAAGAGCGAGAACGAGTGGAGCAGCGCACCGGGCGCTGCCGGATGCGATTACTTCGAGTACAACTCGACGATGAGCGATTCGCGCACCGGGATGTCGATGTGGTCGCGCTCTGGAAGGCTGCGCACGGTGACTTCCTTGCCTCCATCGCCCTGTTCGAGCCAGCCCACGAGGGAGCGGTCGAGCGTGTCGATGTTGTGCTGGATCACGATCATCTTGGCAGCCTTCGGCGACAGCGACACGACGTCGCCCTTGCGAGCCGTGTAGCTCGCGATGTCGAGGCGCTTGCCGTTGACGCTGATGAGTCCGTGGTTCACGAACTGACGTGCCTGCGGACGAGTCGATGCCCATCCGGCGCGGTAGACCACGTTGTCGAGACGCTGTTCGAGCAGACGCAACAGATTCTCACCCGACGGTCCGTCGAGACGGACCGCTTCGTTGTAGGTCTTCTTGAACTGACGCTCGAGCACGCCGTAGATGTACTTGGCCTTCTGCTTCTCCTGCAGCTGCGCAAGGTACTCGGAGCCGGCGTTGCGGCGACGGGTGCGACCGTGCGCACCCGGCGGGAACGGCCGGCGCTCCAGAGCCTTGCGGCCCTTTTCGTTTTCGAAGATGTTGGTGGCAAGGCGTCGCGAAACGCGCACCTTGGGTCCTGTGTAACGAGCCATGATTCGAGTCGTCCTTTCTCAGCCGCGACGGCGCTTGGGCTGACGGCAGCCGTTGTGGGGGACGGGCGTGACATCTTTGATCGAGATGACCTCGATGCCCGTGCTCTGGATGCTGCGCACAGCTGCGTCACGGCCGGAGCCGGGGCCCTTGACCTGCACTTCGGCGCGGCGCAGGCCGTGCTCTTGTGCGGCACGTGCGGCCTTTTCGGCAGCGAGCTGTGCTGCGAACGGCGTGCTCTTGCGGCTGCCCTTGTAGCCAGCGACACCGGACGACGCCCAGGCAATGACGTTGCCCTGCGGATCGGTGATCGAGACAATCGTGTTGTTGAACGACGACTTGATGTGAATCACACCGGTCGTGACGTTCTTGCGGTCGCGCTTGCGCGGCCGGCGGGTCTGAGTCTGCTTTGCCATGATTCCTACTCCGCCCGCTTACTTGCGGACTGCCTTCTTCTTGTTGGCCACGGTGCGCTTCGGGCCCTTGCGGGTGCGAGCGTTCGTGTGGGTGCGCTGCCCGCGGACCGGCAGGCCCTTGCGGTGACGGACACCCTGCAGGCAACCGATCTCGATCTTGCGCTTGATATCGCCCTGGACGTTTCGACGCAGGTCACCTTCGATGGTGAGGTTCTGGTCGACGTAGGCACGGATCTTGTTGATCTCGTCCTCGGTCAGGTTGGAGACCTTGGTGTTCGGGTCGAGCTCGAGCGACGCGCAGATGGTCTGCGAAGTCGTGAGTCCGATACCGAAGATGTAGGTGAGCAAGATTTCCAGCCGCTTTTCGCGGGGGATAACGACGCCGGCAATACGTGCCATCAGTGGTTCCTGTAGTCCTTCTTCAGCCCTGGCGCTGCTTGTGACGGGGGTTGGTGCAGATCACCATGATGCGACGGTGACGTCGAATCACCTTGCAGTTGTCGCACATCGGCTTGACGCTTGGTCGTACTTTCATGGTTTCTCTCTACTTGTACCGGTAGGTGATACGGCCTCGAGTGAGGTCGTAGGGGGTCAGTTCAACCTGAACCTTGTCGCCTGGGAGAATGCGGATGTAGTGCATCCGCATCTTTCCCGAGATGTGCGCGAGTACCTGGTGTCCGTTGTCGAGTTCGACCTTGAACATGGCATTCGGCAGCGATTCGAGGATCTTGCCCTCGAGTACGATCGCATCTTCTTTTGGCTTTGGCAGGGGACTGCTCCTTCACCCATCTGTGCTTCACACCATCTTG
>JBGCEY010000068.1:0-62607 GCA_045106645.1 Ilumatobacter sp.
TGCTCGGTCTCCTCGGCGCCTTCGTCGCGGGCGGGGGTGGACTCGACAATCCGCAGATCACCGTCCGACGGTGTCGGCACGATTTCGCTGTCCGGAGCGTCCGCAACAGGCGTTGCATCAACGGCCTGACGCGCCACCATCACCGGCACCGGGCCGGTGGAGGGCTGCAGGTTGACGTACTCATCGGGCTCACCCAATGGCTGCATCTCGGCAACGACGTCCACGGCAACCAGCCGCGCCCGCTCGAATGCCTGGGTGAGTCGATCGCGCCCGTGAATGAGCTGTTCGATCTGCTCGCGAGCGAGTTCTCGACGACGGGCCAACTCGCTGAGCACACGCTCGCGGTAGGCACGCGCCTCGTTGACCATTTCGCGGCCCTGCTGCTTGGCCATCGAGAGTTCGGCTTCCGCGTCAGCTGCGGCGTCCGTACGGCGTCGCGACGCTTCGATTTCGGCTTCTTCGCGCATGCGAGTGGCTTCGTCGCTGGCTTCGAGCAGCATCCGAGCCGCCGATTGCTCGGCCTTTTCGCGGATTTCGTGGGCCGATTCACGCGCTGCATTGAGCACGCGTGCGGTTTCCTCGCCCAGCAACCGGGTGAGCGCCTCGTCATCGAGTTGCGCCCGATCGAGGTCCGGATTGGTCTGAGCGGCCTGGAGTTCGCGTTCGAGAAACAGCTCGCGTTCATGCAGACGACCGAGCTCGGCGGACACCATCCGCAAGAAGTCTCGGACCTCGGCCTGGTCGAAGCCGCGCCGACCTGTCGAGAACGAGGCGTCAGCGACCTGCGCCGGGGAGGCGGGGTCTGGTCGGGAAAACGACATGGCCATGTCGGCAACGTTACGCATCTCAACTCGTGAGATGGTGGAGGGTCGGCGGTCGAGTTCGACGGAGGGTGGCCGGGTCGACTCAGTCGGCGTCGGCGAGCGCTGCTGCTTCGGTGCCGTTCACGGCCACGAGCGGATCACCGCCGAGCAATTCCAGCACGTTCAGCGCCTCCTCCAGCGTGCCGACCGGAATCAGCACCACCTCACCGTCTCCAGCCGCATTGAGGCACTCCAGTCGACAAATGCCGTCATCGAGATTGTCAGGGTCCGGGTCCGACAACTCGATCTGACCGGCAGGAACCAGGAAAACGCTCACCCCGTGCTGGTGGACCGCACTCACCTTTTGTTCGAGGCCGCCGATCGGCCCCACCGTGCCATCCAGGCTGATCGTCCCCGTGACGGCGATGTCACGCCCCCCGGTCAGGTCGCCTTCGGTGAGTTCGTCCACGAGTGCAAGCGTGAATGCCAGCCCAGCAGACGGCCCGCCGGCTGCAGTTCCAATCGACACGTCGAACGGCAGATCCACCGTGCGGGTATCGAAGGGGACAAATCCGACGATGGTGCGATCAGGATCCGTTGGGTCCGCGGACAACTCGACCGACACATCCAGCACGCCGGTGCCCGGCCGATCGATGGTCATCTCGACGATGTCGCCGGGTTGTCCGTCGGCCAACTCCGCGCCGAGCTCTTCGAGGGTCGGAACGGGCGTGCCGTTCACTTCCAGGATCGTGTCGGCAGGATCCAGCACCGAATCCGACGGGAACTGCGTCTCGCACTCGAAACCGTCCTCGGCAGGCACCTGGCACAAGATGTCTTGTACCACGACCGCGCCTGACTCGATCGTGGGCTCGTAGCCAGCTGCCGTGAGCGCCACGAACTGGGCCTCCTGCGTGGCCGTACGCATCTGCTGGAGGCTGATCTGGCGGTTCTGAGTGGCGGTGCGACGACCGTTGCGACCCTCCTCGGTCAACAGGTCGACCACCGGATCGGGCGAGCCGATCATCCAGGACAGCACCGACTGATTCGGCGCGCTGACGGTGACGAAGAAGAAGTCGCCCGAGGTTTCGAACACTTCGACATCGTCGGGAAGGTCGGTGTACGTGACTCGTTCGTTCACCGACTCGGCACTCGCTGGGATGCGGGCGTACGGCGCTGCCTGTTGCTCTTCGAGGCGCGGATTCTCGGTCGTGGCGATCACGTCGGAAGGGACCAACGACGCAACGGAGAACAACGCCAACGCGATCAGTGCTGCAATGGCGGGGATCACAGCCCACCACCGCTGCGGCGGGGCGATGAGTACGATGGGGGTTGTCGTGTCGGTCACTGATCTCACCACTGCTGCCGGTTGGATGGCCGGGCTCGCCATTGCGGCACTCGTGTTCGCCGGCTGGCGCAAGAATGCCAGAGCGGTGCCTCGAACACCACGCGCTGAGCCGAAAGTTCGCCGACCGCGCGTCCCCATCGGCATCGCAGAGTCGACCGTGCCCCTCTACAAGGCCCCCAATCCGCTGCGCCGTCTCTGGGCTGCGGTCGCCAGCACCGGGATCGCCGTGGTCATTGGAGCGGTCACCGCGATCATCATCGCGTTCGGTGCGGCATACATCGTGATCACGCTGACCGACCTCCTCAAGTCATGAGCGCAGGCATCGACCCAAGCCGGCGCGACGTTGCGATCGCCGGCCACCTCGGCGACGTCGACGTTGCCCGTACCGGACTCGCGGCGATCGACCCCGACGTTCGTGCCACGGCGCTCGGCGCACTCGAACGCCTCGGCGTGCTCCAAGACGGCGAAGTCGCCGAGGCGCTCGCCGACTCCGAACTCGCCGTTCGCCGACGCGCCGCCGAGGTAGCTGCAACCCACCCGGCGGTCGACCTGCTTGCGGCCCTTGCTGACGCCGATCCCCGCGTGGTGGAAGTGGCGGCATGGGCCTGTGGCGAACACGAGTCGAACCGAGACGAGATCGTGGAAGCCCTCATCGCTTTGGCCGCTGACTCCGACGAGCCGCTGATCCGCGAGTCAGCGGTGGCGGCCCTCGGTGCGATCGGCGACGACCGCGCGATCCACACGATCATCACCGCAACCGGCGACAAGCCAGCGGTACGTCGCCGTGCCGTGCTGGCGTTGGCTCCGTTTCTCGATGCCGACGAGGCGCACGGTGTCGACGATGCGATCGATCGGGCACTCGAGGACCGAGACTGGCAAGTGCGACAAGCCGCCGAAGACCTTCGGCGCATCACCAGCAGCGACGTCTGACCCAGCTGGCGCTCAGAGGTCGTATCGGTACAGGTTGGTCTCGCGCACGTTGAAACCAATGCGCTGGTACAGCCGATTCGCAGCTTCTCGCGAGGGCCGACTGGTGAGGCTGACGTTTTTGGCGCCCCGCTCGCGCGCACGCTCGAGCGCACCGTCGTTGAGGAGCCGCCCCACGCCATGTCCGCGTGCAGCATCGTCGACCACCACGTCCTCGATCCACGCCTTGATACCCGTGGGGATGCGGTAGAACGCAAGCGTCAGGCTGCCGACGATCACCCCGTTCACGCGAGCGATGAACACGTCGGTGTCGGGACCCTCAACCAGCTCCGCCAGTGCTTCGCGGCTGGGCGGCGGCGAGGACGACGACAACTGCGGGATCAACATCTCGAACGCTGCGACGAGTTCGTCGTCCACACTCGATGCGATCTCGATGGCTACCGGGTCGTCACTCATCAGGCCCACGCTAGGGCGTCCACTCGTCGCTGACCTGCCTCTCTGCGCCCGCAAGAAACCGAACGCGCAGTTTTCCTGCACATTTCGAACACTGCGCAGGAAATCCTGCGCACTTGCCCGAACACCCTCCGGAGGAGGCGCTCCCCGGGCTCCGGTAGCCTGGTCCTCGTGGGTACCGAGCATGTGCGATGGCTGGCGGATCGATCACTCGATCGTCCCGTGCTCATTGCGGGGTTCACCGGATGGAACGACGCAGGCGATGCCGCGTCGACCGCGATGACCACCATGGTGGAGGCGTGGGGTGCAGACGTGCTCGCCGAGATCGACCCCGAGGTGTTCACCGATTTCGCAACCGTCCGGCCTCAAGTGCGCCTCGACGAGGATCGGAACCGGTCGATCATTTGGCCGACCGTGGGCGTGTGGTCGGCATCGCTGCCCGGCACCGACGTGATCTTGATGCTCGGGCCAGAGCCGGCGTTGCGGTGGCGGTTGTTCTCCGAGCAGATCACCGGCATTGCCGAACACTTCGGCGCCACCATGGCGTTGTCGCTCGGGGCGCTGCTGGCCGATGTGCCGCACTCCCGTCCGGTTCCCTTGGTCGGTACTGCGTCCGACCCGGACCTCATGGAGCGTTTCGAGCTGCAGCGCTCTCAGTACGAAGGCCCGACCGGCATCGTGGGCGTGCTCCACGACGCGCTGCATCGTGCCGGACTCCCCACCGCATCGCTGTGGGCGGCCATTCCAGGGTACGCGTCACAGCTACCGTCGCCGAAGGCGGCCATGGCCTTGGTCGATCGGGCGTGTTCGATGATCGGAACCCCGGCGCCGCTGTCTGGGCTCGCCTCAGGCGCAGCTGAATACGACGCTCGTGTCGCTGCGCTCATCGGCGACGACGAAGACATGGTCGAGTACCTCGAGCGTCTCGAGCAACTCACCGACGAGAACGAAGCGACCGAGAACGACCTCACGACCGCAGCGCCCATCGATCCCGATGAGCTGATGGACGAAGTCGAACAGTTCCTGCGCGACCAAGACTGACCGTTCGTTACGGCAATGTCAGGAGCGCCAGACCTCGTCGCGTACGGCGTCGAAGGTGGCAACGGACTGCTCGCCATCGATTGCGGCAAATGCCATTGGCCCCCACCATGCAGCGCCGGCCGTGGCCTCTGGCAGCGCGTCGCGAGCAAACCAGCCGACATCGCTCGTTTCGAGCGGATGCGGCGTCAACTCGCCGCCCGTGGCGGTGCACTTGAACAGCAACATGTACATACCGAACCGGCTGAACCCCATGCGTTGGCCGTCGACGACACCCATCATGTGGTCGACGGTGCACTCGATGCCCGCCTCCTCGTGCACTTCCTTGGCCGCCACTTCGGCTGGCGAGTAGCCGATGTCTGCCCATCCGGTCGGGTAGAGCCACACTCCGGAGTCCTTGCGCTGCACGAGCAGGATTTCGCCGGCGTCATTACCGACGATTGCCCCGACTGCCGTCTTCGGAGTGACGTAGCCCGGCACGCCTTCACCGATCGACTCCATCCACTCCGACACGAAGTGATCGATTTCACGTGCCGCTGCTTCGTCGTCGCCGAGCTCTCGCGCTGCGGCTTTGATGTCGCCAGCAACGTGGAGCACCTCCTCGTAGCGCTCGCGCTCATAGAGGTTCTCGGTGAACGCCATGCCGGTCCGGGCGATCCCCGCCAGCGTTTCACTCCATCGGGCCAGGTCACGAGCGTCGGCAGTCACGACGTCAACCTAACGAGCCCGCTACCGCACTGCGTGCAGCAGCGCCTTTTGAATCTCTTTGCGATGCGGCGAACTGGTGACCAGGTCGCCGCTTCGGGTTCGAACGTAGAACGTATCGACGACCTCCATGCCGATCGTGTGGATCGCGGCATGGCGAATATCCAGCCCGACCTCGCTGAGCGCCTTGGTGATCCGATGCAGGATGCCGATCTTGCTGACCGCACGAATCTCGATCACGGTCGCATTGCTGGAGCCGCCCTCGATGAACTTCACCTTGGGAGGGCCTGGCGTGTCGGCTTGGGTCTTGCGGCGGCGACGGTAGGTCTTGGCTCGCTCTACGAGGCGCGCCTCGATCGCCAACTCGTGAGCCATGCCCTTTCGCAGATCGTTCTTGAGGGTGCGCCAGTTGACATCTCCGTTCGGGGAGAGCACCCGGAATTGTGACGCGGCCATGCCTTGTTCGTCGGAGTACGCACGGGCCGTGACCACGTCCAGACCGTGCAGGGACAGCACGCCGGCGGTCTGGCTGAACGTGCCGCTCGAATCAGGCCCCACGATCGTGATGAGATCGTTGTCTCGGCTGATGTCCACGTCGCCCACAGCCATGGCGGCGAGCGTTGCTTCGTCAGGGAACAACTGCCACTTCACCTCGGACGCTCGGCCGCCACCGAGCACGTGCTTCGTCCGCGAGACCAACTCGTCCACGAGTTGCTCTTTCCATGATCCCCATGCCGACGGCCCCGTGGCCTTGGAGTCAGCTTCGGTGAGCGCGTCGAGCAGTTCGAGCTTCTCGATGGAACCGGCCAACCCCGCAACGAGATCGATCGTTGCCTCATCGGAGATATCACGCCGCATCGCCACATCAGACAGCAGCAGATGGTGCTCGATCATCGTGACCAGCGCATCGACGTCATGGCGGTTGAGGCCGAGCCGCGGGCCGATGTCACGGATCATGACCATGCCGACCTCGGTGTGATCTCCGGGGTAGCCCTTGCCGATGTCGTGGAACAGCGCACCGAGCACCAACAGGTCGGGACGCGAGACGCGATCCACCAGTTCGGCAGCGTTGGCTGCGGCTTCCCACAGATGCCGGTCGACGGTGAAGCGGTGATACGCATTGCGCTGCGGCTTCGAGCGCACCGGCTCCCATTCCGGCAGGAAGCGGGCGAGCAGTTCGCGTTGGTCGAGTGCTTCGAGCACTGGAATGGCACGGTGACCTTCCAGCAGCAGCGCCACCAGTTCGGTACGCGCTCCCACCGGCCAGTCGCCCTCCCACACCTCGACCTCTTCATGGAGTCGGTCGAGCGTGGCGCGACCGATACGGCAATCATTGCGGGCAGCAGCCACTGCCGCGCGGAGCGCGAGTGTTGAGTCGCGTCTCGGATCAGCGGTTTCGGTCAGTTCGATCTCGCCGCCGCGCAGCACGATGCCGGAAGCGATCGCTCGATCATCTTGGCGGTTCCGGTCAACGGCGCGCGTCCACGTTTCGTCGCAAACCCACGACACCGTTCGACCGGCAGCAGCAACATCGGCCATCAAGGCATCCGCGTCACTCCAGCCACCGCGTTCAGCAATGGCGTCTTGTTCCTCCAGGCGCATCACCTCGCCGGCGCGTCCAGTCGTCAAGTGCGTGGCGACTCGGGCCCGCAACAGCATGTCGTAGCACTCGTCGAGGTCGGCAAGGTCCTGTTCGACGACATCGAGTCCGCTCGCCATGGCCCACCACACCGTTTGCACGTCGCGAAGGCCACCGTGACCGTTCTTCAGATCCGGTTCGAGACGATACGCCACGTCGGCAGACTCGGACTGGCGGTCGAGCATCCGGTTCCGCAGCGCTGCCAGATAGTCCGAACGCTGCGACTCCCATGATGTGCGACCTCGTGCGGTGACATCAGCAGCGAGCGCTTCGTCGCCCGCCAGGAACCGTGCGGTGAGCAACGCGGTTGCCGAGTCGAGGTCCCCATCGATCAGATCGAGTTGCTCGTCGACGCGCCGCACCGCATGGCCGAGCTTCAGCCCGGCGTCCCACACCGGATACCAGATGGCACTGGCGATCGGTTCGATTTCGCCAGCGACCTTGCGTGGCTTCGCGTCGTGGACCAGCAACAGGTCCAGGTCGCTGTGCGGTGCCAGCTCGCCGCGTCCGTATCCGCCGACGGCGATCAGGGCAACCCGGTGCTTGGTGGGGTGCGCGGCAACGGCACGATCGAACAGTTCGATGACCCAGTCATCGGTGAGAGAGGCCAACGCAACGCAGTACTCGCGGCCGGTGCGTTCGGAGCCGGACGAATCGGTTCGGGCCGCCTGCTCGAGATGAGCAGCACGGTCCGCGATCTTCACTGCACCAAATCGACGGTGAGAGCGAGAACGGCCAGGCGGATGCCGTCCTTCATCGAGGTGGCGTCGATGCCGAGGGTGCCGTCTGGAGTGTCGATCACCAGATCATACGCATCGATGTCCACGCCGAGGTTGTTGTTCAGCGAGGGATTTCGCTCGCCGACGATCGAACTGTCGAACGGATTGGCACCGCCGAGCGTCTCACCGTCGATCACGAATTGCTCCGGCTCGAAACCACGCTCACCTTCGAACGCCACCACATCGAGTTGGCCGGTCGCACCGGTCACGATCGGCGACGGCAACTCGACGCGATAGTCGAACGGATCCTCCGGAGCCACCCAGTCGAACGGGTCGGTGACGATTCGATGCCGCAGCGGGAAACTGTCGTCGTTCACGATCACCACGAGCGCCCACGCCCCATAGGAGCCCTGGGTCTCGACCGAAGCAATGTCGCCCACGGTGTACGACCCCGCACCGCCTGTTGCGACGAGTTCCGTCACGTCGACCCGACTCACGTACTGCGTTGCGTCTTCCTCGCCGAAACGAACCTCGCTGGCTTCGACCGTAGTTGCGGTGCCGTCAGGGGCAATCAGGGTGGCGTTGGATTCGGTGTCGGGATCGGCGGTCGCGCCGCGCTCTTCGAGGTCGCCGGACCAGAACAGAAAGGCGTTGAGCACGGTGGCGTCAGCGGAAACATCGAGCACCGCCGAAGAACCGTTGCCGAGACCGTTGGAAGAGTCCGAATTCGTGAACGTCATGGGCACGTCCCATCGGTTGACGATCTCGCCGGCACCTGCATGAACGTCATCGCACGACACTCCGAGTTCTTCAACAGCATCGGCGTCACACACCATGACGGTGTTTCCGACCACGACGACATCGCCTCGGCCGACCGAGTTGTGGATCAGGTCACGGGTCGCCACGATCGGGGCTTCGAACGATTGACCGAGCGAGTCACCTTCGATCGCCAGTCGACCGACGACCGAACTCTCGAGTCGGATGCGAATGGCGAGTTCCAGGGTTGCTCCGGCTTCGACCGACACGTTGCAAAAGGGTGAGTCGCCGTCGGGATCGACACATTCCGCGTCACCGGACACCAGTGCATCGAATCGCACGCCACGCGGGAGCACGAGTTCCACTGCTGCCTCGACCACGTCTGCGCCGGCGTTGGTGAGCGCGAGGTCGATCGTTGCGCTTCCGCCGGCAAACGCTGGCCCAGCGGTCGACACCTCGGCAGTCAGCACCGCGTCAGCTGCGACGAGACCGATCGCACGATTGCCGTCGTCGATGTTGATCTCGATGGTGTTGCTCGGTCCGGTCGGCTGGGGGCGAAGATCGAGTTCGGTGGTGGACGGAACGGTCGGATCGGAGTCGGATCCGTCGTCTGGTGCATCGCCATCCGGCTCACCGTCGTCAGGTGTGTCGCCACCGAGTGCATCGGCGTCCGTTGTCGGCACGGGCTCGCCCGTCGTCTCCGGAGCCACCACGTCGTCATCGTTGACAAACGGCTGTCGAACGAGCAGGCCGACCCCGATCAGCGTCAGCACCACGGCAGCCGCGACACCCACCAGCACTGCACGCCGAACTCGGTCGGAACGATTCGCCAGCAGCGTGGCGGCTCCGAATGCACGATCGATCGTTCCGAGTCGCTTGCGATGCTCGTGCACGGTCAGCCCGGTGATCCCCGGGGCAACCGCCGGCGGCAGCGCATCGGCGAGCGACGTTGCGAGCAGCATGATCGCGCGGCTGCGTTCGGTTCCGGGAGTGTTCGACTCCAGGTACTGCGACACCCGACGGTGGTCGTTCGGAGGCAGCGCATCGCGGACGTAGCCGCTCAACAGCGGCACGATGGCTGCAGTCTCGTCATCGAGATCGGACGCGTGCAGCACTTCGATCGCGAAGGCGTCGACCAGGCCGCGTTCGGCCGTGGTGATCAGATCGGGGATGTCGTTGGTGGATCTCCCGACGAGCGGCGAGACCTCGGCGGAGGTGAGTTGCTCGACATAGACGTGCCACAGCACGGTCTGCCACGGCTCGGGCAGCCGGGCGAACGCTCGCGCCAGCAGTACCTCGTCACCGTTCGGTGCGAGTTCGACCTCGGCTGCGCCAGGCCCATAGCTGCCACCGGTGACAGCAGCGATGGCACGCGGCCTGAAGGAGCGGACGGCCTCGACACCCTCACCAGCGTTTGCCAGGTCGCCACGCAACGTCTCGAAGGCCGCTGCCACACTGCGATTGTTCCCGCGTCGACGCCCCGTGATCACGGAGGTGACCGAAGATTCGTGGCGCTTCAGGAGCTCTTGCCACGCTGCTTCGTGGTCGACCCGCGCAGCATCGACGAGTTGTCGGTCGCTGGGAAGCATGGGCTTGTCGGTCATATCGAGCACGTCATATCGAACGGATTCACTGGTTCTTTCGGCACGCGTGACGCAATCTTGAGAATTGCCTCGTCAGATGTCGAACACATCGTGGCCAACCCCTGAGCTCGCTTCCGAAGTACGGTGGGGTTCGTGGCGAGCGCATCCCAACGGCTGAGCGCAGTCGCCATGGCCACTGCAGCGCTGGTGGCAGCGTGCACCGGCAGCGGAGGTGAGCCCGAGGCAACGGTAGCAACCACGACCACCGAGCCAGCGCAGCCTCGAGTAGACGACGGCGTCTTGCGCATCGGTGCCCTGATCCCGGTCAACAACCCGACCGTCGGAGCAACACTGCAAACGTCATTCGAAGCAGCCATCGAAGGCGTCAACGAGGCTGGCGGGGTACTGGGTCGCGACGTCGAGTTCGTCGTGCAAGACGAAGGCAGTACGTCAGCAACCGCAGCAGATGCTGCACAACAACTCGTGGCTGCACGGGTCGACGCCATCGTCGGACCCACGTCCTCGAACACCGCAATCGCAGCGCTCGACACCACTGTCGAAGCCGGCATCCTCACCTGTTCAGCTACCGCCACGGCCATTTCACTCGACGACTATCCCGACGGAGAGCTGTTCTTCCGTTCGATCGCTGGCGACTCACTCCAAGCTCGCGCCATTGCGAACCTTGCTGGCCGCCGCGGTGCGACGAGCGTGGCGATCTTGCACGTGGACGACGCATACGGTCGGCCCTACGCCAACGCCGTGACCGAGGCACTGGCTGAGCGTTCATCGTCGATCGGCGTGTTCACCGTCGCGGTCCCGGTGGGAGATGACGACCTGAGCGACGACCTGTCGGCGTTCGCCTCCGCTGATGTCGGCGTGGTTCTCGGCAACGGTGATTCGATCGCCCGATTCCTCGAATCGATCGGTCAACGCGATGATGTGGACGTCGATCCGATCATCGTGAACGATGCAGCACGATCCGCTTCGAGCCGGCCGGTGATCGCCGGGCTCGATCCCGAGCTCCGCAACCGCATCATCGGCGTCACGCCGCGCATCGTGCTGCCGGAGAACGTGTCGCCCGATGACATCCCGTTTGCGTCACAGGTGACCGACTGCGTCAATCTGATCGCGCTGTCGGCGGAGCAGGGGGGCACCGATGACCCCGAAGTGGTCGCCAGCCAGATGTCCTCCGTGTCTGCGGGCGGCGATACCTGCCGCTCGTTCGCAGAATGCGTCGAGCTCCTCGACAACGACACGCAGATCAACTACGACGGGCCGACCCGAATCACGGTGCTCGCACGAGACGGAGACACGTCGAGAGCATTCTTCGACCAGTTCATCTTCCAGCCGGACGGTTCAGATGTGCTCGATGACGGTGTCGCCGTCGGCTGAACCGAAACAGCGGATCAGCAGCGGATCAGAGGATGCTGTCGATGGCGTCGACGTAGCCGACGTAGAACGCACCGAACTCGCCGTACACCGCTGAGCCCTCGTCGTAGCGCATCGTGTACACCACGTTCTTCACCACCTCCGGTGACTTGGCAAACAGCGTCACACCCCACTCGAAGTCATCGAGTCCCGATGACGCACTGATGAGCTGCACCAACTGGCCAGCAAACTGTCGCCCGCTCTTGCCGTGTTCCATCATCATGTCACGACGATCGTCGAACGGTGTCGCGAACCAGTTGGCGTGGCCCTCGCGCTTCTTGCTCATGGGGTAGAAGCTGAACGCACGCAACCCGTCCGGTGGAAGGTTCGGATACAGACGATCCTTCAGCATGTTCTCCGGCAAGCCCTTGGCGTACTCGCTGATCTCCGTGATCGACACGTAGCTGTCGACGATGTCGAGCCCGGCGCGCTGCAACGCGGTCTGTAGCGAACGCAACGTGTTCCAATCGTTCGACAGCGCCATCACACACAGGTCGGCCTTGTGGCCCAGCATCGCCACGGTCACCACCTGGCAGCCATCGGACTCTGCCTGTTCGACCGCTGCGTACACCGCAACACGATCCGTGCCCGGCGTCGGCTTTGCGAACAGGTGGACGACGCTGAGACCCTCTTGCATCAACATTGCGTCAGGCTATTGCGAGAGTGGAGCGACCGTTGCTCAGAGTCGTTCAGGTGCATAGACGTTGAACTCGTCACCGCGCACGAAGCCGGCGAGCACGAGATTGGCTCGGCGCGCCGCGTCCACGGCGAGTGCAGTGGGCGCGCTCACCGCAACAAGCGTGGAAAATCCGCCGGCCCACGCCTTCTGCACCATTTCGATGCTGGCTCGGCCGCTCACGAACAGCCCCAACCCTGTTGCGGGCAACACCGTGCCCGGCACTGAACCCAATGCGATCGCGCCGATCACCTTGTCGACCGCATTGTGGCGCCCGACGTCCTCACGCATCACCAGCACATCACCGGCTGCGTCGAATACCGCGGCTGCATGGACCGACCCCGTACTGGCGAAGAGACCTTGCCCATCGAGAACGCGGTCCGCGATGCCAGCGATCAGGTCGAGATCGATGTCGCCCGAATCGGGCAGGGGCGCAAGCCGAGCACACAGGTCATCGAGCTGTTCACTGCCGCACCAACCACAGCTCGATGACACGTTGCCCAGGCGTGGTGTCGGGGCCGGGGCACGCCCGTCGGTGCCGACGGTGACCACGTTGAACTCCGAGTCGGTAGCACCCACACCCGCACCCGCACCCGCACCCGCACCGACATCAGCGCGGTCATCGGTGCAGTACCGAACGCTCGTCACCGCATGACCGTCGAGCAACCCTTCGGTGAAACAGAAGCCGACCGCGAGTTCATAATCGTTCCCTGGGGTGCGCATCGTGGTCGACACGAGCGTCGAGTCGAGCTGGATCGACATCGGTTCTTCGACAATGAGTTCGTCTGGGCGCCGGTTTGCCTGACGCTTACCACCGTCGGTCGTGACTCGCGTGACGAGCAGCCGTTCGGTTCGCTGGCGCCCCATGTCAGTTCGATCCTGCCGCCGGCACAGGTGGGCTGCCCAGCCACTCCACGAGCACGTCCGCGAACGTGTCCACGGTGGCCGGGTCGGTCGCGAAGTAGAACGACGGCTCGACGAGTTCGAACTCCATCAGCACGAACGATTCATTGCCGTCAACGTCGCGGGAGGGTGCGACGTCAACGCGGGCGAACATCGGAGTCCCCAGGCTGCGAACAACATCGGTGGCGAGGACGCGGCGAGCGAGTTCGAGTTCGTCGGCGGACGCTGTGCGTGGATCGATCTGCTCTGTTGCGAACAGATCGCCGGTTTGTTCGACGTCGGTGGAGACCAGGATTGCACCCTTGCGGAAGGCGTGACTCAACCGCGGTTCGCCGTTCGGCTCCGTGACGAAACACAGCGCTGACTCCCCGAGCTCGTCGAGCCGGTCAAGGTAGGGCTGCACCATTGCCGTGCGGCCTTCGGCGTGCAGTACGGCGACATGGGCATCGACTTCGTGCTCCTCGCATCGGCGCGCTCCACTGGAACCGGCACCAACGGTCGGTTTGACCACGTGCAGGCCGCTCACTCGCGGCGCACGTTCCCCCGGCGCAACGAAGACGGTCGGTGTGATGGCGATCCCCTCCGCGGCAAGTTCGGCGAGGTACCGCTTGTCGGTGCTCCAACGAACCAGATCGGCACGGTTGATGAGCGTGGTCGCCGAGTCGACCATCGCAACCCATTCGATGAACTCATCGAGCCGATCCGTGTAGTCCCACGTGGAACGGATGACCACGGCGTCGAATTCGCTCCAATCGACAGCGATGTCGTCCCACGCCACGATGCGCACCGCATCGACGCCCAGACGAGCGACCATGGCGGCCTCGAGTGGCTTGAGGTCGGGGTCGAGTGGCGCCGCCACAACCGCAGTGACGAGGCCCAGCATGTCGTCAGCCTATGGCTCCCAGCGGCGGTCTCGGAACCTCGCAACCCGCACGAGGTACGGTGACGGCCATGACCGACAGCGTGCTGCCGCCGCCCACCACCGACCCCGCATCCAGGGGGAACGGGCCCGACGCCGGCTTCGACAACCACGTGGCCGGCGAGTCGACTCCCATCACGCGCAACATCGCTGTCGAGATGGTCGCGACCACGTTCGTGATGCTCGCCGGTCCAGGCTCGTTGGCGCTCACCAGTGGCGGCGTCGGTGACCTCGGAGCGGCACTCGCATTCGGCGCAGCGATGGCGATCTCCATCGCCGTCCTCGGCGCCGTGGCAAACCCGATGTTCACGTTGGCACTGCTGCTCGTTCGCGAGATCTCGCCCCGCGAGGCACTCGGTGATTGGATCGGTCAGTTCGCGGGCGGCATCTTCGGTGCGCTGATGATCTTCGGGATCAACGATCTGAATCGAGCCGAACGCGGCGCCAACGGCTGGGACCGCAACGGCTTCGGGGCGCTCGGTTCGGTGATCTCAGCGGAGCTGATCTTCGGCATCGTGGTCGTCGTGGTGCTGCTGATGTCGATCAGCAAGGGCTTTTCGATGACTTCGATTGCGATGTTCACCGGCACCGCGTATGCCATGGCCCACCTGGTGCTGTTGGATCTCGACGGCGGTGGCATCAACCCTGCCCGCTCGCTTGGATCGGCGCTGTTCTCCGACACGGACCCGAACGCGCTCGGTCAGGTGTGGGTGTTCGTACTCGTGCCGTTCGTTGCGGCACTCGGTGGGGTGTTCGTGTGGCTGGCGATCGACGATGCCGAGATCGACGACACGATCTTCGATGAGACACCTCTGGATGACCTCCAGAACCGCCTCACCGGCGACACCGACTGATCAGCCGCCGGCGACGGCGGGAATGATCGACACCGTGATGTTGTCGCCGACGACGGTCTCGAGCCCATCGAGGTAGCGCACATCGTCGTCGTCCACGAACACGTTCACGAACTTGCGCAAGCTGCCCTCTTCATCGAGGAGCCGTTCACCGAGTCCTGGATGCGCGGCTTCCAACGCCGTGATGACCTCGCCGAGGGTGCCCGGCTCGACCGGCACCTGCTTCTCGCCGCCGGTGATCGGTCGCATGGTCGTGGGGATTCGAACTGTCGCTGACATACCGACACGATACCGGCAATCCCGATCAGCCTGGTCGGGATTCGACGTGAGATGAAACACGCCCACACCTGGAATACGACACCGCACCGCACCGGGAAGCGTGCTGCCGAGCGGGGGAGCTCCGGGTACCGGATGCGCAAAACCGCAAGCTGGCTTGCGTACGCAAGCCAGCTTGCGAAACTCTTCGGTCGTGGGGTGGGGGCGGAGCGGGGTTCCTCGAGCCGGTCACGACGGGCCTCGCAACTCTGGGGCACCCCAATGCGAGCATGGCCACATGGAACCTGACCCGATGGATCACCCGGAACCGCCACCGCACCACGTTCCACCCAACTTCGCCTCCGTTTCGCCCGAAGTGCGCGACGGGTTGCGCCGGATCCACGTTGAGATCACCCCGGACGCCGCTGCCGACCGGGCCATGCTCGACCTCTGGTTCACGATCCTCACCGCTCCCCCGAGCGCCGCGCTGGGTGCGTACACCTGCCTCACCAACGAGTACCTACCGTGGCTCGAACGACGGTTGGTTCGGCGCGCCAGAACTCGCGGCTCGAGCTGGACCGGAATCGGGCGGGTACTGCGCCGTTCCCGCCAGGCTGTGCAACAGCGTCACGACCGAACGTTCTCGATCAGCGAGCTCGCCGCACCACGGCCTCCTGGTCGCACCCCGTCGCCACCGGTAGGTTGACGTCGATGCGAGTGCTGGCGGCGCCGGACAAGTTCAAAGGGACCGCGAGCGCCCATGAGGTCGCCAGCGCCATTGGCCACGCCTGCTGGGAGCTCGGCATCGATTGCGTCGAGTCACCAATGTCCGACGGCGGCGACGGACTGCTGGACGTGCTCGGCGGCGCCAATCGATCGTCGGTGGTCACCGGTCCACTGGGCGACCCAATCACCGCTGGTTGGCGCTTCGCCGGCGACACCGCAGTGATCGAGATGGCTCGTGCCAGCGGGCTGGTCGCCGCCGGCGGCAGGTCCCGCAACGAACCGCTCGATGCCACCACCACGGGCACCGGCGAGTTGATCGACCATGCGCTCGACCTCGGAGCTCGGCGGATCATCGTCGGCTTGGGCGGCTCGGCAACCACCGACGGGGGATTCGGCGCGATCAGAGCGATCAACGCCATCGCCCGATTGAAGCGCGTCGAGTTGCTCGTGGCGTGCGATGTCGACACGCCGTTTGCGGACGCGGCTCGCGTGTTCGGCCCCCAGAAGGGCGCATCGGGGTCCCAGATCAAGATGCTGGAACGGCGGCTCGATCGCCTCGTGCAGATGTTCAGCGAGGACTTCGCGTTCGACGTGGCCGACGTGCCCGGCGGAGGCGCCGCCGGTGGCCTCGGAGGTGCACTCGCAGCGCTCGGAGGTCGCCTGATTCCCGGCGTCGAGCTGGTGGCTGACGAGGTCGACCTCTTCGATCACCTGGAAGGCACCGACGACCACGAACGAGTCGACCTGGTGATCACCGGTGAGGGAGGCCTCGACTCCACCAGTTTCGACGGCAAAGTCGTGGGCGGCGTTGCTTCATTTGCCGCCGATGCGGGCATCGACACCGTTGCAGTGGTCGGCTCGGCTGACGAACTGACGCTGGCCAAGCAGGACGCACTCGACGACATCGCCGTGCTCAGCGAGATGTACGGCGCCGAAGCCGCACTCAGCGAACCAAAGAAGCTGATCGAGGCAGCAACGACCGAGTTGCTCAAGCGACGGGGTTGACCGGAACTCGCCCTCCCCGACGAATCGATGTCGGGCGTCAGCCCTCGTCGGTGGCTTCGTCTCCGCCGATGTCGGCGTCAGCGGGTGCAGTGACCGGCACATCGCCATCCGACGGGTCGGGGGCGGCAACGCCCTCTTCGGCCACATCGGTTGCCGGCGTCGGAGACAGTTCCTCGAGCGTGCGGCCGGCCTGGTCGTCTCCGAGCAACACCAACACCCCGGCAGATCCGAGGTCACCGCTGGTGGTCGGCGCAGGCGTGGACACGGGAAGCACCTCGACGCCACCGAGGTCACGGGCGACCGAGTTGGCCACCTCTTCAGCAGCTGCCTGTGCACTGTCGAAGTACACGATGCTGGCACTGATGTTCGGGCCCGTGGCATTCACCGGGTCAGCAATCATCTCGTACCCGGCGAGTTCGAGCGTTCGCGTCATGTTGCCCGCCGAGCCACCCACGGTGTTGGCGTTGGCAACGAGAACCGACGAGCCGGTGGTGGTGCGCACGATCGTGGTGGTGGTCGTGGTTGCCACGGTGTCAGGGATCTCGATCGCGACCAATGTGTCGTCCGTCTCGAGTCCACTGTCGACGACATCAGATGAACTGCCGGGCGACGCGGCGCTCGAATCATCGGTGATGTTGCGCAGAATCAGGAAGCCAGCGACCACCGCGATCACCGCGAGGACGATCGTGAGCCACGACCCGACCGGCGATGCGCCAGCGCCTTGCCGCGGGGTACGGCGACTTGCGCCGAGTGCTGACTCTTCGTTGCTCATGCGTGATGTCCTTCTCCGCCGCCCGATGCAACCTCGGTTGCACCGTGACGCAGTTTGCGTGCACGAAGACGGAGGCGCTTCAGGCGACGCACCACGAGCGGGTCGTGGTCCATCGCTGCCGGATCGTCGAGCACGGTGGTCAACTCTGCATGATATTCATCTGGCGAGCACTGAAAGCGCGCGCGGATCACTTGTTCACGAGGATCGTCGTTGCTCCACCACGAGCGTTCGAAATCGAGCATGGCGGCGTGGCGTTCGGACAGCATCACTCGACAGGTTGGCCTGCCGAGCACGCGAATTACAAGCATGAGAGCAACAAATTTGGCAAGCCCGTCGTCTCCTAGGCTGAAGATCGTGACGAAACCATTCATGATCGGCGTTGCCGGCGGCAGCAGTTCTGGCAAGACCACGATCTCAGAACGCCTCGTCGAGCTCACCGGCGAACAGCACCTGTCTCGAATCGAACTGGACTCGTACTACCTGGACCGCAGCGATCAGACACTCGAAGAACGCAGCCAAGCGGACTACGACCACCCAGACGCATTCGATTGGAACCTGCTGAACGACCACCTCGCGGCACTTGCCAACGGAGCGAGCGTGCCGGTTCCGATCTACGACTTCGCTGCCCACAACCGGTCGGGCGAGACCCGAGAAGTCCATCCGAATCGGATCGTGGTGGTGGATGGGATTCTCGTGCTGTACGACCGGGCACTCCGCGAACGCTTCGACCTGAAGATCTTCGTCGACACCGCCGCAGACATCCGCCTCATTCGCCGCCTCGAGCGCGACGTAGCAGAACGCGGCCGAACGACCGAGAGCGTCATCGAGCAGTACCTCACCACCGTGAAGCCAGCACACGAACGCTTCATCGAGCCGAGCAAGCGTCACGCCGACGTGATCATCCCCGAAGGCGGGCTGAACCGCCCGGCGATCGACGTGCTGCTCGCACGCGTCCGAGAGCTCTCCACCGACTGAACCGATCGAGAACTTGGGAGTGTCGGACGTGGGATCAGACCCAAAGTCCGACATTGTGCCTGCGGGTCAGAGGCGTTCGATGATGACGCGGGCGAAGGGCTCTTCGGCCGCGCCGGCGATGAACGCGGCGTCTCGCGGACCGCTGATCACCTGAGCTGGGTTCGTATCGAAGTTCGACGAGGTCCAGGTCGACCCGCTATCCGTTCCAGCGTCGTAGTTGGCGAGGTCCGTCGTGATCACCTGCACCCATTCACCGTCCACGAACATCGACCGGTCGCGAATACCCACGAACCAATCGGGGCTCGGCGCGAGCATCGTCACCAGCGACACCATCGGAGCGCCTTGGGTGAGCGTCACCGTGAACGATTGCTGTCCGGCGTCATCGATCCTCGATCCGGTCTGGACTCCCGTGACGGTCGGGTCCCCGGCAAGCTCGCTGCGAAGTATCGACGTGCCGCCGGTCTCGGCCATCTGCTCGATCCCGTTCGAGGCGAGTGCACCACGCACGAAAAGATCGCCGATCTGGCCGTGGGTTGCTACCACCGTGGGAGAGATGTGCGCGTTCGGTGGAACGGTCAACGGGTGCGTGGACGAGGTCCAATCGAGCACGATGGTGACGCGATACGTCGCTGATTCCGGTTGCGGCGGAGGGGGCGGTGGCTTCGTCTGCGTTGCGTTCCCGCGCCGGTCAGCCAGCATCGTTGCGGTGGCTGCTCCGTTGATCTCCTCGGCGAGGACGGTGCCCGCACCGATGAACAGCCCGACCGCGGCAACGGTCGAGGCAATGACGGAAACCGACGAAACACGCACAGCGAGATGTTAGAGAACCGCGCTCGGGGTGTGTGCGCAGAGTCGATGAACGAACCGCGAACTCACATGTATTGCTCGACCTCGACCAGGGAGCTGTAGATCATCTTCACCTGGGTGTAGTGCTCGATCGCATTGGCGCCGTTCTCACGACCAACACCCGACTGCTTGTAGCCACCGAACGGGACCGACGCGGGAAGCGTGCCGTAGTCGTTCACCCAGACCGAGCCGGCCTGCAGCGAGTTGGCGACACGATTTGCACGGGCGAAGTCCTTGGAGAACACGGCGGCCGACAGTCCATACGGGGTTGCGTTCGCCCGCTCGACCACTTCGTCTTCGGTATCGAAGACCAGCACCGACATGAGCGGACCGAACACCTCGTCGGTCACGAACTCCATCTCGTCGGTGCAGTCAGCAAACACCGCCGGCATGACGTAGTTCCCCGCATCGAAGTCCGGCCCAGAGGGAATCTGGCCGCCCACCACATGACGCGCTCCCGATTCCATCGCGAGGCGCATGTAGCGCATCACCTTCTCGTGATGCTCGGCGCTGACGAGTGGCCCGATCATCGTGGATTCGTCGAACGGATCACCGACGGTCAATGCACCGACTCGCTCGGCGATCGGCGCAAGAAAGGCTTCGTACACACCTCGCTGCACGAAGATACGGGTGCCGTTCGAGCACACCTGACCGGTCGAATAGAAGTTGTTCGTGAGCGCCGCATTGCGCGCACTGTCGAGATCAGCATCGTCGAACACCACGATCGGCGACTTGCCGCCAAGCTCCAACGTCACCGCCTTCAGCGTCCCAGCCGCGTCGGCCATCACCGCCTTGCCCGTCGACACCTCACCGGTCAACGACACCTTGGCAACACCGGGGTGGCGCACCAAGGCCTGACCCACCCGGGCGTCTCCCTGCAGCACGTTGAACACCCCGTCGGGCACGCCGGCTTCGGAGTAGATCTCCGCGAGCACACCGGCGGACAGCGGCGTCATCTCTGCCGGTTTGAAGATCATTGCGTTGCCACATGCCAACGCAAGGCCTGACTTCCACATGGCGATCTGGATCGGGTAGTTCCACGCACCGATCCCGACACACACACCCAACGGTTCACGCTTCATCCGTGCGAAGCCCTGCCCGGGGAAGTCGATGGTCTCGCCGTGCAACGTCGGCACCAGCCCGGCATAGAACTCGATCACATCGGCGCCTGTTGGTACGTCCTCGGTGGTGGTTTCACCAACCGGCTTCCCGGTATCCAACGTGTCGAGATACGCAAGCTCATCATTGCGTTCACGAATGATGGCCACGGCCTTCATCAGGATTCTGCTGCGATCCAGTGCCGCCATGTTCGACCACACTTCGAAGCCTCTCTGCGCAGACGCGACCGCCGCATCGATCTCCGCATCACCGGCTTGCTCGACTGCACAGATCACCCGGTTGGTGGCGGGATAGACCGCGTCGAACAACTCGCCCGATGACGAGTCGACGTAGCGGCCGTCGATGAACGACTGCACGGTCGCGAGGGTGGTGTCGGCGTTGACGAATGGCATGCGCGGGACGTTAGCGGCGCCGTGTGGATCAAGAGATCAGCAAGGAACTGGAGGCCTCGCTCCGCATCACCGATGAGAGAGACATCGAGAGTCGCGATGCTTGCTCGAACCAAGGACAGCACCATGGCAGAACAACCAAACAGGAACGTGATCGCGGTGCTGACCGACGCGTTCGCCCCGTTCCATCGTCTGGTGCTCGACGAGCTGCATCCGCACTTTGCTGCCGCCGGCTACAGCACGCTGTGCATCACCGGTCGCGACGTGTCCGTCAACAGATTCGGATCAGGCGATGACACCAGCCGGGAACGAATTCGATCGTTGGCACTGCGTCGCAACGTCAGCGGTGTCGTCATCGTCAGCGGCGCCACCCCACCAAACTCGAGCGAGGCCGAGGTCGCTGCATTCGTCGAAGGCTTGACCGACGGCCCCGCGGTGAGCCTCGGCGTGAAGCTCCCGGGCATTGCCAGCACCGTCATTCGGTGGCAGGAGGCCATCGATCAGCTGATTGCACACATGGTCAAAGATCCCAGCCGTCGACGTTTCGCGTTCGTCCGCGGCTACGCAAACGACCCGCACTCAGCTGAACGCGAAGCAGGCTTCCGGTCCGGGCTCGCAGCAGCGGGCCTCGACGTGGACGAACGCCTCGTCGTCTGCGGCAACTACGCCGCTGCGGACGCCTTGCTCGCCGTCGACGGCCTGCTTTCTCGAGGCCTCCAGTTCGACGGTGTCATCGCAGCAAACGACGACATGGCATGCGGCGCAATCGCAGCGCTCAACCGGCACGGCTTGAGCGTTCCCGACGACGTCATCGTCAGCGGCTTCGACGACGCTCCATCGGCGTTTACCTCGGTCCCGCCACTCACCACCGCACTCCTCGACACACCGAAGCTCGCTGCGGCGAGCGCCAAGCTCCTCCTCGAGGCAATCAACGGCAAGGAGCACGGGTGTGACCGGGTGGAGAAGATCGAGAGTCGACTCGTCGTGCGCCGCTCGAGTGGCGTGGCGCGGCCGACGCGAGTCGACCCGGCAGCACCGGCGGGTCCCGACGCTCCCATTGCGTCGCCGATCGAGGACAGGTGGGAGCATCAGTACGCCCCCACCGGACTCGACGTGGACCGACTCGCGTTGGCCATCGTCGAAACAGCCAAGACCGGAGGCGACGAATTCCGACAGGTGATCGCTCCCCACTTGAACGAGACGGTCGAGAACGTGGCGTGGTGGCGCCACGCAGTGCACAACGCACGACAGATCCTCCTCGACTGCGATCCAGGCGAACTCTCCGTTGGCGGACACCGAGCCGTGTTGCGCGAAGCCCAGGCAATCGATCGATGGCTGCGCCCGATGGAAGTCACCATCGAAGCCGAAGCCCAATCGCGTAGCGACCTGCAGAAGCGGTTGATCATGCACCTGTCGTCGTGCACCACCGCCGAGTCGCTGTGGGACACGCTGCGCGACGGTCTGCACCTGCTCGAGATGAAGACCGCCTGGGTCACCGTGCACGATGATTCCAACGAATCGGGGCTGCGCGTGGCCTTCTCGCTCGACGACCAGACACTCGATCCAACGAACGACCTCGCCTCGACCGAGCTACTTCCACACGGACACGACCCAGAGTTCGAGCCCACGCTGAACGTGCTGGTTCCGCTCCGAGCTGGTTCGAGCGACCTCGGCTACCTCATTGTCGAACCGAGCACGGAACAGTTGATGCAGCTGGAGGCCATTGCATCCGGCGTCGCCCAGGTCCTACGCCACATCGATCAGGTCATCGACCTCGAACTGCAAGCAGACCAGCTTCGAGAGGCGAACACCCTCCTCGACCGGCTCGCACGCACCGACGCGCTCACCGGCATCCCGAACCGCAAGCTGTTCCTGGAGTGCCTCGAACACGAACTGAAGCGCTCGGAACGAGGCGCCGAGATCGCACTGCTCTACTTCGATCTGGATGGGTTCAAGAACGTCAACGACACCCTCGGCCACGTCGCCGGGGACCAACTCCTGAAGATGGTGGCCGAGCGCGTGACCGGACAACTCGAGTTCGGCGAGGTGTTCGCTCGCCTCGGCGGCGACGAGTTCAGTGTCCTCATCCGCGACGCGCGTGCGGCGGCTCGCGCCGACGACCTCGCTGCACAGATCGTCAACGGACTGTCAGAGCCATTCGCCCTCGACAACGGCACGGCCAACGTCACCGCCAGCGTCGGCATTGCACTCAACCCAGGAGCGGACGTGCAGAGCGACGAGCTGATCAGCTTTGCCGACGCAGCGATGTACCGCGCGAAGACACTCGGCAAGAACCGCGTCGTGCACTACGACCGCTACACCACCGGATCCGGCGATCGCCCGGTGCCACTGACGATCTGATTTTCGCCCAGACGAGACACCTGGAAGGACTCGCTCTTCGGCGACACCGCGATCTACGGCCCAGAAGGCGTGCGCTTCTCCACCAAGCCCAAGGTCATCACGTCACGTTGGCATGACCCACCGAGCAGTACCGTCGATCTCGGCTTTCCGACCAACCACTGAGTGGGGACCTCATCAGGCCCATGCAGCACACGAAGAGGAGCGATTGGACATGAGTGAACTGAAGCAGAAGTGGGCTGCAGGAGCCTCGACGCTGGGCATCTGGATGACCAGCAGCTCACCCGACAACGCCGAGATCGTTGCCGACGCTGACGTCGACTACATCACACTCGACATGCAGCACGGTTTGGTCGACTACAACGGCGTCCTCACCATGATGCGTGCACTCGCTCGCACCTCTGCCACCGTGACGGTTCGAGTCCCGTGGAACGAACCCGGCATCATCGGCAAGGTTCTCGACGCAGGTGCGATGGGCGTGATCATTCCCATGGTGAACACCGCCGAGCAGGCAAGGCGAGCCGTGGCCGCCTGCCGATACGCGCCCGAAGGCTCACGGAGCTATGGCCCGATCCGCGCCAAGACGGTGAACGGGCCCGGCTACTACAGCGCCGCCAACGAGCGCGTCGCCTGCATCCCGATGATCGAGACCGTCGAGGCCATTTCGAATCTCGATGAAATCCTTGCCGTTCCTGGAATCGATGCGGTGTACGTCGGCCCGGCCGACCTCAGTTTGACCCTTGGCTTGGCGCCGCAGGGAGACCACCCTGACGAGTCGTTCCAGACAGCGCTTGCAACCATCGTTGCCGGTTGCGAAGCGCACGGCATCGTGGCGGGCGTTCACGCGAACCCCGGCCTCACCGCAACTCGCCTCGAACAGGGATTTCGAATGGTCACCGCGGTCGTCGACCTGCTGGCGCTGGGATCCGGCATCGACGCCGGGCTGGCCGCAGCACGGCGCACACCCGGACACGCCGCCCCCGACGACATCTACTGAGCCTCGGCCTCAGCCGCAACGGTCGGTCGCGTCAGCGTCCAACGATGTCTTGCACCGCTCCGGTCGGATTTCCGGGTGATGCGTTCCAGATACACAGTGCACGCGCTGCGTCAACCAGATCGATCGCGGAGAGATCCATTCGCCACTCCTCGTCGACCGGCACGGCGACGGCGCGACATCCCGCGAGGCGGGCGCCCATTGCACAGCTGGGATAGCTGAGCTCCGGGTAGAGCACCGTGTCGAGCTCCGGCCGTCGGTGGCGAAGCCAGTGCGCAAGCCCGAGGCGTGGCAGTCAAGAACGTGCTTTCGGTGGTGGGGGCACGCGGCTCCACGCAGCTGCACCAGGGCGAGCCGATGGGAGCATGTGGTCAGATGATCGCTGTCTCGACGAACGCGTCGCCGGTGATGATGCGCTCGTAGCCCAGCGGGGTCAGGTCGAGGTCTCGATACTCGCCGAACGCGATCAGTTCGGCCACGCCGCGGCCGACCGCTGGCGATTGTTGGAGGCCGTGGCCGGAGAATCCATTGGCGAAGATGAAGTTGGAGACTTCGTGATGCGGCCCGACGATCACGTTGTGGTCAAGCGTGTTGTGGGCGTAGTGGCCAGCCCACTGTGTTCGCACCTTGATGCGCTCGAATGCAGGCACGCGATGCGCCAGCACCGGCCACACACGCGCTTCGAAGATGTCGTCATCCATGGCCAAGTCGTCAGGGGCGACCGCAGGGTCAGGGTCCGGCGTGCAACCCGTCATGTAGGCGGCGCCCTCCGATCGCACGTGGATCCCTGACGGGTCGATCGTCAACGGAAGATCCATCCCGAGATCCTCGGGGCAGTCGAAAATGTAGGTGAAGCGCTTGCGCGGCTCGACGGGAAGGTGCAATCCGGCCATGTCGGCAACGAGTGACGAACGCGGTCCGGCTGCATTGATGAGCGAACCGCATTCGATGACTTCGCCGGAGCCGAGCACAACGCTCGTGACACGATCGTCCTCACGGTTGATCCCGACGACTTCGTTGTGGAGGTATTCCACGCCGCGCTGGCGACCTTGCTTGCGCCACCAGTCGAACATCGTGCCGCTGTCGAAGTAGCCCTCGTCGACCAGGTTGTGACTGCCACAGACGATGTCATCGACGTTGTAGAACGGGTACATCGCCTTGATCTCATCCGCCGACATGATCTTGGTGCCTGCGCCGAGCGCTTCCTGTGTTGCTTGATTCGTCCGCAAGGTCTGGGCGAAATCGTCGTCGCTTGCCAGGTACATGTACCCGTAGTGGTTGACTGCGAGTTCAGGGATCTCTGGGTCATTGCCCATGTAGTCCTGGAAGTCACGGACGAAGTCCGCCGCGAACCGAGAGATTTTGATGTTCAGCTCATTGGAAAACTGCTGGCGCATGCAGCTGTTGGTTGCTCCGGTCGACGACTTCTCGTAGCTGAAGTCGCGTTCGACGACGAGCACCGAACCATCGAAGTCACCTTTCCGCTTGAGGTCCGACAAGAACCAGGCGGCGGAGGCACCCATGATTGCGCCACCGACGATGACCACGTCGTATGCAGGCCGCGCTGGTGTCGTGACAATGGGCGACAGACTCATGACACATCCTCAGCGTCGGGCCCAGTGGCCGCGCCGGTGGTGTAGCCCTGACGACGATCGTTGTCGGTCGCTGCTGGGTCGCGGTCGTCGGCGTTGCCGAAGCCGCCTCCTCCGGGAAGTTCGAGGATGATGCGCCGGTCCGCAGCCACGATTTCGACACCCTTGGTCGGAAACGGCGTGCCATCGTCGAGGTACACCTTGCCCGGTGCACCGGCCTCGCCACCCGCTCGTCCTCGTGCTGGGTGGTCGACTCGGTCGAACATCGCAGAGAACTCGAGTTGGTAGCCATCGGTCGGGCCGATCTCGATGACTTGGCCGAGGCCACCGCGGAATTTGCCCCGGCCACCGCTGTCCTCGCGGATCTGCTTGCGCCAGATCACCACGGGGCCGATTTGCTCGGTTGCTTCGGCACTCATCGTCATCACACCCGATGGAAATGCGGTGGCGGTCAGACCGTCGAGTGTTGGTCGCGCACCGGTCCCACCGCTGTTGAACATCAGGATCTCGACAGGCGGCAGCGGGTTGGCCGAGTCGGCGGTTCGGGCACTCGCCTGGAAGTTCCAAAGCGCGCCAGCTCCCTCGGCGGGCACGACATCGGACAGCACCGGCGCAATTGCGCCAAGGCAGAGATCGGTCACGAAGTGGCCGAGCACATGTCGTACCGAAACGGGCGTGGGGTCTTGAGCGTTGAGGATGACTCCGGTGGGCGCTTCGACGGTGAAGGGAAACAGCGACGCAAAGTTGTTTGGGAGTTCGGGCGCGAGCGCCACGAGCATTCCGTAGGTGAAGTAGGCCTGGGCGTAGGTGATCGGCACGTTGATGCCGTAGTCCGAAACTGGCGATGTGCCGACGAAATCGGCATGCATGCCGTCGTCGGTGACGGTCAGATCGACGGCCAAGGTGACGGGCGTGTCGTACCCGTCGACCACCATCTCGTTGTGATACGTACCGTTCTCGACCGGCGCCAGCGCCGACAGCGTGGCGCGGCGCGTGCGATCGAAGATGAACTCGGCGAGTCCTTCGAGATCGGCGAGATCGAACTCGTCGAGCATTTCGAGCAAGCGGCGACGTCCGGTTTCGTTGCTTGCGGCCAGCCCGTGAATATCGCCGAGCACTTGGTCTTCCTCGCGGATGTTCATCCGCAAGATGTTGACCAAGTCGACGTTGAGGTTGCCGCGTTCGACCCACTTCATGATCGGGATGCGGATGCCCTCTTCGTAGATCTCGCGACCTTCCGGTCCGTACCCGCGGCCACCGATGTCGACGACGTGCGCGGTGGATGCAAAGAAACCAATCAGCTCGTCGGCGACGAACACGGGGGTGGTGACGGTGATGTCGTGGAGGTGGCCGGTGCCCTTCCATGGATCGTTCGTGATGTAGACGTCTCCGGGGTAGATGCGCTCGATACCGATGTCCGCGATGAAGTGCGGCACGGCGGCCGCCATCGTGTTGACGTGCCCAGGGGTGCCGGTGACTGCCTGGGCCACCATGCGGCCATGACGATCGAACACGCCGGCCGACAAGTCGCCGGCTTCGCGCACCGACGTACTGAACGCCGTACGAACGAGCGTGAGGGCCTGCTCCTCGAGGATCGAGATCAGGCGGTTCCACATGATCTGCTGATGCACTTCGTTGCTGGCTGCGTTCTTGTGCGCTGCCGGCGACGCGGTGTCCCGCTGGCTGGATTCACTGACGGCCTCGTCATCTGAACGACGAGTCACGAGCAACGTACCGTCGCCTTGCATCACGGCTTGGTGGTGGTCGGCGAGGACCGTAGTGGTCTGGGCCTCGACGATGACGGAGGAGCCGATGACCGTGTCACCGGTGGACAACGAGCTGCGTTCGACCACGGCGGCCTCGACCGTGACGCCGGCGACCGGGTCGTAGATGTCGCGCCACTGCGTGGGCTCGACACGACGCCCCTCGGACTCGGTGTCAAGAACGTCCGGACGGTCCATCGTCGACGAAACGCGAACCGACCAGCTGACTGTTTCAATCGCGAGGTCATCGATCGCACGACCGAAGAACTCTTCGTAGGCCTTGGTGAACACGCCACCGAGGGCTTCGGCCGCGAATGCATCGAAGGACCCTGCATCGAGACGCACGGGAATCTCCCAGCCCTGGCCGGCATAGCGCATCGAGACCTGTCGTTCGACCACGAGTTCAGCGTCGGTGCCTTGGCGCACGAAGGTCTCAGCTTCGGTCGTGAGCTCGTCCAGCAGTTCGTTGACCGCGACGTAGTCGAAGTTGTCGATGCGGGTGTACAGACTACGAACTGCCTCGTACGCGAATGGAGCCTTGAGGAACCCGATTGCGGAGCCCACACCCGCCCCGGGCGGAACGAGGAGCTCGTGCAAGCCGAGCTTGTCCATGAGCCGAGTGGCGTGCAGCGGCGCGCCGCCCCCGAATGCGACCATCGAGAAGCCCGCGAGGTCCTTGCCGTTCTCCACGGCGTGAACGCGTGCCGCGTTGGTCATGTTCTCATCGACGACTTCGGCAATGCCGATGGCCGCTGCGTCGGCATCCATGCCCAGTGGAACACCGACGACGGATTCGATCGCAGCGGTGGCCTTCTCCGGGGACAAGGAGATGTTCTTGGCGCCGAAGGTATCCGGATGGAGCCGGCCGAGTTGCAGGTTCGCATCGGTGATGGTCGGCTCGGTACCGCCGAGGTCGTAGGCAGCGGGACCAGGTTCGGAGCCGGCACTGTGCGGGCCGACTCGGATCTGTCCCAATGCATCGACGCTGACCACCGAACCACCTCCAGCGCCGATCTCGATCATCTCGATCACGGGGATCGAGATGGGCATACCGCTGCCCTTCTTGAAGCGCGTGGTGCGAGCGACCTCGAACGTCTTGGCCGTCTGTGGCGTGTAGTCCTCGATGATCGCGATCTTGGCGGTCGTGCCACCCATGTCGTAGCTGAGCACGCGGTCCCTGCCGTACCGGGCTGCGAGGTCAGCAGCGAAGATCGCGCCACCGGCGGGTCCGGACTCGACGAGTCGAACGGGGAAGGCAGCAGCGGTTTCGACACTGACGAGACCGCCACCGGAGTGGATGAGGTAGAGCGGGCAGGTCGCTCCACGCTCCTTGAGTTCTTGTTCGAGGCGGACCAGATACGACGCCATGAGCGGCTGCACATAGGCGTTCGCACACACGGTGTTGAAGCGTTCGAATTCGCGCATCTGTGGAGAGACCTCGGCACTCATCGAGACCGACAGGTGCGGCAGGCGGGCCAGCAGCAGGTCTCGGAACCGGCGCTCGTGAGCGGCGTTGCGATAGCTGTGCATGAACCCGATGGCAACGGCTTCGTACTCTCCCGCTTCGATCTGGTCGATTGCTGCGCTTGCGCTCACATCGTCGAACGCAATGAGCACGTCACCGCGAGCGTTCATTCGCTCGGTGACGACGAACCGGTGCTCACGCTCGATGAGCGCGGTGGGCAACACGATGTCGAGGTCGTACTGCTCAAAGCGACCTTCGGTGCGTGTCTCGATGACGTCGCGGAAGCCGTCGGTGGTCACCAGTGCAGTCTTCGCACCGCGCCGTTCGATCAGCGCGTTGGTGGCGAGCGTGGTGCCATGGATGATCTGTTCGACATCGCCGAGATCAACGCCGTGTTCGTCGGCAACGAGGCTGATGCCATCGAGGATGCCGATCTCGGGACCCTCGTAGGTCGTCAGCACCTTGGTGGAACCAAACGAACCGTCCGCCAGTTCGATCACCACGTCCGTGAACGTGCCCCCGACGTCTGCGCCAATGCGAACAGCGGCCATCAGAGATCTTCGATTCTCGGGAAGTCGGACGGCGGCTTGATGTCGACCGTGGCGGACCGCTGCTGAGCGAGCATGCCGCCATCGATCTTGATGACGTCACCGGTGATGTACGACGCGTCGTCAGATGCCAGGAACAGGGCGGCACCCGTCATGTCGATCGGCTCCCCGATGCGACCGAGCGGGACGTTCTCGCCGCGCAGCTTGCGGTCTTCGAGGTCCAGCCCGCTCGTGTCGATCGAGCCGGGCATCAATGCGTTCACTCGAATGTTGTACGGGCCGAGGTCGAGGGCGAGCGCTCTGGTGAGCGCTTCGATGCCACCCTTGGTGGCGTCATAGGCAGTGAACGCCCGGTGCGCTCTGGTGGCGCCACCGGAGCTCATGTTGATGATGCAGCCACCACCCTGCTTGGCCATGATTCGCGCCGCCGGATGGGTGACGAGGAAGTGGCCGGTGAGATTCACGTCGATGATGCGACGCCACCAGGCCTCGTCGGCCTCGAAGAAGTGCAGCATCGGGCTGACGAGACCGGCGTTGTTGACCACGACATCGATTCGGCCGTGCTCGGCCATGATCGCTTCGATCATTGTGTTGACCTCGTCGCCGCTGCTGACATCGGCGACCGCCGCCATGGCGACACCACCAGCGGCGGTGATTGCATCGACGACCTCGTCGGCGGGTTGTTGGGCAATGTCGTTGACAACGACCTTCGAACCGCTTGCGGCAAACCGTTGGGCGACGGCGCGGCCAATGCCGCCAGCGGCACCGGTGACGAGAACGACTTTGTCGGCGAGCGATGTGTACATGAGGACTCCAGGTGGCGAGCTGAGGTGGATGAGATGGTCGAGTGGTGGGTTGGCGTCAGAGTTGTGCGACGCGGTCGGCGACCGCGGCGATGGCCGATTCGTTGCGGCGGTAGTACGTCCAGCCCTTGCATCGGGTCGGGATGATCAGGCCGGCATCGACGAGGACCTTGAGATGGCGTGAGCCGGCCGGCTGACTCACGCCGAGCTTGTCGACGATGAACTGGTTGCAGCCACCATCGACATCAGGGTCACCGTGGACCTGTGGGGGAAAGCTGGCAGCCGGGTCCTTCAGCCAATCCAAGATGAGAAGGCGTCGTGCACTCGCGAGCGCCTTGAGCGCCACTTCGAGGTCGATTTCCGTCGTGACATCGGCAGCGGATTGCATAACGATATACCTATCATGTTATGTCATGGCAAGCAACCGGCCTGGAGCGATCGATGATCCGCATGTACGGGCGCGCTGACCTCGAGGAGGTCATCGACCATCACAACACCTACACCGCAGTCGCCGAGGGCCTTGCCGCACTCGCTGCCTGCGGTGCTGGTTGGCGATGTTGCCGGGCGAACGTCCGCAGCAGACATCACGGTTGCTGACCTCTGTGGTCTCGGCACCTCGGACGCAGCGATCGCTGGACTCGCCGCCGGCCTGCTCGCAACAGATTGATCACGGGCGCAGCCCCAGCTCAGCGAACGGGCAAGAGATGACCCTTCACACGAGCGGTAGCACGACCGATATTGGAGCCGGGTGCGAGGATCGAACTCGCCACCTCATGAATACAAGAGCCGGCTGAGCCGTCCAGCAAGTCTTGGTCCGTGCCGATTTCTGCGATCTGAGCAGGGATTTCGCGGGGTTTCCGTGTTGGGCTGTGTTGCTCGATACTGCCCACATCCGACCCGTTCGTGGGCATTCCGTGGGCACTACACGGCATTCCGGAGGCCGCGAGTATCGAGCACCGGACGATGCGCAGAATGCCGGATCCAGGACGGGTCAAGGGGCCGCCCGCTTCGTCGTTATCCGCGCCTCGATCCGGCGTTCTGGGACGCCCAGCTCTCGGCGACCGTTGCCGGCGTTGGAGGCGAGCAGGGCGAGTGTGGAACGATGCATTCTTTGCGCGGAGCTTCTGACGGACAGAGCGAAAGTTGATGACGATGGGTGTACATGGGGGACGGTTCACCGCCGAGGTCGAAGGCGACTTCGTCGTGTTCCTGATCGGGATGCGCATCAACAAACCGTGGAAGGTTCAGAAGTGGTGGCCGGTGGCAACGGCGATGCCCAAGATGTTGCGGGTGATCGACGAACACCCAGAGCTCGGCTGCCTCGGGTACCAGCAGTGGATCGGGCGGACGACGATCCTGGTCCAGTACTGGCGGAGCTTCGAGGACCTCGACCACTTCGCGCGCGATTCCGACTTGCCCCACTTGGAGCCGTGGCGACAGTTCAACAAAGCGGTTCGGGACTCGGGCGAGGTCGGGATCTGGCACGAGACTTTCAAAGTGCGAGCGGGGGAGTACGAAGCTGTGTACGGCAACATGCCTGCGTTCGGACTCGCAGCTGCGGCCGGCCATGTGCCGGTCGGGCACCTCAAGAACTCCGCGGCAGCCCGTATCGGTGCGAGCGAGGCAGATGAGCCAGTCGTCGATCTCTAATGAGCAATCCGGTCCAGGCACTCGCTCCCACTCCGACAGCGATTCGTCGCTCAACCCGTGTTGCCCACATCGCCCATTCGACTCCCCGCGGGTTCACTCTCGGTCACCGGACTCACAACAAGATCGACTCCGCTCAGGCTCGACCGGTTCCGAGCAATCCAACGCTTCGCGAGCCCGCCCAGCCGCTACGGGGAGGCTGATAGAACGAGAATCGAAGCGCTGCCCGCCTTTGTGGACAGCGGCCGATCGCAATGTCATTCCGTTGCTCGCTGGGTAGTCGTTGAGCGCTGACGGAATTTTCCGCAAAGCGCCCGTCCTCATGCGGCTGGCCCCGTCGTACTCCACAAACGCACGTGGGCAATCGGTGGCAAGTGGCGGCCCGTCGCACCGATGAGCGACTCATGAGGGCCCATACGCTGGGGCTTTATTGGAGCCGGGTGCGAGGATCGAACTCGCCACCTCATGATTACAAGTCAAGTGCTCTACCAACTGAGCTAACCCGGCGTGGGGCGCCAGGATAGCGACCCGATCACTGCAGCGCGATGTTGTCGTCCCACCGCTCGAACGAGAACGTGACGATCAATCGCCACTCGAGGCTGGTGGGGGCAAACGAGTTCGGCCAAGCCGACTTGGTGCGATCGTTGCCGACGGTGCACGCAATCAACGACAACGTCTCGGAACCACCGCGCTGGGTCTCGGCCAAGATCTGCGAGTCGGTCTTGAACGTGATTGCACGCCGCAGGTAGCGATACACGTAGGTGCGATTGTCACTGGTGGTCATGAAGATCTGATCACCGGAGCCCAACTGCTCGATGAAGCGGAACGGGCCACCAGCGTCGGTGCGGTGGCCGAAGGTGGACACGTTGTTGCGCCCCTGCCCCACGAAGGCGGTTCCGGTCCAATGCCAGAGCCTTCCGGAGTCGACCGTGGCCGTGGCATTCGCTCCGGTGACCACTGATCGGCCCGAATTCATCAGGCTGATGGACGGAGCGACCATGGTGTACGGCGGCGCAATCGGCGGCGGCGCCGGGTCCACCTGTTCTGCCGTGGTGGCGCTGACCGGACCGGACTTGAAGTAGCCCACCATGTCGGCAATCACGTCACCGCCAGCACTGCTGTAGATCTCGACGCCCTTGTTGCTCGCGCGAGTGACGACGTGGTTGGCCAGCACATCGTTCGCCGACCCTGCGTTGAGGCTCGACGTCGTTGGAGTACCCACGCGGGTTTGCGCAGCGTTCACACTGAAGAAACCACGGTCCATGGTGCGCACCGCCGTGAGGTTGAGTACTGCGGTACCCGCTTCGCTGGCAACACTCGACGGCAAGGTAAACCCGCGCGTCCATCCGGGCCACAGCCGCTTCTTGAACTGGGATTCCTTGAACGAGCCTCGCAAGGCCGCCGTGCTGCTTCTCGTGTCGAGCAGGCGCACCGGATCGAGCGGCACGAAGAGACCGCCCGACGAACGCGTTGCCGACTCGCCGGTGATGAAGCCGCTCACGTCGACGATCACATGCGCGCCGCTCTTGACGAAGACGTTGAAGCCGAGCCGGTTGCTCGAGTCCCGGCCAAGCTTCACCATCGCACCGATCGCACGGTTCTGACCCGCGACGACGTTCAGTGATGACGTTTCCGGAATCTCCTCGCCGAAGGGGTACGCCGTGAGGTACCCGCGGGCCGACACTGCCGCTGCGGTCAGGTTGATCGATGCTGCCGTTGCATCGGCATCGAGCCCTCCCGAACCAATGAGACCCGTCAGGTCGACGCGAACCGTGGAATCAGCGCCGGGTTTCGACGATGAGTTGCGTGTGTCGAGCACGCGGCGCGGCGTGAAGTCCTGGAAGCGCCCGGCCTTCTCGGTGCTCTCGCTCGGCACGTACACACCGGCCAAGTCGAGAATGATGTCCGACGAGCGATTCGAGAAGATGTCAACGCTTCCGTTGCCCAGCTTCGAGGTGACGAGGTTGGGAACCACCGCATTGACCGATGCCATGTTCAGGCTCGAGGTGTCCGGCGTGGACGTTCCCGACGGGAACGCCGACAGATAGTTGCGCTGCGACGCCCGATTGATCCCAACGAGCGTGAACACCGCCGCCGTGGCGTTGGCGGGAACGGTGACACCGTTGATCTCTCGCCCGGCGATCTGCACGCGGGTGACCTTGTTCGACGGTGACGAGAACCCGAAGTTGCGGCCGGCACCCGAGCGCGTGTCGCACAAGCGAAGCGGGGTGAGCGGCAAGAACTTGTTGTACTTGCTGGTCGCAGCCGACGCACCGGTCGACGTCGCCAACGCCAACGTGGTCGCTGCTGCAGCAGCCGTACCGCCGGCGATGAATCCTCGTCGTCCCAATGGCGCGGCCATCACCGACGGATCGTTGTCGAGAGCGGAGGCGGAGGGCACCCGCGAAGTCGGGACGGGTTCGACCATAGGTGCCTGAGTTTATTCGCCCTGAGAGCGAGCCTCGGTCACCTGGTACAGAGAAAGCGCTGCTGCTGCAGAAACATTCAGTGAACTGACGCCACCGAGCATCGGGATCGAGACGATTGCATCGCATCGCTCACGAGTCAGACGCGCCAGACCCGTTCCCTCGGCTCCCAGCACCAGACAGATCGGCTGACGTGCGAGTTCGGCGATGTCGAAGATGCTGCGATCCGCTTCATCGTCGAGCCCCACGACCCAGATCCCGTGGTCTTTCATCTGCTTGAGCACAGCGGGAAGACCCGGCACGAGCGCCATCGGCACGAACTCGACTGCTCCGGCCGCAGCCTTGGCCGCAGTCGGCGTGATGTGCACCGCACGATGGCGAGGCAGCAGCACGCCAGTGGCGCCTGCACCGTCACAGCTGCGGATGATCGCGCCGAGGTTGCCCGGGTCGGTCACCCCGTCCACGGCAACGAGGAACGGGGGTGTGGTGCCGTCACCGCGGAGCAGATCACCGAGGTCCGCTTCGGGAAGCTCGGCCGCAGTGGCCAGCACTCCCTGGGGCGCTTCGCTGCGAGCCTCTTTCTCGAGCCTGCTCCGGGCGATGTACACCAGCGGCACACGCTGAGCGTTCGCGATGGTCACGATGTCGGACACCCCGGCGTCGCCTTCCAGTTCTGCACTGATCCAGATTTCGTGAACCTTGCGGCGTCCGCCGATGAGCATCTCGCGCACAGCCTGACGACCTTCGACTTGGCGTCCACCAAGCCCCTTGGGTGCGCCGGCAGAACCGGTCGGGCGATCGTTGTTGCGCTGACCCGGTCGCGCTCCCCCGCCACCTGATCCACCACCGCTCGAACGACGACGGCTGTTGGGAGGAGGCGCCGAACCCTTGCCGCCGCCACGGCTCCCCGACCCTCCGGGTTTGCCCTGGCGAGAGCCCGCACCCTTGGGTCCAGAGCCGCGTGACCCTCCTGCGGGGCGTCGTGATCCTGATTTGCTCATGGCGTATCCGTTCCGTGTTCGCGACGAACGATGAGCGCCGTCGCGAAACAGGCAATCCCTTCCGTTCGTCCAATCGCACCGAGACGTTCGGCACGGTTCCCCTTGATCGTCACCGGCGCACCGACGATCTCGGTGAGCGTCGACTGCATCTCGTCACGATGGGGGGCGAGCTTGGGTCGCTCGCACACGACGGCACAATCGATGTTCGCCACCGCCCAGCCGTCACCTTCCACGAGCTGCATCACGTGGCGCAGCAAGGCCAGCGAGTCGGCGCCCTTCCACGCCGGATCGGTGTCCGGAAAGTGCATGCCGATATCGCCCAGCCCTGCTGCACCGAGCAGCGCGTCGCTGCAGGAGTGCGAGATCGCGTCGGCGTCGCTGTGTCCCTCGAGACCTCGCTCGCCATCGAACAACACGCCAGCGAGCACGAGCACTCGGTTCGGGTCATCGGTGAAGCGATGGATGTCGAAGCCCTGTCCGACCCGGATGTCTGCGGGATTCATGGCGTGCTCCTCAGGTTCACGGGGTGCTCCTCACGAGTTGCTCGCGGGCCCAGCCGAGGTCGTCGGGTGTGGTGATCTTGCGTGCGCTCGGTTCCCCTTCGACCACGACGACCACACCTCCGGCTGCTTCGACGAGTGCGGCGTCATCGGTGGCATCGCCCCCGGAGGCATGGGCCGCTCGCAATGCTGACGCTCGAAACGCCTGCGGCGTCTGCACGGCAACCAGTGTCGATCGGTCGGGCGTGTTCGTGACCCGTCCGAGCACGTTGCCAAGCGCCGACGCCGGATCGATCACCTTGATCGTGTCGGCCACCGCGATGCCGGGCACTGCAGCATCGGCTCCATCGAGAATTGCGGCGACGACTCGCTCGTAGAGCGCGGGAGACGCAAGTGGCCTGGCCGCATCGTGCACGCAGACGACATCGACATCCTCGGGCACGCGAGCGAGCCCGGCACGAACCGATGCGCTGCGCGTCTCGCCACCGGCCACACCGTTCTCACTGGACGCATCGTCGGCGGGGACCACGAGAACGACCCCATCCGAGCACTGCGCTGCGGTCGCTCGCGACACGTCGATCACCCGCTGGTCGCCGAGCGATTCGTACTGCTTCGCACGGCCAAATCGGCGGCCGCTTCCGCCCGCCACCACCACGGTCCAGACGAGAACGTGTTCACGAGCACGATCACCTGGGGTTTCGGCACACTCCACGAGGCCGGAGGGTAGTACCGTGACAAGCGTCATGGCCCACGAAGAGACTCTCGCCCGAACCGACTTCTTCGCCGACGCGAACCCTGACGCACTGCGCATGGTCGCCGCCGCCGGACACGAACGACATCTCATCCGCGGTGATGTTCTGTTCAACGAGGGCGACCCTCCCGAGTCCCTCTACCTGGTACTTCGCGGCCGTTTGGCCATCGCGATCGCCAACCCGATCGACCGTCGCGAGAGCGTCGTTGCACTCATGGAAGCCGATGACCTCTTCGGCGAAATGGGCATGCTCGACGACGGTCCACGCTCGGCAATGGCACGGGCGCTCGAACCCACCACGGTGCTGGAAATCAACTTCGAGCCGGTGTTGGCGATGTTCGATCAGTACCCGAAGCTGCTCTGGAACGTCACCCGACTGCTCGCTCAGCGCATTCGCGTCACGGACGAAGCACTCGCCGACTCGGTGTTCCTCGATGTCACCGGACGCACGGCGAAGCGGCTGCTGGAATTGGCAGACGGGCAAGATCAGTTCACGCTTCCGGTCACTCAAGAAGAACTCGCCGGCATGGTCGGCGCATCTCGCGAACGGGTGAACAAAGCCATTGCCAGCTTCATCCGCCTCGGCTGGCTCGAGCAGCAGGACCGCACCTACCGCATCACCCAGCGCGACCGCCTCGAACTCCGCGCCCGCTGACCCCATGTAGAACTTTGGGTCTGACCCCAAGTTCTACATGTAGAGGTTGGTGCCAGAGCTGTAGAGGTTGGGGTCAGACCCAAAGTTCTACGTCAGACGTCGCGGCGGGTATTGATCGCTGTTGCGATGGCGATGATTCCAGCCACGACCAGCGCAAAGAAGACCGCACCACCGACCTTGCCGTTGACGAAGTCGTTGGAGTCCGTCGACACCAGTGCGAGCGCCGACTGATACGGCAAGAACTTCTGGGGATCTTCGATGCCGGCGATGGCGAGTGCAAAGGCGATGATCGTCTCGATCAAGATCGGCCACAGGATGGCGATCGACACAGCGGCTGCGGAGATCCGCACCAGCAGACCCACTCCGTAGCCGAACAGCACCAGCAGCATGAACAGCAGCGGGAGCCCGACGAACAGCACACCGATCGTGCCATCGTCGTCGAAGAAGCTCAGACCCTCGGCGCCGCGTGCGGACAGCAGCGCGAATCCGACGACGTAACCGATCAGACCGGTGATCAGCCCGAAAACCAGGCCGACAACCGCGAGCAACAGCGCTTTGGCCGCAAACACCTTTGGACGACTTGGGGTGGCGACGAGCGTTGGGCGGATCGTGCCGAATCCAAACTCCGATGAGATGGCGAGCACGCCGATCACGCTGACGAGCAGACCGGGAAGAATGGCGGAGAATCCAACGATCTCGGCGATCTCTCCGCTGGTGATGGTGGTGAAGCTGTTGATCTCCCCGAAGATGCCAACGAGGCCGGTGATGACGATGACGAAGACCAGGCCGATCAGCGGCAACACCCAGTTGAGCCGCAGTGTTCGGAGCTTGATCCATTCAGAACCAATGAGGTTGATCACTGCGGACCTCCTGGCATCGGCGGAGCTTGCGGAGGCCCTGGCCGCATCACGGGCGGACCAGGCGGCACACCAGGCGACACTCCAGGAGGACCTGGTGTCGAGCTCGGCGGAGGGGCGACGACCGGCGGGTTTGGATGCCCCTGCACTCCGGTTGAGCGGTACTCCTGCACCGATGCAGTTGCGCGTAGGAATGCATCCTCGAGTGACGATTGCTCGACGGCGAGTTCGTGGAGCACGATGCCGTTGGTCGCCGCGAGTTCACCGATGCGTTCGGGTGCGATCTGGCGCACCAATGCTCCAGCAAGCGGTTGGTGCGGATCCATCGGAGCTGCCACACCCCCGACCCCTTGCACCACGTCGACCAGTCGGCCGAGTTCGGGTGACTTGACCCGGACCCATGTCTCCGAATGCACGTCGGCGAACTCGGCAACGGTGCCCTGCTGCACCAAGCGACCCTGGCCGATCACCACCAGGTCGGTTGCCATCAGCGCCATCTCGGACAGCAGGTGACTGCTCACCAGCACCGCTCGACCTTCAGCAGCGAGCGACTTCAGCACGTCACGAATCCAGCGGATCCCTTCGGGGTCGAGACCGTTCGCGGGCTCATCGAGAATAATCGTGTGCGGGTCGCCGAGCAGCACGCTGGCAAGCCCGAGGCGCTGGCGCATGCCGAGCGAGTAGCCCTTGACGCGTCGGTCCGCAGCATCGGTCAGCCCGACCATCTCGAGCACGGCGTCGACGCGCCCTTTGTCGATGCCGTTCGATGTGGCCATCCACCGGAGATGGTTGCGTCCGGAGCGCCCGGGATGCACATAGCCGGCGTCGAGCAGCGCTCCGACCTCGTGGAGTGGACGCGTGAACTCTGCGAAACGACGCCCGCCGAAGCGCGCTTCGCCACCCTGGGCCTTGTCGAGGCCGAGCATGCAGCGCATCGTGGTGCTCTTGCCGGACCCATTGGGTCCAAGGAAGCCGGTGACGCGACCGGGATGAACGTCGAAACTGAGGTCGTCGACCGCAGTGACCGCGCCGAAGCGCTTGGTGATGTTTCTGACCTCGATCACGCACTCGACCGTAGGCCAAGTGCCGGGCACCATCGCACCACACCGGCGGAACTTCCACCCTTCATATTGACGTCTATCGATATGATCGATACGCTTCGAACATGCGCCTCCAACTTGCACTCAACGTTCGCGACCTCGACGCCGCCGTCGACTTCTACTCCAACATGTTCGACGCGACGCCGGCCAAGCGTCGACCCGGCTACGCCAACTTCGCCATCGAGCAGCCCCCACTCAAGCTGGTGCTGTTCCAGTCCGACGATGCGGCTGCCGCTGCGTCACCCGATGACTTCGCGCACCTCAACCATCTCGGTGTCGAAACCGAGACAGCCGACGAAGTGACGGCGGCCGATGCCCGCCTCAACGCCTCGGGGCTCGACACGACCGGGGTGGAAGATGCGGTGTGTTGCTTTGCCGAGAAGACCGAAACATGGCTCACGTCACCCGAGGGCGCTCGTTGGGAGTGGTACGTGAAGACCGCCGACGCCGATCAGCTCGAGCACGCACCGCGCTGCTGCTGACAACCCGCTCACTGCAGCGGCACCGGCGCCTTGACGAGTTTGTCGGATGAGCGGTGCGTAGGAGTCGTGATGCCTGGCACGATGAGACGGCTATGACTGCCGCCATCACCACCCACGACCTCCGACGAACGTTCGGTGAGAACGAGGCCGTTGCCGGCGTCGATCTCGCCGTGGAAACCGGCGAGATCTACGGGTTCCTCGGCCCAAACGGCGCCGGCAAGTCGACCACGGTCAAGATGCTGTGCACGCTGCTGTCACCCACGAGCGGCTCGGCAACGGTGGCTGGATTCGACGTGGCCACACAGGCTGGTCAGATTCGGCTCCGCATCGGCGTGGCACTCCAGGAGGCCTCACTCGACGGCAAGCAGACCGGCCGCGAGCTCCTGCAGTTGCAGGGGATGCTCTACGGATTGTCGAAGTCGAACATCACAACACGGATGGATGATGTGATCGGGTTGGTCGACATCGGCGCGGCGATCGACGACCGAGTCGAGTCGTACTCCGGCGGCATGAAGCGGCGCCTCGATTTGGCGATGTCGCTGATTCACAAACCACAGATCTTGTTCCTGGACGAGCCGACCACCGGCCTCGACCCCGCAAGCCGAACCGCAGTGTGGAACGAGGTGCGCACCCTGAACAGCCAGGAAGGCATGACGATCTTCCTCACCACCCAGTACCTCGAAGAAGCCGACGAACTGGCCGATCGCGTTGGCATCATCGCCGATGGGCGAATCGCCACCGAGGGCACACCGGCGGCATTGAAGAAGTCGATCGGCACCGACCTGATCGTGGCCAAGATCGACGGTGACGTCGATGCCGCCGTAGCGGCGGTTCGAGGCGTCGACGGCATCGAGTCGGTGGAGATCCACGGTGACGAGATCTCGGCGTCGGCGAGCGACGGAGCGGGAGCGGTGTCGGGCGTGGCCGTGGCACTCAACTCCTCCGATGTCCGAGTCACATCACTCACACTGCGCACCCCGACGCTCGACGACGTGTTCCTCGATGTCACCGGCTCGAAGCTGTCCGCCAGTCACCAAACCGATTCCGAGCACGAGGAGGTCACGTCATGACCGACATCATCGATCCCGCACCCCAGTCAGCGCGAGCTGATGGCTTGGCAGGCACCGCGGAAGAACCGTTGGCGCGGCGCGCCACGGTCGTTCACGACCTGCGCACCGTTGCGACGCGGGCATGTCGCAGCGTGTTTCGCGAACCCGAGTTCTTCATCCCCGCAATCATCGTTCCGGTCTTCTTCTTCGTGGTGAACATCGGCGCGCTCCAAGACGTTGCGGAACAGGGCGCTGCAGCGGCAGGCGGGTCGCTCGACTTCAAGGCTTTCCAACTGCCCGTGGCAATCATCTTCGCCGTGACGGGCGTGTCTCGTGCCAGCTCGCTCGTGATCGACATCCAAGGCGGCTACTTCGATCGACTGCTACTCACACCGATCCGACGACCGACACTGCTGCTGGGTCTGATGGCCGCCGACCTGATGGCGGTGCTGATGCTTGCGATCCCGGTCACCGCACTCGGCCTGATCCTCGGCGTGAGCTTCGAGAGCGGCATCCTCGGCATCATCGCCTTTCTCTTCTATGGCGCTCTTTGGGGCCTCGCCTTCGCTGGCTTTCCGTACGCCATTGCATTGAAGACGGGTAACCCGGCAGCGGTGAACTCGAGCTTCATCCTGTTCTTCCCGTTCGCCTTCTTGACCACCAGCTTCTTGCCGAAGGAAGCACTCACTGGTTGGCTGGCGACGATTGCCACCTACAACCCGGTCACGTACGTGCTCGAAGGTCTGCGCTCGTTGATCACCGATGGCTGGGTGTGGTCGGAGCTGGGCAAGGGACTGCTCGCGATCCTCGCCGTGACCGTCGTCAGTTTCGGCCTGGCATCGGCAGCCATGCGCGGCCGTATCTCCCAGAACTAGATCTCCCAGAACTAGACCTCCCACGGCTGATCTCCCCAGAACCTGATCTCATTGGACTGGGTGTCAAAGCGAGTTTCGCGTCGGATCGACAGCAAATGTTGATACGAGTGTTGTCAACACAATGGATGTGTACGTATCATCTTTCCTGCACGCGAGTCCTTGCTGGGGCCCGCGTGACAAGAACCGACAACTACGTACACAGTGAAATGGAGAACACGATGCTCGTCATGAACCGCCCCTTCCGTGAGATCGACGCTCTGTTCGATCAGTTCGCCGGCCGCACCACCAGCGCGACCTCCAGCGAGGCAGCGATGCCGATGGACGCGTACCGCCGAGACGGAGATATCTGGGTCCACCTCGATCTACCCGGCGTTGCTGCCGACAGCCTCGATGTGACCGTGGAGCGCAACGTGCTCACGGTCACCGGCCAACGAAGCTGGCAACGCCGAGACGGCGATCAGGTGTACCTGGCCGAGCGACGCAACGGGACCTTCCGCCGACAGGTGACGCTCGGCGACGGCCTCGACGCCGATTCCGTCGAAGCCGACTACACCGACGGTGTGCTCACACTGCGCATCCCCGTTGCCGAACAAGCCCAACCGCGCAAGGTCACCATCGGAACCGGCAGCCTCGACACCAGTGCGATCGAGGCCGCATCCACGGATTCCTGAATCGGATTCGAACACACGACGGGCGCCCCGTGATGGGGCGCCCGTTTCGCGCGCCAAGGCGATTCAGGACCAAGTCGATTCAGGACCAAGTCGATTCAGGATGACGCCGATTCACGAAGCGGTGATGCGGGTGAACGTGCCGTCGTAGCTGGCAACGAGTAGCACGTCGCCGTTCACTGCCATGGACGAAAAACCTGGCCCAGGTCCACCGGCGCTGGACAGGTCCTCCACGACGAGGTCGCCACCAACCGCTGCCACGACAAACGTGATCGAGCCCGAGTATTCGATGCTGGTGATTGGTTCATCGGAGAGTGGCTCTCCGTCAGCGTCGAGCGGCCTGCCCTCCATCACCTCGCCGGGGATGAACAGCAACTCGTCGCCCGTGTCGGGGTCGAACAGTCGAATGCCCTCGGGCGCTCCGCTCTCATAGTCGTCGACGAGAAATTCCCATGCGCCGTCCTCGTCACCGAGACCGTCGGTGGTCTCGGTCAGGACGACCTCTCCGGTCGACACATCGGTGAGGGTGTAGGTCGACGAGGCTCCCTCGGGCATGCCCATGATCTTCATCTCGAACGCGTACCCCTCGACCTCAGCGGTGACGCCCCAACCCTCGCTGCCGAAGGAGCCATCGCTCTCGTCGTACTTCGTGAGCTGCACGAAGCGCGTTCCGATCCGCCTTGCGGCGGCACCGTCTGGGATGTCCGGCAGATCGATCGGCGCGAACTCCGATGACGCAGGGTCGAAGAGGAAGTGACCCTGTCCACCCGACTCGTCAGTGGCGGAAATCAACAATCCATCGTCGGTTTCCACCACCCAGTCGGAGTAGCCGCCGAACGGCAAGTCCACCGGTGACCAGCGCAGACCATCACTCGAAACCAACACGTTCTGACCGACCGAGACAAAACCCTCGGAGGTACTGACCACACGCCCGAAGCCAACCGATCCGCTCACGCCGGTCTCACTCTGCACGGGGACGCCACCCCATTCGGCGGCAAACATCGCGATCTCCCCGCCGCCGTCAAACGCCGACCCTCCCGTGAGCACCGACTCATCGGGCACAGAATCGACACCGAGTTCATCCCAGGTGAACTGGATGATCTCGGGACTCGGTGGGCCTTCGGACGAGCCCTCCATCGGGTCGTACACCTCGACCCGCACGCCGTCTACGGACATCGATGTTCCCAAGTACACCTCACCCGCGGCCTCTCGCGCTGCCAGCTCGACATCGAGGAATTCGGACATGTCGGCAAATGAGTACTCGTACATACCGAGCACCCAACCGTCTGCGTTGACGGCGAGATCAGACGGCGAATAGTCGAAGCTCACGAAGTCCGGCAGCCCGACCGGCGACGCTGGGATTGCGATCTCCTGGCTTTCCCAGCTGGCGAGGTCGGTCGACGACCACACCGTGACGCTCTTTGGACCGTCGTTCGGTCCGAGGTGTGGCTCGGCTCCCTGGTCGAAGGAGATGAACGACAACCGGTCTCCCGCTGCCGATACTTGCCCCCACGGCTCATCGTCCGGCAGCTCCACGTCGATGTCGTCCCAAACGAGTCCGTCAGCGCTCACCCTGACCGTGGTGACCATCTCGGTCTGCTGGGAGTAGATGGCGGCGGACACGTCAGGGTCCGACAGCACGAGGTCGCTCACCTCGCCGTACAACCCGGCTTCTTGCAACATCTGCGTCGCTTCTTCGATGGTCGGCGGCAAGCCGTCAGCAAAGAGTTCGAGGACCTCGGGTGAGAACCGGTCGCTGATCGACGCGGGCAACTCTGCGGGAAGACGCTGCGGTAGGAACTCGGTGCGGATCGACAGGAACCCGTCCTTCCAGGGGTACACCTCGATGGGTCCGAAGCTCGTCCCCTGCTCCACTGAGAAGCTCTCGTCGCTCGCGGTCTCGGAGTTCGTCGGGGTGACCTGCAAGACACCGTCATCGGGCACCGTCACGGGAGCGTTGTCGGACTCCGCATCGACGACTTCGGATTCGATGACCTCGGCTTCGACCCCCTCGGTGATTGCCGGATCCGCCTCGGAATCGGCCTCATCGATCGGGTCGGTCACCGGAGCACTGACGACCAGTTCACCATCGTCGCCACCCGCAACATTCGCCAGCACCACACCGGAGATGCCGAGTGCGCCAACCGCGGCGATGGCCCCGACGCCCTGGCGACGGCGACGCCTACGGCTCGCAGCGGCACGCACGGTGTCGAGCATCACTGACGAGTCGCCGAGGTCGACAGCATCTGCCGCAACACCGAGACGGAGCTGGACGTCGTGGTGAGCACCGGGATCGGCGCCGGGTACGGATTCGTTCTGATCGGTCATGTGATGATCCTTCGGGTGATGACGGGCTGCACGTGAGAGTCGGCGAGTATTGGGCTGATGGTCATGGCGACCTCAGGTCCACGGCGAGCCGTTCGAGCGCACGACTCAACCTGCTCTTGACCGTTCCAGCTCGAATGCCGAGTGCTGTCGCAATGTCATGCTCCGACCAGTCGAGGTAGAACCTGGCTACAACGACCGCTCGATGATCGGGGCCGAGCTTGTCGAGCGCCTCGGCGAGTTGCGGGTCTGCCTCCACACTTCGCGCCACCGGCTCGCTCGCTGCGGCGGTTGATGATGCGACCTCGCGCACCGTCTTGCGACGGCGCGATCGCGCCCAGTTCAACCCGACTCGGTACACCCAGCCGGTGGGGTTGGAGTACCGCGACACCTTGTTCCACCGCTGCAACGCACGAGTGAACCCTTCCGCAGCGGCATCACGACCCAGGTCGTCGTCGCCGATTGCCAGACTCAGCGCCGTCACCACTTCGCCGTGGTGCGCTCGAAAGAAGCCGTCGAATCCATCGGCGGTCACGAGAGCAGGCTCCACTGCGTCATCTTGGAGCACGGCGTTCATACTCTCAAACGTTTGACACAACCAATCGGTTCCATCTTTTCTTCGCAGCCTGACGATTCGGCTCAGAAGACGCTCGATTACACGGCGATCTGCGCCATGCGCAACGGCCCACCATCGATGAGCCAGCCGAGGCCGGGGCGAGCGGTGATGAGCGGTCGGCGTGGAATCGAAGCGCCCAGCAGATCACCGTCGGGTTCGCCGCGACTCGACATGACGATGCCGCAACGCGCCTTGGCGACCTCGCGCGCCCAGTGCCCGTAGGTGGTGCGGATCGCATCGGCGCGCCCGGCGGCGAAGAGCGTCACGTGGGCGTGGTCACCCCGCGCAATCGCGGCGAGTGTGCCGTCATCGTCGATGCGGTGAGCGTCGTCGACGACCACCGCGACCCGCACCTCGGCGTTGCTGATCGTCGACGCGTCGAGAGGTGTTCGTCGGTCGACTCGAATCACGTCGAACGCCATGCTGCGCGCCGCAGCATCGATTTCCCAGGCCGCAACGCAGCGTGCAAGCGCGGTCGACACTCCCGTGCGCGGTGCTCCGATGATCAACACGTGGTCGCCCGCATTCACACCGAGTGTTGCCAACCCCAAGGTGTCACTCTCGATACCGATTGCGAGCCGGGTCGAGCCGGTCGGCACTGCGGTTGCGCTTCTGGACACACACCGAACCAACGAGGTGGCGCACACGACGTCGGGCAGCACTCGAACCGGTTCGGGCCCGCTGTCGACGTCATCGTGCGCCGGCACCGAGGCGAGCCCGGCAGCGCCCTGAGCGACTTGTGCTTCGAGGCCCGTTGCGAGCACTCGAAGTCGCCCGGGCTTGCCCGCAGGGACGAGTGGCCCGCGATGGCCCATCCCTCGCGCCGCCGACGGATCATCGAGATGGAACAGCCAGCGGTTCGACAGGGAGGCGGCGGTGACCGCGCTCGTTGCATCATCGGCCAGTACGACGACGACGTTCGCACCAGCACCCTCGTTGATCACTCGCTGCAACAGGTCGAACGTCGGCTGGCGGTCCGGAGCGCTCAATGCGGTTCGCACCGATGCGTAGCCATCGATCATCACCACGACTTCACCGTCGCCGTCACCGTCATCGCCACCTCCAACGTCACCGCGACCGCCGGCGAGGCGCTCGTCGATCAGGTCGGCCAGTCGACGCAACAACCGATGCAACCGCTCCACCTCCAGAATCCGCACGACACCACCGCAGTGAGCGAGCGACGCCAACGCGGCCAACCCACCGTCTCCACGAGCGTCGATGACATAGAGGTGGAGCACATCAGGCGATGTGTCGCTGCAGAGGCCAGCGGCCAATGAAATCAGCGTCGACGTGGTTCCCGCGCCAACCGATCCAATCAGTCCGAGGCTGCCGTCAGCGGGACTCCAGGTCAACGGACGACGCCGCTGATGCTCCGGATCATCAACCAGCCCGATGATCGCGCCAGCGCCTGCGTCGACATCAGTGGCGCCAGCGAGGCTTGCCTCGACTGCTGTCGAGGCGAGCGGGAACGCAAGCGGCTCCACCCACGGTCGATGAGGCGCGCCGACCCCTTCCCGATGCGCTGCTTCGGCAATGGCCTCGACGGTGACGTCCAACTCGGTGCGAGCATCGGCTTCGAGGGGGCGATGATCCGTGGTACGTGCCGTCGTCGTATCTTCGATCAACATGCCATGCGAGTGCTGATCGGGTGCGGCGCCCGTGCAGCGGCCTGCCTGGAACACCACGAGCTCATCGGGACCGAGGCGCAATGCCGCTCGGCCTGGCACGCCCCTCGGAAACTGCGCCGGCAGTTCGTTGCCCACCACATCGACCGCATCGGATCGATCGTGCAAACGCAACGCAAGACGCAGGTTCGTGTTCGCTCGGATGTCGTCGTTTACGACGCCCGCGGGTCGTTGCGTTGCCAGCAGCAGGTGGACGCCCAGGCTGCGTCCGCGTTGCGCAATGCCCACCAGCGAGTGCAGGAAGTCCGGTAGGTCCTGAGCCAACGCGGCGAACTCATCGATCACCACCACCAGTCGCGCAATCGGCTCCACCGCTTTGCCGGGATCGCCAGGTCGACCTCGATAGTCGGTCAGATCCGAGGCGCCGACGAGCCGGAGCATCCGCTCACGTCGATGCAGCTCTGCTTCGAGGCTCACGAGGGCTCGCTCGGCCAACCCGTCATCGAGGTCGGTCACCAGGCCCACGGTGTGCGGCAACGTCATGCACGCATCGAAAGTGGAGCCGCCCTTGTAGTCCACCAGTACGAAGTTCAAGTGCTGCGGGCCGACCGACGCGGCAAGGCTCAGGACCAGGGTCCGCAGCAACTCACTCTTGCCCGATCCGGTCGTGCCGGCAATCAGCCCGTGGGGACCGTCACGAACCAAGTCGATGTCCACTCGCCCGTCGGACGACATCCCGAGCGGAGCGCACAGGGCGGGGTCGGTGCCTCCAGCACGCCAACGTTCGGCGATGGCGTCGACCGTGGACTCCCCGCGAGAGATCAGTTCGCCGAACGCAACGGCCTGCGGCGCTCCTGCGCCGGCACCTCCATCGTCTTCTGGGTCGATGAGGCACGCCAGACTCCGAGCGACCTCGTCGGCAGCGGCTATCGAGAGTCCGGCGAACTGGATCGCCACGGCGTCATCCTCCTCGGGAGTGTCGCCAACCCAGGATGCGGAGCCGGTCGACCCGACCGTGAGCACGCGGCGACACATCGCCGGAACGGTGTCATCGGTGTCCACGATCACGACTGATGCAGCCTCGGCGCGTGCGACGAAGCGCCGGAGCGCACCGGTGCGAGCGGTGAACAGGTCGCCGGCGTCGGTCACCAGGAGTGTGCGACGATCGTTGTTCAGCGAGTCGAGTGCGTCACCGAGCAATGCCGAGTCAGCGCTGACCACGATGACCGAGTTGGTGTCGAGCGCACCATGGGGCAACCAGTCCGCCCACTGCCAGGCGTGCTGCTGGCGAGTCACCACCACCAGTTGCCAGTCGGCCGGACCCACCCACGTGGCGAGCTGGCAGACGATCGACCGCGCAACCGCCGACCCCAGTGGCGCCGGGCCGTGCAGTGCAACCGCATCACCCGGGTGGAGCGAGATCGGCGCGGCGGCGTCGGGGAGTCGACTGCACGCTTCGATCTGCTGGATGAGCGAAGGGTCCAACGCCTCGGCATGCGCCACCTCGATGTCCGGTCGCCAACGGAACGTGCCGACCCCCACCACTGCCTGCAACGGCCGAACATCCCCGGATGCGGAGGCCGGGTCGAGGCGGCGCTGCCAGATGCGCCCGCCACCGGCCAACGCTTCGAGCAGTGTGTCGGTCACGGATCGATGGTGTTCACGATGGTGTTCCCGGCGGGACGCTCCGAGCGAGGCCACATTCCGGCGAAGCGCCGCAAGCAGCGCGAGGTGGTCTGCGCGGGCGCCGCGACATTGGCGCTGCGCGACAACCATCCCGACCACAAAGGTGGTGAGCGATGCAACCACGCCCATCAGCGCGAACAGCATGAACATCGGATTGCCCATCACCTGCGCGATCACCACCGCTCCCGCCGCGGTGACACCCACACCGATGAGTCCGGTGAATGACGGTGGGCTGGGCTCGCGAGGCGGGTCTGGTGCCACGATGGTGTCCGCAGACCACGTTGGCGAGCTGAACGGAGCGCGCCACACCACCCGCCGCCACGGGTCGGCAACGTGAGACGCAATGCTCCCGCCACCAGCTCGGAGACCGGCGTCCGATCCAACTGGCACCGATTCACCCGCCGCGGACCGGAATCGAAGTTCACTCGAGCCCACCATCACGCGCGCTCCGAACTGCACCTGTCGCGTCTCGTCGAGTGCGGTCCCGTCGACGCGGATCGGCACCGACCCGGACAGCTGGGTGATCTCGATGTCGCCGGTGTCGCTGATGCACACCAGCGCGTGATGGCGCTCGACAGTGGGGTCGTCCAACGCCGGTCGGCAGTGGGGAGCACGCCCCAGCAGATGGCGCCCGGGTGACAGTGGCATCCAGCCCGACGCGCTCGGACCGGCCAGCACCGCCACCTCGACGACCGCCACCTCGATCAATGTGGTCGGCGCAGTGGCGACGGCAACGGCGAGTTCGGGCCGATCTCCTCGGCGGGATTCTGCTCCGGCTTCATCCACCTCTGGCCGCTCGCGTGGCGCGGCAGCCTCGGGTGGCTCGCGATGGAGTCGGGTGCCGATTCGTAGCGCATCGATGTCGACGAGTCGGTCGTCTTCGTCGAGCGGTCCGTGCGCGGTCCTCAACTTGATAGTGCCGAGCTGAGCGGCGAGCGATGCCACGGTGTCGTCGCGGTCGAGCGACCGGACCGTGAGTCGTTGCCCATCGGGTCCAACAAGCTCGAGAGGAGGCAGAGATGTCTGTGTCACACCCTCCACTGGGTCGTTGATCCAGCAAACCGGAACCGCCCGGCAGATATTGACGAAAAGCACTCCTGACCTGGTGCTGTGAGAGCTTCACCGCACCCTGTGAAGCAGGTGTTCGAGAAATTGGTCGGGCGGTGAACTGTGCAGTGAGGCCTCCGGTGAGGGTCGACGCGCATCGTGCTCGCATGACACACACCACCGCCACCCAGCACTCCCACACCACGACATCGCTGACGGAAACATCGCCGATTGCTTCACCGCGCCGCTCGACGCCGATGCTGCGCGAACTCGACCGTGAATGGAACCGATTGCGGCGCCGACCCCAGACCCTGCGACAGGTTGCGACGTGGGGTGACGATCCGATTCTGGCGCCTCATGTCGGCGCCATTCGCGACCTCGACAGCCTCGTCGCCGCGACGCAACCGGGCTCATCGGGGCAACGCGCCAGCAACGCGGTGCTGGCCCGTTTGGTCGCTCGGGCGGGCCACGATGACCTTGCGAATCGCATCGTGATGCAGCGCCTGCTGCCCGGATTGATCAGTGCGAGCAATCGCTGGGAACGAGCACCGCACAGCACCCAGGCATGCGATGTTGCGATCGGCGCAGCATGGCTTGCCATCCGTCACTTCGACGTCGACGCGCGCCGTGTGGACATCGCCCCCGCGCTGATCTCCGACGCACTGTGGATTGGATTCCGGCGGCGTTCGCGTCGAAAAGCACAACAGGAGGTCCCGATGAACCCGGACGTGATTGGTGTGCATTCCACGTCCGACCACACGATCGAACCCATCACCGCACTCGCTGCTGCATTGCGCGCAGCACAGCGGGCGGGGGTGGCAACCGCTGATCTCGATGTGATCCGCCACCTCGCCATCGCCGGCTCGCCGTCTCAGGCTGCTCGCAACTGCAACGTCACCGTTCGCACGATCCGAAACCGTCGTGATGCAGCAGCCCTTCGTATCCGAACAGCATTGGGCCCGGAATGGTCCGATTGGAACGACCCGGTGTGCGCCGCTTGATCCGCTCACATCACCGACCCCAACGATCACCCACTCCGATGTCCGTAACGCAACCGCAATGAATAGCATGTCCGCATCGATGCTCACCGACCACCGATGCGCGCCCGTCAGGACGCCGTAGGCACCAACGATGTGGGGTCGGCAAGCCGCACCCCGATCATCGCGGCATCGGCCCTGATCGCCGTGATCATCGGAGTCGGCGTCGTGGGAGCCAGCGGCAACGAAGGTGCTGCGCCAGCAACCCCGCCATCTCAAACCGTCGAGCCGTTCGTCCCGGTGAGCACCGTGGCGCCATCGACTGCGCCGCAGGTGACCGTTGCGCCGGTGCCGGACATTGCTCCACTCAGCCAAACACTGTCGCAAGGAATGGCCAACGACGACGTCCGTGTGGCGCAGGAGCGTCTCACCGAACTCGGCTTCGATCCCGGCCCCACCGACGGCATCTTCGGATTGATGACCACGCAAGCCGTGTGGGCATTCGAAAAGCTGGTGCTCGGTACACCCCGCACCGAAGCCACGGGCCGGATCGATCAGGCAGCGTGGCAGCAGCTCATGAGCAACGTGGACATTGCGCCCCGGCGATCCACGAACGGCCAGGCCGACCACACCGAGGTGTACCTGCCGGAGCAGGTGATGATCGTGTTCCAGCAGGATGAACCGGTCGTCATCAGCCATATCTCTACCGGTGAACTCGATCCAAATGGTCGTCCCGCCGAGTATTGCGAGACCGCCACCTACGACACCGACGAGCAGGGCCGCGAACTGGAAGAGCCGGTCACCAAGGCGGTGTGCGCGCTGGCGAAGACACCTGGCGGCGTGTTCACCTATCAGCGCAAGGTCGAAGGCAAGCGCGTGAGTCCCCTCGGCGGCATGTGGAATCCGGTGTACTTCAACTACGGCATCGCAGTGCATGGCGCGTTGAACGTCCCACTCGAGCCGGCGTCACACGGATGCGTCCGTATCCCGATGCACGTGTCGGATTACTTCCAGACGACGATGTCGATCGGCGACCGCATCCTGGTGTGGAACGGCGTCGATGAACCCGAGAACGTGAGCCAACGCGAATCGTTGCCGTCCTTCGACTATGCGGATCCCACCGCCACCACCACCACGACGACCACGATCCCGCCGTCGACCACCACCGTTCCCGAAACCACCACCTCTGTGGATCCCGCCACCGACACGACCGTCGTTGATCCAACAACCGACCCGGGGACCGACCCCGGAACCGTGGAGTCCACCATTGTCAGCGGGCCGGTCGACAGCACCAACGCACCAGCCGCCAGCACCTCCGTGCCAGCCACCACGACCACGACGGTGCCCGATGCGACCACGAGCACGTCGACAACGACCACGACCACCACCACGACGACGCTCGTGGCCCCGCCGACTCCCTAAGCCTGGGGGGTGACCCGCGGACAATCGACGCACCGTGGTGTGGGCGACTGCTGAATCGGCGAAGCTCAACGCATGGCAACATCACGTGACCTGAACGGAGCCGTCGTTGCGGTGGTCGGCGCCAACGGTGGCCTCGGAACTCCGATCTGCGACGCACTCGCCGCACGCGGTGCCACCGTGGTTCGAGCCGGGCGCGCCGACGGCCTCGACGTCCACGTCGACCTCCGCGACAGCACCGCCGGAGAGGCCCTCGTGGCAGCAGCCACCGATCGGCACGGTCGACTCGATGGCGTCGTCGTGGCAGCGGGCATCGTGGCGTTCGGAGATCACGCGTCCACCGAGGACGTCGTGATCGAGGAACTCTTCCTCACCAACTCGATGGGGCCGCTGTGGCTGGCCGCCCGATGCGAGGCTGCGCTTGCGGGATCGAACGGATTCTTCGTGAACATCTCCGGGGTCGTCGCCGAGACGCCCATGCCAGGGATGGCGAGCTACTCGGCGTCGAAGGCAGCGGCTTCGAGTGGGCTCGCAGCGCTCGCCAAGGAGTGGCGCCGCAAGAAGATCACCGTCATCGACGTGCGGCCGCCGCACACCGAGACCGGCCTGGCAACCCGACCGCTCGCGGGTATTGCGCCGACCATGCCCGAAGGGCTCGCTCCCGGAGTGGTTGCGGAGCGGATCGTTGCGGCAATCGAAGCCGGGGAACGCTCGGTATCAGGTGTCGACTTCGGGAACTGACAGCGCAGCGCGGATGCCACCACGCAGGTAGCGCTCCAGTTCGGGGCGAGTGTGATTGCGCTCGCTGACGAAGTAGTCGATGGCGAAGAAGCTGAGAATCTGGTCGACCGACGAAATGCGCAGCTCGCACTCCTGCGGTGAGAACAGCTTCAACTCGTCGTGGAACCGGTCGTGAATCTGACGCCGAGACAGGCGGCGTGCGTTGCGGAAGTGCTCGTCGATCTTGCGGTTCGAGAAGGACTGGATCATCGCCTGACGGACCATGTCGGCAATCTGGTAGTACACCTCCACTCGCGCATCGACGATCGAGTCGATCCGGTGATCCAGCGGATCATTCGGTGAAACGGGGCCCGACGCGTTGAGCAGCAGCGGTTGAATCCACGCCATGGCGCGATCGGTCGCTGCATCCATCATCTCCGATCGATCCTTGAAGTATCGATAGACCGATCGATACGACACCCCGGCACGGTCAGCAATGTCGTCGATCGATGGATCGTCGTCACCTTCTGTCGTCAGTTCGACCAGTGCATCGAGCACGGCATCCCGGTTGCGCTCTCGCCGCGCCGAACGACCATCAGACATCTCCGCCATCTCCGCCATCTTAGGTGCCAACAACATCTGCGTCGCCATTGCAGGAAAGAGTCGACGAGAAGATCCGTGGCGCCACGGCGCGGCGGCCGTACGATTCGTCGCCAGGTCCCTTGCGGACCATCAGCCTCTCTAGCTCAATGGTAGAGCAGTGGACTTTTAATCCATTGGTTCTGGGTTCGAGACCCAGGGGAGGCACAAGAAGTCGGCCATCGCCCGCCCGACGCGGTGTGGGCACCAACCTGGTCACCTAGGGTTGGCGATCATGCGAATTCACCGATTGCGGCGCTCGATTCGATCGATCGGTGGCCTGGCATTGGCTGGCGTGGCCGCCGCAACGGCGTTGGTGATTCCCACCGCCTCGTCCAGCATGGTCGGCGCTACCGATGCAACCGCTGAGAACTTGGCGATTGCGTCCAGCCCACTCACCGGTTCGGCGTCGGCCTACCTGCCGATCAACCCGGTTCGAATTCTCGATACACGCACCGATGACGGCATCAAGCGGGTGTTCGCCAACTCGGCGCTGTCGATCGATCCGGTCGGCTCGACCGGGGTGGCGGCCGCTGCCGGTGTCGATCCCGACGACATCACCGCGGTGATCGTCAACACCACCATGGTGAATGCCTCGTCGCGCGGCTTCGCCACCACCTGGCCGACCGGGTCGAGTCGGTTGACCACGTCCACGAACAACGCAGAGTTCGAAGGGCACACCATTCCGAACCTCGTCATCGCGCCGCTCGGACTCGACGGCAAGATCTCGGTGTACGCCTCCACCAACACCGACATCATCCTCGACGTGCTCGGCGTCTTCGTCGCCAGCGGGCCCACAGCTGCGGGCCGCTTCGAGTCACTCGGTCCGGTTCGCGCGTTCGACTCACGCGAGGAGGGCGACAGCCCATTCGACGCAGGCGACACGCAGACCATCGACCTTCGTGAGGCCGGGGTTCCCACCTCGGCAACGGGCGTGGTGCTCAACGTCACCGCCGTGCGCAGTACCGCACGTGGCTTCTTCCGCGTGTGGGCCGCAGATGATCCCGAGCCCGAACACTCCAGCATCAACGTGCTGTCCGCGAACTACAACGCGGGCAACCAGGTCATCACCGGCGTTTCCAAGGGGCGCATCAAGGCCTTCTCAGCCAGTGGCGGCGGACTCACCATCGATGTCACCGGGTACTTCACCGGCACCGACGCTGAGGTGTCGGAAGCGGGCCTCTTTGTGCCGTTCTCACCCGGCCGACTGCTCGATACGCGTCGCACCTCAGGAGATACCGCTGCGACCGGCGGCGACAAACTGGATGCCGATGAGACCTTTGCACTCGAGATCGATGGACGTCTCGAGGTTCCCGCCGGCGACGCCAAAGCGGTGGCGCTGAACATCACCGCTGTTCAAACCGACGCCCGCGGTTTCGTCAAGGCATACCCCGGCGACATCGAGCCCGAGACCTCGTCACTCAACTACACCAACGAGGGCCAGACGGTTCCGAATCATGCGATCACGTCGATCGATGCATCGACGGGAACGGTGACCTTGCAGCCGAGTCAGCAGACGCACATGGTCGTGGATGCAAGCGGCTACTTCCTCGCAGAGGGCGCGGTCGCCCCGGTCGGCAGCGCAGCGGTCGGCAAGGTGCTCGACCCGGGAACGTTCGTACCGGACCCGCTCATCACTGCACCACCGAATGCTCCGTATGACTTCCTGTTCGAGCGCGGTCGGTTCGCCGCAACCGGCGCACGACTGAATCCACCGATCCGTGCCGCCTGGGACAACTGCCGCCCAATCCGTTACGCGCTCAACATCGATCTCGCCGAGAACGACGAGCAAGTCGACATCCTCATCAAGTCGATCGAGGAGGTCGAAGCCGGTACGGGCATCGATTTCCAGTTCGCCGGGGTCACGTCGGCAGGCATGAACATCGACGACCCGATTCTGCTCCCCGAGGATGGCGGCTTCCCGTTCCAGTACCTGCCACCGGATGACAATGGCAGCGGCCTCGTCGATCTGGTGATCGGGTTCTCGAACGCCGCCGACACGCCGGGGCTCAGTCGTGGAGTCATCGGTGTCGGCGGGTCGCTACGCACCGGCACCGATTCGAACGGACGAGCCGATCAGGTTCGCGGGTTCGCCGTGATCGACGTGACCGACCTGTATCAGGGTGCACCCGACAGCGCGGCGTCGCTCCGGAACATCCAGGCAACGACCACCCACGAATTGGGCCACATGATGGGGCTCGGTCACGTGGACGATGATCTGAACTTCGTGAACCGATTCGGCCCGGGGCTCGCGGGCGACTTCTCCCAAGAGGTGTTGCGCGAGCAGTTGATGTACCCAGCGCTCAATCCAAGCAACGAGGCCGACTATGACGATGGCGACCTGCTTGGCCTGTATGAGTTGTACGCCAACCGGCCGTGCTCGGGTTCCGGCTCGCTCGATACCGACGGCATCGATGACGGCACTGCGGGAATCGATTGGTCCGACGTGACCATCGTTCGCTCCCACGACGACTTCGGGTGACCCCGTGATGGTCGGTCATGGCATGCCAGGCTGCGACCCATGACCGATGGCGTGCAGATCGACATCATCGATGACGCAGCAAAGGGTCTCGACGTGTGCGGCGATCTCTTTCGTGCCGAGCCGATCCGCTCGACGCCCGTGACCACGAGTCTGTATCCGGGGCGAGCCAGCGCACTGATTCGAGTGTCGGACGGTGCCGACACCATCGGCGTTGCCGCGGAGGAGGCCGAGGGGTACACGTTGGCCCCACTCAAGCCGGGCGCTGCAATGGCACTTGCCGATGTGCTCCCCGTCGACCGTCCCCTCACAGTGCTCGGCGCGGCCGGCGATGTCGCAACGCTGGCCGGGCGCTGGTCCGAGCGGTGCGATGGCGCGATCGATACGGGCCAGCTGTACCGGTGGTACCGACTCGACGAAGCGACGGAGCAGAAGAAGCGCAAGGGCGCGCTGCGCGTGGGCGATCGATCGAGCACCGATCGGGCCGCTGCCTGGATGAGCGCATTCGGCATCGATGTCGGGCTGCCACTCTCCAACGAAGCAGTGCAGGCGCGAGTCGGCGATGCCATCAACGAAGGTCGGCTCTTCGAGTGGGTGCTCGGCGACGAGGTGGTGAGCCAGCTGATCATCTCGCCCGCTCGTTTCGGTGTGGTGCGGATCAATGGCGTGTACACGTCGCCCGAACTCCGCAAGGACGGCCATTCGAGCGCCATCACCGCCGCGGTTGCGATGCAACAGATCGCTCGCCAAAAGGTCGATCACGTAGCGCTGGATCAGCCGGCCTCGACCGGCGTCACCAACCGCATGTATCGGCGTCTCGGTTTCGAGTCCGTGTGGGACACCCTCGCCGTCCGCCTCATCCCACCCCGCCGCTGACCCGATGTAGAGGTTGGGGTCAGACCCAAAGTTCTACATGTAGAGGTTGGGGTCAGACCCAAAGTTCTACATCGGCCATGGGGAAGGCACGAGATGGTCGACCGCTGGTCCGTAGAGTCGGGACGATGACGACAATCGATCAACCACGGCCCGGTTCCGTTCTCGGCACTCGCGTGACGCGTACGGAGGATCCCGAGCTCCTCACCGGCGAACGCCTCTACGTGGCCGACCTCCCGCTAGAAGGCAAGCTGTTTGCCGCATTCGCTGGATCGGACGTTGCCCACGGAACGATCGAACAGATCCATGTCGACGAGGCGCAGTCCGTTCCTGGTGTCGCTGCCGTGCTGACCTCGAGCAGTCTCGGTGTGGAGCCACACCACGGATTCGCTCCGGTCGGCCCTGCGTTCGCCCACGGGCCGCTGGCTCGCGAGGTGGTGCGTTACGTCGGAGAACCGATTGCGCTCGTACTGGCTGAGACGCCCGAAGCAGCCGCGGATGGTGCTGCTGCGGTGTGGGCCGAGATCGAGCCACTGCCGGTGTCGCTCGACATGGAGCAGGCATTCGACGCCAACGCTCAAGTGGTGTTCCCCGACCACGGTACGAACCGAGCCATGACCACCGTTGGCGACACGCTCGTGACCGACGAGCAGCTCGATGCCGATGGCGTGCATGTCACTCGCGGTCGCTACGTGAATCAGCGCATGGCCGTGGCACCGATGGAGCCGAACTGTTGCGCGGCAGAGGTGGATCCGCACAGTGGGCGCCTGACGCTGTGGGTTGCGAACCAGATGCCGCACCTGGTGAAGACGCAGCTGTGTGAGGCGCTGGGTCTGGAGCCGGACGACGTGCGCGTGGTGTCGCCACAAGTAGGCGGCGGGTTCGGCGGCAAGGCCGGCCTGTACCACGAGTTCACCGCAGTCGCCGCGGCGTCGCGAATCGTCGGACGTCCGGTGGTGTGGGTTCCGCCACGCAGCGAGGACATGAAGTCGACGCTGCACGGGCGCGGTCAGATCCAGTACGCCGAGTTGGGCGTTCGTGACGACGGAACGTTCGCATCGATGCGGATCCGCCTCGTGAACGACTCCGGTGCGTATCCGAATGTGGGTGCCTACCTACCGGGCCTCACGAAGAACATGGCTCAGGGCACGTATCGCTTCGAGCAGATTCACTTCGACATCGCCGTAGCTGTCACCAACACCACTCCGATGGGCGCGTATCGCGGTGCCGGTCGACCTGAGGCCACGGCGCTGCTCGAGCGCCTCATCGATCACGCCGCATTGGACATCGGAATGGACCCGTTGGAGATCCGGCGCCGCAATCTGCTCGCCGACGACGTGTTCCCCTACGAGACGATGATGGGTCCCACCTATGACTCGGGTCGCTATGCGCTCACTCTGGAGCAGGCCGCAGAGGCCGTCGGCTACGACGCGTTGCGCAGCGAGCAGGCGGAGCGTCGAGCACGGGGAGATTCGAAACTGCTGGGAATCGGTGTCGCCTCATACGTGGAAGTGACATCCGGTTCCGGCGGCACCGAGTTCGGTGCGCTCGACGTGCACGCTGACGGAACAGCCACGATCTATGCCGGCACCCAATCACACGGGCAGGGCCACCAGACCGCGTACGCCATGGTGGTCTCCGAGCAGACGGGCATCCCGGTCGGGAACATCAGCTTGGTCGATGGCGACACCGACGCCATTCGCACCGGCGGCGGCACCGGTGGTTCGCGCTCGCTGCAGCTGGCGGGTTCCGCAGTCCACAAAGCCACCGAGGCGATGATCGAACAGGCCCGCGAGGTTGCTGCCCGACTGCTCGAAGCCGACGTTGCAGACATCGTGGTCGACGCAGCGGCGGGAACGATCGGGGTTGCTGGTGTTCCCGCCCAAGCACTCACGTGGGCTGAGGTCGCCAGCCAGGCTCAGGTCGAGGACGAGCCGCTCCACGGCGAGTTCGACTTCGTGCAGGACAACGGGACCTTCCCGTTCGGGACGCACATCTCAGTGGTCGAAGTCGATCGAGACACCGGCCAGGTGTCCGTGTTGCGTCACGTCGCAGTGGACGATTGCGGCACGGTGATCGCGCCGCTGCTCGTGGAAGGCCAACAGCATGGAGGCATCGCTGCCGGAATCGGTCAGGCACTGATGGAGGAGATCCGATTCGACGAGGACGCCAACCCCGTCACCTCGAACTTCGCCGACTACTGCGTTCCATCGGCTGCTGAACTTCCCATGTTCGAGACGATCTCGACCGAGACACCCACGCCACTGAATCCGCTCGGGGCGAAGGGCATCGGCGAGGCTGCGACGATTGGGTCGACCCCGGCGGTGCAGAACGCGGTGATCGACGCAGTTGCGCACCTCGGTGTCCGCCACATCGACCTTCCGTGCACCAGCGAGCGGGTGTGGGCGACGATTCGCGACGCCGAAGCCGGCACCCTCGCCGACCCCTGGAGCGAACCGCCGGCGATCTTCGCAACGCTTCGTGCCGAGGCAGCAGCCACCGGTTCGAAAGGCGACGAGACCGAAGAAGTCGTCATCTGACAGTGAGGAAGTGCCAGGCACTTCCTCACTGGTTCTGCGAGCTGATCAGTCGATGGCGTAGAAGGTCTCGATCGTCAGCTCTGATGTCGTGACATCGAGTGCGCTCCCGAAGGCCGCTCGTGCGGATGACATGGAGCGCGAGAATTTCACCGTGCCGTACAGTTCGCTGCATGGCGAAGGCTTCCGACCCATTGGCGAAGATCCGCGAGATCTGCCTGGCTCTTCCGGAAACGAACGAGCGACTGAGCCACGGCGCACCGTGCTTCTTCATCCGGGACAAGAAGTCATTCGTGTACTTCCACGATGACCACCACGGCGACGGACGCGTTGACATCTGGTGTCCAGCTCCACCCGGGGTGCAGGAGCAGATGGTCGAGGCCGAGCCGGAGCGATTCTTCCGGCCGCCCTACGTCGGTGGTCGGGGGTGGATCGGTGTGTACGTCGACGTGGACCCCGACTGGGCCGAGGTGGCCGGCGTGGTGGAGGAAGCGTTTCGCCACGTTGCGCCCAAAACGGTGCTGAAACAGCTCGACTGAAATCGGTCCGATGCGGGTGGCGATACCTCCTGGCTCAGACGAGCGAGCGATGCGTACGATCACCCGGTGTTCACCGCTGTCAGAGATGCATTCGTCGGCGACGGCGAGTTGACCGAGCGTCAAGGCGCCCTGCTGCTCATTGGTTCGGGCACCGTTTTCAGCCTGACAGCGATCTCGCTCGCAGCGGTCGACGAGGCCAGCGACTTCCAGTTCCTGACCTATCGAGGCGGATCGACGGCCCTTGCGATGCTGTTGCTCATCGCCCTTCGTCGCAGTGGCCGGCCGGTGTCGTTCGCTGGGGTCACCTGGGTCGTCTGGCTCGCCGGTTCGACGCTCGGGGTCACCTCGATGCTGTACATCCTGGCCCTGTCACGAACGTCGGCGGCCACGACCCTGTTTCTGCTGGCAGCAGCCCCCGTGTTCGCTGCGCTGATTGGTTGGCTGGTGTTGCGTGAGCGAGTCGAACGATCGACGCTGCTCGCCATCGCTGCAACCCTGGTGGGTGTGGCCATCACCGTCGGTGCCGGGCTCGACGTCGGATCGGTATCGGGGCTGGTGTTCGCCAGCGGCATCCCGGTGACGATCGGGCTCTACAGCGTGCTGATGCGGTCAGCGTCCGGCGTCGACCCTGTGGTCCCGACGCTGATTGCCGGCTCCGTGCTCGGCATCGGGTCCGCGATCATCGCACTGGCCAACGGCGGGCTGATCATCAGCCTTCGCGATATCGCACTCGCATGCGTATCCGGAGGTATTGCGCTCGGCATCGGACTCCCGATGTTCAATTTGGGACATCGATCGGTTGCGGCCGCGCGTGTGCCGTTGCTGTTGATGACCGAGGTCGTGCTCGCCCCGCTCTGGGTCTGGATCTGGCCCGGCGAAACCCCGGGCGTGACCACGTTGCTCGGCGGTGTGGTGATCCTCGGCGCGGTGGTGTGGTTGATGCTCGTGTCGAGCACTGCGCCCGATACCGCTCCGAGCAGCCGGGTCGCCGCACTCCCCCTCGACTGACAGTGAAGAAGTGCCTGGCACTTCTTCACTGGTTACTCCACGACGTCGAAGATCTGCATGGTGAGCGGGCGCCGCCAGTCGCCGAATTCCTCATCGACTGCGGCGAGCACATCGTCGGGGATCGACTTCCAAGTTGCCTCGTCCACCCATCTGACCGCGGCATGAATCAGTTCGGGGTTCGATCGATCGATCCATGTCTGCTTGCTCACGAAGCCGGCCTGTTCGCGCAGAAACGCAGTCCACACGCGTTCGTCGGCTTCGAGCCATCCCGCATGGTCTTCAGGCGCAACGGTGAACGTGACGAACTCGATGACGGGCCCCGACCGGTCGGCACTCATCCGGCGAAGTTCGCGGCAATGCGCTGCTGGAGGTAGTCGGCTGCGGTGATCGGTGCATGACGGCCGCTCGGGCTCTCGATGATCGCGTCACGGTCGGCTTGTGCGAAATAGGCAATCGAGTAGCGGGCATCGAGCTGCTCACCGTCGATCTCGTCGGCTCGCGGCATGCGCACGCGGTGCAGCGTCGACGGCAACAGGTCATCACTCCATCGCATCAACATGTCACCGATGTTGCACGTGACGGTGCCGACAGACGGTTCGACATCGGTCCACCCGAGGGGAGCATCGGCATCACGCTCCGCTGCTTCGGCGCCTGGACACAGCTGCAACCCGCGCTGGCCTTCGCGTTGATGGAGCAGGGTCAGGCAGTCGTAGTCGGTGTGCGCCCCGGCTCGCCACTCCCCCGGCTGCAGATCTGCAGCGGCCATCGGGAGGTAGTGCAGAATCCGAAGGGTCGACTGATACTCGGCCGAGGTGGGGTCGTGACGTTCGGTGAAGAAGTCATCGTCGAATCCGAGCTTGCGAGCAAAGGACGACAGGAGCCGCATCGCGAGTTCACGATTTGCTGCCTCGAATTTCTCGAGCGTGGACCGGAAGCCGGCGATCTCTTCTTCGGTCGGCCAGAGGTCGAGTTGATCCATCCGCGAGATGGTGACCTGATAGGTCTCCTTGTGGTCGTACGTGCCGGTGGAGGGTCGCTTCTGCGACTTGAACTCCCACCCCGAGTTGGTTCGAGGCGGCATCGAGCGTCGCTCTTTCACCTCGGTGGGTAACGCGAAGAACCGGGCGGATGCTTCGAACGCCGCATCGACGTCGGCCTGCGCAATGCCGTGGCCGGTCACCTGGAAGAAACCGGTTTCTGCTGCTGCGGACCAGAGTGCGTCGTCGATGTCTGCTTGGGAGGCATTCGGATCGGACAGATCGATGATGCGGATCTCTCGTTCGACGTCGACGCCTGCACCCCCGAACGTGCGCTCTTTGGCGAGTTCGGTATCGACGGATCCGGGTACGTGTGTGGTCATGATGCTTCCTCGTTGCTGCGAGGGGCAATGACCTGCTCGACCGGATTGGACGGCTGACTGCTTCTACCCGTTGTGGTACCCGATGGTAGCGAACCGCTGTTTCGTCGATGTGAACGATCGTCGGGGTGCCATCTGCGCGATGCACTTCCCCTTCGGATTCCGTGCGACCCACTGATGACTGTGGGACCCACGCCAACACATCGACGCAACACCGTTCGAACCAACCCATTGCGACATCGCGCCTACCATCCGTCCATGCGCCGTGCCGTCGTGATCTTGCTTGCCACGCTCGCCGTCACCGCCGCGGCCGCGTGCAGCGGAAGCGATGCTGCGCCGCCACCCCTGGACACGGAGCCCGCCACCACCTCTGCGCCGACAACCGAGGCGCCCG
>JBGCEY010000069.1:0-4986 GCA_045106645.1 Ilumatobacter sp.
TCGCCGGTTCCGACGCGCCACCAGCTACGCCCCGCTCCAATTCATCAAGTCGCTCCGCCTCAACGCCGCCGCCACCCTCATCACCCGAGGCAGCGACATCACCACTGCCGCAAGCAAGGTCGGCTACGCCAGCCCTGCCCAGTTCAGCCGAGATTTCAAACGGCATTACGGCCAACCGCCCAAGCAGTGGAGCCGGACCGCGGGGGCCATCGGACCAACCGCATAACCACCAGGAGCAAGTCATGCCCAACACGTGGCTTCGTCCTTCGCTGACCAAGCCGAACGACGAGAACACGACTGGCAGATCGACCGGCTTTCACGCAGTCGCGTTGGCGCAAACGTCTCGGTGGGGCCGTCAAGGCTGTCGTCTGCGGAGTCGCCCGACCGCTGGACCCGTCCGGAAACGCGCGTCGCCCAGGACGTTCCGACCGGGTCGGGATCCGGCAGTGGAGAGCGCCTTTCCCGGGGCTCGAAGAGCGTGCACATTCTGGGCGGGGTTCATCGATCCGATGTGCCGATACAGCGCAGATCCGGTTGCCATTTCCGCTGAGTGATATCGAGCGGTTCGAAGACCAGCCAGGAGCTGTAAGACCCATATCCGATTGTCCCTTCTTGGGTGCAAATGTGGTTGATTCCGATGAAACCCAGGGCTTGAGCGGCACGGTGTGAACTCGCAGTGTCCTGAGCATCGAGGTTGACGCGCAAACGGAGTGGCCGTTGGCCACTCCGTCTACTTGTCAGGCTGTGCCTCGATTCCGAATGTCAGGCCGGGGTGACGTTGTCAGGAACCGAATCCGGGGCGACCGCTTCGATCCTGGGTGGGGATGTCGATGCCGCAGTCTTCAGCGACGGTTCGCAACTCTTGGCGCCGTTCGGCGGTCGGAGGACCGTTTTGGTCGACGAGCTTGGCGAGACCGGAGTCCGTCATGCAGTCACGCTGAGCGTCGCTGAGCGCTTCGAAGCGCGAGCCCATGCGAGCCTGAGCGCTTTCGGCGGTCATCTCTGGGCGACTCTCACCAGCGGCTGGCCGGCCGCGCTCGGGGTGCTGGCCATCCTCGGCTGGAATGTCGATGCCGCACTCTTCTGCAACGTCGCTCATCGCTTGGCGCTCTTCGTCACTTGGCGGGCCGGAGCGATTCGTCGGGCGGGACCATCCAGCATTTTGGAGGCAGTCGAGTTGGTCACCGGTCAGCTGTGCGAACCGGTCGCCCATTCGGGCTTGCGCGTGCTCGTCTGCTTCGGTTGATGCGGTTGTTGAAGTAGTTTCTGAAGCGCTGACGCTGGTGGCAATCGCACCAGTGAGGGTTGCTGCGGCGAGCACTCCGCCGGCGATCATGGTTTTGAGTTTCGTGGTCATGGTGTTTCCTTCTCTTGGGGGAGGGAGACGGTGTCTCCGTTTGGCAAACACCACACTGCGGTTTGTTCCTGTCGTGTGCTGGAACACTTGCTCGTGGTTTGCTGGAGATTCGTTTCGGCGCACGACTCGCACTTGGTCGACGGGTAGTCGGTGAGACGCTCGCTCTGGAGCGGGTCGGCACCGTTGCGGGGTTAGTCGACGATGTCGCGTTTGTTGAACGTCAGGAGGGAGGCCGCTGTGGCGGCGGTGCCGTAGAGGGCGGTGATTCCGAGTGCTGCGGTCCAGGTGAGGTCTGCGGTGCCGCCGGAGGCGACGGCGTTGAGGGTGCCGCCGGGGAGGTAGTCGGTGATGTCGGGTGCTGCGATGCCGATGAGGTTCTCGACAACCAGCAGCCAGCCGATGCCGACGCCGATGGCGGTGCCTGAGCTCTTGGTGAGCACGGCGATGGTCAGGCCGATCAGGCCCCAGACGAGTGCAGGGATCAGGAAGTTGAATGAGCCTTTCGCCATCTCGATGGCGGTGTCGATCTTCCAGGGGTCGGTGTCGACGCCGTTGAAGCGGGCGAGCGGTCGGGCGATTGCTGCGGTGATCAACACGGTGACGGCGGTGGCCAGGCCGGTGAACATCGTGAGGGCGATGATCTTGGCGGCGAGCAGTTTGGTGCGTGAGGGTTCGGCTTGGACGAGGACTCTGATGAGGCCGGTGTCGTAGTCGCTTGCGGCTGCGATGGCCCAGAGCGAGAGCAAGACGATGCCGGCGAGGGTGCTGACCGAGCCGAGGGCGTGGAGCATGCCGCCCGGTTGTTCGAGGTCCGCAGCGGTCGTGGCACCGAAGCCAGGCCCCGTGTTCGTGCTCGCGTCGGAGAGCGAGGAGTAGATGAAGAGTGAGATGAGCACGCTGAACGCTGCGAGTACTCCGATGCCGCCGTAGCGGAAGCTGGGTCGCCAGATTCTGATCCATTCGGATCGGACGATGCCAGTCATCGCTGTCCTGCGGGCGGTGTCGGAGGGAACGGACGATTCGGCTGGTGCGGTGGTGGTCATTGGCTTGCTCCGGGGTTGCGTTGCTCGCGGCGGCTGGTGGTGAGTTCGGCGTCGGTGTCGCCGGTGAGACGCAGGAAGACGTCTTCGAGATTGTCTTGTTGCGGGGTGAGTTGTCTCAGGTTGATGCCGGCTTCGTGCGCGGCACGGTTCACGTCGGCGGATCGAGTTCCGGGGAGATCGATGCGGAGTTGGCTGCCGGCGTTCGTGTAGCTCCAGCCGTTGGCTTCGACGGCGGCGATCAGTTGCGGGAGTTCGGCGTCGTGTTCGGGCCCGGCGATGACTTGTTCGACCGCGTCGTCCATGAGGCCGTCGAGGGAGCCGGAGTAGAGGAGTTTGCCGAAGCGGATGACGATGAGGTCGTCGACCATTGCTTGGATCTCGCTCATCAGGTGCGAGGACACGACGACGGTGCGGCGGCCGTCGGCAAGCGATTTGATCAGGGTGCGGATCTCGACGATGCCAGACGGGTCGAGTCCGTTGGTGGGCTCGTCGAGCACCAACAGTTCGGGGTCGGGAAGCAGTGCGGCGGCGATGCCGAGGCGCTGCTTCATGCCGAGCGAGAACGTGGAGGCACGGTCGTGTTCGCGTCCCGTCAGCCCCACGGTGGCGAGCACGTCGTGTATGCGCTGATGCCCGACACCGCGCAACGCAGCGAGGCTCGCGAGGTTGTCCCAGGCGCTCAGTGATCCGACGAAGGTCGGGGCTTCGATCAGTGCGCCGACGCGGTGTGCGAAGCGTTGCGGGTGTTCGATCGACTCGCCGAGCACGGTGCCGGTGCCGTCGCTCGCGGCGATCAGGCCGAGGAGCACGCGGATGGTGGTCGACTTGCCGGATCCGTTCGGGCCGACGAAGCCGACCACTCCCCCGGCGGGGACCTCGAAGGTGAGGTCGTCGACGGCGGTGAGGGCGCCGAACCGTCTGGTGAGACCGTTGGCGGTCAGTGCGTTCATGTCGCTGCTTTCAGTGTGTGCCGAGTGCGGGGTGCGGCTCGGTCGGCGTCGAGTGCTTGGGGAGCCGGATCCAAAACGTGGAACCGCCACCGGGGGTGTCGGCGACACCAAAGGTGCCGCGGTGGCTGGTTGCGATCGCGGCGACGATGGCAAGGCCGAGTCCGTTGCCGCCGGTCGAACGAGTGCGGCCCTTGTCGGCACGGTAGAACCGTTCGAAGATGTGCGGTACGTCAGGGGCGGGTATTCCGGGGCCGCGGTCCGCTACCTCGATGCGAACGTCGTCGCCGTCGGACAGCGCGCTGTAGGCGAGCGGGGTGTCTGTTGGCGTGTAGCGAAGTGCGTTGGCGGTGAGCGCCGTGAGGGCTTGCATCAATTGGTCGAGGTTGGCGTCGACAGTGAGCTCACCGGTGACATCGACGGTGACGACTCGGTCGGGTTGAAGTGCTCCGACGTCGGCGGCGATGTCGGCGAGCACGGTGCCGACGGCGACGGCTTGTGTTTCGGCTGGCCGGTTCTCGTCGAGTTCGGCGAGGACGAGGAGTTGTTCGACAATGCGCTTCATGCGGCCGGCTTCGTCGTTGATGCGTCGCATGGCGTCGTCGAGGGAGCCGGGTTCGTCGAGCGCTCCACGGGAGTAGAGCGCGGTGTAGCCCTCGAGTGTGGTCAGGGGCGTGCGCAGCTCGTGGCTGACGTCGGCGACGAAGCGTCGGCGCTGGGCCTCGGCCTCGTGAGTGGTGTCGATCATTGCGTTGAGTGCACGGCCGAGCCGTGCCGCTTCGGTTCCACCGGTCGGGTGTTCGACTCGCCGGTCGACGGCACCGGCGGTGATCGCGTCGGCCGACTCGGTCATCATGCGGATGGGTCGGAGGCCATGGCGGATCATCCACCACACGAACAGCGCGAGCACCCCGATGATCACGCCGCCTGCGGCGAGTTGGGTCACGATGAGGAGGCGCAGTGAATCGTCGACATCGGTGGTCGGTAGTGCCAGGATCAGCAGTCGATCATCGCCGAGATCGACGGCGACGACGCGCACGCGGTCGGCCTCGCCTGAGGTGGTGGCGATCGTGGCCGGTTCCGTGAGGCTGCCGGAGTCGGTGAGGTCGGGGACGAGGTCAGGGTCGTCCGACGGCGCCAGGAGCGTCTGCAACGTGCCGTCCGAGAGCAGGACACCGACGTACGCGTCGGCGACGCCGGTGTCGCCCTGGCTTGCCGGTGGAGCACCCGTGGGCCGGTTGGAGATGCGCGACGCGTTCTGCGCGTAGCCTTCGAGCTGCCGGTCGAGTTGGTTGACGAGCTGGCCGTGCTGGATGACCGCGACGGTGCTTCCTGCGAGGACGACGACGGCCACGACCGCGAGGACGCCGACGAGCAGTCGTGTTCGCAGCGTCACGAGGGTTCTCGGATGCTGTAGCCGACGCCGCGGATGGTGTGGATCAGCTTGGGTTCGCGAGCGTCGGCTTTCTTGCGCAGGTTGCTGATGAACGACTCGATTATCGCCGACTCACCACCGAAGTCGTAGTGCCACACATGGTCGAGGATCTGGCCGCGACTCACGACGCGCCCGGCGTTCGACATCAGACAGCGCAGGAGTTTGAACTCGGTTGCCGACAAGTCGACCTCGTCGTCGCCGCGC
>JBGCEY010000007.1:0-21013 GCA_045106645.1 Ilumatobacter sp.
ACGAACGCTGCGCCCGTGCGGTTGTACCGCTCGATCAGGGTGCTGCCGTCCTCGACGGAGAACATGGCGGTGGCGTCGATCGCCACCGATCCGACTCGAGTACCGCCGTTGAACTCCTCGAAGCCAGCCACCGCATTTGCCCCGGAGATGTCCCAGGTGTGGATGCCGGAGTTGGTACCCGCGACGATCACATCGTCGTCGATGTCGACGCCGTTGACGTTCGGGATCGACGCCAACGACAGCGTCGTCGTGATCAGCTCGCGCTCGCTCCACGCCCCGTTCGAGTAATCGAGCACCTGGAGGACCGATGCGACACCGGTTCCAACGACCACCACAGCCGTATCTCCATCGACAGCGAGGAACTGGTTCGACGACAGGTTCGACGCGCCCGGGGGTGTGGCGACGGTGTCGAGCGGAACGCTTCCAGCCGAGACGGGCGATGGGGCAACACCGACCAGGACCGACGCTGCGAGCACTGCAGCAAGAGCGACCTGGCCCCACTTGCGCATCGTGTGATTCGCTTGTTTGATCATCTTGTCCGTCCCTCTCGTGCCGCCCGCTGAACGGCTCCGCCGAGTCTGGCAGACCGGTCAGTCCTGCTGACAGGGAGCAACTACTCAAATTCGAAGAAATCTCGGTTTCGGACTGCTCAATTCTGTTGACCACGGCACTGCGCGTGAGTTCTCGGCAACATTCGGTGTTGTTTCGCACGTGGTCATGAGCAATCTGAGACACTGCACGCATGTCCGAGATCTCCGTTGCCGACGTGCTCACCGTCCCCGCGTATCGCAAAGGTCCGAGCGTGCTCGGCTTGTTGATGATCGGCGTGCTGTTCCTCACCCCCGGCTTCATTGCCCCGATCGGTGTGCTCCAGATCGTCGGCGCACTGTGGGTGCTCGCAGCAATCATCACCGCGCTACGCGACGTCAGCCACGTGTATCGCTCGCACGCCACCTGAGCGACCCGACCGGCCGGCAGCCTCAGCGCAGCGCTTGGGTGAGGCTGCGATGAATGGCAGCGGCGCGATCTGCCGTGCTCTTGAGCACACGGTCGTACAGCTCGATCACGACCCCTGGCTCCTCCGAGCGGAGGCGCTCGTGGGATGAAGCCGTGAGGACACGCAGCTCCACGTCGGTCTCGGCAGTGACGGTCGCCGTGCGAGCATCACCGTTCAAGAAGCCGATCTCGCCGACGATCGCACCAGGCCGCAGCGTGCGCAGGCGAACCTCATCACCGTTGCGATCGCGACGCGACACGTGCACCGAACCGGAGACCACCACGACGAGTTCGCTGCTCTCATCACCCTCGTTCATCAACACGTCACCAGCCGCAGCCGAGCGCGTGTCGAACCATGCCAGCAACCGATCGGAATACGGCGCGGACACTTCGTCGATCACTGCCTGTTGCGACTCATGTCGAGCAAGCAGGTCGTCTTCCGAGAACTCGAGCGCCGCGTCCAGATTGGCAATCACCACCGCGTCAGTCTCGGCTCCCACTCGGGACAGCACCGCCGCCGCTGGAGGGTCCATTCCTGACCACACGACGACTGCACCTGCATGTTCGATGTCATTGGCCAGTTCTGCCAACACTGCGTACGCAGAGGAATCGATGCCCGCCACTCGGGCGAAGTCCACGATGACCACCTCGATGGGTGACGACACGCGAGCGAGACGCTCACGAATGGCTCCAGCAACGCCGCTCACGGATCCGAAGAACAGCGACCCGTGAAGCTCGTAGACGGCAAGGCGATCGGCGACACCGTCGAGCCGGTCACGTTCCTCCGGCGATCGACCGACCACACTGCGACGCTCCACGCCCGACGACACCACACGAACGGCGTCGAGTCGCGAGTAGCGAACCACGAAGAACACGCAGGCGGCGACAATGCCCACGACAATGCCCTCGAGGATGCCCACGAAACTGATCACCAGCAGAATCAGCACGCTCACCGCACGGTCGGCCCAACCTGGTGTGGCACGAAGTTCGATGATCCAGCTGACCAGCAAGCTCAGTCCCGCGCCGATGAGCAACCCGCCAGCCACGAATTTGGGCAGGTAGCCGAGCGTACCGATTCCCACGAACGCGAAGATCGCCGTCGCAGCGCCGACCACCATGGGCACAGCACGCCGTCGCACGCCCAGCCGATCAGCAAGTGCTGAGTCGCCGAGGCCGTGATATCCAACCAGTCCGCCGATCGATGCACTGACAATGTTGATGATGCCGACCGTGCGCATCTCGGCATCGATGTCGACGCGTTGCTTGAGGAGTGACTGGATTCCCGAGATGTTCAGGAGCACGCCGAGCAGGGACAGCACGACCACGACCCCGAGTTGCCCAGAGGCGCTACCAACCGCAGTCCAATCGGCATCCGCGAGGTCTGATACGACGAAACTCGGCGACCCTCCGTCGGGGAACGGGCCCAGCAACCAACCGCCCGACTCGACGGCGTCCAGCGTCGATGCAATGGCGACCAGGACGAAGAAACCGCCCACAGAAGCAACGGTGGCGATGCTGGAGACGACCGGCGACAGCTTGGGCACCAGCGGCACCAGTGCCACCAAGATCCCGAGCGCCATGCCCGGCAACCAGAACTTGGCGAGGTCGCCGCCGACGAGATCACCGAGATCACCAAGCTGCAGCGAACGGTCGGTCATCACGTCCATCCCGCCCTTGGCCAACAACCAGCCGGTTCCCGCCAGGAAGCCAGCGACCACGGTGGTCGGCATGAAGCGCGCTGCAGCACCGAGTCGAGCCTGCCCGATGCCCCACATCACCACGCCGGTCAGCAAGGTCGACACCGACAGCACGACGAACACGTCGCGAACCGGGTCGTCTGATCCGTTGTCGACGATGACCGCAACGGCTGGGACGAGGACGATCGCTGCGGTGTCCTGCACCACCCCGAACGCCACCGGGAATCGACTTCGCAACCCGAGAAACACCGTCACGAGACCGGATGCGAACAGGAACGTCGACGCACCTCGTGGCAGGCCGGCAGCAGTCGGCCCCGTGAAGATCAAGGCAGCGAATGCCGCCGACGCGGTGACCGAATAGATCACGAGCGCCACGGCACCCACCACGTCCACGATCACCGACGGAGCGGTCTGGCTGACCGGATGGTCGGTGGCTTGCGCCGGTTTCACAGGGGAATGTCTACCGGTTCCGGCGGACTCCACCTGCATGTGGCGTCAGGTCAGCCGTTTGGCGAACCAATGATGTGCGTAGGGGTTGTCGTTGTATCGCTCGATGGCGACGTACCCCGCTCGCTCATACAGACCAATCGCCTCACTCAACGACGCGTTCGTGTCCAACACCACTTGTTCGTGGCCACGCTGCGTCGCAACGTTCTCGACGTGAGCAAGCAGCCGCTTGGCCACACCTCGACCCCGCAACGATCCATCGAGCCACATCCGTTTGATCTCGCCTCGACCACCACCGAGCGACCGCAGCCCCACGCACCCGACCGTGTTGCCGTCACACTCGACGACGATGAACGCGCCCGCCGGTGGACCCATCTGGTCGAGCTCGTGCTGATCGAACCCGTCACCGATGTCGAACCGCTCAGGGAACCGCTCATCGAGTTCTTGGACGTAAGCCCGCATTGCGGACATCGCCGCGGGCGAGTCGGCAGCGATTTCGACGAATGCGATCTCATCGGGGTCGCCAGCGCCAGCTTCCATGCTCGGATGTCTAGTGGCTGATGGGTGCCTCGCGCACGAGTGTCGACTCCTCGAGCCGGGTGTCGCTGGTGATTGCCACGAGCACGCTCGGCAACACGAGCAGCGTGGCGGTGAGCGCCATCACGATCATGATCGCCGTGAGCAGTCCGTACGACGCGAACAGCGGCATCGGTGCCAACGCCAGAATGCCGAAACCGATGGCCGAGCTGAACGCAGACGCCACCAGCGCCGTGCCGGTACCAGCAGCTGTGGCCCGCACCGCCTCGTCGCTGGTGCCAGATCGCATGAGCTCTTCGCGGTACCGAGTGATGAAGTGAATGGCGAAGTCGATGCCGATACCGATCGACACCGCAGCAATCGTCGCAGTCACCAGGTTGATCGCATACCCAGCAACCTCCATGAAGGCGTACAGCCACGCCACGACCACGAGAATCGGAATGACGCTGGCGAGGCCGTAGCGGAACGACCGCAGGAAGACACTCGCCACGAGCAGGCACAGCACCACGGCGATCGGGAGCGACAGGCCGAGCGCTCGGTTGGTGGCCTGCAGCGACTCGGCACGAACAATGGGTCCACCGGTCGTTTCAACGAAGGTCGCTCCGAGTTGTCGGGACAGTTCCGTCACGATCGGCTCGAGTGAGTCCTGAACCGCCAACACCGACTCTTGCGAGCGTGTGTCGGTGAGCTCCACCTCGAAGCGGGTCGCTGCGGTTCCTTCGAGATCGACGCGCACGCTCACATCGTTCGGAGTCATCAACAAGCGTTCGACATCGAGCGGGATGCCAATCGTCGACGCAATCGAGAGCACCGCCTCCACCTGGTCACGATCATCTGGAATGCGGTCACCGTCGACGTCAGCCAGCGGTCGCCCGGTCCGGTCGGCAACGAGTCCAGCCATCACCGGGGATTCGAACGCGTCGTCGAGCACCTGCAGCACACCGGTGTCGATGGCGATCAGGCTGTCACCGTCGAGGGCCAGTAGACGAGAGTCCAGCTCTCGGATCTCATCGGCGGCGATACGGAGTTTGCCGAGCCGGTCGGGGTCGGTCAGGTCGCCTTCGATGTACACCGAGGCAATCTCGCCACCGCGATCGCCGACGTGAATGTCGAGCTGATCGAGCGACACCACGAAGTCGGTGTCAGCAGCAAAGAAGTCCTCCACGTCGAACTCGGCGGGCACCTGCACGGCGAGCGTGGCGGCCCCAACGGTCGCAAGCGCCACCAGCGGAAGAACCACGCGGCGGGCCGAGGTGACCCGAGCGACCGCAGTCGAAATCCGATCAGCAACTCGGTGTTCGCCCGCAGCGACACTGACGTCGCCGACCCGCTCGCCGCCTGATCGACTCCGAAGCCACATCGGGATCGCCACGGTCGACAACACGGTGACCACGGCGAACACCACCCCGAGCCAGGGAAGCAAGAACACCAACAACAGGACCGACGTCATCACGAGCGACGCCGCACCAAACGCCGCGAGCACTCTCAGTACAACGCTCCGTCGCGTTGGCGTCGGGGCTGGGACACGGGCTTCTACTTCGGAAACGACCAGTGGGGCCACCACACCGAGCAACAGATAGGCCGCCGCAAGAGCGATTGCGGCCCCAACGCCGAACTGGACGATCGACTCGATGCCCGCGGTCACATTCGACAGGAACGCAACCGAGTCAGATACCAGAGCGAGCACCAACGCCGCAGACACCGCGCTCATCCCTGTCACGTACGCAGTGCGAGCAGTGCGCCCCTCGGCGCGTTCTTCTCGATATCGACCGATCGAGTGGAAGGCGAAGTCGACACCGAACGACACCATGGCGATCGGCACGATCAGCGACAGGACCAGATCGTCCTTCAGTCCGATCAGATTGCTGATGCCTTTCAGCCAGATGATCAACAGCATCAGCGCGCTCCCCACGATCGCGGTGATCCAGTAGCTACGAAACGTGAGTCCGACGATCAGCAGCACGGCAAGGATCGTGAACCCGATGAACGGGCCCGCCACGGCTCCCTGCTCCTCGGACGTGAGGTTCACGTCGATTGCCACGGCGTTCACCTGGAAGTTCGGCGTCACGTCGCGGACGATCTGCTGAACGCCCCGATCGAACGCTTCCACCTCCGTGCCCCCACCGAAGTTGACGGCGTTGTTGCCGAAGCCGAGCACGGTGTCGTCGGTGAGCACCACGACGGTCACGGCGGGCACGATCCACCGGCCATTGCTGTCTTGCGCGGCCTGGGCGGAGATTCCGAGCACATCCGATCGCTCACCGAAGCGATCGATGAGGGTCGCTGCAGCTTCGGCCACACCATCGTCGGTCGCTTCGTCGAGCGAGCTCCCCATCGCGACCAGCTCGCGATCGATCAGATCCACCACACTCGACACGCCGTCGATGTCACGGTCTGTTTCAACGTCGTAGAACGAAAACAGCGCACCATCGAGGTCAGGGCGCGAGCGCAGCGCGGACTCCGCCGCTGCCAACTCACGCAGCGGTGCGGCGCGCAGCAGGTCGCCGCTGTCGTGCTCGGCGATCAACAGCACCGGGCGGACGGTGGAAACAAAACGCTCGTCGATTCGATCGCGGGCGTCGAAGACTGCGCCGCCCGGCTCGGTTGAGGCTGACTCCGTTGGCGCCATGGTCAAGAACGGGATGACGAGCAGAGCCGTCACTGCCAATACCGAAGCGACTACTCGAATCGGGTGACGCCCGAGGGCCCCGAACACGGAACCGCCGGCGTGGTTCGAGCGCTTCGGAGGCACTGGTGCAGAGTCGGCTGGCGGGGTGGTGGGTGCGTCCATCACGGTCATGTTGACAACGTAAAGTTGCATCTTTCCGTTGTCAAGCAAAATCTTTCCGTTGTCAAGACAGCGTGATTCGTCGCAGCGGCGGACGAGGGTATGGTGACTCGATGGCGGCTGAACCAACGACCAAACGCGCCACAGGTGGCGACGACCAGTCGACCAAGCCGTATCACCACCGCAACCTGCCTGCGGCGCTGCGATCCGCTGCGGCCGACCTGGTGAGCGAACGCGGTCCAGCCGGGTTCAGCCTGCGCGAGGTAGCGCGCCGCGCCGGGGTCTCACATGCTGCGCCGGCACATCACTTCGGTGACACGCGCGGCCTCCTGACGTCTCTCGCTGCAGAAGGGTTCGAACGCCTGGCATCAGCACTCGCCGACGCGTCGAAGGAGCCAGATCCGACGCGGCGGCTCCGCAATTGCGGCAGGGCGTATGTGAGCACGGCGCTGGAGTATCCGGGCCACTTTGCCGTGATCTTCCAGGACGATCTCCTCGATCAGGACAGCGCCGAACTCCAGCAGCACGGTACGGCGGCGATGGTTCACCTGGTGGAGACCGTCGAGGCCCTGCGCGACGAACTCAACCCAGACCTCGACGTCGACAACGCTGCCACCATGTGCTGGGCAACCATGCAGGGGCTGGTCTCGCTCGCGCCCACGCTCGACCACATCACCGATGGCAACCGACCCACGATCGACGTGGTCATCGACGGTCTGTGCACGATCATGCTGGACGGACTTCGCCCACGTTGACCGGCAACGTTGCTGCTTGCGGCCGACTCTCCGTGCGCTGAAACACCTCGGCGGTGCAACGACACACAGAGAATCCGGCTGCGGCGTCAGCTGGAGTGTGTCTGAAGTTGCCCACCGGACTCGGCGAGCGACTTCAAGAGCGGACTCAGCTCCCAGTGCTTGCCGCCGAGCGACGAGCTGTACTCCTCGATCTTGGCCACGATCTCCGCCAGGCCCACCGAGTCCGCCCAGTGCATTGGACCGCCGCGGTACACAGGCCAGCCGTAGCCGTTCACCCACACCACATCGATGTCGCTACCGCGGATGGCGATCTTCTCTTCCAGAATCTTCGCACCCTCGTTCACCATCGGGTAGAGCAGACGTTCCAAGATCTCCTGGTCGGTCACGTCACGCTGCTCGTGGCCCTTCGAGATGGCGAAGTCCTTGATGAAGCCTTCCACCTCGGGGTCCGGCGTTGCCGCACGGGTCTCGGGGTCGTACGTGTAGTAGCCGCGACCGTTCTTCTGCCCACGACGACCGTTCTCACACAAGATCTCGCGGATGGTCGACGACGAGGAGGTCGCTTCCTTCCAGCCGATGTCCAGGCCGGCGAGGTCGCTCATGGAGAACGGCCCCATCGGGAATCCGAAGTCGTACAGCACGCTGTCGATCTGGGCGGGTGTGGCGCCTTCCATCAGCATCCGCTCGGCTTCGGCGCCGCGCATGAACAGCATCCGGTTACCGACGAAGCCCGGGCATACCCCGACCATCACGCTGACCTTCTTGATCTTCTTGCCAATCGCCATGGTGGTGGCCACGACGGAGTCCGACGACTTGTCGCCGCGCACGTTCTCGAGCAGCTTCATGACGTTGGCGGGGCTGAAGAAATGCATGCCGATGACCGACTCGGGGCGGCTGGTGACCGCAGCGATCTCGTTCACATCGAGCGCCGACGTGTTCGATGCAAGCAGTGCGCCCGGCTTGCAGATCTCATCGAGCTCTTTGAAGATCGACTGCTTCAGCTCCATGTCTTCGAACACGGCTTCGATGACCATGTCGCAATCGGCAAAGTCCTGCTTGCTCGTGGAGCCGGTGATGAGCGCCATGCGCTCTTCGACCTGCTCGGCAGTGGTGGAGCGTGAGCGCTCGTAGTTCTTGCGAACCACGGCGAGACCGCGGTCGAGCGACTCCTGATCGCGCTCGACGATGGTCACGGGAATGCCGACGTTCACGAAGTTCATCGTGATGCCGCCACCCATGGTTCCCGCGCCGAGGACGCCGACCTTCTGGACATCGATCAGCGGCGTGTCCTTCGCAATGTCGGGGATCTTGTTCGCCGCGCGCTCGGCAAAGAAGTAGTAGCGCTGCGCAGCGGACTGCGGCCCGGTCATCAGCTCCATGAAGAGCTTGCCTTCGGTTGCGAGTCCCTCATCGAAGGGTTGGTTCGCAGCGGCTTCGATGCACTGGATGTTGTACTCGGGGGCGAGGAAGCCGCGGGTCTTGCGGGCGATGCCCTTGCGGAAGTCAGCGAAGATCGCCTCGTCGCCCTTGTGGGCTTCGACCAGTTCGTTGCGGTCGCGCACACGGGTGAGCGGCAGGCTCTCGGCAACGGCCTTGTTGGCGAAAGCAACCGCCGCGGCGCGCAATTCGTCGAGCCCACCGTCGACAACGTCGTCGACCAGGCCGCCCTCTTTGGCTTCGCCGCTGCTGATATGACGACCCGTGGTCATCATCTCGAGCGCCTTGGGAACACCGACGAGGCGCGGCAGACGCTGCGTGCCACCGGCGCCCGGGAGCAGTCCGAGGTTCACTTCCGGAAGACCGAACTTCGCCGATGCGACCGACACGCGATAGTGCGCGCACAGCGCCACTTCGAGCCCGCCACCGAGTGCGGTGCCGTGAATTGCGGCGATGACCGGAACCGGAGCGTCTTCCATGGCTCCCTGCACCTCTTGGAGGCCAGCGGCCTTGGGCACATTGCCGCCGAACTCGCTGATGTCAGCACCGGCGATGAAGGTGCGGCCATCACAGATGACAACGATCGCCTTGGCGCCCGATTCGACCGCCTGGGTCATGCCGTCGAACAACCCCTGGCGCACGTGCCAGCTGAGCGCGTTCACCGGCGGGTTGTTGACGATCACGAGTGCGACGTCACCATCGCGCTCCAGGCGGACGGATTCTGAGAGTTCGATCGATTCGGACATGGCCATAGTCAAGCAGCCCGTCCGCTGCGCCTCCGATTCCTGGCGATCGACGTCTTCGTTACTCGCTACTTTACTTAGTAAAGTTTAATCGCTACGCTGACGCGATGACCACTCCGACAACGACGACCCTGGGCACTCGAATGAACGCGGCGCTGTCGCTCGTGACCGGTGCGGTACTGACCGTCGCCCCCGGCACCATCAGCGACCGACTCGGGCTCGACATCGGGGCATGGCTGCGCACATTGGGGATCGCACTGCTGGCCCATGCAGCTTGGCTGGAGTGGGTGACTCGTCGACCTCAGCCTGCGCCGTGGGTGCGATTGAACCTCGCGCTGATCACCCCGTATCCGGTCGCCATGCTTGCGATCGCCGCGAGCCCAGTCGTCGGCCCGACGAGCGGCAAGGCAGTGCTCATGGTGGACGGAGTGTGCGTCACGATCGTGGCCGTTGCGCAATGGCGAGGGCTTCGCCAGGTCGCCCACACTGCTGCGACACTGCCAGCGTGACCGATACCGCAACGCGACTCCTCGATGCCGTCGATGCCGTCATTGCCGACCACGGGCCGTCCGGTGTCACGTTGCGTCGAGTCGGTGAGGCAGCCGGCCTGTCACACACCGCCGGCGCACACCACTTCGGTGACAAGCCCGGCCTGTTCACCGCCTACATCACACGCGCGTGGAACCGCGTCGCTGACGGTGTGGACGCTGCGGCGACCAACGCCGACACGCGTCAGGCACTCCTCGACGTGGCGCGGTTCTATGCCGACTTCGCCATCGAACACCGCGGCGAATTCAGCGTGATGAGCAGACTCGAGTTGGCCAACGTCGATGCGACCGAGTTGTGGGCGGCACGCGAACGAGGGTTCTTCGCGCTCGCCGGACTGGTGGAACGGTTGCAGGCCGATGCAATCGCGCCCGGTCGCGACCCACTCGACCTGCTGGCCACCCTCTGGGGGCTCGTGCACGGCGTGACCGATCTCTGGGTCGGCGGGCCGCTGTGGGCGCCGTACGACGGCAACGAACTGGGCGACACCGTTGTTCGACTGGTCGGCGCGCTGCTCGACAACCTCAGCTCCCTCGACTGAGCCCGCTCGCCACCCGACTCCGCTCGCCACCAGCATCGATCAGTTGCGAACGCACTCGGCGCGCCCACATCCCATCGAGCCAGCTCAGCGCATGTTTCTGAGAGACGTTCAGGCTCGTTCAGGTTCGTCACAGGTGAGTCCGGGAGCGTGTGTTCCATCAACGAGCGACCCGATCACGGGTCACAACCGCCGAGGAGCGCACCATGACGAAGCACACCAATTCCAACGACACGGACACCAACGATGCCCGAGTCCCCGCGGGAAGACGACGGGCGCTGGCCATGTCGGCCGGCGTGGTGATCGGATCGATCGGCGTGGTTGCCGGAATCGGCGGCGGCAGTGCAAGCGCGATCGTCGACGGCAGCGACACCACCGTGTCGGCCAACCCTTGGCAGGTAGCGCTCACCTCACCTGACGGAGAACAGTTCTGCGGCGGCTCGATCGTGTCCGAGCGGGTCATCGTGACCGCCGCGCACTGCACCCAGGGGACACCCGCGGACCAGATCCAGATCCGTGCGGGTGTGACCGACCTGTCGACCAACGACGGCCAGAGCCACGACGTCAGTGCCGTGATCGAGCATCCGAAGTACGTCGACGGAGTCGGCGATATCGCGATGCTCGTCCTCGCCACCCCGCTCGACCTTTCGAACTCCGTCCAGCCAATCGAGCTCGCCAGCGCCTCGGACGTCGCTGCGGCGAAGACCGCTCGAGTGACCGGATGGGGCGTGACGGACGAGCAGGCCGATGGCTCCCCGTCCGTGCTCCAGAGCACCGATGTGCCGCTCATCAGCGACGCCGACTGCTCGCTCGTCGACGAGGGCAACGACGACGAACTCTGCGCCGGCGGAACCGGAACCGACTCCTGCTACGGAGACAGCGGTGGCCCACTCACCGTCGCCACCGAGAACGGTCAGGTTCTGGCCGGGGTCGTGAGCTGGGGCGAAGAGTGCGGCGACGACCTCGGCGGTGTGTACGCCGAGGTACCGACCTTCGCCAGCTGGGTGGCGGAGCGAGTCGACGATCCCGATGCCCCAGCCGGCGAGCGTCTGCCCGCACCCGACAACACATTCGGTGAGGCCGAGTTCGAAGATGGTGACTTCGAAGATGGTGACTTCCTCGAGATCGATGATGCCTTCTTCGACGAATACAGCGATGACGAGCTCGATGCAATGACGGACGACGAGTTCTGGGACGCCGTCGACCCGTATCTCGTCGACGACTCCGAGTCAGGCAATGAGGCCATCGATGACACGACCTTCGACGACGCCAACTTCGATGACATGACCTTCGATGACTTCGACGACAACTTCGACGTGGAGGAACTCGACGAGTTCGATGGCTTCGACACGAACGGCGACGACATCGTTCAGTGGAGCGAATTCGACGACGAGAGCTCCGACTTCTCCGACACGAACGATGACGGCATCGTGAACTGGAGCGAACTCATCGACGCCTGATCTTCACGTCATCCATTCCCCATCGAACGCGTGAGGACCCTGCGGCCACTTGCCGCAGGGTCCTCACGCGTTCACGTCAGTGCGCGACGTCAGGGGTTCGTGAGCGTGATCTGTGCGCCGAACACGACGATTGAGTCGTTTGTGCACACCGTGGCGACGTAGCGGAACCCGTCACGAACCACCACGTCTGCGGTCAGCGCTGCGGTGGCGGCGGCGAGCTCACCCGGCGTCGAGGGGGTCAATGCGAGGGTTTCGTCAGCAATGGAGTGCAGCAGATCTGCGGAGCCACCCGGAACTGGGCCCGGCGTGATGCGTGTTCCACCGACACTGAGCTGGATGGTCGGGCTGGATGCGGTGACGTAACTGAGCTCCAGTTCTGTGACGCTCTGACCAACCCGAGCATCAATGGGAGCAACGATGCACTCCTCGGTGGCCGAGCTGGCGTGTGACAATCCCAAGCTGGCGGTCCAGTTCGATCCTTCCTCTTGCGGACTGAAGTCGAACGGCCCCACGCCGATGTCCGTCGGTCCGGCAGCCGCAGCCGCGGCGACACCGGCCGCCACCTTGGCGTCGACTTCGGCGCTCGTGTCGTAGCGATCATCGTGATCGTGATCGATGTAGTACCCGTTCACATCCACGAACACATCGACCGAGCCGGCACGATTGAAGATAGCGAACTCACCGTCGGTCGACAGTTGAGCGACAACCGCATTCGGGGTTGGCGGCGCACCAGGCGACGGGTTCAGGCTGGACGCATCAGGGCGTTCACCACCAGCGGCAAACACGGTCAGAAAGGTCCGCTCCGTTGCGTTCAACGCCGTGATGTTCAGCGAGAGCGCCGTTGCGTCGGCCGGGAGGCCGGTGCACTGACCGCTGTCGCCACGACCTTCAACTTCGACGGTTTCGCCGGGACCGAATGGGGATGCCTTCAGACCGACCTGCGTATTCGGTCGAACGTCGAGCACTCGGCACGGCTCGATCGCCACGAATACCGCACGCTCGCCGGAGGACACGCCGGCGGACACCAGGCCGATGCCGCCAGCCCCGAGGCTCACCGCAACAGCAGCACCAATCGCCGCCCAGCGGATACGGATCCACGGAGACGGGCCTCGCTGTCGACGGTCCCCCGTCGACCGCGACGTGTCGTTCGCCAACGCGCCGCTGTGTGTGTCTTCGATGTGCATGGTCCGGTCCCCCAGGAGTCGTGGACCGACCATGATGTCAAGCGCGGCTCGGCCGTGCGGGGAATTCGACTCAGCCGCCTTGGAATTCGACGAGCGACGCGTCCACCACTTCGGGTGCGATGCCACACTTCGCGACCGACGCTTTCACCTGATCGATGGCTGCGGGATCAGCTGCGGCGAGCAGCGACAGCACGGTCGGTCCGTTGTCAGCAACCGTGACGTCGATGCCGCAGTTGGCGACCATTGGATCGACACCTTGACCAGCGAACGCTCCGCCGCCGACCAGGAGATCGAACACGGTGCCTTCGATCGGATCAGCTGGGCGGTCGGTACCGAATCCGGCCGGATCGATCTCCGGACCCGCAGGCTCCTCCACCTCTGGCTCTGGTGCTTCCTCGACAACGGGTTCGTCAACCGGCGCTGCTTCCACCGGCGGCAACGGTTCATTGCGCAGCGTCGCAACGGAGCGGTCCACCTGATTCTGCGTGATCCCACAGTCGAGGGCGGCCGGCTCAACGAACTCGACGGACTCGGGCGATGCCTGCGCTGCTCCGAGCGCAATCAACTCGTCGTCGCTGATGCGCGATGCGAGCGTTTCGATCGCACAGTTCGCCACGTTCGGCGCAACACCGATGTCATCGCTGGTGAACAGATCGAACAGGGTGAAACCCACGACCGTGACCGGCCGATCCACGCCGAAGCCCGACGGATCGATGGCCGGACCCGTGGGTTCGGGTTCGGGTTCGGTTTCGGGTTCGGCACCCGGCACCGTCGTGGTCGTCGTGGTGGTGGTCGTGGTGGTCGTTGTCGTGGTGGTGGTCAACGGCACTGCGGCGAACGCCACCTCGTCGGTCGAGCCTGACGACGTGTCGGCGGTGGAGTACACGGCGAACACACCAGCGATGAGCGCGAGTGCACCGGCGACCGCGCCGACCAATTGCTTGCCGGGGAACACCGCAGCCATGCGCACCGACCGCTGGCCGGTACCGCCCTGCTCCTGTGTGCCCAACCAACCCCGCTCATCCACCCAAACCGAGAGCGGCGGCATTGCGACCAACGCTGCAAGCAGCGCAATCGCGACGTTCAGGGTGACGATGATGCCGAAGTCGCGCAGCAACGGAAGCGGCGACACGATCAACACGGCAAAGCCGCCGATGGTCGTCAACGCAGACGTGAAGAACGCTCGACCGGTGCGACCCGCCGCGGTATCGGTGGACTCGCGAGGGGTCAGCCCGTTCTGTCGTTCTTCGAGGTATCGCCCGAGAATCAGCACCGAGAACTCGGCACATGAGGCAATCACCAGCGGGCCGCTGACCGTGGTGAGCGGGCTGAGTTCGAAGCCGAGCAGGCCGACGAACAGTGACGATGCACCCACGGCCATCAGCACCGGGACCAGCGCCAGGATCGCTCGCGGCAGGCTGCGCAATCGGATCACGAGGAACAACCCGGCGAGCGCAAGCGCCAAGTAGGTGAGGTTCGCTCGGTTGGCGGAGAGGTTTTCGAGCAACCCGATGCCGACCGTTGCAAGGCCAGCAGGCGTGGCCTTCACTGCATCCTGACCATCGGGCAGATCGGTGAGCAGCACACTGTCCGCAGGAACGTCGAGCGCGGTGATGCGGGCGTCCAGGTCAGCAGCCAACTCGTCGACCAGTACCGAACGGTCCTCCAGGCTTCCCTGGGCGAGCCGCAGGTTGATCTGTGATGCCGTTTGATCCGCACTCACGAGCACTTGCGCGATGTCTGGAGCGTCACTGATCGCAGCGGCGTATGCGTTCTGAATGTCCTTCGTGGTCGGCGACAGCGGCGTCGCTCCGTCGATGTCGATGATCTTCTCGACGGTGCCGACGAGGCTGGACGTTGCAATGACTTCGGGGCGTGCTTCGGCGTCCTGCGTGAAGTCGTAGATCAGGTCGATGACCTGCTGGTCGAACACGTTGTTGGCGGTCACGAGCACGCCCAGCGTGGACGCGAACTCGGTCTCCTCAGCCAATCGATCGATGTCGGTCACCGTTTGGCTGCCTTGGTCGATCCAGCGGATCGGATCGGACTGGATCTTGGTGCGGCCTTCCACTGCGACACCACCGACGAAGAGAATCGCGGCGAGCACGATCAGTGGTGGACCAAGCCGCGTCGGCAGACCACCGAGCTTCACAACGAGCTTCTCCACCGCGGACTCACCGCGGGTGTCCGTGCGATCGGTCCATTCACGGATACCGAGCGCAGCGATCGGAACGATGATGCCAATGGCAACGAGCACCACCACGCCGATCGCGAGCAACACGCCGAAGTCGCGGATCATCGGCACCTTCGAGATACGCAGCGCGAGGAACGCAAGCACACCCGTCAAGGTCGCCCCGATGAGCGGAGGTGCCATGTTGGCCAGCGTTTCGGAGATCGGGTGGGCATCCTGATCGAGCACCACCTCTTCCTCGACGCGGTTGTGGATCTGGATGGCGAAGTCGATGCCCAGACCAATCAAGATCGGCAGCCCGGAGATGGTCACGAGTGACAGGTCGATACCGATCAGCCCGAGAATCGAGAACGACCAGATCACACCGATGATCACTGCGAGCAGCGGCAACAGGCGCCAGCGCACCTTGAAGATCAAACTGAGGATGATGGCCATGACGGCGAGTGCTGCAAGGCCGAGCGTGAGCGTGCCGCCCTTCAGATAGTCGTTGATCTCACCGAGGTAGATCGGCGAGCCGGTGATGGTCAACTCGAAGCCGTCAAACTGCGCACCTTCCAGAATTTCCACGACCTGGTCGGTCCCGACAGAGAGTTCGTCGAGCGACGCGTTGCCATTGAGCACGATGCCGCCGACTGCGGTCTGGTGGATTCGGTCAGCATTCGGGCTCGGGAACGTGCCCGCCAGCGAGGAACGAACCTGACGGTCATCGATGGCCGGGGCGACGAGATCGCCGTTGTCACCGATTGCGTAGCCAGCGTTCGAGAAGATCAACAGCTCCACCCACGTGGGGTTGTCCAGGGTCCACGTCTCGGCTGGGCCGGCGGCCGCTCGACGCGCCAACGAGATGCTGATGTCCGCTGACCGAACTTCGGCCCCAGCCTCGTCGCGGCCAAGCGCCCCGGTGAGCGCCTGCGTGCCGGTGTCGCCACCGACCAGCGCGGAGCTGTACGTCAGCGATACCGCCGGGGTGATGGTCGAGTACACCTCGGGGATCGCCGAGATCTCATCGGTGATGCGGCGCAGTTCGGCCAGGTTGTTACCGGCGAACAAGTCGGGGATCTTGGCGTCCTCGTCGGCGGTGAACAGCAAGATGATCGTCTCACCACCGAAGTCGTTCTGGAACGCCACGTTGTCGAGTGCGATCTGAGAGTCCGGGTTCAGGTAACTGTCCTGGCCCGTGGCGAACTCGATCTTGGAAGCGCCGATGGCCAGCAGTGCAGTGATGACGAGCATCACGGCAAACACCGCCTTCCACTGCTTGCCGAGCTGCATCCCTGCGTTGCGCCAGAACTGTTCCATTGCGAACTCCCCCATCAGCGGCCGCCATCAGACGACTGTTCATATGTCCGCCGTCACAGCGAGCGTCCTGAACGTAGCCCGCTTCTCAGGCGCGCCTGACATAGAGCGGTACGAGCGGTTCAGCTGCGCTGTAAAACGAAGTCGCTCGACGATGCTCCGCGGCTCCCAGGGTCCGTCACCTCGATCGAGAACCATGCAGCCGTGGCAACACCGTCGTCGTCCAGATCGAGCGGGCCGGACAGGCCGTCGTAGTCGACGTCGATGCCGTTCGACGCCAGCGCGATGCACTCACTCAACAGGTCGCACACCTCGCCGCCACGACTTGCTTCGATCATGGCGCTACGGATCGTGGCCCTGTCGGCAGACCCCGAAGCAGCCGCCGCGATCACCGCGAGCGCGTACGCGTCGTAGCTGACAGGTACGTCGGTGGACACGCCATCACGTGTGGCCGCATCGAGGAAGGACGAGGCGAACTCGTCCAGTTCGGGTCGTCGCAGGTCGTCGACACGGCGCACCACGACGAGCTGATCCGAACCGAAGCCGACAAGCGCCTCGACATCACTGCGGCTCAGGCTGAGGTCGCTGGCGAAGAACTGGGCTTGGGACCCTGTGGCCACCAGCACGTCGACGAGCGGAACAGCCCACGACGGCGACACCAGAACCACTGCGGGTCGTTCACCGAGCGAACTCAACTGCTGGCGCACGCCCTCGATCGCACTCGCTGACGGCTCCAACGAAGCGTCGAGTACCACCGGGTCAGCACCCACCTCGAAGAACAACTGCTCTGCAGTGGTGGTGTTCGGGTCGTCAGACGCACCGACGATCAAGATGCCGTCGTGCTCGCCACGCACGACCGCAGTAGTCACTGCGCGAAGTTCAAGGTCCACCGACCCCGCCACGTCGAGCCGTACCCCGCGCCGGTCATCGTCGATGGTCGCAACATGGTCGACGATCACCAGCGGAACCTCGCGACTCGCGGCGAGATCGGTCACCGCTCCGACGAACTCGGTCGAAACCGCACCGATGAACAGATCGACACCGGGCGCAAATGACTCGTCGAACTCGAAGGTCACCGCCCCCTCCTCATCGATGGGATCGCCGCCCCCGAAGGCGATCGACGTGGCGAGCGTGCTGGCCAATGCGCCGGGATCCGAAGCAGCCTGGCGCGCACGGTCGACCGCCAGCACGATTGGACTGGAAGTCCCGTCGACAACCGGCTGCGGAGCCAACACCGACACTGCGAGTTCGGACCCACCGCTGTTGGCGGCCACATCTGACCCAGATTCCGGTTCCGGCAGCGTCGACGGCGCGACGGTGTTTGCGACGATGGTGGTTGCTGCAACGGGTTCCGGCGAGCCAGCGTCGCTTGGAGGCAACGGCTCGTTCTCGACCGGCACTCCTGCTCCCTCGTCGATCGACACCTCGTCGATCGACACCGTGTCATCAGCGGCGCTGCACGCGACCATCGCCACGCAGCCGACCGCAGTGAGTGCGGCAGCATGCCGCCTCAGCGTCATGGGTCAGGTGCCGTAGCCGTAGCCGAGGTCGGGGGCCACGAGCAGTGGCCGATAGTCGATGCCACGTTCGGACGCCATCGCTGCGCACGTGCCGCCCCGGTCGACGATCACGCTCATCAACACCGGATGCGCCCCGTACGCCTCGATCTGCTCGGCGGCTTCGATCAAGGACACGCCGCGAGTCGTGGTGTCCTCGGTAACCAGCACCCGGTCACCGGGCTCGAGTGCGCCTGCGATGCGGCCCGTGATTCCACCGGGCTTGGGTTCCTTGCGAACGCTGAAGCTGCGCAGGTCATAGCCGCGCGTGCCGAGTACGGCGGCCACGCCGTAGGCCATCGGGTCGGCTCCGAGGGTCAGCCCGCCAATGGCGTCGATCGAGGAGAGATCGTCGCCGAACACCTCGACCACTGCGTCAGCCACCGCAATGATTCCGTCGGCTCGGCACGCGGTCTGCTTTGCATCGAGAAACCAGTTGCTCGTGGCGCCGGACTTCAGCACGAACTCGCCGGTCTTCACCGCGTGTTCCATCACGTGATCGCGCAACCGGTCGAGCGTCGGACTCAGTGCAGGCAGCTCACTCATGGGCTCGAAGCTACTGCCAGCCCAGCGAACTCGGAATTCTGCAATCGGGTTCGACATTCCGGAGCTCAGCAAGGTGCCGTCAGCCCTCCGCAACGATGCCCACGAGACGGGCGTGTGGTGACGTCGAAGTGTTCGAAACTTGATCGAACACGTGTTCGATTTAACGGATTCTCCGGCTACGATTGGGGCCATGAGCGAGGTCCTCGGCGACACCTTGGTGGATGACTCTGCCGTCATCGGCGCAGTCGATGACGTGTTCGCCTCGGCAGCTGGCCATCTGAATGTCCAGCACGCACGGCTCGTATCTGCAGCGGTTTGGATGCTCGACAACGTCGGTTCCTGGCAGGGCGACGGACTGTGGACACCTGGTGCCTACGTGCGCTGGCGAACCGGTGTCTCACAAGCCACAGCGGCAAAGATCGTGGCGGTCGCGCAGCGGTCAGCTGAACTCCCGCAGTGCATTGCCGCAATGCAACGCGGCGAGCTGTCACTCGACCAGATGGCACCGATCGCACAACGTGCACCGGCGTGGTGCGATGAACAGATGTCTCGGTTGGCGCCTCGGCTCACCGTGGCCCAGATCTCAAAGGTTGCACGGGCGTACCCGTGGAGCCACTCGGTCGACGACGCAACATGCGAACCCTGCGACGCTGGGGACGCTGGGGACGTTGGGGACGTTGGTGACGCCGGCCAAGTTGATGCGTTCGACTCAGCAAGCACCCACCATCAGCACGCTTCGCCTGTCGACTCCGCGTGGTTCGGGTGGGACGACAACGGCCGCTTTCGTCTCCATGCCGATCTGAGTCAGGACACCGGCAGCCTCGTCGAGGCCGCACTCACGGAAGCACGCGACAAACTCTTCAACGCGGGCATGTGTGACGTCGACACCGTCGATGCGCTCGTCGAGGTCACCCAGCGTTCGCTGGATGCAATCCCCTCACCCGAGCGCCGGAGTCGGTATCGAGTGAACTTCCACATGAACGAACTCGGCGCCGTCACCGACTCTCGCGGCCGCACGGTAGATCCTGCGACGTCGCGACGGGTCGGTTGTGACGCCTTGGTCACACCGGTTCGGTTCGCGAACGGTGTGCCGGTGTCGGTCGGGCGATCGCAGCACATCGTTCCGGATCGAACCCGTCGACTCGTCGAGCATCGCGATCAGGGCTGTCGCGTTCCTGGCTGCCACATGGACCGCTTCATCGAGGTGCATCACATCGTGCACTGGGCATCGGGCGGACCGACCGACACCTGGAACCTGATTTGTCTCTGTCCGAAGCACCATCGGGTGCATCATCAGGGTCGACTCGGCATCACCGGCAACGCCGACACCGCCGACGGCGTCATCTTTGCCGACCGGCATGGTTCGGTGCTCTCTGATCCTGGCGCAAGACCCTGGCCCCCTGGGGCTGCGCCGCCGCCGATCAACGGCACGTATGAGCACCCGGTCGGTGAGCGCCTCGACACCCGTTGGCTCTACTTCAACGACGATCCAGCGCGACCTGCACCACTCAGCCCTTCGCCGTCGCCTGCACGGTGCAGGGTGCAGGGTGCAGGGTGCAGGGTGAAGCCAAACGTTCGCACCGATGATCCGGCGTGCGACGACCGCACGAACCCATCCACACGGTGCAAGGATCAGCACTGTGCGGTGAGCGTGCCGAGCACTGGCGCAGAACCGAAGTCGGCATCGGCAAAGAACCCGCCGACTCCGATGATCGTGTCGCCGTCGCGTGACAATGCGGCCGACCCACCCGAGTTGACGTAGATCGAACCCGACTCCCAGATCGCCTTGGAGTCGGCGTCCTCGACACGGATACTCGCCGACCCTTCGCCTCGGCCGCCCTCGCCCTCCTGTCGGACGATGATCGAGGGGGTGTCGGGCGAGGTCACCAGGTAGAGCACCTCGGTGCTCTCGATCATCTGCGGAGCCAGCTCGCACTCGATCGAGAACTCCAGCGTTCGGCCGTTCTCCAGTGACAACCTGGCGGTCGACGGCGACACTGCTGGGAGCGCACCTTCGGCTGCAACAGCGACATCGATGTCGGAACCGACGACCGCCGCTACCACGGTGCCACCCGACCCCGCATCGTCGCCGCTACCCCCACAGGCGCCGAGCAGTAGCACCATGAAAGTTGCGGCCAGTCCACCCAGTCGCGTGCAGCTCATCGAATTCAACACCGAAGCATCTTCACACTCGAGCACCGATCGGCTGCAAAGCGGATCTGTCTGCCTAAACGGTGCGCTCGTCCTCGACGCCAACGGCACGATCATTCACGAGGGGTCGGCGTATCAGATGGAC
>JBGCEY010000070.1:0-7694 GCA_045106645.1 Ilumatobacter sp.
GTGGTGACGGGCAAGGTCGAGCAGGGCATCGTGAACACCGGTGACGAGATCGAGATCGTTGGTCTGCGTGAGACGCAAAAGACCACGTGTACTGGTGTGGAAATGTTCCGCAAGCTGCTCGATGAGGGTCAGGCTGGCGACAACATCGGTGCGTTGCTGCGTGGTATCGACAAAGAGCAGGTCGAGCGTGGTCAGGTGCTGTGCAAGCCGGGTTCGATCACGCCGCACACCGATTTCGAGGGTCAGGTGTACATCTTGACCAAGGATGAGGGTGGCCGTCACAAGCCGTTCTTCAACAACTATCGTCCGCAGTTCTTCTTCCGTACGACGGATGTGACGGGCACGATCGAGTTGCCTTCGGGGACCGAGATGGTGATGCCTGGCGACAATGTTGAGATGACCGTCGAGTTGGGCAAGCCGATTGCTATGGACGAGGGTCTTCGCTTCGCCATTCGTGAAGGTGGCCGTACCGTCGGCGCCGGTCGCGTCACCAAGATCAACAAGTGACCCTGGCGTCGCAGAACTCAGAACGGTAAGGACAAGAACATGGCACAGAGCATTCGTATTCGCCTCAAGGCATTCGATCACGAGATCATCGATCAGTCGACGAAGAAGATCGTCGAGACAGTCACTCGGACCGACGCCACCGTGCGCGGCCCGATCCCGCTGCCCACCGACAAGCACCGCTACACGGTCATCCGTGGACCCCACGTCGACAAGGACAGCCGCGAGCACTTCGAGATGCGCGTTCACAAGCGCCTCATCGACATCGTGAACCCGAACAACAAGACGATCGACTCCCTGCAGCGCATCGAGCTGCCGGCTGGCGTCGACATCGAAATCAAGATCCAGAGCTGACGTGTTCGTTACGGGCCAGGCCCGTAACGAACCGATCGCGTTACGGGCCAGGCCCGTAACGAACAGCGAGTAACGAGAACGGGCGGGCCTTCGGGCTCGCCCGTCTCGCGTCCGGGACCTGTGCGCAACGTGTGAACGCCAGCACAATCCAAGGCACGTGCGGACGCGCAGCCCTGGCAGTCGGATAGACACAGTGCATGGCGATGCTTCCACCGCCCCCACCCGGGCAAACGCCGGTGACCTACGCGCTCAAACCGCGCCGGTCGCGCTGGCGAGCAGCGTCCATGCTCATGCTGGTCGGCATCGTTGCCTGGATCGGTGGACTCGGCGGAGCGCTCGCCGGAGCGAGCATTTCGGACTGGCTCGACCGGCCGCCCACCCGCCCCTCGAGTGAACCAATCGATGTGGCGAACCCGCGGCCCGGTTTCGAGAATCGACTCGACGTTGCCCAGGTGGCTCGCTACGTTGCGCCATCCACGGTCACGGTGTCTGCTGATGTGGGTGCCGGCGTCTCGCTGGGGACCGGGATCATCATCACCGATGATGGCGAAATCCTCACCAACGCCCACGTCGTCGAAGGCGCAGACATCGTCCGGGTTCGTCTTGCCGGCGAGACCGAGCCGCGGGTTGCCACCGTCCTTGCCGAGGATCGAGGAAACGACCTCGCACTGCTGCGCATCTCTGGTGACGGCTTCGAGGAAGCCACCTTTGCTGACCCTGCGAGTGTGCGGTTGGGTGACGATGTCATGGCCATTGGCTTTGCACTCGGCCTGGATGGCGAGCCGTCGGTGACCCTCGGCATCGTGTCGGCACTCGATCGCAGTGTCGGGCAGGGTGATGTATTCCTGGACGGGCTCATCCAAACCGATGCAGCAATCTCGTCGGGCAACTCGGGTGGCCCGCTCGTGAACGCGGCGGGCGAAGTCGTCGGCGTCAACACCGCTGTCGCTCGTGACACCGCAGTGTTCACTGCGACGAACGTCGGCTTCGCCATTTCCGTTGGCGAGGCGCTCCCGATCATCGACACGTTGCGTGCCGAAGCTGATGGCATCCCGCGTGAAGAGGCGTTCTTCGGTGTCGGACTCGAAGACCGGCGAGACGGTGGCCAAGGTGTGATCGTCACGGGAGTGGAAATCGGCACACCCGCAGCTGACATCGGCGTCACCGCAGGTGATCTGATCGTGGCAGTCGACGGCGCAGCGACCGACGGTTCGTCGGCGCTCATCGCCGCTATTCGAGACAAGGCCCCCGGCGAGAGCGTGACCGTGTCGATCGTGCGCGATGCCGTCGCGATCGAACTCGACGTGACGCTCACCGAACGCCCAGGCTGATCCCTGGCGCGCCTACTGTCTGCGCATGCAACTGAGCGCATCAGCGGGGGACCAGACGTCGCGTCCGGCGCTCGCGCTGCCGCTCGAGGACGAGATCGTCCGTCCCCGCCTCATCGAGCGCCTCGCCGAGCGATGGAACGTTCGGGTGGTGATCGTCGAAGCGCCCGGTGGCTATGGCAAGTCCGTTGCGATTGCACAGGCGATTAGCGACAACGACAGCGACCCGAGCGGGCTCGACGCGTTCGCCCGTTGTCGTGTGGGCTCCGATGCGCTCGCGAGCATGGTGTCGCGTCTCCTGATCGACCTGGCGACCGCAGGCGACGGCCGCGAGCCGGTCGAGCCTGTCCCGATCGGTGCCACCCCTGAGCAACTCGCTGACCTGGTGGTCCAGCACATCACGCGTGTATCGCCCGTCGATGTGAGTATCTGGATCGACGACCTGCATCTGCACGACCGCATCGATGGGCTTGCGTTGTTCGTGGAGACCCTGATGGACCGGATGCCACGCCACGCGCACCTTGTGCTGGCGGGCCGAGCCACGCCCCGGCTGAGGCTGGCGCGGTTGCGGGCAGCCGATGACGTGATCGAGGTAGGGGCCGATGAGTTGAGCTTCGAGCCAGCTGAAACAGCTCAGCTCGCCGAGCACCACGGAGTCGAAGCAGACCGCCTTGCTCGCGGCGCGGGTTGGCCCGCAGTGACACGCCTGCTGGTCGTGTCGGGCATGGCGTCTTCCACCGAGTTCGTGATCGAAGAGGTGGTTGACCAACTCGACGAGGATCAGCGCCGGGCGTTGGCAGTAGCGGTCATCGCGGGCGAGGCAACGCCGGCGATGCTTGCGGCGGTCGGCTGTGGCGTCGATGTGCGAGATCTCCTCCGGTCCGTGCCGCTGCTCTCCGACGTCGGCAGTGGTGCATTCGCTGCTCACGATCTCTGGCACGAGGTGCTCGATCGCCTTGCCTCGCCGGAGCGTTGCGAGACAGTCGCCCGATCGGTGGCGGCCGACCTCGCTCGCCGCGGCGACCACCCCGCCGCTGCGGACATTGCGCTGCGACACGGGGCGTGGCGCGACGCCGCCGACCACATCATGGATGCCTTCGAAGCATTCGACCTGAACGTCGAGGTCGCCCAGGTCGAACGATGGCTCAGCGTGCTGCCACCTGAGGCCGGCGACCATCCCGCCACCATGTTCCTACGCGGCGTCCACACTCGACTGTCGGGCGACATCCGTGGCGGTACCGATCTCGTGCGGGCCGCTGCCAGTGAGTTCGAAGCAGCGGACCAACTCGAACGAGCGACCACTGCCGTGCTCGAGCTTGCGCTCCAGGCCTGGATGCTCGATGACGCCGACACCTGGACCGACATGTTCACGAGAAGTCAACGCATCGTGCGTGCGGGTGGGGTGCGGATGGCTGCGAGCAGTGCATCGGGCCGCGTCGTTGCTGCTGAGCTGAGCGGTGACTTCGGGGCGGCTCTTGCTGTGTACGAGTCGCTCGATGAACTTGACGAGGTGTCGCTCGGGCATGCGGCAACGCTGTCGCTGCTCGTGGGCGAGCCCCAAAAATCCTTGGGGCACTTGGAGGAACTGATGCGTCGGTTCCCGCGAGCGTCGGTCGCAGGCCAATTGCGTGGCGTGCGATGGAACATGGGAGATCCGGCAACGGTCGCCGACGTCGGCGACTATGCCTCCGACGGGTTCTCGAACCCTCGTGACCATGTCCGTGCTGTATTCATCGAATCGATGATCGAAGCGTCGTTCGGCAAGGCACCCGATGCCGAACGCGTGAGCGAGCAGGCGTGGGATCGTGGCCGTGAACAGGCATTCGCAGCGCTCGCTCATGGCGCCCGTGACCTTGTCCTGGGCACCGAAGCCGCAGCAGCGGGAGCATTCGACGACCGACTGCAAGCGATTGGTTGGGATGACGAGCTGATGTGGGGTGAGTTGCGGCGCTACCTGCCGTATGCGTATGTGCTGTCGTCGCGCTGCCGGGAACGCTTCGAGGGCGAGCAACTGGGTCCGTTGCACAGGGATCTGTTGCGGCTTGCACGATCGTTCGTCGGTCTTCGCAATGGTGTCCAGCCAGCAGTGCTCGCGGCGCCTTCCTCAATCGTGGCGTGGCTGCCTCTTCCGTGGTCGGTCGAACTTGCGGTTCGTCTTGCTGCAGTTGGAGACCGTCGAGCGGACGATCTGATCGCGCTGCTGTCCGATCTGGGAGGGGCGAATACTCACCAAGAGCTCCGACGGTTGAAGAGCAGCTCCGGTGTGCTCGAGCGAGGTGCTGATGCACTGTTGGCAGAGGTCGCCGTGCCGCCGACCGAGCCGACCGAGCTGGTGGTGTGTTCGACGTTCGCGCTTCGACGCGGTGGCGCCGACGTTGACGTTCGCCGCCGTCGAGTGCGCCAGCTCATTGCCCTGTTGGTGCTGCGCAAAGATTGGACGCGAGACACGATCATGTCCGCACTGTGGCCAGGCGACGATGAGCGCGGGCGTGGCAACTTGCGCGCCACGTTGTCCCACGCCCGCAAGCTGCTGGAGCCCGATCGCCGATCCGGGGAAGCGTCATACCACCTCCGGCACCGAGACGATCGAGTGTGGTTGCACCGTGACGAGCACCTTCAGGTCGACCTGTGGAAGGTCGAACACCAACTGTCAGCGGCTCGCAGCGCCGAGCAGCGAGGCGATGTCGACGAGGCCATCGTGCTGCGCAGAGCGGCACTCGAGTCAACGAGCATCGACCTGCTCACGGATCTCGACGACATCGATGCGGTACGCGATGCAATCGGTCACCTCCGCCATCGCATCTTGTCGGCTGGCGCGTGGGTCGGTGAGCAACTCTTGGCGCGCGGCGACATCGATGCGGTCGATGCGGTCGTCGAGCAGTTACTCGAAACCGACCCGCACCTCGAACGCGCCCATGCGCTCTCGATCGGAGCGAGGTTGGCGGCTGGAGATCTCAGCGGTGCTGCTTCAGCGGTCGACCTCGCCCGCCGTTCTCTTGTGACGCTCGGGGTGCAACCCACGGCTGGTACCGAGATGCTGATTCGGCGTTTCGAGCGACGCATCGGGAGCGAGTCCAACGTCGGTTGACCACGGTCGTTCGTGCCCCCGTCCGCGTACGCTGCTCGGCAATGAGCGCCACCACCGACGCCGACACCGTGCCTCAGCGACCGCTGCCAGGATGGCTCGCGATTGCCTTGGTCACCGGCACGTCTGCGGCAGTTCTGGTGCTCGAGATCTTGGCGGGTCGCCTGTTGGCGCCCTACGTCGGTGTGAGTCTGGAGACGTTCACCGGAATCATCGGTACGATCTTGGCCGGCATTGCGGTGGGTGCATGGGCGGGCGGTATCGCAGCTGACCACATCGATCCGCGCCGGCTGTTGCCGGTGCTCCTCATTGCCGGTGGCGCGCTTGCGATCGCCACGATCCCGATCGTACGGGTACTCGGTGAAGGAGGCGGCTCCGGAGGAGGGTTCCGGATCTTGGTCCTCACCGCATTCGGGTTCTTGCCTTCCGCCACTGTGTTGAGCGCGGTGCCGCCAGCGGTGATCAAGCTGCAGCTTCGCGACCTGGCATCCACCGGATCCACGGTCGGACGCCTGTCGGCGTGGAGCACCGCCGGCGCCCTGTTCGGAACGTTCTTCACCGGTTTCGTGCTGGTGTCTGCGGCGGCGGTCACCACGTTGATCATCGCCGTCGGGCTGTTGCTCGTGGCGTCCGGTGTTGCGCAGTGGTTGGTCACTCGCAACGGTTCAGCGAGCGAGGTGTTGAGCCTCGGCGGGCTCGCAGCGCTGTCGCTCGTCGGTGCGGTCGCGGTCGACTCGCCGTGTGAGACCCAGACGGCGTACTACTGCGTCTCGGTTCGCATCGACCCCGACGTCGAGTCTGGTCGCACACTGATCCTCGATGATCTCACCCATAGCTACGTTGCCCTCGACGACCCACTGCTGCTGGAGTTCTGGTACATCCGTCGCCTCGCTGACGCCATCGACGTTCGGTTTGCTGACGGGGAGCCGATCGACGCCGTGTACATCGGCGGTGGAGCGTTCACGCTGCCGCGTTATGTCCGTGCCACCCGGCCGGGCAGTGAGCAGATCATCATGGAGATCGACGGCGACCTCGTCGATCTCGTGGAGGACGAGGTTGCCTTTGATCGTGGCGATGACGTGCAGATCCTCGTGGGCGATGGCCGCCTGGCGGTTGCAGCTCTTGACGACGATGCCGCCGACGTCGTGGTGGGCGATGCGTTCGGGAGTCGGGCCGTGCCGTTTCATCTCGCAACGGAGGAGTTCATGGAGGACGTCGACCGTGCGCTGCGCCCCGATGGCCTCTACGTCGCGAACGTCATCGACGGCGCGGGCCAGAAGTTCCTGCGTGCGGAGGCGGCGACGATCGCTGCCGTGTTCGAGCACGTCATGGTGGTGCGCGGCCCGGCCATCACGGCGGGATTCAACGGGAACTCGGTCATCATTGCGAGCCAGTCACCGCTCGATCGAGAGTCACTCGCACAGCGACTGGCAGTGGATGTCGACCCAAGCACACCGAGCGACCTCGTGGGAGAGATCGTCCAGGAGCCGGAACTGTCGGAGTTCCTCGATGTCGACATCTTGACCGACGACTTCGCACCGGTGGATCAACTGCTCAACAGCGGCTCGTGAACCGTCCCGACGGGTCGGTGGCCGGTCGTGGTGTTGGCGTGTGGAAAACCCTGACGCAAACACCGCGATGCAACCCAAACACCGCGATGCGGGCGGTGTGCGTTCAGGTGCCGTAGCGCCGAAAACCGGGCGACAGCAGTGCCTCGAAGGCGTCGAGTACCTCGCCGGGTCGGGCTTGGCGCCCCGTCGAGGCCTTGGAATAGATGGTCTGTCCGTCGACCTCGACGTCGAACACCCCCTGTCCACCGGTGACGAGCGTCAGCGACTCGATGCGGTGCTGATGGGTGGTGAGCAATTCGTTGGTCACGCGCACGGCGTGGGCGGAATAGTCTCAAGGAACGCAATAGGTGATGGAGATCTTCACCACACGATTCTGCCATCGGAGGCGCAACGCTGCTCCGTCAGCAGGTTTCGAGGCGCGGCAACATGACGCCGTGTGGCGCGAGTCACCCAGCTCAGCAGCCAACAACGCGCCGGGCGCGTGTTGGAAGGGCAGATCGCGTTCCGTAGCATTGCATGGCCGTGAACGGGAGATTTCCCGAACACGACAAGACATACCGCAACTGACGTCCGACCAGGCCGCCCGCATCGATTGGGACTGGAACCAGCCGGCAACACAGAGTTCTCAGCTCCGTATGCACGTCGTCATCTTTCGTGCTGCGGAGCTTTTACGTGGAGAACGGCCGGCACCCCGGTCGTTTGGACAACGACATCGAAGAAGAGAGCACGCCTCATGGCACAACAAGCGATCGTCGGCGAAAAGGTCGGCATGACACAGACGTGGGTTGACGACAAAGTCGTCCCCGTCACCGTCGTCAAGGTCGAACCAATGCGCATCGTTCAGATCAAGAC
>JBGCEY010000071.1:0-7769 GCA_045106645.1 Ilumatobacter sp.
GCCTGACGAACAATCGGTCAAGCTTTGAGTACCAATCGGTCCGAAAATTTGTCAGACTGGGATCGCAATGAGCGCCGACTCCACGAGACGGCCACGGGGCCGACCGAAGACGTTTGACCGCGCACACACGCTCGACGTCGCGATCGACAGCTACTGGCGCGACGGCCCGGATGCGGTGTCCGTGAACGAGATCTGTCGCAGGGCTGAGATCTCCAAGCCTGGCCTGTATCGGGAGTTCGGCAACGAGGACGAGCTCATCGGGGCGGCCCTCACCCACTACAGCGAGACCGTGCTCGCCCCCGTGCTGGCAACGCTCGCCGACGACCGGAGTTTCCAGGAGGCTCTGGGGTCGTTGATCGAATTCGCGACACGCAAGGAAACGCCGGAGGTCCCGTCGGGCTGCCTCTTCGCCAAGATGCGCAACCTCCGCTGGCGGCTCGGGCCCATCGCCGGCAAGCACGTCGATCAACTCCACGACGATGCGATCGCGGCCTACACCGCCTGGCTCGAACGGTGTGCCGGGCGGGGCGAGATCGAGTTGCCCGCGCCCATCGAGATCGCGGCGACCTACGTCGATGCCCAGCTCACGACAATGCTCACCCGCATCTCGGCGGGCGAGGACCCCGAAGTGGTTCGAGCCCACGCACGCCTCGCCTTCGCCGTACTCACCGGTTCGGCCAACCCCGACCACCGGAACGCGATCGGGCAATCGGGCGCACCCTGAACGATCTCGAGCACCGCAACCATCGGCACTGTTTGGTCGTCAGCAAGGACGGCATCGATGTCGGCCTCGCTCAGCGCGGCGAGGTCGACAGCAGCAATGTCACCGTCGGGTCCGGCCACAGCTGCTTCAGGACATGGCTCCGAACGCCACATGCGGATGCATCGAGGTGTCGGCTGGCCAGTCGTGGCGCTCGACGAGGAGCCGACACGTGGCAGCTGGGTCCGCCGCTGCCCACTCGTGGACCTCAGCGATCCGGAGGCCATTTCCGACGTCGGTTGCTTGGAACAGCAACACGAGGGGAATCGTGCGGAACGTGATGGGAATGAAACGCACGCGCAGCTTCAGTCGAAAGAACAGTGCCAACTCGGTGCCGTCACGGTGTATCGCCAGGTGCATGTCGTGGCGAACCGGCCGACCGAACCTGAGCATGCGCGAGAGCCGCCGCCGAACCTCGGCCACCGGCACGGCTTCCTCGGCTCCCTCCTTCACACCCCACAGGGGCGCATGGGCGGTCATGGCGGATTCGGGCGTCGTGAATGCGCTGAGGTCGTCAACGGCGAGGTCGATTGCGTTGTCGTAGTAGCCCAGGTGGGCGGCCCACTGGTCGGCCAAGGCGAGCATCGGGTGATCTCCGGGGGTCTGCATGAGACTGAACCTATGGACCGACTCCATGCGGCGAAATCGCGAACGGCGCCAACCTTGTCGCGAACCACGACACGGCAGCGCCCTTGACCCGTTCTGTGGCGTGAACCGCGAAGTCGATCGAATCGGCGTGCATAGAGTGACCTGCGATCAGCCATGGACGACCCACGCGACATCATCCTCGACCGCGGTTGGCTGATCATGCTTCGCGACGTCGGTATCAGCGCTGAAGATGCACTGCGCCGAACCGGCCTTCCTCTCGAGTTTCTGCACCAGGAAACGTCGCGCCTCGCAGTGGCCGAGTTCTTCGCCCTCGGCCAAGCCGTCGACGATCTGGCAGGCGATCCGCTGCTGGCGCTCAGAATCGGCCAGGCAGTCACCCCTGAGGCGTTTGCTCCGCCCGTCTTCGCTGCGCTCTGCAGCTCGACGTTGGCGAGCGCTACCCGGCGCCTGGCCACGCACAAGCGGCTCATGGCCCCGGTCGCCATGACCATCGACGAGACCGCTGACGGTCTTGTCGTCAGCTGGGCGTGGGACGACCCGACCGTGCAGGTGCCTCGATTCCTCTTGACCCTCGATCTGGTGTTCCTGGTTCAACTCGCACGAATCGCGACACGTGAGCGCGTCGAACCCATCCAAGTGACGTGCCCGGTTGAGCTGGAACCAGCCAACGCCTACCTGGACTACTTCGGCACCCAACCGATTGTCGGTGATGCGATCAGCGTCACGTTCGACAACGCCGACGCACACCGACCATTTTTGACCGCGAGCGAAGCGCTGTGGGCCAGCTTCGAGCCGGAACTGCAACGCAGAACCAGCAAGCTCGAAGCCGAGCAGTCGATGACCGAGCGGACTGGTTCCGTCCTGCTCGAATGCCTACCGAGCGGTGAAGCGACGTTGCAACACGCTGCCCGGCGCCTTGGAGTCAGCGCAAGGACGCTGCAGCGCCGACTGACCGACGAAGGCATCACCTTCCGGGCCATCGTTCAGACGACACGCGAAAAGCTCGCCCGTCACTACCTCAGCAACACGGCGCTCCCGTACCGAGAGATCTCGTTCCTCCTTGGCTTCGACGAACCCAGCTCGTTCTTCCGAGCGTTCCACACCTGGTCAGGCCAAACCCCTGAAACGTTCCGAACCAACAACAGGTAGCAGGACCGGTTTCGCTTTCGCCCGATGACAACAAGTGAGCCGCGAGGCGCGGCACCGTGGACGACCACGCGCTCAATATCGCGCGATCATCGAGGGTGCCTGACCACCCAGGAACGGCACTTCTTCCTCGCGCCGACCCGATCGGATTTGCGATGAGAGCCACTGGAATCAGACCGCATCCCTCATGGGCGCGCTAGAACTTTCCCTGGTTGACGAGGGAGTTGCCTCTGGGGAGCGGCTCCATGGTGTCCCAGTGCTCAACGATCAGCCCGTCGGCAAGGCGGAAGACATCAAAGACGGCGAAGTCCTCATCACCGATCTGGGCAAGCGAGTACGCGACGACGAAGTTGCCTTGGGCAAGCACTTTGTAGAGGTACTTGTAGATCATCGACTTGCCCTCAGCCGCCAACTCAGCAACAAACGCACCAAACCCTTCGAGGCCGTCGCCGACCTGCGGGTTGTGCTGGATGTATGTCTCGGTTGAGATGAAGTCGGTGAAGTTCTGACCCCCGCCGATCAGGATCTCTCTCACGAACCGTTCGACTGTCGCACGGTTCTCCGCAGTCTTGTCGAGGTCTTCTACATTGGTTGGACCGTCGATCTGGGAATGACCGGAAACGGTCTCATCGACCCATTCGGCGATCACGTCCCAGTGCTCGACGATGCGGTCGTCGTCATCGGTGTCGAACATGTCCATCGTGATCCACTTCGCAGCTCCACCATTGAGTGATTGTGAGACGTGCACCCAGACGAAGCTTCCGTCCTCGATGGCCCGAACGACCTGGATATCTCGTTCCGGGTTGTTGGCCAAGAACGGCTCGAAGAACTCGACGAACCCTTCGACACCATCGCGGACGCCCGTCGAGTGCTGTGTGTAGCGCTCACCGGTGTATTTGGTGACGGCGTCACGAGCGTTGCCGTCTCGGATGCCCTCCATGTAGAGGGCGATTGCGTTGTTGATCTTCTTGGTCATTTGAGGACTCCTGGGTGGTTGAGTGACCTGGACGGCTATCGCCGCCAACGGCACGCCGACGGGATGTTCCAGCTACATCAAAACAACTCAGTACGCTGCAGTGAATGCCGGAATCGGACCATTGACTTACCAAAACACGACTCAGCGGCACTCCGAGGCCCTCGCCATTCCGTATGAGCCGCAGACAACGGGGCTGCCTCTCGAGACCTTCACACTGTCGAGCCTCGTTCAACGCCGAGGTCACGAAGAGCTCGCCGTCCTCCAGCGCCTCGAATTCGAGCTGCTCATCTGGTGTCGAAGTGGTTCGGGCCGCCATCAGGTCGACTTCGACGACCTCGACCTCGTTCCCGGCAGGATCATCCACATCCGACCAGGACAGATACACCGGTGGACGCTCGACCCGCTCTACGGCGCGCAGCTCTTTCTGATTCGTGCGATCCACGATCGAAGCGACTGGAGTGCCGGGGCCCACGTCATCGATACCGACACCGAGCTCGACCGAGACCTCGAGCAGATCGTCTCCCTCACAGACCTCAGCTATCGATCGGCTCCACTCTCGCTACGAAGCCTCGATGCGATCCGGGATCTCCTGATAGCGCTCCTCGGTCTGAGCCGTCCAGCGCACCGGCACGAAACACACCTCGACACGATCTACCAAGACTTCGAACGCCTCCTCGGCGAAAGAACACCTCCCCCACGAACTGTGAAGCACTGCGCTCAACTCATCGGGTGTTCCACCAGAACGCTCACTCGAGCGTGCCAATCTGCGGCCAGCGCCGAGGCAAAGGTATTGATCGACCGAGCCGTTGCGCTCGAGGCGCAACGCCAACTGAGCGAGCATCGTTCAGCAACACACGTCGCTGCCGCTCTCGGCTTCGCCGAACTTTCCCACTTCACCCGGTTCTTCAAGCGTGTGACCGGCTCGACGCCCTCAGCCTTCGCCGCGGATTTCTCCAACGACGGCCGCTCGCAACAATCCAACCGAAACTAGAGGCAGTACCCCATCCTCATCTGCGAGCGCCGTGAGCGAACCAGTAATCATCGCTGCGCGCCCGAGGTGCACATTGCGGTGAGGTCACCGAGCCAAGGCGAGTGGACCGAGCAGCACCTTCCCGACGTGCGTCGGGCGCGAACCGAATTTGCCGAACTCAGCGCCGAGTAGAAGTTCGCTGCACCACCGGTGCAACATCGTCGTCCGTCGATTCATGCCCGCCCATCCGGAGCGTTCCGTCAGGGCGTCACGACGAGCTTGCCGACGAAGTCCTTGCTCACGAACCGCTCCTGTGCTTGAGCGAGATCGGCCAGAGTGAACGACTCGGCGACCACGGGTCGTACACCGCCGCCGACGGCGATACGTGCGAGTTCGGTGAAGTCGTCGGGTGTGTGCATCGTCGATCCGATCAGTCGGCGCTGACGCAGATACAGCCGACGCGTGTCGAGCGAGACGAGCGGCCCAGCGATCGCGCCGGCGATCACCATCCGACCACCGTCTCGGAGCCGGTCGAGAAGGTCTCCGAACTCGTCGCCGCCCACCACGTCGACGACGACGTCCACCTCCTCGATCGCCGCAATCGCGGCGGCACCGCGAATGGACAACTCGTGTGCACCCAGACTCGAAACGTGTTCGCGTGCCGCCGAACTCGTGCGGGCGGTGACGTGACATCCGCGATCGACGAGCAACTGGATCGCCGCGCCTCCGACGCCTCCCGAAGCGCCCGTGACCAGCACCCGTTCACCGGCGACACATTCGGCACGGTTGATCATTCCGAGCGCAGTGCCGTACGCGGTCGGAAGGCACGCCAGCTGTTCGTCGGACAACGGCGACTCCGAAACGTCGTGCACCTGGTGGGGCGAGCAGCGCATGAATTCGGCGAAGCCGCCATCGACCTCGCTCCCGATCACCGAGACCGGAAATCCGTTCCGGTCATAGGCGACGACCGGATCGACGAGCACGCGCCGAGAAATCCACGACCGGTCGACATCGGCGCCGACCGCCGAGACGACGCCGCACGCGTCGATGCCCTGGATCCGAGGGAACTCGAGCGGCACACCGAGCCACCCCGCCACGGCATCGGGGTCATCGGCGGACCCGTACGCGCCCTCGCGACTCCAGATGTCGGTGTTGTTCAACGCCGCAGCCGACACCCGCACCAACACATCGCCCGAGCTCAGCTCCGGGACCGGCCAGTCATCGCGAACGACCGTGACCTCCGGCCCGCCGTGGCGCATCGTCGTCGCAGCGGTCATCGTGGCCAGCCTCATGCGGCTCGACCGTAGCGACAATGAGCCGTTCGCCAGGGCATCCCGATCGGCATGTTGGCAACCGCTGCGGACTGACCCAACGCCCGGCGCCCTGCCGTGCCGGCTTGCAATTCGATTCAGACTGGGTCGAGGGTGATCGTGTCGAGGTCGTTGGCGATGACGAGTTCACCGGCGAACCCGCCGGCACGGATGGTGTCGACATACTGAGTCGCCAGTTCGGGCGTTGTCGGCTCGGGGATGAGGTGGGTGAGCACGAGCATTTCGACGCCGAGTTCAGCGGCCTGGGCACCCAGCAAACGGGTGTCCGCGTGATAGTCCATGATGAAGTGAGCCGGCTCGGGCTGAGCTTGGATGAACTCGAACAACATCGCCTCGTACACGAGCACGCGAGCGCCTTGCGCGAGTTCGGCAACCTCGTCGCACACGAGGGTGTCGCCGGAGATGACGACCGCTCCGTCATCCGTCTCGATGCGGTACCCGACTGCCGGGCACACCGGTTCGTGACGAACCTCTCGCGCGCGAACCGTGACACCACCCGATTCCCAGACGACGCCGCCTGCGTCGGTGGAATCGAAGGCGATCACGTCGAATTCGGGCCGGGTTTCACTGCCGGTGTGCGCCGCTCGAACTTCGAGGTCGGCTTCCCACGGGTCGAGCATGCGGTCGAGGAACTCGACCGTCGGACCGTGAGGCACGACCACCGGCAGCGGCTCGGTCGGCCTCCCGCCTGAGGTCACCCACCGGGTCATGACGATGTCGGGAAGGCCGACCAGGTGATCACTGTGATGGTGCGTGACGAACAGCGCATCGAGCTCTGCGATGTTGACGCCAGCTGCGGTGATGCGCTCCAGGGTTGATCGACCGGCATCGAACTGCAGCCGGAGACCTCCGGCCTCGACGAGTACGCCCGGCCCGGCCCGCGTCGGCGAGGGGATCGGTGAACCCGTTCCTGTGATCGTCACTGTGGTGGCCATGGCTGGTCAACTTAGCGACGGGCTACCGGGCGACGCGATTGTCTCCGACCCACTCGGTGGTTTCGTGATGCTCGACGACGTGTCAACGATTCGGTCGTACGGGTCTCGTCGAGACGCGGGTCAGCGGCTTGCAGCCGGCGAGCTCACGGCACACCGACTCTTCACGTTGTAGAGGGCTCGGTCCGCACGAGCGAGCGCGGCCTCGATCGTGCGACCATCGGTCATGCTCGAGGCCCCGAGTGTGATGCTGAAGTCCACGGAGTCGACCGTCAGGCTGCGCCTACTCGGCAGGTCGGGTTCTGCAGAGATGGGAAGGATCAGCGCGAACTCGTCGCCGCCCATTCGTGAGACAACTCCGCCTTCGTCGACAAGCCCCTCTAGCCAGTCCGCGACGGCAACGAGCACCTGATCGCCGACCGCGTGACCGTGCCGGTCGTTGAGTTGCTTGAAGTCATCGATGTCGACCATCGCGACGAGGACGTCGTGTTCACGATCCTCAAGGGCCTCGGTCGCCTCGAAGAAGCCGCGACGATTGAGCACGTTGGTGAGCGGGTCGGTCAGTGATGCGAGTCGAAGAAGTTGTCCGGCTGTGTCGAGCCTGGCGGTGAGTCGGACGGTTCCGTACAAGGTGATCGGCGCGACAACCGCCGGGATCCCTGCTGCGAGCAGCATGCCGGGTACGAGAACTTCGGATTCCGAGTATCCGAAGAAGACACCGAACGCCAAGAGGGTCAGTGCCACTGAGACGAGCGCGACGACGAACGTCACGGTTGCCACAAAGGCACCCGCCCCATAGCGGCGCACACGCTCGAGCATCCACTGCTCGACTCCGCCGAGTCTGATGCCCTCCGTTCCCTGATCGACCGAGGCGATCCCGACCCGCGATGGGTCGGCGACATGTGACACATTGCTGCGCTGCCGGGATCGGTCAGAGAGAACCATTGGTGGGTTCATCGGCATGTTGGGTGCGGATCGTGAGCGGTTCGCGGAGAGGTGCGGTGCGCTGACTGTGGTGCGTGTCGAACTGCACGATCGTGGCGGA
>JBGCEY010000072.1:0-16323 GCA_045106645.1 Ilumatobacter sp.
TCGCGACGGAACTCAGCTGCATCGGCATCGAGACCGAGCGCCTCGGCCAGCACGGCTGCTGCCTCAGCGAGGGGTCCCAGCGTGCACACCCCTCCACAACTGAAACGATCGGTGAGTGGCAGCACCCTGCGATAGAGCTGCTCGACCTCCGGGCGCTCCAAGAGTTGCGCAACGGGCGCGGCGAGCAGATAGATCGCTCCCGTCATCGTCTGATCGGGGACCAGACCCGCAAAGTTCTGGTCGGCGATGAGTTCGAGGATTCGCGCAGCCTCGCCGGCCTCCCCGGCCGCCAGCTTCGTTGCGACGACCGCAGCGCGCCAGGCAGGCACCGTCGGGCCCAGATCGGACGCCATCGGTGCGAGCTCGTGGAGCCGACCCTGGCCATTGCGGATCGCGACCAGCAGTGCTCCGTACGACACCATGATCCACGGACGGCCGACATCACTCTCGAGCTGCGACAACAGCTGTTCACCGAGTTCGAGCGACCGATTGGCGAACCGCTCCGCTGCCTCGAAGTCGCCACGGATGATCTCGAATCCGCTTTGAATCCAGGCGTGTTGAATCGACACTGCGTAGGTGTGCCCATACGCAAGCGGCACATCGGTTCGTGCAGCAAGGGACTCAGCCTCAGCCGCCGCCTGTCGGTACCGCAGCAATCCGGTCGCGTCTCCTCTGATCAGCGCATGACGGAATCTGGTCATCGCAACGAGGAATCGGATCTCAGGATTCGTTCCCATCTCGGCGTCCATCTGATTGCACGCACGCTCGGCCTCGTCGAGGTCCACCGGGTCGGCCAGTCCGTACTCGGCGTTGCGCAGAATCGCCCAGCGAACGCGACGGTCATCGACGTCGGGCATCGATCGAAACGCCGAACGAAAGAGCGCTTGGCCACGCTGGTGGTGCCGTGAGTAGCCGAGAGATCGAGCCGCAGAGCCAGCGAGCCATGCAGCGGCAGTCGGGTTCGCGACCTGCTGCATACCGCGTTCGATCAACACCGCGAGCCCATCAGCATCGAGCCCCAGCAACGCAAAGCACCCGCGCGAGCTCAGCTCGGTGATCGCGCGGACCTCCACGTCGACCAGCTTCAACGATGCCGCCGCGTCAGCCACCGAACGAAGCAGGTCCTCTCCACCAGGCCGACCGACCCCGAACGACGCTCGTGCTTCGAGTATCCGCAGGTCGAGCTGACGCTCGTGATCGAGTCCGATGCCGTCGGCCGCTGCGACGGCATCGATACATTCGAGTAGCTCCTCCCAGGCGTACACGAGCGCGTACGATTCAGCCGCCTCGACACACACACGGAGCGCCCGGTCGGGGTCGAGCGGCCACGTGGCAACGCACGGCTTCCAGAACTCGACCGCTGGCCGCCCCGCTCGTGAGGCCGCATCCGCTGCTGCGTCGTTGACCGCCATTCGCCCGCCTTCTCCCGCCATCTGGCCCACCGCATCGGAGACGAGAGCGTGCTGGAAGCGGAGAACGCCTGCATCCACACGAGCAAGCCCAGCTCGGTCGACCTCATCGAGTGCCCCGCCGATGTCACCGCACACTGTCTGAAGGAGCGCCAGGGGAACCGTCTCACCGAGTACCCCGGCGGTGGTGATCAACCGCCGGGCAGGGCCACTCAGCGCTCCGAGGCGCTGCTCGACGACCGCCAACACCGTGGTCGGAAGCAGCGACTCATCGAGGTCATCGATGAGGAGGTCGATCAACAGCCGCAAGAACAGTGGGTTTCCACCGGTTTGTTGATGGAGATGGGTGCCGAGTACGCGTGGGTCCTCCACCTCCTTACGCAACCACTCGCTCACCGAAGCGACATCGAGCGGGTCGAGCCGCATGGTCGACGAATCTTCGGGCGCGAAGTCAGGTGCTTTGCGGCCCGAGATCACGAACGATGCCGTGCTGGAGCGCACGACGCGACGCAACACCTGAGACGAGAGGCTGTCGATCCATTGACCGTCGTCGATGACGACGGTGATGTTCGAGCCTGCGAGTTCGCTCACGGCCCGCACCAGCCCATCGATCAGTTCGTCGCGACTTGCGGACCAACCGCGTGCGTCGACAAGTCGCTCGGGAACGACCACCGACAACACATCGCGGTGCGCGGCAGTGAACGCCTCACGATGGCCGTCGGACTCGTTGTCGATCAGCTGATCGAGCAATGACGCCAACGGCTCCATCAACCGGTTGGGAGTGGCGGACACCCGCACTGCCACGACGGTTTGGCCGCGAGCCATCCACCGTTCCTTCGCCGCTTCCAGCAGCGTCGACTTCCCGATGCCCGCTTCACCGACCACGACCGACACCCGCGGCCGGTCAGGGTCCGTGAGCTGTTCCAACTCGGACGAACGCCCGATGAACAGCTCCTCGGGCGGCGGCCCGTCCAACGGCTGTGAGAGGTCGACCCCGTCGGTGAGAATGAGCTGCTCGAGCGCCACGAGACGCTCGGAGGAGTCCAGTCCCGCAACGCTGACCGATCGACGCAGCCGTGCGATCACCGCCAGGGCGTCACGGCGCTGACCGATCGACGCGAGCGCACGCGCCAGACACGTCGCCTCGACCTCCAGGTCCGGCCATTCATCACACAACGGCTGGAGCAACGTGACGACCTCTTCGAAACGGCCCGCCTCGACGAGGAGATGCCCCAACTCGCGCCGAGCCCGGGAGAAGAGCGACTCGGCACGGCGCCGCTCGTACTCGAAGACCGGGTGCTCGGGGAGGCCGTCGAACGGTTCACCGCGCCGCAACGCCAGCGCCCGGCGCAATGACCGGATCCGATCGGATCCCCCGACCGAAGTCGCTTCGACGATCGATGCGAGACGTTCGAGGTCACTCCCTGCCGTGAATCGATACCGATCGCCGAGCAACTCGAGATGGTCGGCTGCATCACCCAGCGCGGTGCGACTTCGGGAGATGATGACGCTCAGCGCAGCGCGCGGGTCCGCCGGAAACGAGTCCGCCCACACCAGGCTCAGCAGGGCGTCGACTCCGACCGGGCCGGTCCCCAACGTGAGCCTCGTCAGGACTTGGCGTACCTGGCGCCGACCGATGTCGATGGGTTCGCCGCCGACGAGCAATTGCCACGGCCCGAGCACGTTGAGCTCGACGTCGCCACTGGCCATTTCCACACCGGTCAAGGTACTCGCAGCCGGCACCCCGGTCCCGGCCTCGACGAACGATTCAGTCGATCAGGTGGCTGCGTACGACCGAGCGGATGCGGTCGATGCCGTCGCCCTTGGTGGCGCTTGCCCAGAGCACGTCGCCGACGTCCAGCATGCAGCCCGCAGCGAGTTCCTTCTTGCGGCTCGGACGCTTGGATGACTTGACCTTGTCGTGCTTGGTGGCCACCACGGTGTGCGGCACGGTGTTGTATCGCAGCCAGTCGAGCATCTGCACGTCGAGCTTGGTCGGCCCAATGGCGCCATCGACCAGAACGAACACCATCGCGAGTTCCTCACGTTCCAGGAGGTACCCCTCGATCATGGCGGGCCAGTCTCCCTTGACGCTCTTGGCAGTCTTGGCGTAGCCGTACCCCGGCAGGTCCACCACGGTGCCCAACGGCTCCTCGGCGAGACCCTGATGCTTTTTGCCGCCGGTGCGTGCGAGACCCTCGTCGAGGCGGAACATGTTGATCAGCTGGGTGCGCCCTGGCGTATTCGAGACCCGCGCCAACTGCTTGCGGTTGGCCAACGCGTTGATCAACGACGACTTGCCCACGTTGGATCGGCCGACGAACGCCACCTCCACCGGCGACTCCGGAAGGGTGTGGGCGCGCGACGCCGACTCAACGAAGGTCAACTGCAGCGGACTACTCACCCCCACATCTTCCAATGTTTCTGCGCGAAAAGTGCAAGAAGCGCGGAACTGGCTCCTCTTGCACCATGAAGGCGCCAACCGGGCGCCACGAGAATCAGGAGCACCCGTCATGAAGAACCGCCGCAACCTCACCATCACCCTCGCGGCACTCGCCGCATTCAGCTTCAGCAGCTGCTCGTCGATTGTCGAGCGGGCAACCGAGCGGGCGGTGGAGGAAGGCATCGAGCGGGCAATCGAAGCCGACTCGGGTGAGAACGTCGAGCTGGACTTCAACGCCGACGATGGCACCTTCAGTATCGAAACCGACGAGGGCAGCTTCTCCGTCGATGGCGAGGACGGCACGTTTGTGCTCGAAACCGAGGACGGCACCTTCGAAGGTCAGGGCGATGAGAATGGATTCGAGGTCACCAATGAGGATGGCACCACCGTGCTCGATCTGGAGACCGATGGCGACACCGGCTCGTTGACCGTCGAGACCGACGACGGCACCTTCACCTCGGGGACGGGCGACTGGAGCCTGTGGCCATCCGAGATCGCACGGCCTGCCTTCGCTGGAGAAGCCATCGTCGGTGGGATCGAGGCCGAGGGCTCGCTGTCCGCATGGGCCCAGGGTGAGGTTGCCGAGAGTGCGCAAGACGCTGTGGACGCCTACGTCTCCACCCTCGACGGGTTCGAGGTGAGCGAGACCAGCACGTCGAACGGCTTCTCGTTCTCCAGCCTGACAAATGGTGAGTACCTCGTGAGCGTGAGCGCCACCGACGGGTCACTCAACGTGTCGGTGACCACCAGCTGAAATCGCCGACACTCGCGGCCTCGGTCGACGTAGCTTGGATGCCGTCGTCGACAACCTCTCGACCTGACCACAGGAGTCCTCATGCAACGCACCATTCGAATCCTCGCCGCAACCAGCGCACTGGCGTTGCTCGGCACCAGCTGCGGCCGCATCGTCGAACGCGCGACCGAGCGTGCGACCGAGGAAGTGGTGGAGCGAGCGATCGAGGCCGACACCGGCGGCGACGTGGACGTGGACTTCAGCGACGGTGAGATCCGTGTCGAATCGAGCGAGGGCGACGTGACCTTCAATGTCGACGAGAACGGTGTGCAGATCGAAGGTGTCGACGCCGACGGCAACGAGTTCTCGGTCGACGGCGACGAGAACGGTTTCGACATCGACACCGAAGACGGCACCCTCACCGTGGACGACGACGGTTCCTTCACGGCAACCGACGAGAACGGCGAGGTGCTCACCGGCGAAGCCGATGGCGACGGAGGTTTCGTGGTCGAAGGAGCCGACGGAGAGTCGGTCTTTGCCACCACTGCCGACATTCCAGAGCAGTGGCCGAGCGACATTCCCCAGCCTCAGGGTCTGTCGAACATCAGCGGCACGTACTTCTCCGAGGGCGATGAATCGGGCATCGTGGTGACCGGGATGGTCGCTGGAGCCCTCACCGACGTGTTCGAGGACTACACCTCAGCCCTGATGGCTGCGGGCTTCGAGGAAGAATCGACGTTCGTCCAGGCCGACGAGATCGCCAGCGGGACCTTCCTGCGCGGTGACGAATTGGTCTCCGTCAGTGTTTCGGCTCGCGGCGACTCCTCGGAGATGGTCATCACCGTCGACGCATGAGCGTTGCGTCCGGCTCAGCCGGACACCAGTGACGCAATGGCCCAGATCGCCGCGACGAGACCGAGTGCGGCAAACACCAGACTGCGACCTACGGGTGCTCGCTCGAGATGCGAGTCATCGAGTTGGCGCTCCGGCGGTTTCACGACGGCGAGCAGGTTGCCAGCGAAGAGTGCGCCACCGAACGCCAGGACGAGAAACGGCAGCAGGTCGTCACCGAGGAACACGCTCTGCAGCGTAGGTCGGCGCGTTCGCACTCACGACGCCGTCCACGCCAACAACGGATGCTGCAACCCAGTTCAACCAGCCGGTTCAAACAACCCAACTTCCTCTCACCAACCGTAGCAAGGTTGTTGCGAGCGCAAATATTCTCTATGATTGTTGCTATGACAAGTATTCTTCGTATCGACTCCTCCGCTCGCCATGGCGACTCCGTCAGCCGTGAGTTGGTGAGCCGCCTCATCGATCGCATCCCCGGCGACACCACGACGACCCAGCGCGACCTCACCAACGGCGTGGCCCTGCTCAGCGAGGACACCCTGGCCGCGATGTGGACGCCTGCAGTTGACCGTTCAGATGCCCAGAACACCGAGCTGTCCGCCGCTGATCAGTACATTTCCGAGCTCATGGATGCCGATGCCGTCGTGATCGGACTGCCGATCTACAACTTCGGCCCGCCTGCCGCGCTCAAGGCCTGGGCGGACCTCGTGGCGCGTGCCGGCACCACCTTCCGCTACACCGAGACGGGCCCCGAAGGGCTCGTTGCCGACAAGCCGGTGTTCATCGTCGTTGCCTCGGGTGGCGTACCGGTGGGCTCGCCGATGGACCTGGCGTCCGGCTGGCTCACGACGTTCCTCGGCTTCCTCGGTCTCACCAACGTCACCGTCATCGCGGCAGATCAACTCAACGTCGATCCCGAAGGTGCCGTCGCTACCGCTCGCGCGAACGTCGACGCTGTCGACATCAGCGCACTCACACCCGTGTCGAGCTGAACCACCCGCTGGACGCACCGACAACGTGCGCGACACTGCGCACATGCCTGTGCCCTCCGCCGATGCTGACGACCGACTGGATCGCCGAGTACAACACGCCCGCCGTGACTACGCCGACCGCCGACCTGGCAGTCGAGCGTGGCACGAGCGGGCGTGTGCCGTCATGCCCGGTGCGACATCGCTGCGGTTCTGGTGGAGCCGATGCAAGGATCGGGCGGCTGCATCCCGGCAACGCCGGAGTTCCTCGGCGGCAGCGTTCGCTCCGCTCGATTGAGAGCGGCTCAGCACCACGCCGGGTTGTACACACCGGCGGGACGAGGCTCGGTGTTGGGGCGACCGAACTCCTGGGTCCAGAAGTGGTTGTACACCTGCCCGCCGCTGACGTATCCGACACCGAGTTCGGTGAAGCCGGGGTTCAAGATGTTGCGGCAGTGGCCCGGGCTTTCCATCCAACCGACCATGACGTCCTGCGGTGTCCGGTAGCCCGCTGCAACGTTCTCGCCCCACGTGCTGAAGCGGTATCCCGTGCGGGTGATTCGGTCTCCGGGGCTGCTGCCGTCGTCTGGATCCACGTGGTAGATGTCGCCATCGGCTGCTTGATTGAGCGTGTGGACCAGCGCAGCGTCGTTCAGTTTCGCTGAGAAGCGAACCGGCACCAGGCCTCGTGACATCCGCTCCACGTTGACCAGGTCGAGGATCGCCTGCATCTCGACGGTGACATTGGTGACCGTCGGCGTTGCCGGGGTCTGTGGCACGACGTCGGGCTGAGTCATCGGGGTGGCATTGCCGACCCGCTCGGCGCCGCGGAGCGCAATGAACGGCTCTGAGATGGCTTCTGGCGCCGCAGCGACGGCGCCGACTGGGATCGAAACCGCCAGTGCTACGACGATTGCTGCAAAGTGCTTCATGCACCAGCAGTACCCAGTACGGCAACTCCCAAACCTCTTTGAGTAGTCACTTGGTGACACTGCGTGTCAGCCAACGAATGGCCGGGTCTGGCGCGGGTGTGGCGCGGGTGTGGCGCGGTGTCAGCACCAGGCCGGGTTGTAGACCCCGGGCGGCCGAGGCTCGGCGTGCGAACGACCGAACACCTGAGTCCAGAACTGGTTGTAGCGCGCACCGCCGGTGACGTATCCAATACCGATCTCGGTGAAGGCGGGGTTCAAGATGTTGCGGCAGTGGCCGGGGCTGTTCATCCAGTCGACCATCACCGAATAGGCGGACGGATAGCCAGCAGCCACGTTCTCGCCCCAGACGCTGAACTGGTATCCCGTGCGAGCAATCCGGTCGCCCGGGTCGACGCCGTTGCTCGGATCGACGTGGTAGATGTCTCCCGCTGCGGCTTGGTCAACCGTGTGCTCCAGGGCCGCTTCGTTCAGATTTCCGGAGAATCGCAGCGCGCCGAGACCTCGAGCGGCCCGTTCGTCGTTGACGAGATCGAGCACCGCCTGCATCTCTTTGGAGACCTCAGGACCCGCTGGCGACGCCGGCAACGTCGGTGCTGGCGGTGGCGCCACGGGTTCGTCGATCGGCGTGGCGTTTCCAATGCGATCAGCTCCGCGCAGCGCAACGAATGGCTCGGAGATGGCGTCGGTCGCAGCAATCGAAGTCCCCACCGGCACGAATGCCATCAGCGAGATCACAATGACACCGATCCGTTTCACGGATGGGCTTTCGGTCAGGAATCGTCAGACCCTGAGGCGAATTCTTCGACCTTGAAGAAGTTCTGACAACGTACAGAGCACTTCAAGAATTTGTCCAAATGCGAGCATTGGTCAAGATCAGCCGAACAGTCGAAGTGTCGCCGTGGCTGCCGAAGCCAACAGAATCACCACCACGAAGGGCGCCCGACGCCACAACGCCAACCCCGCGAAGACGAGTCCGAAGAGTCTCGCATCGATGACGAGCGAACGCTCGTCACCCGCGGTCAATGCCACGGTGGAGACCAACGCGAGCGACGCCAGCAACGCCGCCGGCAACAGATCCACGACTGCTTGCACCGAGTCGGGCAATCGGCGGGTTCCGAGCAGTATCGGCCCCGCCGCCTTCAACACGAAGGTCCCGGTGGCCAGCACGACCATCACGATCGTTGCATCGCTCATGACCCGAGCACCTCCGTTCGAGGGCCTCGCGCCGTGGGTCGACTCCAGGGGCCAACCACCAGCACCGCCACCATCGACGCCAAGATCGGCACGCCCGGAGCCGCGAACGGCACGAGCATCAGCGCAACGAGTGCTCCGGTGATCGCCACCGCCAGCTGTCGACGATCGGACAACCGCGGCCACAGCAACGCCAGGAACGCCGCCGGTCCAGCCACGTCGAGGCCGAGATCGGTGATCAGATCGCCCGCTCCACTGAACACGACATGACCGACGACCGTCGTGAGGTTCCACACGACGAAGACCCCGACGCCGCCCGCAAGGAACCCGTACCGGCGCAACGGCAATGCGGTGGCTGCGGTGCCAACGGCGGTGGACTCGTCGATCATCACCTGCGACATCAGCATCCGCTTCCACAGTGCTCCGGTGAGCGCTGGCGCCATGATCACTCCGAACGCCAGCGACCGAACATTCAGCAGCAAGCCGGCAACAGCTGCCGACGCGACCGAGCCGCCATCACCCAGGATCTCCACCGCTGCAAACTGCGAACTCCCACCGAACACGAACACGGAGAAACCCACGGCCTGCAGCAACGAAAGGCCAGCGGTGGCAGCCGCTGCTCCGAAGACGATGCCAAACGGTGCCACAGCAGCGGTGATCGATGCCGCCTGGCGGCGCAGTCGCCGCCGCGCCGCATCGACGTCGGCATCAACCCCGCGCTCGACGCCATCAGTCTCCACCCGATCGCTCTCCACCCGATCGCTCTCCACGTCACTGCGCTCAACGTCACTGCTCTCAACGTCACTGCTCTCAACGTCACTGCTCTCAACGTCATCGCTGTCGCTCATCGAGCACCCCACGTGCTTAACGTCTCCACCACGGTCGAGCATCTACGGTGACGAGCTGAGACCCGGAAGGTCCGCCATGGACACACTGCTGCTGAACCTCGCATACATCTCCTACATTGCAGCGAGCTTGCTGCCGACCGGCCTGAAGCTACGCGTCGGCCTCGTCGTGCAGAGCATCGTGTTCGTCGCGTGGGGCGCAGCGTCAGGTACCTGGTCCGCAGTGTGGTGGAACGTGCTGTTCGGAGCCGTCAACGTCACCCAAGCCATCCGCATCGCACGACGCAACTCGGTGCAGCTCAGCGAGCGCGAGGAACAGATCCGGCGCCGGCTGTTCCCCGAGCTCAGTCGGCGTGACTTCCTTCAGTTGTGGTCGGTCGGTGAGCACATCGAAGCCGCGACTGGCCACCGGCTCTGCACCGAAGGCACATTGCAAGACGACCTGCTCTTGTTGACGGGCGGCGAGGTGCGCGTGACCAACTCGGCCGGATTGGACCGGGTTCGAAGCGCCACGTGTTTCATCGGCGAAATGAGCTTCTTTTCGGGCGATCCGGCAAGCGCGGACGTGACCTCGATCACCGATCTCGAGTTTCATCGTTGGAATCAGGACGACCTTCGAGCATTGCGCACGTTGAACTCAGACTGTTCTCGGGCCCTCCAGGTCGCACTCGGTCAGGACGTGACACGCAAGCTCCGCAGTGTCACGAGCGCCGCTGCGGGTTCACCAGCCGCCGACGACGGCGAGCTGATCGGCGATGCGAAGCTCGGTGGCAGCGAGGAACTCGAAGAAGACGCGGAATAGTCGCCTCCCTCGCACGGTTACACCAATGTCCGGCACTCTTCGGTGTCGGCCCGGCGCACATGCTGCAGCGGACGAGACCGAGGAGTGACATGACGACCAGATTCGCAACACGGGGCCGACGCACCGCGGTACCACTGATGCTCGCCGTTGCCCTCGTGGGTTGTGGCGATTCCGGGACGAGCGAGCCGACCGAACCCACGATTCCCGCACGGGCCGACGCAATTGTCGCCGCATCCGCGACGGCGATGGGCGACACGACCAGTGTGCGTTTCGAGCTCCGACGCGAAGGCGCTCCGGTTTTCATCGACGAGTTCGAACGCTTGACGCTCAACAGCGCCATCGGCGAGTTCGCAGTGCCGGGGTCTGCACGCGCGCTGCTCGAAGTCGGTATCGAAGGCGGTTTGGCGACCGAGCTCGGTGCGATCGCGCTCGGCAACGAGGTGTGGCTGTCCAACCCGATCACCGGCAACTTCGAGACCTTGCCACCCGGTTACGACATCGACCCCTCACTGTTCTTCGACCCGAAGAACGGGTGGCAACCACTCATGGAAAACCTGAGCGATGTCGTGCTGGTGGGAACCGAAGAGCGCGACGGCAACGCGCGCTACCACGTCAACGCCACCGCTCCGGCTGCGCAGGTCGAAGTGATCACCGCTCGTCTGGTTCGCAACCAGGACGTGGCCATCGATTTTTGGATTCAGCCGGTCACCGGCGAGGTTCGCGAAGCGCGGTTCGCTGCGGACTTCAACGGCGCTGAAGTCCGCTGGACGCTGCTGCTCGACGACTACGGCGCCGAGTTCGAAATCGAACCGCCGGAGGGGTTGTCGCCGTGAGTAGCACTTCCGTCTCCACTCGCGAGCCGCTCCTGAAGCGCCCCGCGGCCTCGCCACGAGCGGTGCTGTGGGCGGTGGGCTTCAGCGTGTTCGTCGCTGCCGACGACTTGACGGTGGTGTCCACCATGCTGCGCCCGATCATCGGCGACCTCGGCCTGGTGCTGCCGGACGGGCTCGACGACGCCGCCTGGATCGTCAATGTGTACCTGATTGCGTTCATCGCGATCATGCCGATCGCCGGGCGCCTGAGCGATGCCATCGGTCGACGCCGAACCTTCCTGCTGGCCTATGCGATCTTCATGGTCGGCACGATCTGGATCCCCCTCACCGACTCGCTCGGCCCGTTGCTGATGGGCCGCGTACTCACCGCCGTCGGCGGCGGGGCGATGGTGCCCGTGGCGCTCGCCGTCGTTGGTGACGTCTACCCCGAACACCGCCGGGCGCGTGCGCTCGGCACCCTCGGAGCCATCGAGACGCTGGGTTGGGTGTGGGGGCCGCTGTACGGAGCGATGCTCGTGCGGTTCCTCTCATGGAGGTGGCAGTTCTGGTTGAACGTGCCACTGGCGATCATCGGTGCCGCTGCGGTGTGGTGGGCTCTGGCCGAACATGATCGACCGGCGCGTTCGACGCGAATCGACTGGTTGGGGGCATCGCTGCTCACCACGGTCCTGGTGTCGTTGAACCTGGCGCTGCTCGGTTCTGCTGAGGTGCAGAGCGTGCAGGGGCTCGACGAACTGACCGGCAACGGTGGCACCGACCTGAGAATGCTGTACCCCGTTGCGTTCGTCGGCGCACTCGCCCTGGTTCTTCAGCAGCGCCGTCTTCGGGCCCGCGGCGGTGATGCCATCATCGACGCGTCGCTGTTCCGGGGGCGCAACGTCCGCGTGGCACTCATCGTCAACTTCGTGATCGGTGCCGGACTCGTGATTGCAATGGTCGATGTGCCGTTGTTCGTCAACGCCGTCGAACGCGACATCGAGCGATCCGCTGTCGTGGCCGGATGGATCCTGTCCGCACTCACCGCCGCGATGGCACTGGCGTCGTACGTCGGAGGCCGCGTGACCGAACGCACCTGGTATGGCCCGCCGATCGTGCTCGGGCTGTTCGCAGCCACCGGGGCCTACGCCCTGATGGGCCTCACCTGGGGAGGCGACACCTCCTATGTTCTGCTCGGACTGCAGTTGGCGGTGCTCGGAGCGGGTATCGGCTTGACGGTTGCCCCGACCACCTCTGCCGTCGTGGACCACGCAGCGCCTGATGCCCGCGGCGCGGCAGCGGCAGTCGTGATGGTCGTGCGGATGATCGGGCTGAGTGTCGGACTCTCTGCACTCACAGCATGGGGGCTTGCACGCTTCAACGCGTTGCGCGGCGACCTCGATCTCCCACCGATCACCGATCCCGACTTTCCTGCAGCGCTCGAGGAAGCCACCGAGACGCTCACCGCACAGTCCATTGCCGACACGTTCTTGGCCAGCGCAGCTGCACTCGGCGTGGGTCTGGTGCTGTGCGTCCTGTTGCTGCGACGACAACACACACGACCTGACTCCCGGGCTGAGCACGAACCCAACTCCGACCGACGACTCGACGACACCCCGAAGGGATTCACCCCCGTGAGCGACACCGACCACACGACAGACACCGACAGAGACACCGACATGGCACACACCGACACCACCAACAACACCGGCAACGACACGGCGGAACACGAGACCTTCATGGCCTCGCAGTCCGTCACCGACACCGACGAGATGCCGGTGCTGGTGCTGCGCGACGAAGCGGAACTGAGCGAGATGGAGTCGCCGACCGACACGGCGCTCGCAGCGCCACCTCCGCCGAGTTGGGTGCAGCGACATCTGGGAGTGGTGGTCGGTGCGCTCGTGCTGCTGCTGCTCGGCTCACTGGCACTCACGCTCGTGATGTTCGCTCGGGTCCAGGCAACCGAGGACGAACTCGCCACCACCCGAGACGATCTCGAACGTGTCGAAGCCGGTGCTGCGCTCTTTGCCTCCCAGGTCAACGGCTTCGTGGAGACGATCGATGACCTCGGCCCACAAATCGACGACGGCCTCGATCAAGCCGTCACGGAGCTGGAGGGTTTCGGCACCTCGAAGATCGAGTTCACCGTGCCGATCGACCAGACCATTTCCATCAACGAGACGTTCGAGCTCGAACGGACCGTGTCCGTGCCGATTCAGACATCGATCCCGATCAACGAAGAGGTCGAGACCACCATCACGATCGACGGCCCCTTCGGCGTCGACATTCCACTCGATATCACCGTGCCGGTCGACATCGACGTTCCGATCGATCTCACCGTCGACATCCCGATCGACGAATCGATTCCGGTCGCGGTCGACGTGCCGGTGCAGCTCGACGTGCCGATCTCGATCGACGTGGAAGGCACCGAGCTCGAAACGCTCACCACGTCGTTGATCGAGGGGCTGCGCGCGTTCCAAGAGGGACTCTCTGGCCTCACCGGCAACTGAGCGACGGATTCTCGAAACAGGTTGAGGAATCCGTAGTGGTGCGAGCATCGCTAGCTTCTCGGGAATGGGAGCGGGCTCCACGAACGACGACGAGATGACGCTCGAGGCCGGTGGGTCTGATCCGCTGCGGGTTCGCGGCGGCCAGCCGATGATCACCGACTCGGCATCGGGCGCGCGAAACATTCGGCGACCTGCGCTGACCTTCAAAGTTCGTCGACGAGGCCTGTCGACGAAACGCCAAGCCGAGTTCGATCGCTGGATCGAGGAGTGGTCGATCCCGCTGGAGGGGCCGGTTCTGGACTGGAGCGAGGTGTTCCCCGGCGCCGATGGTGCAGCACGCGACGACGACCGAGGCGTGGTGCTGGACATCGGTTTCGGGCACGGAGAGTCCACGATCGAGCTCGCCCGTGCGCAACCCGAACTCGATGTGCTCGGCGTCGAGGTCCACGACCCCGGCGTCGTGACCGTTCTCGACGCCATTGTCAACACTCCGCTCCCCCACGTCCGCGTCGTCCATGGAGACCTGGTGCAGTTTCTCGATCGGATCGGACCCGAATCGATTCGGGTGGTCCGCATCTTCTTTCCCGATCCGTGGAAAAAGCAGCGCCAACACCACCGCCGATTGGTTCGCAGCGACATCGTCACCGTGCTCGTCGACCGACTCGAAGTGGGCGGAGAACTCCATCTGGCCACCGACATTGCGGACTACGCCGACTTGATGGAGCAGGTGTGCAACGCCGAAGTGCGCCTCGATGGCGGTGTGGTGCCCCGGCCCGATCGCCGCCCACTGACCCGCTTCGAACAGCGCGGGCTGAACGAGGGGCGCCCGCCGACCGATCTCATCTACCACCGCACACACTGAGCCTCGACCGTGCTCATCGGGCATGGCGCGCCGCCGGGACCATTGCGAGGCACACTGGTGAAATGACCGTGTTGCACGAACTGATTGCCGAGCGAGGCGTCCTGCTGATCGACGGAGCAATGGGAACCGAGCTGTTTTCTCGTGGCCTCGAGTCCGGCGGCGCACCCGAGCTGTGGAACGTGGAGCACCCCGATCGCGTCACGGCGGTCCACACCGACTACGTCAACGCCGGTTCGGACATCATCCTCACCAACTCGTTCGGCGGCACTGGCTTCCGCCTCAAGCTGCACCAGGCCGACGATCGAGTGCTCGAACTGAACGAGGCCGCAGCCCGCGTTGCTCGTGCTGCTGCAGATGCTTCGGAGAAGCAAGTGATCGTGGCGGGGTCGATGGGCCCCACCGGCGAACTGCTCGAGCCCATGGGTTCGATGACCCGCTCGACCTGTGCTGCGGCGTTCGCGGAACAGGCCAAAGGCCTCGACGCAGGTGGTGCCGATGTGTTGTGGATCGAAACGATGAGCCACCTCGACGAGGTTGCATGGGCAGTGGAGGGAGCCCGCTCCGTGAGCGAGCTCCCGATCTGTGCAACGCTCAGCTACGACACTGCAGGGCGCACCATGATGGGGGTGACCGGCGAAGATGCTGTCAACCGGCTGGCCGAGCTGGGCATCGACGCAATCGGGGCCAACTGCGGCAACAACCTGGCCGATACCGAAGCGGCCCTCGCTGAGATGCGCGCCGCAAACCCCGACATCGCATTGATCAGCAAGGCCAACGCCGGCATGCCGCAATGGGTCGGCGCCGAGCTGCACTACTCGGGTTCGCCCGAAGTCATGGGTGCACATGCCCACCGCATTCGTGCAGCCGGGGTGCAGATCATCGGTGCATGCTGCGGCAGCGCTCCCGAGCACCTCGCACTGATGCGCCAAGTGCTGGATGGCGATATCGAGCCACCGGACGTCGAATTCGAAGTGGCCGTGAAACGCGCCGTGGTGAAGCCTCGCGAAGCACGTCGAGGTGGCCGCCGCCGCGGCGGGCCTGCCGGCGCGTCGTACTGACGCCTCGATCACCCGAAAACGCCGACCGCCCGGCCACCGGAGTTCGGTGACCGGGCGGTCGATGATTCACGTTCGCCCGAAGGCGATGCTTCAGCCGTGGATGGTGGTGGACAATCCGCGGCGTCGGGTGAACAGCACCGCTGCGGCACCGAACGCCAACGCCAGGGCTGCGAAGCCGAGGGTGCGTTGTGTGCTGTCGGAACCAGTGCTCGGCAGCACGGCGGCGCTGACGGCCACGAACACCGTCTCGGTGGTGGTGCCTGCGCTGTCGGTTGCGTTGATCGTCACTCCGACGTCACCCGCTGCTCCAGCGAGTGCGCGCACCGTGACTTCATAGGTGCTCGACTGCGTTGCCAGACCGAAGCCGAGGGTGAATTCGGCACCGGGACCGGTTGCGACCTTCTCGACCCCGACGATCTGGAGCTTCGACGGATCCTGCGAGGTTGCGGTGACGGTCGGGTCTTCGCCTTCTTCGTGCTCGACCTCGACCTTGAAGGTCGATTGACCGCCAGATACCACGCCGCTCGGAGCATCCGACTTCAACGTCGGCGGCACGGCCACCCCCGTTGTGGTGGGAGCCACTGTTGTCGTGGTTTCTGCAACGGTCGTGCTGGTCTCGGCAACCGTGCTGCTGGTCTCGGCGACCGTGCTGCTGGTCTCGGGCACGGTGCTGCTGGTCTCGGGCACCGTGGTCGGCGCTGTCGTGGTCGTTGTCGTGGTCGTTGTCGTGGTGGTGGTCGTGGTGGTCGCGATCGTCGAATCGGTGATCGTCACCGTGGCCGAATCCTCATCTCCACCGAGTTCGAGGTTCGACAGGATCGAGAAGTCGACCGTGACGGTCTCGTTGCTTTCGATGACGTCATCGGTTGCGACCGTCAACGTGACCGTCTTGTCGGCGGTGTCGTCGTC
>JBGCEY010000073.1:0-72833 GCA_045106645.1 Ilumatobacter sp.
GGCTCGCCGTACGACTTCTTGACCAGGTGAGCACCGGCCTTCTCCGCCCAGCGAGGGTCGATCTCAGCAACACGACGTGCGTAGATCTGGTTGGTCTCGACGAGTTCGGCGGCCATCACCCAGTCGACGGGTTTACGGCCGAGCGCCGACCCCGAGCCGATGACGAACTGTGCCTGACGAGCCCCCTGATACGTACGGTTCAGCCGGTCGTAGGTGCCGATGTGGCTGAGCAAGCCCGCAAGCAGCGCCTGGTGGACGTGGTCGGGATGCCCGTCTTCGGTACCGACCTTGATCCCTATGTCGGCCGCAACGCGCTTCAACTGGCGATGCAGGTCGACCCATTCACGCACACGCAGGTAATGGATGAACTCCTCGCGACACATCCGCCTGAAGGCGTTGCCGGACAGCTCGCGCTGCTTCACCCGCACGTGATCCCACAGCGCCACGATCGACAGCAGGTCCGATCCCTTCACCTTGAAACGGTTGTGGAACTCGTTCGCCTTCTCCTTCTTCTCCGCTGGCCGCTCGCGCACGTCCTGCATCGACAGCGCCGCGACGATGACCAGCACTTCGCGCACACAGTTGCGCTGATCAGCCTCGATCAGCATGCGCGCCAACCGCGGGTCGGCCGGAATCCGGGCGAGCTTGCGACCGAGCTTGGTGAGGCGCACACCGTCGCGTTTGCGGTCGGCGATCGAGATGGCTCCGAGTTCTTCGAGGAGCGCTTCGCCATCGCGAATCGATCGATGGTCGGGAGCTTCGACGAACGGGAAACGGGCCAGGTCACCGAGGCCGATGTTGGCCATCTGCAAGATCACCGAGGCGAGGTTGGTACGCAGGATCTCGGGCTCGGTGAAGTCGGGGCGAGCCTCGAAGTTCTCTTCGGAGTACAGGCGAATACAAATGCCCGCGGCGACTCGGCCACAGCGTCCCGACCGCTGGTTGGCCGAGGCTTGGGACACCTCTTCGATCGGCAGACGCTGCACCTTGAGTCGGCGCGAGTAGCGCGACATACGAGCGGTTCCCGCGTCGACCACGTAGCGCACGCCGGGGACGGTGATCGAGGTCTCGGCAACGTTGGTGGCCAACACGATGCGCCGACCCTTGTGCGGCTTCCACACTCGCTGCTGCTCACTCGACGACAGGCGGGCGTACAGCGGCAGCACTTCCACACCGCGCAGCGTGCGGTGCTGGTTCGACGCGGCCTTCAGTGCATCCGCCGTGTCGAGGATCTCGCGCTCGCCCGACAGGAACACGAGGATGTCACCGTCGCCCGCTTCGGCGAGTTCGCCGCAGGCATCGACGATCGCATCGACCTGGTTGCGCAGGTCGCGCGCACCCGTGCGCGCCGGCTTCGCGACACGTTCAGTGATTGGGGCACCATCGGCATCGGGATCGGGCGCATCGTCCTCACCGAACGGGCGGTAGCGGACCTCGACGGGGAAGGTTCGGCCCGACACCGAGATGATCGGCGCGGGGACAGGATCGCCCTCACCGTTGTCGGGGTCGAGCGCGGCAAAGTGTGTGGCGAACCGTTCGGTGTCGATCGTGGCCGAGGTGATGATCACCTTCAGGTCGGGCCGCTTCGGGAGCAGTTGCTTGAGGTAGCCGAGGATGAAGTCGATGTTCAGGCTGCGCTCGTGCGCTTCGTCGATGATCAGCGTGTCGTAGCGACTGAGCATCCGGTCGCGTTGGATCTCGGCGAGCAGGATCCCGTCGGTCATCACACGGATGAGCGTGCCGTCGCCGATGTTGTCGCTGAAGCGAACCGAGTAGCCGACATCGCCACCGATCTTCGTGCCGAGTTCGTCTGCGACTCGTTCGGCAATGGTGCGAGCAGCGACACGGCGGGGTTGGGTGTGACCGATCACGCCGGCCACTCCCCTCCCTGCCTCGATGCACAGCTTGGGGATCTGGGTGCTCTTGCCAGAGCCCGTCTCGCCCGCAACGATGATGACCTGATTGTCGCGGATGACGTCGAGCAACTCCTCGCGGCGTTCCGTGATCGGGAGCGACTCCGGATAGATCAGCCGACCCTGCTCGAGGATCGCGGCGGCAGCGTCGGCGCGCGCCGCGACTCCCCGTTCCGAACGATCCACCCCCACAGGATGGCGGAACAGCCGACCGAATCGTGCACGGCTTGCTGGCGAGACCAGCGTGTCGGTGCGGTCAGGGCGTGGCGACTGCGGCGGTGATGCAGATCTCCACCAGGAGCGACGAACGCGCCATGTGCGCCTCGACGCAAGCACGCGCTGGCGCGTGACCATCGGGGACCCAGTCGTTCCAGACCTCGTTCATCGGGGCGAAGTCGTTGTCGATGTCACGCAGGTAGATCGTTGCCGACAACAAGTGCGATGAGCTGCTGCCGGCTGTTGCCAACAACTCCTCGACACGGGCGAGCGTGGATCGAGTCTGCTCGCCGATGTCGGCCTCGGCGTCCTCGGCGACCTGGCCGGACAGGTACACCACACCGTTGTGGGTGACGATCTTGCTCGCCCGAGCGGAGGTGTCCTGACGTTCGATGTGTGCCATGCCCGTCAAAGTAGGCTCGCTTCACGGGCGTGCCGGATCTCATCACGAGAGTTTAACACACCTAATCGAACGTGTGTTCGCTTTTCTCGAAACGCCCGCTACCATTCCATGCATGCCAGAGGTCTCGATTGCCTCGCGGGTTGGTCGCCTCGACCAGCTTGACGCGTGCGACGCTGGGGTCGGCGAGGTTGCTGCTGGACTCGGCGACATTCGACTACTGCGAGGCTGGCTGGACTCACGAGAAGCGGATCTCGCACGACGCCAGGACGAACTTGCTGCCACGAGTGGCGCTGCACCAGCGGCCGACGTACTGGGCCGATCCGGCAAGACCTCTCGGAGAACTGCGCAACGAATTGCACGCCGCGCTGAAACCCTGGGCGACGCGCCTGCGCTGGCAGAACAGTTGGCCGATGGCCGAGTGTCGGTCGATCACGTAGACGCTCTCGGTGTCGTGGCCGGCCGACTCGACGAGCCGCTCCGCGACGAGATGTTCAACCTCGCCGACGAGCTTGCCGCAGCAGCGGCGAAACGCACTCCGGAGCAGTTCCGTCGGCACCTGAACGACATGGCGCGGAACCTCGCCGATGATGACGGCATCGAACGCTCCGAGCAGCAGCGCGACGAGGCTCGACTACACCTCGACGTCGACGAAGCATCGGGCATGGGCGAGCTACGCGGCGAACTACACCCCGACGACTACCAAAAGGTCAACCGGCGCATCGATGCTGAGATACGCGCGCTCCGCCAACTCGATCAGTACGCCGGCAAACGGCGTGATCAGCTTGCGGCAGTGGCGCTGGTGAACCTCGTCACCGGGCAGCGCGCCGCGTCGAGGGTCCCTGCAGAGGTCGTGATCCACGTTGGACTCGAAGCCATCAACGGTGCCATCGGGGCGCCGAAGTTCGGTGAGTACCTCGATGGGGCGCCAGTTCCCATCGAAGCGGTGCGACGTCACGCTTGTGACGCTCAGATCATTCCTGCCGTGCTCGATGGGAAGGGGATGGCGCTCGACGTCGGCCGTTCCCGACGGCTCGCCACACCAAGTCAACGTCATGCGCTGCGAGCGATGTATCGAACGTGCGCCGTTGGCGACTGCAACACCGGGTTCGACCGCTGCGAAGTGCACCACGTACTCGAGTGGCAAGCCGATCAGGGCCCCACGGATCTTCGCTTCCTCTTTCCGGTGTGCAGCCATCACCACCATCGACTCCACGAAGGACGATGGCGGGCGGAACTCGACCCGAGCTCTCGAGAACTCGCGATTCGATACCCGAACGGCTCGATCCATTCGCGCAGCTATCCGGACCTGATGAGCCCTGCAGCGTGATGCCAACGATCGGGCGACGCCGTCGCAGGCACGCCTCACCCCAGCCGAGGACTCACACCGCCGTGAACCGACACAGCCACCCATGCGTGCGTTGAGCGCTCGCCATGCAATCAGGGTTTGCTTCCCCAGCCGGGAACGGGGGAAGCGAGGTACTTCGTGCGACCGCTCCGAGCCGACGCGGAGTTGTCGCAGCTCGACCTCGATGACAGCAGGCGCAATGCGGCCGTCATCGCAGCACAGGTGGATTCCGACGACCTCGGACTCGGACGCCTCGAACTCGAACGACGGGTGTTGCTGATCGTCGAACTCTTCGATGGGGTGGCTCGCCTCGCCAGTCGAGTTCCGGCCGACGAAGCATCCATCGCGATCGCAACGTTTGCAGAAATGGCAGCGTGGACGATCTTGCGCCCCGAACCCTTCCAGCAGACATCGTGATCTGATGCCCGCCCAGAGACCAACCGCAAACCGACTCTGAATCGAGAGCGTCCACGCGATGCGGCCTAGGTTCACAGGGTGAAGTACCGCTACCGGGTGATGACCGTGTACATCGTCGGGCTGTTCATGACCATCATCGACGGCACGATTGTCAACGTGGCGCTGCCCACCCTCGCCCGAGAGTTCGATGTGTCGTCCACCGACATCGAGTGGGTTTCCATCTCGTACCTCCTCGCACTCGCTGCGGTCATCCCGGCCGCAGGGTGGCTGGGTGACCGGTTCGGCACGAAGCGCATGTTCCTCATTGCGCTCGCTGTCTTCGTCGTTGCATCAGGACTGTGTGGCGCAGCTCCCAACTTGGTCTCACTGGTGGTGTTCCGGGTGCTCCAGGGTCTCGGCGCAGGACTCATCACGCCCATCGGCAGTGCCATGCTGTTTCGTGCTTTCCCGCTCGAACAGCGATCGACCGCCACGGTCGGCGTGCTCAGCGTGGCCGTGGTGGCGCCAGCGATCGGCCCGGTGCTCGGCGGCGTGTTGGTCGACAACACGTCGTGGCGTTGGATCTTCCTCGTGAATCTGCCCATCGGCCTCGTCGGCCTGGTCCTGGCGGCACTGTGGCTGCGCGAGGAACGACTCGAGACCGAGACCCGTCTCGATGTGCGCGGCCTCGTGCTGTCAGCATCCGGCGTCAGCTTGTTGATCTACACGTTGTCGACGGGGCCCGAGAACGGCTGGGTGTCCATTGCAACGCTCACGACGGGCCTCATCGGGGCCCTCGCTCTCGTGGCACTGGTTCGAATCGAGCTGAGCATCGACGACCCGATGCTGCAGCTGCGTCTCTTCACCAATCGTCTGTTCCGCCAAGTGAACATCGCCGCATCGATGGTCTATGCCGGATTCTTCGGCTGGATCTTCGTCCTCCCCCTCTACATGCAGACCCTGCGCGGCTTCAGCGCAACCGAATCGGGGCTCGTTCAAGCTCCGCAGGCTGCAGCGGTGTTCATCGTGTCGAACCTGCTCGGCAAGCGGGTGTACCGACTCGTGGGACCGAGGCGATTGATGATCGTTGGTTCAGCTGCCACGGCGGTATTCACCGGCGGGTTCGTGTTCGCAGATCTCGACACACCAATCGGCGTGATCGCGCTCGGTGCGTTCTTGCGCGGCGCCGCGGTCGGCATGGTTTTCGTGTCGATCCAGACCGCGGTCTACGCATCGATCTCCAATGCCGACACCGCACGCGCCACGTCGGTGTTCAACACACAGCGCCAGATCGCGTTCGCCGGCGGTGTGGCATTGGCGGCATCGGTGATCGCTGCACGAGTGTCGTCGGTCGGCGGCGACAGCGCCTCGGCGATCGACCGACTCCCGGCCTACCAGTGGGGCTTCTTGGCCATGGGGCTCGTGATGTTGCCCGCAGCAATCGCCAGCTGGTTCGTGCGTGACGAAGACGCTGCCGCGACCCGCGGGCTCGCCCCTTCCTGACCTCATCTCACCCGAACCCAGGGCCGAGGGCTTGGCGTGCAACCTGCGTTGCGACTGTCAAGACTCTCGCAAGATTCGGCATCGCGAGCGTCACGATCGTTCGAAACGGTCAACTCCGGGGCTCCGCTGACCGAAGACAACCCCAGTGATCTGGGAATTCAACGCGTCACAGGCTCCTGCGCAGCCCGCCGTTGACTCCTTCACGCGCACGTCGGAGTGCTCGACAAGGCTCAGCAGTCGGCCGAACTGGACTCGCCATGGGTGACACTCCAGGACTTCAGAACCCACAGCGATACATCTGTCTGCTCACGGCGGCCATGGCATTCGTTGCAGTCGGACTCGCACTCGCGAGCGGCAACCCGTGGTCGTCGCGCTTCGAGAGCTCCTGGTGGGTGATCGTTGTCATCGGTATCGGTTATGGCCTCACCGAGCACTTCGGCTTCGAGGTGGAATTCCGCCGCGAACAGATGTCGTTCACGATGTCCGAGGTACCAACGGTCTTCGCGCTCGCGTTCCTCGGCCCCGTGCCCGCGATCATCTTGCGCACCGTTGCGAGCCTCACCGCCATCCGGATGACGAAACGACCACCGCTGATCAAGGTCGCGTTCAACGCCAGCCTCTTCGCCTTCGAGACAGCCTTTGCGTACGCATCTGTGCACCTGCTGCTTGGTGATGCAGTGAGCCCCGGACGATTCCTTGCAGCGTCCACACTTGCTCTCACACTCGCGACCGTCATCGGTGTGATGTCCGTGTGGGTCGTGATCTCGTTCATGGAGGGCAACCTCGTCGAGCGAATCAGGTCCGAGATCTCATCGAGCGTGTTCATTGCAACAGTCGGCGCCCTCGTCGGAGTCGTCGCGGTCGCCCCAGCGCTCATCGGCCCGCAGTACGGGATCCTGGCGCTGGTCCCCGTTGCCTCTGCGTGGTACGTGCTGCGCAACCACGGCGAACTGCACCGAGTGCATCGCAAACTCACTGACGTCCACGCATTCACCGGTGTGCTCGGCGAGTCGATGGACCTCGCCCAAGTTGCGCCGAGGGCGCTGAAGGAAATGGGCCGTCTGATGCGCGCAGAACGCGTGACACTGCGTGTCGACGACGACCTCGCCTCCGCCGAGAGCCGCCTGTGGACCATCGGGCAAGAGATCAGTCCCAGCGAGGTCAAGACACTCGTGGCTGCTCGCCTCTTCGCCCCTGACCAACGAGTGGGGTCCTTCGGCATCCCGCTCGTGCTCGATGGCGAAACCCTCGGCGTGCTGCTGTTCGCCGATCAGTACGAGGGCGACCCGTTCAGCTCGGCCGAGGTAGGCCTGGCAACCGATCTCGCCGATCAGTTGGCCGTGAGTATTCGCAACGGACTGCTTCACGCATCGCTCGAACACGCTGCACTGAGAGACCCGCTCACGGGCGACGCGAATCGCACTGCGTTCGAGCAGCGATTGCTCTCGTTGGTCGGTCGACGCCGGCGCGGCGTGCTTGCGGTGATGATGCTCGATCTCAACCGATTCAAAGAGGTGAACGACACGCTCGGCCATCACGTTGGCGACCAGGTACTGCTCGAGTTCTCGCGACGCATGCGTGAAGTGCTGCGCTCTGACGACACGGTCGCACGATTCGGCGGCGACGAGTTCGCGCTGCTGTTGCGTCGCGACAACTTCGACGAGGTTCGTGCGGTTGCCGAGGAGGTCCTGTCGCGATCCCATCAGCCACTGCAACTCGACGGCTGTGCAGCCGTCGTGACCGCATCCATCGGTATCTCGGTGATTGCCGACAGCGAGTCCGATGCCACCGGCGTGTTGCGACGTGCCGACATCGCAATGTACGCAGCAAAGAACCAGCGTGTCGGCATCGAGGTCTACCGCGAAGAGATCGACCGCCGCACACCGGCACGGCTCTCGCTGCTCGGCGACCTGCGCACCGCCATCGAGAACAACGACATCGACGTTCACTTCCAGCCCAAGATCGACCTGGCGACATCGACGGTCATCGGCGCCGAAGCCCTCGTCCGTTGGACCCACCCCGACCGCGGTCCCATCCCACCTGACGACTTCATCGGCGTTGCCGAGGAGAGCGGGCTGATCCGCCACATCACCGACCTCGTGCTCGGCAAGGCAATCCGCCGCGCCAAGGAGTGGCGCAACCACGGCTACGACCTCACGGTCGCGGTGAACCTGTCGGCGCTCGACCTCCACGACGACCAGCTGGCAAAGCGAATTGCCGACCAACTCACCGCGAACGGACTTGCGCCGGAACTGCTCACGCTCGAGATCACCGAGTCATCGCTCATGGTGGACTCGGTCCGCACCATGGGCACCATCGAAAGCCTCGACCTGCTCGGTGTGCGGCTGTCGCTCGACGACTTCGGCACCGGCTACTCATCGCTGAGTTACCTCCGCAAGCTTCCGGTCTACGAGCTCAAGATCGATCGCAGCTTCGTGAGTGAACTCCTCGCGAACACCAACGATGACGTGATCGTGCGGTCCACCGTCGACCTCGGCCACAACCTGGGGCTGCGAGTCGTGGCTGAAGGCATCGAGAACGCACAGGTGCAAGAAGCCCTGGCGCAACTGGGCTGCGACATCGGCCAGGGCTACGGCATTGCACGACCCTTGGCGCCGGACAAGTTCAGCCAGTGGCTGGAGACAACGCACCATCCCGTCGCCCGCCTCGCATCAGCGCAACCCGTTCCCGTTGCCGGCTACTGACGTTCGGCGCGTCCTGCACATCGCTGGTCGCGCCAGATGAACGTCAGGTTGAACGCAGGACGCAGCCGCCGAACGAATCGAGCCGCAACTCGTTCACTTCTGCTGCCGACACCGTGCCGAACGTGAACACCGCGCCATCGCTGGGATTCACGCCGTCACAGATCACCTCGAGGTCACCGTCGATCAGCTCGGACAGCGCGGACACGTCGACCACGACCGGTTCGTCCGTACCGTTGATCGCACCGACCCACCAGGCATCGCCGTGTCGCCGGGCAACGGCGACGTGAGAGTCAGGTGAGCCGTCCAGGAACCGGATCTCGTCCCACACCGTGGGTACGTCACGCAGGAACGACACCACCTGCTCAGGCTGTACCAGGTACGTCTCGGGTGTATCGATGAAGTGGGTGAGCGCACTCTCGTACACCACAGCGAGCGCCAACTCGTGCGCGTCGGTCGTGCGTCGAGCACGGCCGTCTTGCAGCATCGTCGGGGTGTAGTCCATTGGACCCACGACGTTGCGGGTGAAGGCCAGCACCACGTTCTGCGGCGGCGCGATCGTCGGGAACGATGGGTTGAACAGGTACTGCTCGCCACCCGCCACGGCTTCCATCGTCATCAGGTTCGGCCAGGTCCGCCCCCACCCCCGGGGCACGGTGCTGCCGTGGAAGTTGACGAGCAACTCGACGTCGGCTGCGTCGGAGAGGATGTCGAGGTACTGGCCGATCACTGCGGGCTTGTCGGAATGGAAGAAATCGACTTTGATACCCCGGATACCCAGTTCGCTGATCCGCTCCATTTCGGCGCGTCGAGTGTCGGCATCGAACATCCGGTTGCGCGGCGCCTCGGTCACCGTGTTGTTCGGACCGCCCGAGTTGTACCAAAGGAACAGCCCGACGTCCTTCGCCGCGGCTGCGTCCACCACCTCGGCGAACTCGTCGTCGTCCATCTCGTTCCAGTTCGCGTCGACCAGGGAGTACTCCCAACCGAGCTCAGCGGACAGATCGACGAAATCGTTCAACCGCTCGGGATTCTTCGGACTGTCGGGGTCCGACCACCAACTCCACGACACACGACCGGGTTCCACCCACGACCAGTCGCGACCATCGGCCGAGCCCGAAAGGTGTCGCACCAGCGAACTCTCGACGATGTCACCGACGTCGGTGCTGCTCAGAACAACACGCCACGGCGAGGTGAGCGGCAACGCCCCCGACGGGGTCGACACGCCCACACCGTTGCCTTCGCGTTCGTCCGGCAGCGTGAGGAACAGTTCGCCGTCAGCCGATTGGGCCGACACGTGGGAGCCGGCCCATTCGGCGGTCAGGCCGGCTTCGGCCACCATCGTCCACCGCTCACCAGCGGTGTGCAGCAGCGGCAGGTTCCAGCCTTGCGTGCTCGGTGTGGGGGTAGCGAGCGGGCGACCCGCTCCGTGGATTCGTTCGTACGCCGGACCCCAGCGTCCTGGACGATCGTGAGGCTGCATCCACGCCGTACCTGCGGCATCGAGCGTGATGCTCGTGCGCTCCACGTCGATCACGACGACGTCATCGACAGGATCCGCGTCGGGCGCCGTATCGCTCGACGCATCGTCGGCCGCCACGACGGAGGTCCGCAACGCCACGCCGTGCTCCGTCACGAGTGTGTCGATCACCAGGTCGACCAACGCAGTCGTGCTGTCGAAGCGCAGCGAACGGGTCGTGCCCTCGATCGAGGACTCCCGCTGCTTTCCGGTCGGCAGCACATAGCTGTCGGTCCAGGCAACGGGCTCCGATGCGTTCTCGATTGCGAGACCGGCGCCGAGGGACCCAGCTGATGTCTCCAATCCGATCAGCGACGTGTCGACGATCGTTGCGGCATCATCACCGCTGCCGGACGTGATGCGATACGCAGCGCTGCCACCAGAGAGCAATCCGACCTCGATCACCAGGTCGCTGGAGTCACCGGCGTGGGACGTCGTCCACGTCGGGCCCACGAACGCATCCAGCTCCTCGGCAACGGACTCATCCTCGATGAGCGACGCCGTTCCAGCGTCACCCGTGCATCCAGCTGCGACGAGCACTCCGACCAACGCCACCGCAACGGCTCGCAACCGACGGTCTCGACAGCACCGAGTCATGCGTTGTCTGCTTCCACGAGACGGCCATCTGCGAGCGAAACCACTCGATCCGCAGCGGCTGCGAGCGCATCGTCATGGGTTGCAATCAACGCCACAGCACCGCGTTCGCGCACGTCATCGACCATCAACTCGATCATCTCCGCCGCGGTCTCTGAGTCCAACTCGCCCGTGGGTTCATCAGCCACCAGCAGCGGTGCTCGAACCACCAGCGCGCGGGCAATCGCAACACGTTGCTGCTGTCCACCGCTGAGCTGGGCGGGTCGATGGTCGAGATGCTCGGACAGCCCCACCGCTGCCAACGCCTGCTCGGCACGACTGCGACGCGTGCGGCGCTGCGCACCGACGAGGCGCAGTGCCAAGTCGGCGTTCTCGATCGCGGTCAGGTGGGCAACCAATCCCTTTGCCTGGAAAATCGATGCGGTGTTCGCCCGCCGCCAGCGCGTTGCAGCATCATCCGACATGTCGTCGAGACGTTCACCGAGCGCAATGACCGATCCCGTGGTCGCCCGGTCGAGGCCCGCGGCGATGTTCAGCAGTGTGGTCTTGCCGCTCCCCGACGGCCCGCGCAGCACGGTGACTTCACCGGCTCGCAACTCCAACGTCACCGAGTCGAGGGCCACGACGTCCGCAACCTCGCCTCCGATCACGAACACTCGCGACACAGCATCGACGCGAACGACCGCGTCGCCGGTCACGAGTCGCCCCGATCGGTGGAGCCTGCTGGGCGAATCCGCAGCTCTCCATCGATGACATCGACGGCCACCCGCCCATGGATGCCCAGCTCCTCCATGACCTCGGCGGGCAACTGGATCCGCCCGACGTCGTCGACCACCAACATCGCGTCCACATCGTCACCCGCACCTCGCCGCATCTCGACCGACGTCCGCCCATCGCGGATGCCCACGATCCGGTCCACGTAGTCGACCAAGTCGGAATCATGACTCACGATGATCTGCGTGACCCCGTGCTGTTCACTCAGGTCACGCATCACCGCGAAGATCTCCTCGGTCGTCGCGGCATCGAGTTCGCCAGTCGGTTCGTCTGCGAGCACCAGCGTTGGCTCCATGGCGAGGGCCACGGCGATGGCCACTCGGGCCTGCTCCCCACCCGACAGCAGTGCCGGGCGATGATCCACTCGCTGGCCCAGGCCGACCTGTTCCAGCAGTTGCTGAGCTCGGTCCCGACGACGTGTGCGGCCAGCGAGCAGCAGGGGTCGCTCGACGTTCTCGGTCGCGGTCAGATCTGGCAACAGGTTCTGGTGACTGCTCTGCCACACGAAGCCGACCTGCTCGCGCCGGTAGCGCTCGCGGTCACGTTGCGAACACGCCATCAGGTCGAGATCGTCGACACGTGCCGAACCGGCGTCGGGTCGAATCAAACCGCCGAGTACGGACAGCAGCGTGGACTTTCCGCTTCCGCTCGCCCCGACCACACCGAGCATCTCACCCGCGGTGACGTCGAGGTCGAGCCCCTGCAGCGCAAGCACCTCAGACTCACCCACCCGATAGACCTTCAGCAGCGATCGACACGTCACGAGACTCATGAGGACCCCAGCCGGATTGCTTCGTACAAGCGGATGCGACGCAACGTGGCGGCAACGAGCACGCCACTCACCGCCAGCAGCACCGTCAGCACCACCACGATCGCGCCGGCCGCCGACCAGGCAATCGCCGGCAGCAGTTCGGGTGCAGCGCCCGGTGGTGTGTCGACGAGCACGGGAATGAACCACCGACTGAGCGCGAGCCCGAGCGCCACCGCTATCGCCAAACCCAACACCATTACGGTGGCCAAGTCGAACAGCGCAAGCGTGGTGACCTCGCGTCGGGTCATGCCCATCGCACGGAGAATGCCCAGCTCCGTCGTGCGCCGGCTGAACGACACCACGGTGCTCACGACGAATCCCGCAAGGGTCAACACCGTGGCCAATGCCACGCCGATCGTCAACAGCCCCAGCACTCCTTGGCGACCGGGCTCATCTTGCTGCGTTGCAACGGCGAGATCCGTGAATCGGAATGCTCCCGTGTCCGCACCGCGCGCCGCGAAGTCGTTCGCCACCCGCGCTTGCTGTGTGAACCCAGTGCCGGGTCGGAGCAACACGGTTCGGTCGTGGGTCGCCCCTGCGAGCGCCTCCACCGTGTCGGCCCGACCGACCACGAGCGCTGACTGGCGGTCCGGGTACCACCGCGGGAACTGCTCGAACGTTCCCGCCACAACTGCGTCGAAGATGGCAGCCTCGCCGTTGGTGACCAGCTCGAGCCGCAGATCAGCGCCCACATCGAGGCCGGAGGAGCGGGCAAGATCCGACGACACGAGCACCGCATTCGGTGCAACCGTCAACGGCGCCATCAACGCACCCAGCGGCAGCGAGGCGTAGTCGGTGCGCCAGAATGCTGTCTCCGTGAACGACGCCGGGTCGATCCCGCGAAACAGCAACCCGGGAATCTGCTCGGTTCGAGTCGTTGCCGAGCCCGTCACCTCGATCATCGGTGACGCCGATTCGACACCCCAGATCGAGGCGTAGGAAGCAAGCGGCGCATGCGCTGTGACCAATCGGGCGTCTTGAGGCAGCGCGTCGTCGAACAGGTCGTCGGTCCTCGCGAACGGGTTCGGGACGGGCCGGTCGAAACCCGTGTCGATCACATGAGCCTCGGCCCCGACACGGTGGTGAGCCGAATCCAGCAGCTGCAGGTCGAGCGTGACCGCCAACGACGCGGTGAACGTGGCGAGCGATGCGGTAAGAACGAGCAACAACAGCGGTGCGGCGATGTCGCCGGGCACACGTGCCGCCCGACGCGCAGCGAGGAGCGCGGCGGTGCGGTCACCACGTTCCAGCACTGCAGCGACGCCGCGCATCACGAGCGGCACGCCGCGCAGCACCACCAACCCCGCAGCCAACGCCGCAGCCGACGGCAGGAGAATGACCGACGGGTCGTCGAGCAGTGCCGAGCGTCCGGTGTCGTTGCGCACGCCACGCAGGGTCATGACCGCAATGAGGACCACGGCGAACAGATCGAGATACGTGCGCTGCCACCACGGTGCAGTGGCGTCGACGTCAGAGCGGACCGCGAGCGTTGGCCGTTCACGGCGCAGCAACGCTGCGGTGGGTGCCAACTGCAGCACCACGAGCAACACGGCAATCACCACGGTTGGCGCCACCACAGACGTCGACAGAGCAACGTCGAGTTCACCGGCTGTCGAGAACCGGAAGAAGGTGCTGGTGCGGCCAATCGTCTCGCCGACGCCGATCGCCATCAGCAACCCCAGTGCCACTGCGCCAGCGGTCACCACCAGTGCGTCGGCAACCGCGCCGAACAGCAGGAGTCGCGCTGGCGTACCGCGCCGACGAGCCATGGCGAACTCGCCGCCCCGACGTCGTACCGTGATCGACACGATGAGCAACCCGACCGCCGATGCCAGGGCGAGGAGTGGAAGGCTGAAACTCGTCAACCCGCGCCGAAGCGCTCGCTCGTCATCGCGAAATTCCCGCAACCCGGACGGCGCCGTGAGCCGGCGCGTTCCCGGTAGCAGTGTGGACGCGCTCGCATTGAGTTCGTCCGAGGCCTGCAGGATCGAGCTGACCGTGTCACCACTGATGGAGTCGGGGTCGAGGGCGAGGCGCCACCGAATGTTCTGCAGCGCCTCGCTGCGACGTGGTGAGAGTGACGTGGCGATGGTCTCATTCGGCACCACGAGTCGACGACGGAACGCTGCTGCTTCACCAAACGGTCCCGGCTCATCGCCGTCATCCCAGATCCCGACCACCCGCACATCGAGGCGACGGCCGGGGGCATCGAGGTCGGCCGCCCGATCGACCACCACCAGCGAGTCGCCGACGGACAACGCTTCGAGTTCGGCGAATTGGCGTTCGATTGCGACCTCGATCGCACGCTCTCCGGGTTCACCGTCGGTCGGGCCGGCAGCCGCCGCGGGTCGACCATCGACGAACTCTGCGAACTGGTCGAAGCCGGTGACACTCGCAAACGTCACCGTCGCGACCTCGTCGAGCACGGTCTCGGTGTCACCGCCCGGCGCTGGAGTCGCGCGCAGCAGCAATGCGCTGTTGGTCTCGACGAACCGGTCGACCCGCTCGAGATCGAGGCCTCCGGGAGGAGCCGCTCCCGTGAAGAAGTCGTCAGCGGACTCGACCTCCGCCCAGCTCCGACTTCCGCCCCCGAGCCGGTTGTAGCTGAACAAGAACGCCAGTCGGTCGTCGAGCACCGCATCGACGGTGTCATCCTCGTCGGGAGCGATCCTGTCATCGAGCAGCCGCGACGCCGCGGCATCTGCGTAGAGCGGCACCCCCGCCGCAATCGCGACCGGAGCGGCGAGCGCTGCCATCATCAGCAGCGTTGCGAGCAGGCTGCGTCGCATCCGACGCAGCGCATCACCCCACACCCCGAGCAGTCGGCGCCATATCACGGCAGCACCACACGATCGCCCTCGACGAGCGCTGGCTCGGCAGCGATGATCTGAGCAAAGGAATCGCTGCGCGCACCGATGTCGACCATCACGCGACTCCACGCACCGTCAGCGTCCACGACGAGGACGTGAGGGGTCCCACCGGCGCCGCGAACCGCGTCGATCGGCAACCTCAGCGAGGTGCCTTCCGTGACGGATTCGAACACCACGCTCACCTGCTCACCGACGTTGAACGGTGCGCCGGCGCTCAACTCCACGATGAGCATTCGCTGGCCGTCTTCGACCCCGTCGTCGGTGACGTCGGAGACCGTTGCGGAGACCGGCTCGCTGAGCACCGAGCGACGTTCCACGATGCTCACGTCGTCACCGAGCGCAACATCGAGGTCGTCGTCGAGGATCGCAACGACCTGACGGCGGGAACGGTCGCCGACTGCAAACAGTGGATCGCCGACGGCGACCACGTCGAACACGCTCACGAAGTACTGGCCGATGGTTCCGGCGAACGGTGCTGACACCATCGACGACGCGCCCGAAGCCCCTCCGGGTCGAGCGGCGTCGATTGCCGCATCGAGCCGCTCCACCTCGGACGGTGCCCCTTCGAGCAGGGCGATCTCGCGTTCCAGGCGCAGGATCTCGAGCCGGAGGCCGTCGGCCGGATCGGGTGCCGGTGAGAACTCGAGCACGACATCGGCGCTCGTCACCTCACCGCCCACCGCGGTGGTGCGTCGCTCGAGGCGGCCCGGCGCATCGGCAACCACCACGGTCGGGTCGACGAGTCGCACATCGCCACGTACTTCGGAGGCGGCCTCGACGGACCCCACCTCGACGAGCACGACATCGAGCGAGCCACCGTCGCTTGGCGTCACCGTGTTGGAGAGATCCGTGTTCGAGAGATCTGTGTTGGACGATGTCGGACCGACCCCGCGCTCCCAGCGCGATTCATCGGGAACGCCACAGCCCGCAACCACCACGACACACACTGCCGGCACACCGAGCCGACGCAGCACGGCGCGATGGAACATCTTCGTCACCGTAGTGATTCCCAGCGCTCGTAACCTCGTTCCATGGCAGGAAGCAACCAGTCCGACCCGGCAGTGCTCCAGACGGTCCCGCTCGGCTTCCAGTGGCCCACGATCGACCCATTTCTGTTCTGCGTGCACCACCTCGATCACTACCCCGCGGCCGACGGGCGCCTCGGTCCTGACGCATCGCTGGAAGGCCGCTCGATCGGCAACGATTTCGATCCTCAGGGCGGGTGGCGGATGTACCACGGATCGCACATCCCGGGGTTCCCCCAGCATCCGCACCGAGGCTTCGAGACCATCACCTTCGTCCGCCAGGGCCTCGTGGATCACAGCGACTCCCTCGGCGCCACCGCACGGTATGGACGCGGCGACGTGCAGTGGATGACCGCTGGGGCGGGGATCCAGCACGCCGAGATGTTTCCGCTCCTCGACAACGAGGCACCGAACACGCTCGAGTTGTTTCAGATCTGGATGAATCTGCCCGCCGCCGACAAGATGGTCGACGCGCACTTCACCATGCTGTGGGACCACAACATCCCTCGGCACGTGTCCCAGAGCGGCCCCGGCAGTCCTGCCGCAACCGTCACGGTGATCGCTGGATCCATTGGCGCCAGCGCACCGCCACCGCCACCCCCTGCGTCGTACGCCGCGAGATCGGGATCAGATGTTGCACTCTGGCACGTGAGCTTCGAGGCCGGCTCGGCGTGGACCATGCCGGCTGCTGCGCCCGATGTCGCTCGCGTGCTCTACGTGTTCGAAGGGCCGGGCCTGGACATCGAAGGCGAAGCGGTTGATGCGTCGACCGGCGCGGTGGTCAACGCGAGTCGTGACCTCACGCTCACCGCCCTGGGCGCAACCGAGGTCCTCATCATGCAGGGCCGCCCGATTGCTGAGCCCGTTGCTCAGCAAGGTCCGTTCGTGATGAACACCGAGGACGAGATCCGCCAGGCATTCAGCGACTACCGCGCAACCCAGTTCGGCGGGTGGCCGTGGGATGGGCCCGACCCGACGCATGGCCACGATGACGCCCGCTTCGCACGCCATGCCGACGGCCGCGTCGAGCGCGCTGTCGACGCCTGAATCAGCTGTGACTCCCGCTGGTCTATTCCAGCTCGCGCTCAGCCGCGATCGAACTCGTCGCGAGGCACGTCATCGTCCGGGTCGCTCGGATCGTTCGCGCCGTCTACCGTGCCTGCGCTCCTGGCCGCGTTCGTGGCCTCGGCCTTGGTGGCGGCCTTGTTCACAAGATTCGTGAGCGCATCAGCGGCACCCTTCACGGCGTTGGCCGCACCTGCAGTGGCCGCCGCCTGACGGGCTTGCGCCTCCTCTGCGCTGTACGGCGTGGCGCCTGCGTCAGCCGGGGTATCGATCCCGTGATGCGTCACACCACCCGCTGAGTACTTCTGTGCCGCGTCCTTGGCCTTGCTCGTGACGTTCGAGGTCTTGCCTTTGCTCACCTTGTCGAGCTGAGATCCTGCCTTGTCGACCACATCGCCGACCTTGTGGCGGTTCTTCTCCAGCAACTGCTTCGCCTTGCGCAAGTTCCGTGCGTTCAACAATCCCATGCGTCGAAAATACCGACTTCACGCACGATTCCCCGCCGCATGTAGAGGTTGGGGTCAGACCCAAAGTTCTACATGTAGAGGTTGGGGTCAGACCCAAAGTTCTACATGTAGAGGTTGGGGTCAGACCCAAAGTTCTACATCAGGTGATCTGTGGGCGGCCGCGGCGGAGACGCACGGCGTTGCGCAGCGGTGTGCGCACCCCTTCGAGCACCAGGTAGAAGACGGGGAAGCTCAGCAACACGAGGAACGTCGAGCTGACGAGCCCGCCCATCAGGGTGAAGCCCAACGACTCCCAGAACGGATCGCTCAGAGACAGGGGCAACAGTCCAACCACGGTGGTGATCGTGGTCGCCACCAACGGCCTGAACCGAGACGTGACCGCTGCCTGGATTGCTTCGGCAGCGGTGGCTCCGTTGCGACGCTCCTGGTTTGCCGCGTCCACGAGCAGAATCGTGTTGTTCACCGCCACGCCGATGAGCGCAATGAAGCCCACCACCGCAAGGAAGCTCAGCGGGTTGTCCGAAAGCGACAGTGCGGTGAACACGCCGAAGAAGCTGAACGGCACTGCCAGGAAGATCAAGAGCGATTGGGCCACCGATCGGAACTGAATCGTGATCAACAACAGCATCAAGAACAGCGCCACCATGCCCGCAACTCCGAGCGCAGCGAAGTCGTCCTGGTTGTCCGATTCGAGCCCGAAGTCGAAGCCGAGCGAATCGACGGGGAGACCTGCTGCCGTGAGCTCGGCATCGCCGAAGGCTCCAACGACGTACGCCTCGGTCTCATTCAAGATGCCGGAGATGCCGCTGTCCTCGTCATATTGGGCGCGAACTTCGATGACGCGCTGACCGTCGATGCGGAACACCTCACCATCGGTACCCACGATGGCGTCGGTGATCGTGACGATCGAACCACCGGTGTCGAGTTGACGCCCGATCAGGTCATCACGCAACGTCTGGGCGAACGCCTGGCCAGCTTCCACCGTGTCGTCGGCCACCGTGATCTGCGCAGCGAACGGAAACTCGACGACCGGCGGGCCGTTCTCGGTGATCCCGACAGTCACACGTGCGCCTTCGAAGGTCTCCAGGCGCTCCTCGATCCGGTCCACGAACTGCGGTGCCGTGGTAGATCGAGAGTCGATCGGCGTGAGATCGATGAAGGTCTGGATGACTCGCTCGTTGCCGCGAACGTACTGCGACCGGTCGAGTTCGTCGCCGAGTTCTTCCACGATGACTGCGTCGATCTCCGTGGCAATTGCCTGAGCATCCTCGATCGTGGTTCCGGGTGGGAACTCGACCGCAGCCGACATCCCGACAGCATCCTTGCCTGCCGGGAAGATGCTGAATCCGAGGGTTCCTGCAGTGACCAGGCCACCAAAGATCGCAACCACTGCCAGCAGCGCGAGCAGACCCCCGACGAACCAACCTTTGATTCCGTTACCCGACGGATACGCAGCCAGTCGGCCGGCCGAGCGAGCGAGCGACTGCTCGGCACGAACCACCGGGTTCGGCGCGGACGAACCACGCAGCAAGAACGGGCGGGCCACGGTCGGGATGAACACCACGGAGAACAGGAACGACAGCAGCAGCGTGATGATGACGGTGGTCGGGATCGGGCGGATGAACTCGCCGAGGATGCCGCCCACGAACAGGATCGGGCTGAACACCACCACCGTGGTCAACGTGCCAGCGAACGATGCACTGCCAACACGGTCGATCGCGCGCTTGATCACACCCATCGACGTATCGACCCCACCGTCAGCCGGGTCTCCGTCCACCACGCTCAGGTCAGGGTCGTCCCGGTTCGCGTCGATCGATTCGGAGATGACGATGGCGTCATCGACGAGCAGGCCGAGCGTGAGGATCAAACCGAACAGCGTGATCGTGTTCAGGGTGAATCCAATGGCCCAGAGCCCGATGATCGCGCCGATCATCACCACGCCCATGAACCCGGCGGTGATGATCGCGACGCGCCAGCCAATGAGCAGCAGGCTCACGATGGCTACGGCGATCAGGCCGGTGAGCAGGTTGCGGGTGAGCGAAGAAATCTGGCGCTCGACTCCAACGGCGAAGTCGGCGGTGATCTCGGCGCTGTACCCATCGGCGAGCGCCACGCTGTCGGAGCCGAGGCGGTCATCGATGAGATCGCTGAATTCGATCACGTCGAGGTCGGATTGCTCGGCTCGAATGATGCCGACGGAGATGGCATCTTGGTAGCCGGAGTCGTCGATCACCACGCGCGTGAACCGGGTGAGTCGTTCCTCGCTGTCACCGGTGGCCGGGTCGATCGAGGCGGTGATCAGGTCGCGAACCTCCGCTGCCTCCACGGACGCTTCGGCAGTCAGCGACTCCGACAGCAACGTTGCCTGCTCTTGGAGTTCTGCGGGTGTGACCCCGTCGGGTCCGATGACCGACACGAGCACGTCGTACGCATCGACGAACTTGGCGGCGTTGATCGGGCGGTAGTCGATGGTCAGCGCGGCGGCGACGTCCGCCGGGAACTCGACGCCGGCATCGAGGAGGAGTTGCGTGCCCTCTTCGGAACCGATTGCGTCGTCGAACTCGACGACGACGACGAACGAACTCGGGCGCGCTTGGGACTCGACCGACACGACCCCTTCGATGTCGAAGAACGTCTCTGCAAGCGGCAGGGTCACATCGGCATCAACGGCATCGGCGTCATCGACGAAGTACGTGCCCGTGACGATTGCGATCGGCGTGTTGATCGGAGGAAAACCCTCGCGATCCAGGCCGAACCCGTATGCGTATCCACCGGTGAGCACCGCAACCACGAAGAACGCCAGCGTGACCTTCCACCGACGCGCTGCACCGGTTGCGATCGAGGTGATGATCGAACGCCGGGCCGCGCTGGTGCCCGAGTCGGCGTCGACGTCGTTGATCTCAGGGGAAACCGGGGTGGAGGGTGCTGACGCGTCCATGCTGTTCCGTTCTGTGAGCGTGTCAACGCTCACGAAGGTACGAATATCGACGGTCACGTTACTGAGGCACCGTCGAGGCAAGCGGCGATCGCCGGGCTGAATGAGGGACAATCGTCACAGGTCGATTGCGAGCACGCGGCTTTGCTAGCAACGTGACATGACCGACGTCACCTCACTGTCCACGCTTGCCTCCGAGACGCGATGGCTCGACGCCACGGCACAGGCCGAACTGCTCACCAGCGGAGATGTGTCGGCGGTAGAACTCGTCGACGCGGCCATCGAGCGAATCGAGGCGCTCGATGGTCCGATCAACGCCGTGGTCATCCAATGGTACGACGATGCTCGGGCCGCCGCTGCCGACGTAGACACTCGCCGAGCAGGGGGTGAGGAGCTCGCCCCGTTCGCTGGCGTCCCCACGCTGCTCAAGGACCTGTGGTCCGAGTCGGCCGGTCACCCTCAAACTCATGGCAATGCCGCGCTGCGCGACGTCATGCCGATCAGCGACTACGACTCCAACCTCGTTCGCCGCTTCCGTGATGCCGGGTTGATCACGCTGGGCCGCACGAACAGCCCCGAGCTCGGTTCGCTGCCGGTGACCGAGCCGCTGTCGTTCGGCCCGACTCGCAATCCTTGGTCCACGGATCACACCCCGGGCGGATCCTCGGGCGGGGCTGCAGCCGCGGTTGCGGCAGGCATGGTTCCGATCGCGAACGCATCCGATGGCGGTGGGTCGATTCGCATCCCCGCGTCGTGCTGCGGGCTCATCGGCCTCAAGACGTCACAGGGTCGCATCTCGCTCGGCCCGGACCGCGACGAATCAGGGCTGAGTGTTGCCTTTGCCGTGTCACGCTCGATGCGCGACACGGCATCGCTGCTCGACCTGGTTGCCGGCCCGGAGGTTGGAGACAATGTCATTGCGCCGACTCCAACACGCCCGTTCGCGGACGAGCTGGGGATCGATCCCGGGAAGCTCAAGATCGGCGTGCTCGCGCATCACCCGCTCGGATTCCGGGTCGACCCCGCCTGCGTTGCGGCAACGACCGGTACTGCCACGATGCTCGAAGGGCTCGGACACCACGTCGAGACCGCACACCCCGCGGTGCTCGAAGACAGCGAGTTCTCCGGTCGGTTCATGGCGATCTGGGCAACCAACATGTCACTCGGAGTCGAGCGACTCGGTGTGCTCGCAGGCCGAGATCTCACTGCGGACGACGTCGAACCGGTCAACTGGGCAATGGCACAGTTCGCGAAGCAACTCACCGCCACACAGTTCGGTGCGGCACTGAGTGCGATCAACGAGTACCGCCGCAAGATGCAGCAGTGGTGGTCCGATGGTTGGGATCTGCTCCTGAGCCCAACGCTCTGCGAGCCACCCACTCGAATCGGCGAGCACGATGCGCTGCCCGATGACCCGATGGCGGGGATGAAACGGGCGGCCGAGTTCGCCGGGTTCACGCCGCCGTTCAACACCAGCGGCCAACCGGCGATCAGCTTGCCGACCCACGTCACCTCGGACGGGCGCCCGGTCGGCGTGCAACTGGTCGCCGCCTACGGACGCGAGGATCTTCTGATTCGTGTCGGGTCACAGATCGAGTCGGCCGGCGGCTTCATCCTGCCCGACGCCACCACCATCGGGTGACACCGGTCGAACACCGTCAGACGTCGTAGCCGACGGTCGGGTCGTAGTCCTCGGCCCAACTCGGCACAAATGCGTCGTGCCCGGTGTCGATGTAACGCGAGTGCGTCACGACGTCATGCGTGGTGACACGGTGGATCTGGTAACCGACCGGATCATGGATCAACGACGGACCCTCGCCCGAGCGTAGATCGAGCGCCACGTGTTGGACCGTGGACATCGCCACCTGCGCCGCAACCCCGGCAACGCTGGACGTGGCAGGCCGGTGGAGGTGTCCGCAGACGATCCGCTCGACCGTGCCGGGATGGGCTGCCAACACCGCGGTGAATCGGTCGAGCCCGACGAAGTCCGCATCATCCATCCACTCGATCCCGGTCATGAACGGCGGATGGTGCATGGCCAACAGTGTCGGTCCGTCCCACGCGGTGGCCAGAGACTCGTCAAGAAAAGCGGCACGGGCCTCGTCGAACTCGGCGCCGTCGAATCCGGGACGGGTGGAGTCGAGTCCGATGATGCGCACACCGTTCACGTGCTGAATCCAGCTCGCATGATCCGCGTCGATCCAGCCGGCCTCGGGGAACGTCGAGCGAACGAGATCTCGACGATCATGGTTGCCCGGAAGTGGCAGCACCCGCGAGTTGATGCGAGTCAGTTCGCCCGCGAGCGCCACATACGCGTCGGGGTGCGACGAGTCGGTCAAGTCACCGGTCACCAGCACCGCGTCGAGTTGCGGTGCCTCGGCGTTGATGGAGTCGACGGCATCGGCCAACCGCTGGTTGTTGTCGACATACAACTCGGAGCCTTCGCCGAGCGGTGCAGTCACATGTGTGTCGGTCAACTGCCCGATGAGCACGGGCGAGGTCAGAAGAGCCACATCGACGAGTGTCGCACAGCGGCATCAACTCAACGTTGCGCAACGCCGGTTCGTTCCTCAGAGCCGACCTTTGGTCTTCAGTTCCAGGTACTTGTCCACCACACCGGTCGCCAACTCGCCCGGCCGAGCATCGACCACCACGATGCCGAGCGCGGACAGCGACGCAATCGTGCGGTCCCGGGCGTTGAGCGAGGCAACGGCTGCAGCAGAGCGGAAGATCTCGTCGGTGTCGACGTGCTGCGCCGCCGAGGCCCACGACGCCACATCTGGGTCCCGCACCGCGGCAACCATCACGAGGTGGGTGCGGGTGAGTGCTGTGAGCGCGGGCAGCAGCGAGTCGGCTACGACGGATTCCACGAGATCCGTGAACACCACGAACAGCGATCGTCGTCGGAACCGCGACGCCGCGGTCGTGAAGGCCACGCCGTAGGCACTCTCGTCGTACTGCGGATCGAGGAGGTACATCGCCTCGGTGACCCGGGAAAACTGGATCTTGCTGTTCGAGGCGGGAACGATCCCGCGCACCTGGCTGTCGAAGGTGATCAGCCCGACGTTGTCGCCGAGTTGTGACGCCACCTGCGTGAGGCCGAGCACCGCATCCATTGCGTGCTCGACGCGCGGCGCACCTCCGACCGTGCCCGCCATCACCCGACCGTTGTCGAGCATCGCCACCACGTGTTGATTTCGTTCGGCTCGATAGTCACGCACGATTGCGTTCTGCTGTCGCGCAGTCGCAGCCCAGTCGACTCGTCGGATGTCGTCGCCGGGGCGATACTCACGGAGCTGATCGAAGTCGGTGCCCGTGCCGCGGGTTCGCACGCTGCGAACCCCACTCTCGAGTGGAATCCTCATCCGGGTCCGCATGAGATCGCGAGACGGGTACGCCGGCAGCACGGCAAGCGTGTCCGCCACGTGCCGCGTCTGTTGACGATGTACGAGGCGCAGCGGACCCAACGTGCGAACCGTGATGGACCCGAAGGGAAAGCGACCTCGCCGGGCCGGCTCGATGGTGGCACCGAAACGATGTTGGCGATCCGCTGCAATCGTGAAGCGTGACGACCGGCGTGACGCTTGAAAGCTCGGCCACAGTGCGTCAGCAACGCTGGCGCGTACCGATCGACCGGTTCGGTTCTTCACGAGCCACCGAAGATCTCCGCGCTCGCCCAACGTGAGCGAGGCCGGGAACTCGCGAACCACCTCGACGTTCGATGGGTTCGGCGCCATCGCGAAATCCGCGATGAGCAGCACGAAGACCGCCAGCAGTGCGATCCCGACCACGACCCACCGCTCGGGGCGGACCACAGCGAGCGGCACCGACATCAGCACGGTCAGCGACGCCGACCATCTCGTGGGCACCGGCACGCTGCGCACCAGTGAGAAAGTGCCTGGCACTTTCTCACTGGTTCGTGGCGTGGTTGTCGGCATCAGCGCGGTGTCGGAACCGTTGCGAGCAAACCGTCGATCACCGCATCTGCTGCGGTGCCTTCGAGTTCGAGTTCCGGACGGACCAGCACACGGTGCCGCAGACACGGCTTGGCAATCGCCTTCACCTCGTCGGGGGTGACGAACGCTCGACCTGACAACCACGCCCACGCCTTTGATGCGTGCAGCAGCCAGGTCATCCCACGCGGTGATACGCCGAGTTGCAGTGATGGCGACTCGCGCGTCGCTCGCGCGAGATGCACGATGTAGCGCAGGATCGCCGGCTCCACGGTGATCGCATCGATCTCGCGTCGCGCTGCAGCGAGATCAGCCGGTGTAGCGACCGCCTTCACCAGATCTGCGGTGGCATGAGGGTTCATTCCGCCGTGGTGACGGGCGAGCATGTCGTGCTCCTGTTCCTCGGTGGGGTAGCCAACAACGAGCTTGAACAGGAAACGATCCAGTTGGGCCTCGGGCAGCGGGAACGTGCCCTCGTACTCGATGGGATTCTGTGTGGCGATCACGAGGAAGGGTGAGGGGAGCGGATGCGTGGTGCCCTCGATCGACACCTGGCGTTCCTCCATTGCCTCGAGCAACGCCGCCTGGGTCTTGGGTGGCGTGCGGTTGATCTCATCAGCGAGCAGCAGGTTCGTGAACACCGGACCTTCGCGGAATCGGAACGACGGCGCCTGGCCGGGCACCTGGTCGAGTACCGAGAGCCCGACGACGTCGGACGGCATGAGGTCCGGGGTGAACTGCACCCGGGAGAACTCCATGTCGAACGCCGCGGCAAGCGTCTTCGCGAGGAGCGTCTTGGCCACCCCGGGTACCCCCTCGAGGAGCACGTGGCCGTTCACCAGCAGCGCGGTGATGACGCCGCTCAGCACCCCCTGTTGACCAACGATCACCTTGCCGACTTCTTCGCGCACGTCCATCACGGCGCGTCGGGCGGCGGATTCTCCGGTGGAGGTCGTGGTCATCGGACCCGCGATACCGGGAGCAGACGGAGCCGATGGCGCTGCGGGAGGCGGTACCGATGGCGGTTGCGATGGCGGTTGCGGTGGTGGGATTGGAGAGTCGGTCATGGTGTCGGCACCCTTTCGGCGAGGTGGTCAGGATCACGGTGGTCAGGATCACGGTGGTCAGAATCACGGTGGTCAGAATCACGGTGGTCGCGGGAGGCCCGTGAGGCATCGTCGCTGGTCGGAAGCTGCTCACCGAACACGGCGAGGCGCAGCTGCCCGATCGCTGCACTGAGCTCGCCCAGTCCGGCGTTGTCGGCCGCAGTCCGCGCCAGGAGTTGTTCGGTCTCGCCGGGCGCGACACCTGAGCGGTGAGCCACGGCTCGGTCGAGTTCACTCAGCGGAGCGTTCAGATCGATGCCGTGAGTTCGACACAGATCGCGATGCAGGCGCGACAGCAGCAACCACGACGCCTTCGACGCATGCCCGGCACGCTGCATGAGGTTCCCGGTTGCAGACACCAATTCGCTGCCGGCGATCGGCGTGGCGATCGGCTCCGACAAGATCCGGCCTTCGCGTGAGCTGCTCGACACCGCGAACACCACGAACGCCACGCCGCCGAGCACGAGCGACATCCACACCCACGTCGGCACCAGGTCGCGCAGCGTGTCGTCGCCGGAACCGACGTCCTGCACGGTCGGGCTCACGCCGTCACCGAGCAAGAACGCGACGTTCGAGCGATCCGATGGCGCCAGCAATGCAACGGCGAGCCCGGCGTTGTCGCTCTCGCGAAGCGACCGGTTCACGAACACCTCGTTGTCTCCCAGACCGACGATCAACCCGGATCCGAACTCGCGCACGATCACGAACGAATGCCGTTCGGTGTCGGCACGCCCGACCGCATCGGTGAAGCACTGTGGTTCGTCTGGACCGACGGGAAACAGCACGCCGTCGGGAACCGTGACGCCGCGGAGTTCGCTGAGTGCTGCGATGGTGCAGCGACCGGGCAACACGTTTGCCTCCACTTGCGCGGCGCGACGCTGTGCCGGGATCGAGTCGTCGGCCACGCTGATCGCTCCACCGTCTTCGTTCGATCCTCCGTGCAGGCTGCTGTCGGGGTCGCCGACCACGACCACACCACCGGACTCCGCAAAGTCCAACACGGCGTCGCGCTGTTCGTTGTTCAACCGATCTTCGAGTACGAGAATGCGGGTCGTTTCAGCGTCCCCGACGGAAGGAACGGTGCGTGTCTCGTTCACCTCGGCGCCTGCGCTCTGCAGTGTGAGCACGAGCCCGCGAGCACCGCTGGGCTGACCCGAGCGCGGGTCGAACGGCTCGGGGCCGGGCCGTGCGCTCACCAACAGGAGCACCACCAGCGCCATGGCCAGGACGAACACCACCGCCGCCGCGGTCTTGAGTCCACCGGCCGCCCCTGAGCTCTGCGTTGCTGACCGCGCCATCAGGACCGCGCCGCCCGTCGGCCGGCGTTCGACAGCACGGCATCGAGGACCGGTCGTTCCGCTGCGAGGAACCGCTGATCGTCGTCGGCGCTGACCTCGTCATCGTCGAACCAGGCTGCATCGAAGAGGTCGGCGGTGCGATCGAACCACGCGCTGACCTCGTCGCCGCTCGCCCCGAGCCGAGGTGCGATCTCGGCGACTTGGGCGCGTTCCTCACCCGAGGTGCGACCAGGAATCTCATCGACGAACCCCGCACGAGCGAGGTCGCCCACCAACCCCCGGTACTGACATCGAACAGCCTCGCGAAAATCCCCACGGGCACGGGCTTCGCCTGCGTGTCGACGCCAACGATCCGGTGGGGTTTCGCGATCGATCACCCGTGCATCGACCTGCTCATCAATCGCTTCGTCGACGTCGCTGATCTCGTCGTCGTCGCCACGTTCGGTGCCGCTCCCCTCACCCGACAGCCAGCGCATCACGAGCCACGCCACCGCGACGACGAGCGCTGCCACGAGCAGCACCACGAGGGCTTGGCCGAACAGACCAGCACCCGCTCCGGGGTTGGGCACGTCGGGGGCGTCCGAGGGCGGCGGCTCGGGCGCCGACGGGTTACAGATCCGACGAGTACTCGTGACCTCGCACGCCCGATCGCGCGCATCGTCGGGGTTGACGTCACTCGGACCCAACGGGTCGGCTGCTCTGAGCCACCACGTGGCGGCATGGACTGCGATGTTCATCGGCCACCACCGACATCCATGGCGGGTCCGAATGCAGCATCGGCATCGATCTGCAGATCGAGACCCTCCCCGTCGAGGCGCACCTCGAGGTACACCTGTGCCGTTCCCAGCGCCACGAGGGGCACCACCACGAGCACCGCCAGTTGGATCATCACGCTCTGCACCAGCCAGGTGGCATCACCGAACTGCAGGAATCCGAACTGATCGAGCAGCGGCACCAGCGTGGCGATGCCGGCCAGCAACAGCGTCGAGACCACGGTTGCAGCAAGCACGAACACCAGACACAACCCGTACCGCAGCCGGACCAGCCGCCAACTCCGCAGTGCGGATGCAAGCGGCCCGAGTCGCTCGCCGACCATCGCGGGAATCACGAGCAACGTCGCAGCCGACGAGAACCACGCAACGAACGCAAAGAAGAACAGCCACACCCCGACCAGCTCCTCGTCCGCGGTGACCACGATCAGCGCCATGATCGGGAACCACCAGTGCGTCAACGCCCAAGCCACCGCGATTCCCGGGAGGCGGCGAAGCGTGCGCAGGAGCGCTCGGCCGAGTGACACCGGAGTTCGGAATCGTTCACCGAGGAGGATCTGCGCTGCGAAGTAGCCGACGACCGCAGTGGTGAGGCTCACGAACACCGCGGCCACCCACACCGCGAGGTCTTCGATTCCACTGCTCGTGTCGTCGAAAAGCGACGGGATCTGAGACGCGTTGGGGTCGATCCGGTCATAGCCCAGGATCGACACCCAGATGTTGAGCGCCAGCGCCGGCACCAGAATCACCGTGGCACCGACGAGGACATCTCGCAGCCGACGCTGCATGACCGCTCCGCCGCCGTCCAGGGCTGCAATCGCCGGTCGGCGACTCCGGCGAAGACGAAGGGCGGCGCCGCTCAGCTTGCGCACACCATTCCCGGCACCATCACCGGCGGCAGATCGCGAAGCCACGGTGGCGGACTCCAACGGCTCCCAGCCGCCCTGCTCGTTCACCGCTCCATCATCGCCCATTCAGGCGCTGTGCACACGCCACAGCGCGAGGACCGAGATCAGCCCGGTCCAACGACGCCGCGTCGCTAACCTGCCCATGGATGCGCGGCTACGACTCCACGAGCTATGGCGACGGGTTCGCTGATGTGTACGACGAGTGGTACGCCGAGGTGACCGACGTGGACGCCACCGTGCAACGCGTCGCTGCGCTCGCCGGCACCGGAGGACGGGTGCTCGAGTTGGGTGTCGGAACCGGTCGACTCGCGATCCCGATGTCTCACGCCGGCTTGGATGTCGTGGGCATCGACTCCAGCAGTGCAATGCTGGAACGCCTGACCGAGCATCCCGATGGCCACGCGGTGACCATCGTGCGAGGCGACATGGTGGATGACTTGCCCGACGGACCATTCGACGTGTGCCTGGTCGCGTACAACACCATTTTCAACCTCGTCGACCAAGCGGCGCAGCAGCGATGTTTCCAGGAGGTCGCCGCACGCCTCCGGCCGGGCGGCACCTTCGTGGTCGAAGCCATTGTTCCCGACACCGAGGCGCCGACCGGCAGCGACGTCAGCGTGCGGTCCATGAGCGTGAACCGTGTGGTGTTGTCCGTATCCGACCATCGCCCAGATCAACAGCGCACCAGCGGTCAGTTCGTGGAGTTCACCGAGGCAGGCGGAGTGCGGCTTCGTCCATGGTCGATCCGTTGGGCGTCACCGAGCGAACTCGACGACATGGCAGCAGTTGCCGGATTCGTCGTCGACGAACGCTTCGGCGACATGTCCGGCACCGAGTTCGACGACGATGCTGTGCACCACGTCACGGTGTACCGACTCGCCGTCCGCTGATCACGTGACGGCCCGGAGGGGTAGCGTGCTGAGCGTATGTTTCTCGAGCGAATCCGCGAGCCCGCTGACCTCCGCACGCTCGACTACGACCAACTCCGCGACCTCGGCGGAGAGATCCGCGATTTCATCGTGTCGGCGGTCTCCGAAGTCGGCGGACACCTGGGCTCGAACCTCGGCGCTGTCGAACTGACGTTGGCGCTCCACCGCGTCTTCGAGTCGCCTGGCGACGCGATCCTGTGGGATACCGGACACCAGGCATACGTCCACAAGATCGTCACCGGGCGCCAGACTCAGTTCGAAACGCTGCGCCAAGCCGGCGGCCTGTCGGGATATCCAAGCCGCGAAGAGTCCGAACACGACATCATCGAGAACAGCCACGCCTCCACCGTGCTGTCATATGCGGACGGACTGGCTGCGGCCCGAGACCTCGGCACGACCGACCGTCGACACATCGTGGCCGTCATCGGCGACGGTGCCATGACCGGCGGCATGGCCTACGAGGCCTTGAACAACATGGGACACCATGAGCGCGGCGTGATCGTCGTCCTCAACGACAACGGCCGCTCATACGCACCAACCATCTCGAACTTGTCAGCCAACTCTCAGGGCTTCGATGAGCGAGCGGAACACCCCGCATCGAAGCAGGCAACCATCACGGACCGAGTGACGGGCAAGCTGTCCCACGCGCTCACCGACATCCGCCAGAACCCCGTGTACGTTCGTCGCCAGCGTCGGCTCGAGGACTTTCTGCAGGGCCTGCCGGTGGTGGGCAACCAGGCCGGTTCCGCCATGGAGGCGTTCAAGGCGGGGGTGCGAGAGTTCCTGCAACCACCGTCATTCTTCGAAGCCCTCGGGACCCGCTACATCGGCCCGTTCGACGGCCACGACATCGAGCAGATGGAGGAGGCCTTCCACAACGCCATCGAGTTGTCGGCCGAGGGTCCCATCGTCGTGCACGTTCTCACTCAGAAGGGCCGTGGCTACTCGCCCGCCGAGGACGACGACGAGAAGAACCTGCACGACGCGCCGGTGTTCGACCCGGCCATCGGGCCACCCAAAGCGGTGTCATCGGGCTACACGCAGGCGTTTGCCGATGGCATCGTGAAAGAGGCCGAAGCCGATCCGCGCGTCGTGGCGATCACCGCTGCAATGCCCGGCCCCACCGGACTCATTCCGTTCCAGTCTCGCTTCCCCGATCGATTCTTCGATGTCGGCATCGCCGAACAGCACGCCGTCACCAGCGCGGCGGGAATGGCAATGGGAGGCCTGCGTCCCGTTGTTGCCATCTACTCCACCTTCTTGAATCGTGCGTGGGACCAAGTCGTCTACGACGTCGCAATGCACCGCCTCCCGGTCGTGTTCTGCCTCGACCGCGCGGGCGTCACCGGACCCGATGGAGCGAGTCATCACGGCGTCTATGACATGGCGTTGCTCTCGAAGGTGCCCGGCATGCGCGTGCTCGTTCCATCGAGCGCTCAGGAACTGAGCCAGATGCTGCACGACGCCATGTCGCTGTCCGACGACGGCCCGGTCGTCATCCGCTACGCCCGTGGGTCGGCACGCCAAGTCACCGAACACGAGGTCGGAACCGGGCTGCTCGGGCGAAAGGTGATCACCGCCGATGATCCGGCGACATCGGTCTGTGTCATCGCCATCGGCAAGATGCTCGAAACCGCCGAGAAGGCAGCCGCGGCGCTCGCCGACGACGGCGGCGTCTCGGTCACGGTGTGGGATGCGCGTTCGTGCGCCCCGCTCGACCCGGCAATGATCGCCGACGCCGCTCAGCACCGGGCGGTACTCACGATCGAGGATGGCATTCGCGACGGGGGTATCGGTATGGCGATCGCCACGGCGGTGTGCGAGATCGACGGCACCGTGCCGGTCACACCGCTCGGACTCCCGACCAAGTTCCACCCGCACGACCCGAAGGCGCAGAACATCCATGCCCGCTACGGGCTCGATGTCGACGGCCTGGTCACCTCGATCCGCAACGCCTGACGCCAGTGAGGAAGTGCCAGGCACTTCTTCACTGAGGCGGCCGTGACATGCGTGACATTCCACGCATCGAGGTGTTTCCTCTCGTACCGTGGAGATGTTGCCGATAGATGGCAAGGCGCCCGGTCCAGTCGGCGCTGCGATGTGGTCCACCAGCGAGGTGGTCTGGAACGTCCGAGACCCCGAGAAGGTGCAACCCATGACAGTGACCGACGAGAGCATGCCCGAGTTCTCGAGCCCCCACGAGTCCCAGGACCGCGACCACTCGCACGTGTTCCAGAAGACCGCCTGGTTCTCGAACCCCAAAGCTGACCTGCTGTCGGGCCTCGTCGTGGCCCTTGCACTCATTCCTGAAGCGATCTCGTTCTCGATCATCGCCGGAGTCGACCCGAAGGTCGGCCTCTACGCGTCGTTCTCTATCGCGATCATCATCTCGATGACCGGCGGCCGAATGGGCATGATCTCGGCCGCCACCGGCGCCATGGCCCTCGTGGTCGTGCCACTGGTGAAGGAAGACAACGGACTCGCTCTGCTGTTCGCAGCAACGATCCTCGCTGGCGTCATGCAAGTCGTGTTCGGGCTCCTCGGGATCGGAGCGTTGATGAGATTCATCCCGCGCACCGTGATGCTCGGCTTCGTCAACGCGTTGGCGATCCTGATCTTCATGGCCCAGATCCCCCACATTCTGTTGTCCGACGAGACGCAGGCGATCCGAGACAGCCAGCTCGCGCTGAACCTCGCCTTCATCGTGGTCGGGCTCACGATCATCTACGGCCTCCCGCGGATCTTCAAAGCAATTCCGTCGCCGCTCGTGGCGATCGTGGTCATCGCCGCCGGCGCCATCGCAATGGACTGGACCACACCCACCGTCGGCGATATGGGCGAATTGCCCGACGCACTGCCCTTCTTCGCACTGCCCGACGTTCCGTTCACGTTCGACACGCTCAGCACGATCTTCCCGTATGCGCTCACGCTCACCTTCGTCGGCTTGTTGGAATCGCTACTGACCGCTCAACTGCTCGACGACATGACCGACACCGACTCGGACAAGAACCTCGAGTCGCGCGGCCAGGGCATTGCCAACATCGCCACCGGCTTCCTCGGCGGCATGGCCGGTTGCGCCATGATCGGCCAGTCGATGATCAACCACAAGTCGGGTGGCCGCACCCGACTCTCGACGCTGGCGTCGGGCGTGTTCCTGCTGATCCTGATCCTCGCCCTCGGCGGCCTGGTCGCCCGGATCCCGATGGCTGCCCTGGTTGCGGTGATGATCATGGTGTCCATCGGCACCTTCAACTGGAAGAGCATCACTCCCTCCACGCTGAAGAAGATGCCCAAGACCGAAACCGCGGTGATGGTCACGACCGTCGCCATCGTCGTGCTCACCCACAACCTCGCCTACGGCGTTGCTGCGGGAGTGCTGCTGTCCGCGATCTTCTTCGTGCGGCACGTGTCGCACCTCGTGAACGTCACCAGCGTCGTCGATCCCGACAATCACGAGCGGCTCTACGCCGTCACCGGTCAACTGTTCTTCGCATCGACCAACGACTTGGTCCACCAGTTCAACTACAACTCCGTCGAGGGCGATCGTGTCGAGATCGACCTGACCGACGCACGGGTGTGGGACACGTCGGCCATCGTGGCGCTCGACGCCGTGGTGGCAAAGTTCGCCGAGCGCGGCATCGAGGCCGAACTCGTTGGACTGAACCGGTTCGCAGCAGACCTCCACGAGCGCACGTCGGGCGACCTCAGCTCGCACTGACCGGGCTGACGTCTCACCGTTGCTGACGGTAAGACGCCGCAACCGAGCGCGACACTGCCACAATGTCTGACGTGCCTCGCTCGAAGACGACCTCCATCCCGCGCCCCGCGGGCGTGAAGGCCTCCGACGAAGGCCGATCCCGTCTCGGTGATTTCACTCGACCGATTCCGATCGAGAAGCGGATCTCCCGACGCCCTCGGGCCGCGCTGTTCACCGGCCTACTCGCACTCGGCATCATGGGCGCCATTGCGTTGGCCGTCTTCGTGCTTCCCGTCGGCACGTGGCAGGACCAGTCGGTCGACCTCGAACAGCGCCAGGCTCAACTGGACGAGTTGCAGCGGGTGAACAACGAGCTCGAAGCCGAAACACTCAGGCTGGAAACCGACGATGGCGTGCGCGAAGCAGCACGCGAGGACTACGGATTCGTGGAGGTGGGCGAGGAGCGTTCGTCGATCCTGCCCATGCCCGCGCTGTCGACGGACCTGCCGGACGGCTGGCCGTACAACGTCGTGACACAGATCATCAGCGCCCGTTCCGCCGGCTAGTACGGATTCTGCAACCCGGTTCACACATCCCAACTGCGCTGCGTGGCCAACCACGGACTCTGCGACCGGGTCGAAGCATCCGAGGTGGGTAACGTCGTGAGATGCCGGTGTTGCTGATCTGCTGCGCAGTCCTCGCGTCGGGCGCGCTCGGGGCACTGCTGCGGCGACTCAAGCCACCGACGCCGCCAGCGCTCGACCACCGTTCGGGTGATCCAAGCATCGGGACGCACGCGGGGTTCATCAACCAGGTCGGCGGCGACTGATCTCGTCGTTGCAACGCCAGCATGACCTGGGCACTCCCGTCGGCGGATCGCTAGGTTGTGCTGGTGACGCCGAGCGATGTGAACACCGTCAGCACCTCTTTGGCCGAGCAGGGCTACCTTCCGGACGAGGGAATCTCCACATCGGTGTTCCTGGCCATGACCCTGCAGCGGCCACTGCTACTCGAGGGGGAAGCTGGCGTCGGCAAGACCGAGTTGGCCAAGTCGCTGGCGGCGATGACCGGAGGCGAACTCATCCGCCTCCAGTGCTACGAAGGCATCGACGTGGCGCAGGCGGTGTACGACTGGGACTACGCCCGCCAACTCCTGCACCTCCGAGCTGCCGAAGCCACCGGCGAGACCTCGTCGATGAGTTCCGACGACCTCGAAGCGCAGCTGTACGGCGAACGCTTCATGGTGAAGCGAGCACTCCTGCGAGCCATTGCACCCACCGACGGTCCACCGCCGGTATTGCTGATCGACGAGATCGATCGTGCCGACGACGAGTTCGAGGCGTACCTCCTCGAGGTGCTGTCGGACTTTCAGATCACCGTCCCCGAGGTGGGCGTGTTCCGCGCCGAGCAGCCGCCACTGGTGGTGCTCACCTCGAACCGCACTCGCGATGTGCACGATGCGCTGAAGCGACGCTGTCTCTACCACTGGGTCGAGCATCCCGGCTTCGAACGCGAAGTCGAGATCGTGAAGCTGCGCGTCCCAGGCGTCGATGATGGTCTGGCGCGCCAGGTGGCTGCTGCGGTCGAAGCGCTCCGCGAGCTCAACCTGTACAAGCCACCGGGTGTTGCCGAAACCATCGACTGGGCCGCGGCACTCGGTCGCTTGGGTGCAACCAAGCTCGACGACACGCTGGTTGCAAACACGCTGGGAACGGTCTTGAAATACCGCGAGGACCACCAGCGTGTCGATCAACACGGCGTTGCGGCCGTGGTACAGCAGGCGTTCGACAAGGGTCTGCTGCACGGGTGACCCGGTTGTGATCTGGGCCCCACCCACCAGCGCGGATCGTGCGCTTCCCCAGCTCAGCGACTCCGCCGAGATCGCCGTTGCGTTCACTCGCGTATTGCGTGGCGCTGGCATGCGAGTTCCTACCAGCTGCACGCACACCTTTGCTGAGGCACTCTGTGCGGTGGGACTCGACGACCGAGACGGTGTGTATTGGTCAGGTCGCGCCACGCTCGCTCGCCGCCCGGAGGACATCGAGATCTTCGACCGAGCGTTCCACGTGTTCTTCGAACACCGCCGATCCACTGCCGACACGCAGGACGTCGAGCCCGAATCGATCACGATCGCCGTCGACGTCGAAGACGAAGACGGCGACGACACAAGCCCGGATGAAGCCGAGGGCTCGGACGACTCGACCATCGAGTTGCGATTCTCCACTACTGAGGTGTTGCGTCACAAGGACTTCGCGCACTACAGCTCGGATGAACTCGAACTCGCACAGGAGTTGATGTCCAGCCTGAAGCTGGTGGGTTCCCCTCGGGCGTCACTGCGCCTCGGGCCCTCGTCGCGGACAACGGTGCGACCCGACATCCGTCGCACCATGCAAGCGGCAATCCGCTCGGGCGGCGAGCCGATCGAACGTCACTTTCGTCAACCACGAACGCGGCTTCGACGCCTCGTTCTCCTGCTGGACGTGAGTGGCTCTATGGAGCCGTACGCACGCGCCCTGCTGCGGTTCGTTCACGCCGCAGTAGCCGGTCGCCAAAAGGTCGAGGCGTTCGCGCTCGGCACTCGCCTCACCCGCATCACCCGCGAGTTGAACAGCCGCGATCCTGACGTGGCGCTGGCGGCCGCGGCCGACCGAGTGATCGATTGGAGCGGCGGGACTCGACTGGGCGACGGACTGCGAGCATTCAACGACGAGTGGGGCGTTCGTGGGCTCGCCCGCAACTCGATCATCGTGGTGCTGTCGGACGGGTGGGATCGTGGAGATCCCGACACTTTGGCCGAGCAGATGGAACGGTTGCATCGCGTGACCCATCGCCTGGTGTGGGTCAACCCGCTGAAGGTCACGCCGGGCTACGCACCGCTCGCTCGCGGTATGGCTGCTGCACTCCCCCACCTCGACGCGTTCGTGGAGGGCCACTCGGTTGCTGCGATGGAGGAACTCTGTCGAGTCATCAGTGAAGAAGTGCCTGGCACTTCTTCACTGGACCGGCAGAATGGGCGACGATGAAGGACCTACTGAACGACATCAACCGCTGGAAACACGCCGGCGAACGCATTGCGGTGGCGCGAGTAGTCGACATCGAAGGGTCCGGCCCACGACTCCCGGGCGCCGCAATGGCCGTGACCGAATCCGGCGAGGTGGCGGGCAGCGTCAGCGGCGGCTGCGTCGAAGGCGCAGTCGTCGGCGAGGCGCTCTCGATCCTCGAAGGAACCACCGACTCACGAGTCGTCACATTCGGCTACTCGGACGACGAGGCGTTTGCCGTGGGCCTCACGTGCGGCGGCACGATCCACCTCTTCATCGAGGAATTGTCCTGGTGAGCAGTCCAGACATGCCGATCTTCGACCGCTATGCGGCGCTACTCGGCGCCGAGGAGCCGGTCGCGCTGGTGACCGTCATCGAGGGTTCGATCGACGGCACCTCAGTCGGCGCAAAGCTCCTGGTAACCACCGACGGGGCCGATCCGCTCGGGACACTCGGGCACCCTGAACTCGATCGGGTGGTCGCTCGCGACGCCGTTGCCGAACTCGAGGCAGCTCGGTCAGGTGTCCGCTCGTACGGCCCCGAGGGCCAGACCACTCCGGAAGACTTGGTCGATCAGCCGACCATCCGGGTGTTCATCGAATCCCACGCTCCCCCGCCGCAGATGTGGATCTTCGGTGCTGTGGATTTCACTGCGGCGCTTGCACGGGTGGCCAAGGTGCTCGGCTACCGCGTGACCGTGTGCGATGCCCGCGAAGTGTTCGCTACGAAGCGCCGATTTCCGATGGCCGATGCGGTACGAGTCACGTGGCCAACGCCGATCTTCGATGAACTGGGCAGTGAGCTTGGACCCCGCGATGCGGTGTGCATTCTCACTCACGACCCAAAGTTCGATGTGCCCGCGGTGCAAGGTGCGCTCGCGACGCGAGTGGGCTACGTCGGCGTGATGGGAAGTCGCAAGACACACGCGAAGCGGATGGAGCGACTCGTCGGTGTCGGCGTCGATGATGCGGGTCTCGCCCGGCTCATGTCACCGATTGGGCTCGACCTCGGGGCGCGAACTCCAGAGGAGACGGCGGTGAGCATCTGCGCCGAGATCATTGCGAGCCGCACCGGCAAAGGCGTGCCGAGCCTGAAGGACTCATCTGGCCCGATCCACTCCTGAGTGCGCTGCCGCTCAGATGTGAGCGATCGTCGACGCAACGACAACCTGGACGTCAGCCGTCGGGAGCATCATCGCTGACCTCGACGTGGCTGAGCGCTGCGATGAGGTCAGCTACCTGATGGTGCTCTTCGAGCGGGTGTCTCAGCGGCATCTGCGCACGAATGATGTAGTGGTTTCGGCGCCCCTCTTTGCGACGTTCCACGCATCCGATCGCTTCGAGATCCGCAAGGATCTGCGAGGCCGTCCGCTCGGTGATGTCGACTCGGTCAGCAATGTCCTTGAGTCGCAGGTCCGGGGTGGCCGCAATGGCCAGCAGCACGTGGGCGTGGTTCGTGAGAAAGGTCCACGAGCGCTCGGCAGTCACAGCGCAATCCTACGTTTGAATGCAAGAATTAGAACACCTGCAATTTATTTCATAGAAGAGCACTTCGCCTGTTATGGTCTCCGTCTGTGAGATGCCACACGAACTCCATTGCGATTTCCTCCCCCCAGATCGGAACCTTGTGATGGGCTCGGCGCTCATCACCGTTGCGGTCTTCGCCCCGCTCCTCGCTGCGGTTGCGGTCGCCGCACTTCGCCCGGTCGGACTCACGGCGGGTCGCATCGTCACGGTGGGCTGTGGAGTGGGCTCCCTCGCGGGGATCGCAGCATTGACCATGAGTGGCTTCGAGGACAACGGCCTCATCGGTGATGTCGCCGGGCTCGGACTGCGGGTCGACCGGGCAAGCGCGATGCTGCTCACGGTGGCGGTCGCCACCGGCACCGTCGTGGCGTCGTTCGCCCGCCGCAACGTCGACGTCGACCCTCGCGGCAATCGCTTCTTCGTGCTCTTTGGAGTCCTCGTCACCGGCAGCGCCCTGGTCGTCGTGCCCGGCGGAGCGATTGCGCTCACCGCTGGCTGGCTGGCATCCACGTGGGCATTGATCGGGCTCGTTGGCCACCGCAACGAAGTGGCTTCGACCCGACGAGCTCAACGCCGCACAGCGCTGGCACTCGTGATCGGTGACGCCGCGTTGGTGATTGCGGTCCTGACCGCCGTTGCCGTTGCGGGATCGGACGCGATTCGAGACATCGGTGCAGCCGTTGGAGAACTGGAATCGTCGTCGGTGCTCGGCGCGAGTGCCGCTGACATCGTGGCAATCCTGCTGGTGATCGCCGGCGCCTCGCGCTCGGCTCTGGTGCCGTTCCATCGCTGGCTGGTCTCGACGCTGGCGGCTCCCACGCCGGTCTCAGCACTCGTCCATGCCGGGTTCGTGAGCGCCGCTGGACTCCTCATCATCCGCTTCGGTCCGCTCGTCATCGCCTCCTTCGCCGCTGCCCACTTGGCGTTCGCGCTCGGCGTCATCACCGTGATCGCTGCACTTGGCAGCGGGTCCACCAGAGTCGACGTGAAAGGCAAGCTCGCTTGGTCGACGGCCGCACAGATGGGCTTCATGGTCGTGCAGTGCGCGGTCGGCGCCTTCAGCAGCGCCGTGTTCCATATCGCTGGGCACGGCATGTACAAGGCCAGCCTCTTCCTGGGTGCCGGCGATGCCGTATCGGCCAGCCTGCGCTCGTCGCGTCGAACCTCACCGCTCACTGTGGGCTCGAGCGCCGCTCGCATCGTGAGCACCTTGCTGATCGCAACCGGGGCCGTGGCGCTCGCCATGGCGGTGATCCCGCCGGACGTGAACAACAGCGGTGTGGTCCTGATCGCGGTGTTTGCATGGCTCACAGTCGCCCACGGCGTCTGGGGATGGTTGGAGCGTGGCTCGTCGCGCTGGCCGCGCCCGGTCATCGAAGGCGCTCTCGGTGCCCTGGTCGGAGCGTTCGGCTACATCGGCGGCCTCCGGATCGTCGAGTATTTCCTTCAGCCCTCGTTCGGTTCACTGTCGGAGGCGTCGAGCGTTTCGACCGCCACGTTGGTGACCACGCTCGTGGTCATCGGCCTCCTGGCCGCACTCTGGAACCTGGTCGAGTCGCCTGCTGCAACGACGGTGCGCGACGCACTCACCACGGTTGCTGCCCGAACCGCTCATCCGGCGGTGTCCGGTGACCTCGTCGGCCGACTCGGGCACGTGTCGACTTCTACTGCGAGCCCGATTGCCGTCCCGACCTCCGACGTGTCCGCCGACCCGTCGACACGCTCTCGGATCCGAGCCGATATCGCCCGGGCAAGCAACGTCGTTGCTCCGACCTGGCCGCTGACATCCGTCGTGGCCGTGAACCCGCTCGGAGGACTCGAAGGACTCGGCTTCGAAGCCGCTGCGACCGTCGCACGCGAGCAACTCCACGCCCGCACCTACCTCACCTTGGAGGAGTACCAGCGCGACCACGCTCAGGGGCTGACCTCGGATGACGACGTGCGGTGGGCAGTGCGTTCGCAGTTCCTCGAAACGTGCGCCCAGGATCCGGTTCGGCTCGGCAACAGGGTCGTGCCGATTGCCGAGATCATCGACGCCGACATGCTGCACAGCCCCGAGCCGGTCGAGGCAACGCCAGCTCGAACCGTCGGTGAACGGATCGAAGGGACGAACGGCCCGATCGGCCACTTGATCGACGTCAGCATCTGCCACTCGATCACCCAATTCGTCGGCCGCAAGACCTCATCATCCATTGCATCGGTGCCGTTTCTCCAGCAGGCGCACAACGACGCCGCCGGAGTGAGCTCGGTCCGCCACCTCTTGTCCGCATCGGCGGTCGCCTGGCTGCGCGGTCTCGACGCCAACCCTGCGAGCATCATCGCCGCAGTCTTCGCAGCGACCGGTGTCGCCGATGATCAACGCGTTGCCGAGATGCGCGGCCACCTGGCTCGCCTGCAGGGTTGGGCGGGGTACGCCAAGTGGCGCAGCGAGTGGGCGCATTCCGACGAGAAGCGACCGCCACTTGCGCTGATCGAACTCGTGGCAGCACGCAGCGCACTCGAAGCTGCGCTGTTGATGAGCAATGCGTTCTCTGACCCCCGCACCAGCAACAGGAATGCCAACGACGACGCCCGCACTTCCGCGATCGCATCCGCACTCGGTGTCGACGACTCCGAGGCTCGCACAACGATTGCGCAGGTCACAGCACAGGTGGGACCGTTCCAACGCCACGAGGCTTGGCTGCGAGCACAGGAACGTTCCGTCGACCACAACCTGCTCTCGACCATCGAGCGGTTCGACCCCGATACGACCCCGAAGCAGGCCGATGCGCAGCTCGTGTTCTGTATCGACGTCCGCTCGGAAGGGTTTCGGCGCAACCTGGAGTTGACCGGGCCGTACGACACGATCGGGTTCGCCGGCTTCTTCGGCGTCGCCATGTCGGTTCGCCGCCTGGAGTGGGCAGCACCCGAGGCACGTTGCCCCGTGCTGGTCGCACCGTCGCTCACCGCAAGCGAACGACCGGTGAGCCAGCCCGACGCGCTCGCCGCTATCAACGAGTCACTCGCTCGCGATCGGCGCAAGGGCGGCACCACGGCGGTGGCCACCCGCACCAAGTCGGGCCTCGGCGCACCGTTCGTCATGGCTGAGGCAGCCGGGTGGGTCACCGGCCCGATCGCAGCTGCGAAGACTCTGCTCCCGCGGCGCTCACCCGCCTCCCTCAACAAGTCCACGATCATGGAGCTGGAGCGCGGGACCGACGCCGACGCCGATCTCGGCCAGCGAGTGTTCATTGCTGAAGCCGTGTTGCGAACCATGGGGCTCATCCACGGCTTCGCCCCGCTCGTCGTGCTCTGCGGCCACACCAGCCACAACACCAACAACCCGCACGCAACGGCGCTCGACTGCGGCGCATGCGCAGGAGCATCCGGGCAGGACAACGCACGCACCGTCGCTGCGCTCCTCAACGATGCAGAGGTTCGCACCGGACTGCGCGAACAGGGCATCGACATCCCTGATGGCACGCACTTCGTCGGAGCATTGCACGACACGGTGAGCGACACCGTCGAGATCCTCGACCGCCACAGCATCGAGGGCAGCCATGCCCAGATCGTCGAGCGGTTGACCGCGGACCTCGAAGTAGCTGCAGCTCGCCAATCAGCACGACGGAGCGAAGATCTTCCCGGCCCGATGGACACCGTGCGCGACCGAGGCACCGACTGGGCGCAGGTTCGCCCGGAATGGGGTCTGGCCCGCAACTCGTCGTTCATCATCGGCCCACGTTCGATGACCGCTGGCCTGGATCTCGAGGGTCGCTCGTTCCTGCACACATACGAGGCCGACAACGACCCTGACGGCAAGGTGCTGGAGACGATCATGACCGCACCAATGGTGGTCGCACACTGGATCTCCTCGCAGTACTACTTCTCCACCGTCGACCGTGAGGCGTTCGGAGCCGGTGACAAGCTCATCCACAACGTGGTGGCCGATACGGCCGTGATCTCCGGCGAAAGCGGCGACCTCCGCGTGGGGCTCCCCAGCCAGAGCACGCACCTCGGAGACGAGCGCCACCACCAGGCAATTCGCCTGCTCGCGGTGATCCAGGCTCCGCTCGAGCGGATCGAACAGATCATCCAGCAGCATCCAATTCTGCAGACGCTGACCGCCGGCTCATGGATCCGCATCGCCGGTCGATCGCACCCCCACGAGCCATGGTCACTGCGCTCCCCGGGCGGCACCTGGAACACTGAGCCTCAAGCGCTCGGCATCTCAGACTCGACAACCCCCAACACGACAATCCCCAACAACCTCGAACAACAGGAGACATCATGAACACCTGGACCGGATTCACCACGATGGCGCGCATCGAAGTCGTCATCGACGGTGAACATGTGCCGACCATCCGCGACCTGCTGCTCGATGCGGGCGCAAAGGGCTACACCGCGCTTCACGGCGCGTCAGGCTTCGGACACAGCGGCGCCCATGACGGTCGCTTGCTGTTCAACGACCGAAACAGCCTGTCGCTGTTGATCTGTGTTGCGCCGATGGATCGTGCCGAGGCAATCGTGGCGGGGATCCGCCAACTCCTCGAGGAACATCACGGTGTCGTGCTGGTCAGCGAGTGCAAGGTCAGCCGCGCCGAGTACTTCTGACAACGGCCAGTTGCCGCACGCAACAGGCGAGACTCAGCCGGTTTGGGAGGGGTCACCGAAGGTGACGCTGCCGCGGCGGATCGTGTCGATCTCGACCGTGCGACCGGTGTTCACCGAGTGAACCACGGCGTCGTCGACGCCGAGGTAGAGCATCACGTGACCCGGGTAGTGCACGAGGTCGCCAGCCTTGGCTTCCTCACGTGACAACCGCTTCGATTCGGAGATCTGCGAGCCGCTCTGGCGGTACAGCTCGATACCCGAGCCCTTCCAGGCAAAGTAGGTGAGACCCGAGCAATCGAAGCCTTCACCCTCGACGGAAGTATTCGTGCGGTACGGCACACCAACCTGCGTCAGTGCGCCGAGCACCGCACGCTGGTGGCCGAGTGGAGCGGTGCTCCAGGCATCGACCATGGCGAGTTCGTCGTAGCCGAGTTGGCGAGCCGTGTAACGAGCAGCGATGGCACGGTGCCACGCAAGCGTGCGCTCGTGAGCGATCTCACCGGTTGCCCAGAATGCATCGAGCGCATCGACGGCTTCGGATGCTGCTGCGGTGATCTCTGGAGCCAGCTCATTGACCGGCAGTTCCAGTGACTCCGCTCCGACCGAGCCAGCGTCGATGGCGGTGACTGCAACCACGCTCGACAGCGAGGCGAGCACGACGAGTCCGGCACGCAGACCGCGGCGCAGGCGCACGGAACGAGAAGGTGTGGGAAGCGAAGCCATGTCAGCGAGGAGAGAAGTGTGTGCGATCCCGTCAAACGGACCGTCTTCGTCGTCATGTCGACCAGTCGTACAGTCGGTGACGGACAGGTAACATATCGACACAAAACCGCAACACTGAAGTCGCGGTCGACGGTTTTTGTTACCTGAACGACATCTTGAGGCAGATTTCGTCATTCAACCGTCGCTCAGATGCCCACACGGACACCAAGGACACGCAGTATGACCAGGCGCGACGCGACATCTGACACCGCGGTCATCGTCCTTGCCGCAGGTGCCGGTTCGCGCTTTCGTGACCTTGGTCACAAACTGACGGCGGAACTGCCCGAAACGATCCACCGCCCCCGCGAACGCGTCGCGGATCGGGCCATCGCCACAGCACTCGAAGCTGCGATCGGGCGAGTCATCGTCGTGACCGGGCGCCTCGACGCCACCGACCTCGCCCTCGATGGCCGAACCGATCTCGACACGGTCCACAACAGCAACTGGGAACACGGCCAGATGACCTCGGTCCACTCAGGCATCGACGCAGCAGCGGCCCTCGACGCGCACACCGTGGTGATCGGGTTGGCGGATCAACCCGGGATCACCGCCGAAGCCTGGCGCGACGTGGCCGCGCAGGCAATCCCAAGCCATCCGATTGCCGTCGCCACCTACGACAGCAAGCGGGCCAACCCCGTTGCATTGCACCGAACCGCGTGGGGACTCCTCGACCACACCGGCGATGAGGGCGCTCGCGGCCTGATGCGGCTTCGTCCTGACCTCGTGGTTGAAGTACCGTGCTCTGGTTCACCGAACGACATCGACACCGTGGAGGATCTGGCCAAATGGCAGAACAATTGAACAACGAGTTCACCGTCAATCGACCGATCGACGAAGCATGGCCGATCATCACCGACGTGGAGAAGATCGCACCGTGCCTGCCCGGCGCCGAGCTGCAAGAAATCGCTCAGGATCCGGACAAGGGCGAGGTGTACCGCGGCGTCGTGAAGGTGAAGCTCGGTGCCATCTCCACGCAGTTCAAAGGTGATGCTCACTTCGTCGAGAAAGACGACGAGAACTATCGCGCCGTGCTCAAGGGCAAGGGCCGCGACACGGGCGGCCGCGGCAATGCATCAGCCGACATCACCGCGCATGCGGAGAGCCTGTCGCCGACCAGCACCAAGGTCGTGGTCACCACCGACCTGCACATCACCGGCAAGGTCGCACAGTTCGGACGCGGCATTCTCGGTGACGTGAGCACGAAGCTGATCGATCAATTCGCCGACAACCTCAACACCATGATCGATGAAGACGGTGTTGCGGCGCCCGCACCGGAATCCGCCGACGAGGCCGCCGACGATGCAGCGCCCGCTGAGACCACCACTGCCTCCAGCACCACCGACGCCCCGACCAGCCCCACCGACGCCGATGATGCTGGCGTCCGCAAGATCAATGGCCCGGCAGCCGACCCGATCGACCTGATGGACGTGAGCGGCAGCTCGATCATGAAGCGAGCGGCGCCAGCCGTCGCGGCACTCTTGCTCGTCCTGTTCTTCCTGCGCCGCCGGAGCTGATGAACGCACCCGACGGGAACGATCACGCACGGGTGGCCGAGTTGTTGGGCCGCACACCTCGTGGCGCGTTCGATGTGGTGGTGCGAGATACTACGGGCGATCCAGTCGTGGTGCGCAACGCACCGTTCCTCGACGACGGAACTCCGATGCCGACGCGCTTCTACCTCGTGGGCGAGCAGTTGGTGAAAGCGGTGAGTCGCATCGAGGCCACGGGCACCGTCGACGAAGTCGAGGCCGAACTGGACCCTGATGTGATCCTCGATATTCATCGGCGTTACGAAGTCGAGCGCGATTCGGTGATCCCGCTCGACCACGTCGGGCCTCGCCCCTCTGGCGGTGTCGGCGGCACACGAATCGGCGTGAAGTGCCTCCATGCGCACGTGGCCAACGAGCTCGCCGGCGGAAATGACGAGATCGGCCGGTGGACGCTCGCCCGCGTGCCTCCAGGAACCCCCGGCGCGCCGCTCGTCGACTCTGTCGAACACGACCTGTCCAACGGAGTGGATGGCGACGGCAGTACGAACACCGAAAGCACGACGCCGTGACCCCCGGATCGCTGCGCATTGCGGTCAACGAACGTTCCATCGACCTGATGATGGTCGGCGGCGCCGAGTGGTCGATTCCCGTCGGCCCGCAGTCGCTGGTGGAACGGGAACTGGAACGAGCAACGCGCCCGGCGCCCGAACAGCTCACCAATGCCCTCGGCATCGTGATCGATCATCTCGATGACGTGGTGCGCGAGTCTCCCATGGTGATGGATGCGCCGTCGGTGACGGTCACCGGGGACCTGGTCGTGATGCTCGCCCGCGTCGAACTCGGCGCTGACGCCATGCCAGACGGCTACCGGCTCCAGCGTGCTGACGCCGACGAGGTGTTCCGCACCCTCGTGGCCGAGCCGATCGACGAGCGCATACACAATCCCGGCCTGGACGCGAGCCACGTCGAGTTGATCATCGGCACGTGCTGTGCGACTCTCGCCATCATGCGGCGCCTCGAACTGACCTCGATCGGGATCGAAGCGGGCTGACGTGGCGCTGCGACACCCTTCGCGCCCGCCCGCGCCGATCTATCTGTTCGGTCAGCGTGTCACCATGCGGCCGCTCGCGGTCAACGACTTTCGCCAGTGGAGCGAAGTCCGCCAGCGCAACGGTGAGTGGCTGACGGTGTGGGAGCCGAGTCGCTTCCCGCATCAGCCCGATCCAACGACGGACAAATCGGCATTCGCTTCACGCTGTCTCCAGCGTGATCGTGACCGCGGCACGGGCGTGGCGTTTCAGTTCGGATTGTTCGTCGACGGCGAGGTGGCCGGCGAAGTGAACCTGAACAACATCATTCGTGGCGCGATGCAGTCGAGCACGATCGGGTACTGGATCGACCAGGCTCATGCCGGCCACGGCTACACGGTCGAGGGTGTGGCACTCGTGATGCAGTTCGCGTTCGAACAGCTCGGTCTGCATCGGGTAGAGGTGTGCATTGTTCCGCGCAACGAACGCAGCCGCCGGATCATGGAGAAGCTCGAGATCCGCGAGGAGGGCATTGCTCAGCGTTACCTCGAGATCAACGGCGTGTGGGAAGACCACGTCCGCTACGGCATCACGAGCGAGGAGTGGCAACTGCGTCGCTCGGACATCGTGCGCTCGTGGATCACCCGCGCTTGAGCCGTCAGTGCACCGCCGTTGGATCGTTGGTGAAAATGATCTTCACGTCGGGTTCCATCATGGCCTCGGCTGCGTCGTCGAGGTGGACGACTCGGTGTGGCACAGCAAGCGGGTCGAGCATGCCGCCACTCATCAGTTCGAGGACTGCGGGTGCGGTCGCTCGACCGTGCACTCGCCCGATGTCATAGGTGACGCCCTTCAGGTACATCGACTGCAGCGGAAGCCCCGCCTGTGGCGAGACGCCGCCTGACACGCTGGTGCAATGACCGCACGGGCTCGTCGAGCGCAGTGCGTGCACTCGCCCCTGATCGAGTGCACAGGCGTCGACGGTGATGGGGTATCGCTCGGTCGCGACGAGCTGATCGAGGCCACACCGCTCCACGGTTGCTCCCAACATCTCAGCTGCTTCGAGCCGGGTGTCATCTTGATCGACGTAGTGGACCCGGTCCGCCCCGAGCGCAATCGCTGCCGCCACGGCGTAGAGCCCTACCGATTGCGCAAGCCCCCCGACGACCAGCACGGATGCTCCGGGGAGCGCAGCAAGCGGAGCGGCAACGCAGCGGTACCCATCGGACACGTTGTCGGGCACGCCCGCCCCTCGTTCAGGTGACATCGCGTCGGGCAGTGCAAGCAGCAGATGATCGGCGAACGGCACGCGGACGAGTTCGGCGAGCGCGCCGCCGAAGTCGACACCGCCGCGCGACCCGAATCCGAATGCTGACCCAGAAGGGACCGCTGCACACGCATTGGTGAGCCCGCGAACGCACATCGGACACGCACCGCAACTGATCTGAAACGGCACGATCACTCGATCGCCAACGGACCACTGCTCGACACCGGGGCCGACGTCGACGATCTCGCCCACCATCTCATGGCCCATCACGAACGGGGCGGGCATGGGATACAACCCGATCGCGATCGGCAGGTCGAGATCACATCGAGCGACGGCAAGGGGACGCACGAGGACGTCACACTCATCGGCGATTGCCGGTTCAGCAACATCGCGCCACTCGAGCTGTGCCGGCCCAACAAATGTCAGCGCTCTCATCCGATTGCCTCCTGCGACAGCATCACGGCGAGCTCTCGCGCCTGGTCGATCGGCGCCGTCGACCGACGCGCCTTGGAAATCAAGAGCGACCCCTCGTACAACGAGACCGCAAGCGATGCGAATCGCGTACCGGCCTGCTCGTCCACCCCGAGCTCCTGAGCTCGTGTTGCGATCAGCGCTTCCCAGGTGTCGAAACTCGTGACCGCTGCGTCTCGTATCGCTTCGCTGCGGTGACCGTCGCCGATGGCCGTGCCGACGGGGCAGCCGCTGGCAAAGTCGCTCGAGGTGAGCAGTGCTGCGCCGTAGTGGAACATGGTGGCTGTGGCTTCGGCGAGCGTTGCCGAGTGCGCAAACACCGCCTCGAGCGCTGCGCCGATGTCGCTGCCAGCGATGGTGATTGCTTCGCTCACGAGTTCGTCCTTTCCGTTGCGGAACTGGTTGTAGACCGAGCCATAGGACACGCCCGATGCTGCCGCCACCTGGTTCAGCCCCGTTCCGGTCGTGCCGCGCTCCGCAAGCAACGCAATGGTCGCGTCGAGGATTCGTCGCCTGGTGGCAACGCCGTCGGAGCGACGCCTCGGCGCACTCATGTCTGTCCGGTTTCGCCCGGAAATATGGCGGGGTCGACACTCTTCATAACTAGATACATCTGTTTAGTTATTGCGGAACCGCCTTGTCAACCCTCGAAGGGTTGCACTCAGCACCCTGTTCGGTGAACTGACCTCTTGCCGCCACCTCGTAGTGGTGGGAGGGTGGTCGGCGCGGGCAAAGAAGCGTCACCCAACCGAATTGGACAAGGGGAACACATGTCAGACACCGCTACCAATCAAGCCGGCTACCGGCTGAGCGATCGCTACGCACCGAACGCGGCGACGGTGTTCATGACCGGAATCCAGGCACTGGCCCGATTGCCGATCGAACAGCTACGCGCCGATCGGGCGAGCGGCCTGAACACTGCAGCGTTCGCCTCCGGCTATCAGGGGTCCCCGTTGAGCGGGCTCGACCAGGAGTTCGTGCGAGCGGGCGCTGCAGCGCCAGAGCTTCGCTTCGTGGTCCAACCCAACGTGAACGAAGAACTGGGCGCAACCGCGGTGATGGGCAGCCAACTGGCGTCAGAGCAACACGACGCTCACCACGACGGCGTGCTCGGCATCTGGTACGGCAAGGCACCCGGACTCGACCGCGCCGGTGACGCCATCCGCCACGGCGTCTACGCCGGCGCGTCACCTCATGGCGGTGCGTTGGTGATCGTCGGCGACGACCCAGGCGCCAAGAGTTCCACGGTGCCGTCCAGCTCGGATCTGGCACTGATGGACCTCCATCTCCCCGTCTTCTATCCAAAGGACGCGCAAGAAGCGTTGGATCTGGGTCGCCATGCAATCGCAATGAGTCGAGCGACTGGACTGTGGACGTCGATGAAGATCGTTGCGTCCGTCGCTGACGGATCGGGCACGATCGACGTGTCACCCGACCGGTTACAAATCGTCCTTCCGGACATGACCATCGACGGGGCACCCGACGCGCACACACCCGACGCACGGCTCCTCCCGCCGTTCAACATGGCGATCGAACGCGACATCAGAACGGTGCGCGCCGAGCGCGCAGCGCGGTACTCCTCTGCGAATCACTTGAACCAGGTGACGATCGAAAGTCGCGACGCATGGATCGGCATCGCCGCATCAGGGGTCACCTACGGAGAGGTCATCGAGGCATTGCATCGCATTGGACTGGAGACCGACGATGAAATTGCGTCGGCCGGTATCCGACTCATGCAACTCCGGCTCCCACTGCCGTTCGATGCGGACGCGGCTCGACGATTTGCAACCGGCCTGGACGAGATCGTCGTCGTCGAGGAAAAGGACCCGACCCTCGAACTCCTGATGAAGGACGCCCTCTACGGCACAGCCAACATGCCACGGATCGTCGGCAAGCGCGACGATCTCGGAGCCTCGCTGATCGAGAATCACGGGGTGCTGGTCGCTGATCGGATCGTTCCCGCACTTCGTTCTCGCCTCGGCGAGCGACTCGGCGAACGTTTGCGACCCACGGCAGCACCGGAGCGTGAGCGAGTGCTGATTCCGCTGGCGGTGGAGCGCTCGCCGTATTTCTGCTCGGGTTGCCCTCACAACTGGGGTTCGAAAGTTCCCGACGGTGCGCTCGTGGGCGCCGGCATCGGCTGCCACACGATGACGTTGCTCATGGATGAGGACAAAGTCGGCACGACGGCCGGACTCACGCAGATGGGCGGCGAAGGCGCGCAGTGGATCGGCATGGCGCCCTTCGTGGATCGCGAACACTTCGTCCAGAACCTGGGCGACGGCACGTTCTTCCACTCCGGCCAACTCGCAATTCAGGCGGCGATCGCGGCGGGCGTGGACATCACGTACAAGCTGCTCCACAACGGCACCGTCGCCATGACCGGGGGCCAGGACCCGGTCGGTCAACTCAGCGTTCCCGACATCGCCGGCATCTTGATCGGCCACGGCGTCGGTCGGGTCATCATCACGACCGAAGACCTCGATCGATATCGCGCGACCGACCTCCCGCGGGACGCTGCGGGAACCGTGGAGGTGTGGGATCGCACCCGGATCGTCGAAGCGCAGACGGTGCTCGCCGACGTGCGCGGCGTCACCGTTCTCATCCACGATCAGGCCTGTGCCGCACAGAATCGACGGCATCGCAAACGTGGAGAACTGACCACACCCCCGGCGCGCGTCGTGATCAATCATCGAATCTGCGAAGCATGCGGAGACTGCGGCGAGGTGAGCAACTGCCTGTCGGTCCAAGCCGTGGACACCCCACTTGGCGTGAAGACCACCATCGACCAGACCACTTGCAACCTCGACCTCTCGTGTCTGGGCGGCGACTGCCCCAGCTTCATGACCGTTGAGGCAGGCGCCGACGTCGACGATCCGTTCGAGATGCCCACGGCCCCCGACGAGTTTCCCACACCGATACTTCGGGTCCCCGCTGAGGGAGTGGACGTGCGGATTGCCGGCATCGGCGGCACCGGCGTGGTGACGGCAGCACAGATCTTGGCGACCGCAGCAATGCTCGATGGCTTCGACAGTCGAGGCCTCGACCAGACCGGTCTGTCACAAAAAGCAGGGCCGGTCGTCAGCGACCTCCGACTGTCAACGGCTGCAACGCCGGCAACCAATCTGCTCGGCAATCACACCGCCGATGTGCTGTTGGCCTTCGACCTGCTCACCGCCACCACCGACCGCAACCTCGACGTGTGCGGACTCGGCCACACCGTGGCGGTTGGTTCGACCACGGCCACGCCGACGGGCTCGATGATCGGGCGGCCGGATCGACGAGTACCGGACGGAACCACACTGCGCGATCGACTCGACGCCACCACCGATGCCGACGCAACGCGGTTGGCCGATGCCGGAGCGCTCACCGAGTCACTGCTGGGATCTGCTGCAACGTCGAACATCTTCATCATCGGCGTAGCGATCCAGCACGGTGCGATTCCGGTGTCGCCCGAGTGCGTCGAAGAGGCAATTCGGCTCAACGGTGTCAGCGTCGAGGCAAACGTGCAAGCCCTGCGCTGGGGCCGAGCATGGATCGTGGACGCCGCTTCGGTGAACGCCGCAGCAGCGATGCGCCCCACCGCGAGCCCGGTGGTCGAGGTGGATCCACTCCCTCGCTCGCTTGCTCGCCGCGTCGAGTCGATGGGTGATGGCTCGCTCCCCATCGAGCACCGATCGACGATCGAGATGCTGACGGCCGATCTCGTTGGATACCAGCACGCCCGTTACGCCGCTGCCTTCCTCGACACCGTGGAACAGGTGGAGCGCGCGGCCCCTCAGCTCACCATGGTGGTAGCTCGATCGCTGCACAAGTTGATGGCGTACAAAGATGAGTACGAAGTGGCCCGCCTGCTCATCGCTCCGGAGTCACGCGCCGCAGCTGAGCGGGTCGGCGGCTCGAGCGCGCACGTCACGTGGCGGCTGCATCCGCCGTTGCTCAAAGCACTCGGCCGCAACGACAAGATCGGCGTCTCGGACACAGTGGGGAGGCCGTTGATGGCGATCCTCGCTCGTGCGAAACGCCTTCGCGGCACCCGCCTCGATCCGTTCGGGCACACCGAGTTGCGCACGATCGAACGCTCCCTCGTCAGCGATTTCCTCACGCAGGTCAGCGAGGAAGTCGAGCATCTCGCCAACCACCCCACCGAAATCGACGAGGCGGCCACGGCATTGGCACTCCCGATGGAGATCCGCGGGTACGAGGACTTGAAACTCCAACGGGTCCGGGAGTACCAAAACGCCGTCGCCGCCCGGGCACATGCCCGAGCAACGACGGCGTCACGGTGAACAGCTCCCCCGCAACGGCGAGCTGAATCGATTCGGTTGAGCTGAATCGGCGGTCAGAAACCGGCGAGGCCCGGGTTGTCCCGGGTCATCTGCAGCGCCTGCACCTTCTCGAGGCGCAACTGCGTTCGCCGCTTCCACTCTTTGGTCTTCCAATGTCGCTTGGTGCGGTTGCGCTTGGCGAGTTTGCTCTTGGCAACCTCTGCGTCGTGCTGATGCGACGGCTTCCAGGCGCTTCCTGGCTCGTGAACATCCTCGGGAGCAACTCCCGCTGACACGGTTTGCGCGACGCTTTGCAACTCGACATGAATTCGGTGTCGCTCGCTGTGAGCGTGCGCACGTCGTTCTTGTCTCGGCAACTTCATCGCTTTCGCATCGTGATGTCGCTGGCTCATTGGTGACCTCCTACTTTGCGGCACAGGTTGATAACGCCGCGGTGGATTCGGTTCCTGTGAAGACGACAGTACGTCACGTCGCGTTTCCATTTCGTTTGCCTTGTGTAACGATCGTGCGCGCTTTTTTGTGACGGTAGTCACGTCACAGGTGGTGAAACTGTGGTCACGTGGAGCGGCAGAACCGCGGATCAACGACGTGGAAAACAGGTACGAAAGTGCAATCGTCAGGTGTCAAGACACAGCTTGAACGCGCCGATGAACTCACCGTGCAATCACTGCCTGCCCCACCCAGCACCGCTGGTCCCGCCGCCGCACCCCCGAGCGCTCCGAGCGCTGAACCGGTCGCCGCTCACGTGGACGAGCGCATCGATGCTCGCGATGTCGGCGCCCGACTGATCGGCGCCATCGACGCCGTCGTCGCCGGCCAGCACGGCATTGCCGAAGTCGCCGTCGCCACGCTGTTCGCCCGCGGCCATCTGCTGATCGAAGACATCCCCGGCGTCGGCAAGACGCTGCTTGCGCAGGTGATCGCACGCGCCGCAGGCGGTTCCTTTGCTCGCATCCAAGGCACGCCTGACCTCCTCCCCGGTGACGTGGTCGGCGCGATGATGCCGACCACCGACGAGGTGAACGCCACGACGTTGCGCTTCCGTGCCGGGCCGATATTCGCCAACGTCGTCGTGTTCGACGAACTGAACCGCGCCACACCACGAACACAGTCGGCGTTGCTCGAGGCGGCCGAGGAAGCAACCGTCACGGTCGACGGTCAGGTCCACTCGCTCCCGACTCCGTTCATGCTCGTGGCCACGCAGAACCCCATCGAGATCGCCGGCACCTACGGGCTTGGTGAAGGGTCCCTTGATCGCTTCGCTGCTGTCGTCACACCCGGACGTGCAGCCCCCGAATTCGAACTCGAGGTGCTGACCGGCCGTCGCGGGCGCGGCATGCTCAACGCCATCGAGCCGGTCACCACTCCGGCGATCGTCGAGGCAATCCAGGCAAGCGTTTCCAACGTGCACGTGTCGGATGCGATTGGCTCATACGTCGTGAATCTGCTGACCGCCACGCGACAGCATCCATCGGCTCGCCTTGGCGCATCGACGCGTGCGGGAGTGTCACTCATTGCGCTCGCCAGAGCGCGCGCCGTGTTGCATGGCCGCAGCTACGTCGTTGCGGACGACATCGCTGCACTCGCAGTCACGTCGCTCGGCCACCGCGTGCTCGTGGCGGACGCCAACGGCGCTACCACCGCTGGAGCACACCTCGTTGCGGAATGCGTTGCATCCGTTGCAGCCCCGACCGCCTGACGACACATGCACGTACTCGACGATCGGCCTGCTCCGTCAGACAACGGTTCGGACTCCGACACCACGCGCGCGACGACATGGCGGCGTCTTCGCCCCGCTGGAGTGTCCCCAGGATCGCTTGCGTTCGTCGCTGCCTGGATCGTCGGGCTCGCCATCGCACGTCTCACCGGCGCCGCCGCAGTCGTGCTGTTGCTCGTGGCAGCACTCGTCGCGATGTTCGGCGGATTCGTTGCCGGACGCTGGCGGCTTCGTTCCGTCGACATCACCGGCATCACCGCTCCGACCGCCGGCACCACCGGCGATGACGTGACGCTGCTGATCCATCACTCGCCACTCCCCCGGCGCAGTGCACCGGTTCAGGTCGAAGTCCTCGACGCAATGGTGACGTTGCACGAGCGTGGCCCGACCCCCGTCAACGTCACGCTCGCCAGCCCTGGTGAGGTCGACCGAGTGGACATCGTCATGCGCAGCGCCGGCAGTCCGGGCCTGGTGTGGTGGCAGCGACGGGGCGCCATTGGCATCGACACGATCCACGTCGCTCCGACACCTGACGGGCCAGTCGCCACGGTCGACCACTCTGCCGATACCGACCCGGGCATCGACACCTCAGGCAACGGACCCCGTACCGGCGACCTCGATGGCACGCGCCCCTGGCGGCCGGGAGAGGGCCAGCAGTCGATCCACTGGGCGTCGTCGCTTCGCTCCGGCGAGTTCATCGCCCATGAACGAACTGCGGCTTCCGACACCAGGTGGGAACTCGACGTCGACATCGACGCAGCTCGACTTCGCTTCACCATGGAAGAAGGTCTGCGTCACGGCCACCGAGTCGCGCTGCGAATCGGTGCGGACGAGGTCGTCGACATTCACGATCACGACGACGTGATGACTTGGTCCGCCATCGCCGCGCAACGCCAGCGCGATGAGCATCCCGCCGATCAGCGCGTGCCGGTCTGGCGACGCGCGATCCCACGCCTCGGCGTGGCCGAGGACGACAACATCGTCTCGGTACGTCGCCGCATCCTGACCGCGGTCACCGCATGGATCTCGCTCCAGATGCTGCTCGGTGCACTGAACGAAACCGTGGCCATGCGCGGCATCATCACCATCGGCGTCGCGATTGCAACGGTGGTCTCGATCCGAGCGTGCGCCGGACGCCGCCCCCTGTGGGTACGCATCGGCGTCGCCCTGCTCGCCGTGGGCGCACTGGCAAGGATCGCAATCCAATCCTCCGGGGTGACCGCGCTCGTGGAAGCGCTCCGCGGGCCGATGCCCGATCTCCTGCTCCTCCTCGTCGTACTCCACGGCGCCGAAATCTCCGATCGACGCACGGCACGTGTGCACCTCGCAATCACCGCAGTGGTCACCGCCTATGCAACCGGCCTGCGCATCGATGGCAACGTTGCGTGGTGGATGCTGGGGTGGGGTTTCGCGATCATTGCGACGTGTTCGACCCGCGACGTCGATCCCGCTGATGACCGCCGCCTCCGCGAACCCAGCACCGCGCTGTCACTGCACCGCCTGCGACCGATCATCGGGTGGGCGATTGCCGGCCTGGCCGCAACCATCGGCCTCGCCACCCTCGTGCCGGTCCCCGACGGACCCGCAAACCTCGGACTCCCTGCGCTCTCTCCCCCAGCAGCGGTCACCAACGACACCGGCGCACTCCTCGGGCCTGACGGCAGCCCCGCCGCTCCCACTCCTCCCAGCACCGACGGCAGCCCACCACCGCGAGGCGCCATCGGCGAGACCACCGGTTACCCCGGCTTCTCGCAAACGCTCGACACCTCGGTGCGCGGCAACCTCGGCGACGAGATCGTCATGCGCGTCCGCGCACCCGAGCCCGCCTTCTGGCGCGGCCAGGTGTTCACCGAGTTCGACGGCCGGGTGTGGACCGTCACACCGGAAGCCGGTCGCCAGGTGAGCGGTCCACGCGTCAACGTGCTGGCAACCCCCGGCGACATGCCGGCATCGGGCACGCCGACCGACCAGTTCATCCAGACCTACACCGCCGAGACCGACCTCCCGAACGTGATCTTCGGGGCCGGGCGAGTCGAGACCGTGCTCTTCGACGGCAGCGTCACCACCCGCACCGACGGCGCCATCCGTGCTGATCGAAACCTGGCCAAAGGCACCATCTACTCCGTTGTCTCGCAGCGAGTGAACGTGACGGCCGAGAGTCTGCGAGCCCAGGGTGACCTCGGCGACCGGTTTGGCGAGTTCGCCAGTTCGCGGAACATCTCACGCTTTTTGACGATCCCGGACTCGACGAGCCAGCGCACGTTGGATCTCGCAGCCGATCTGCGAGTCGAGGGCTCCACGTACGACACCATCATCAAGTATCAGAACTGGCTGGCGCTGAACACCGAGTACGACCTGAACGCTCCGGTTCCAGACGGTGATGCAGTCGACGACTTCCTGTTCGGGTCGCAGCGCGGATTCTGCGAGCAGATCGCGTCGTCACTCGTGGTGATGCTGCGCTCTCAGGGCGTCCCGGCTCGCCTGGCCACCGGCTACATCCCTGGCGAGCGAGATCGAATCTCTGGCGTCTTCGCGGTGCGCGCGAGCGACGCTCACGCCTGGGTCGAAGTGTGGTTCCCCGAGACCGGGTGGGAGGCATTCGACCCGACCGCCGAGGTCCCGCTCGCCGGCGACGCACAGCGCACGACCGTTGGCGCCGACGCGGCGACCGCGTTGATCTCCGGCGTGCTGTCCAAGCCGCTCGAAACCGCTGGCGCGATCGGGCTGATCGCGGGCATGCTCGCTGCCATCCGCTGGGTGACCGAGCAGCGTCGACGGCGCGAGCGTGGCCCGTGGGGTCTACTGCATGACCGGTTCATGGCGCTGTCACCCGAAGCGGTGACCGCTCCCGACGCCGCGTCACGACTCGCCGAACGTTGGGCTCGCCACAACGCAGACAACACGACCCTGAGCAACACCGCCCTGAGCAACACGGCAGCGCCCCAACTACTCGCTGATGAAGTGGCCTCGATGTTGGACCGTGCAGCATTCGACCCGAGCTACGAGTCGACAGCGCAGGACCGGAAACGTGTGGCATCCAGTATCACCACGTTGGAACGCTCACTCCCCGACACCTGACCCAACCTCGGATTCTGCGAACCGGTCGAACAGTCCGTGGTTCGAAGGTGCGAGGTCGGATGGCGATGTTGCTCAGGACTTGGACGAGATCTTGGCCTTGAGCGCGGCGATGCGCTCGGCAAACCACGGCTGCTTCGTGGACCACAGTTGCGGCACCAGCTCACGAGCAACCGCATCGGGATGGTTGTCGATGTCGGCCATGGCCTTGATGGTGGCCTTGGTCTCGATCACCAGTTCTCGCGGCGCTGACGCTGCGCGAGCAGCGAACTCCTGAGCCACGTCTGCCAGCTCGGCCCGCGGGACGGAACGGAACGCCAAGCCCACCCGCTCGCACTCCTTTCCACCGAGGATCTGGCCGAACACCACGGTCGCCATGGCGGCCTGTGGGCCAGCGATGCGGCGAAGCATCCACGTGTGGCCACCGCCGGGATGAATGCCGAGGTCGAGGAACCGGGTGTCGATCCGTGCTTCGTCCGCGATGATCCGCACGTCACAGCCGAGCGCGAGGTTTGCGCCAGCCCCCACCGCAGCGCCGTTCACGGCAGCAAGCGTCGGCAGCGGGCTCCGAGCAATCCGCAAGAAACCTTCGTAGATCACACCCAGGCTCTCGCCCGTTGCTTCGGACAGGTTGCCCAGATTCGCACCCGCACAGAACGCCGGAGCAGATCCCGTGACCACGAGCGCGCCGACACTCTCATCAGCTTCGAACGCATCCATCGCCGCAAGGATCTCCTCGACCATCGGCGCGGTGAGCGTGTTGCGCTCATCGGGATTGTTCAAGGTGAGCGTTGCGACGCCGTCGCGAATATCGGTCAGTACTAAAGCCATGAATGGATCATGGCATGCGGCGTCGCTCACCGATTCGTTGCATCGATAGATTTCACGCGGATGCTCGATCACGTGTTCACCGATGCGATCAGTGCGTTGCGCGATGCCTTCGAGTCGGCATTTCTCGAACGCCAACCGTTCGAAGAGCATTTCCAGTCAGACGTCCTCTCGGGTGACCTCACCTGGGAGACGAGCTACGGACTCCCCGGCGAAGGCGAGCCCCCACGAATCGTTGCGCACATCACGTTCGTTTGGCCCGCATGGAGTCAGGCGGCGTATCGCCGCTGGTACGTGGAGGACGAACTCGAACGGCAACCCGCAATCGAGATCGAAGTCGTGCTGCGGATGCAGCAACTGAGCAATGCGGTGTTGCCCGAGCGCGTTCATGCCGTGCTGCCTGCGCACTCGGGAAGTATCGGCAACGATCGCCTCGAGCGGTCAGCACTCACCAGTGAGATTGCGCACCCCGACCCTGATGACCCGCTCGACCTCATCGCGGAACACGCCATCGAAGTCGGCTACGAGGGCCTCTACGAGTTGGCGGTGGAAACGGTCGCCGACGGACGCAGCACATTGCTCGACGATCACTTCGGAGCGCTCGGCGGATGGATTGCGGCCAGCCTCGTGCAGCTCGGCGACTTGGGCCTGGCCTTCTTGCCACACGACGACTGACGCCATGATGGGGCGATGAGCGCCACCGACTTCTCTGCAGCGACCCTCACCGACGATGACGTCGTCCTTCTGGAGGTGTCTGAACGAATCGCGACGGTCACCATCAACCGGCCAGGTGCGCGCAACGCGCTGTCGAGCGAGGTGTTGGGCAAGTTGTCGGAGGCAATGCGGCGTGCGGAGTCGAATCACGATGTCGACGTGTTGATCCTGACCGGCGCCGACCCGGCGTTCACCGCCGGCCTCGACCTGAAAGAACTCGGATCGACCGGCGGCAACCTGGACGGCAGCGGCGCCGATGGCAGCGTGAATTCCGACGGGGTTCGCGGGCCGTTCCCGAAGCTGACGAAGCCGCTGATCGGCGCCATCAATGGTGTTGCGGTCACGGGCGGATTCGAACTGGCGCTGAACTGTGACTTCCTGGTCGCCAGCGAGCATGCCAAGTTCGGCGACACCCACGCACGTGTCGGGGTGATGCCCGGCTGGGGTCTCACGGTGCTGCTGCCCCAGGCAATCGGTGTGCGTCGAGCACGCGAGATGAGCTTCACCGGCAACTTCATGCTGGCGAATGAAGCACTCCACTTCGGGTTGGTGAACCACGTCGTGGCCCACGACGAGTTGATGCCATTCACACGCCAACTCGCGGCGGACATCGTCGGCAACGAACAGGACGGCGTGCGCCAGATTCGCGAGACCTACGCCGCAATCGCCACGAACGACGACGACTGGGAGACCGAGTCGCGCGACGGCCGAGCCTGGCGCCGGTCCCAGTTCAGCCCCGACAAGGTCGCCGAGCGGCGCCAGAAGATCCAGGCGCGCGGCCAGGCCCAATAGATCGTCACATGTGCCTGGCAGGTTTCGCGCCTGGCACTCTTGACGCCCGACACTTTGCACGCCTGGCACTTTGCACGCCTGGCACTTTTGTCGAACGTCACTCGGTGAGCTCAGCGTGCGATGATCACGTCATGAGTCAGGTCCCGCCACCATCGCCTCAGTACCCCAACAACCCGTCACCGCCTCCACAACCTGCGCCTCCCCCGGCATACGGAGCGCAGCAACCGAGCTATGGCGCGCCACCACCCGGCTACGACAACCAGCCCCCAAGTTATGGGCCGCCGCCCGGTGCCCCCGGTGCCCCCGGCGCACCGGGAGCCCCCGGCTTTGCCAGCCCCAAGGCGGAAATCCGCCCGAAAGCACGTTGGTTCTGGATCGGCGGCGGGGTCATTGCACTGGGTGCCATCGGCGCCATTGCCTGGATGGTGCTCGGGTTCATCGGGATCTCGAACTCGGTGAGCGACTTCCAACGCGTGTCGTCCGACGGTGGCGGCGTGAGCATCAACTCGCCCGGCGAGTACGTCGTCTACAGCGAAGGCGGATCGTTCTTCCCGAACGTCACGATCACCTCACCAGATGGCGAACCCGTTGCCACGTCGATCTACCTCGGCGGGTTGAACTACGACTTCAACGGCCGATCCGGTGAAGCAGCGTTCACGTTCGACGCGGACAGCTCCGGCGTGTACCGGATCCAGACCGACTCACGCGTTGCCATCGGCAAGTCGATCGCCGGCGACCTGGTTCGCACGATCGTGGTGCCGTTCATCATCGGCGGCCTCGGATTCGTGCTCGGCTTGATCATCATCATCGTCACCGCCGTGCGGCGGTCCGGTTCCAAGAAGCGAGCAGCCGCAGGGTTCTGACCCACGAGCGAGTCGCGGTCTTCGCTCACCCAGCTGTATGGATCAGAGCGCTACGGATCAGAGCGCTACATGATCAGAGCGCTACATGATCAGAGCGCTGAATGGATCAGAGCGCAGCGCCCATTTCGCGGAGTTCTTTCTGGACTTCGATCGCAATGTCGATGGCCAGGATCTCGGCACCGTTCTGGTTGAGGTGGAACCCATCGCTCGCCCGCACGTCTTTGCCCGTGTTGTCGCGCGGGTCGATCACGAACTCGGCCCAGTTGCCGTCACGTCCGGAGAACCGGGCCCACGCGTCCACGAACACCACACCGGGGCGTGCATCGGCTGCGGCCTTTGCCGCGCGGTCTTGAATGGCCAGCTTCGCGGTGACCTCCGGATTGTCGTCGTTCGGGATGCCGACCCAGATGACGTGCCGGTCGTTCTCGAGCAAGATATCCATGACCTCGCCGGCCCGACGCTCGTACTCGGTGCTCCACTCAGCTTCGTTCTGCAACGGATCACCGATGATGAACTCGAGCTCTTCTTGCGGCAGCGACAGGCCCTGAGCGTCGTTGCCGCCGAACGTGACCACCACGATGTCGGGGTTCACCTCGGGCAGTTTTGCCTTCAGCTCTTCGGGCCAGTTGAAGAAGTCCGGTCGGGCCAGACCCGACGACACCTTGTAGTTGAGTTCGCTGGTGGTGACGAGCGTGCCGTCGAGCAACGTCTGGAGATAGGGACCGAACGTGCCGGCGTCGGAATCGCCCACGATGTACACCTTGGCCGGGTTTGCCGAGGTGGGCGGCCCGGTGGATGCCGGAGCGTCGACTGCTTCGGCTTCGGCGTCCGTCTCCACATTGCCGTCGCCGTCGGAATCGAGTTCGACGTCGTCGGTGACGTTGATTCCACTGGTGAGTCCGAGGTCCGCGCACAGCGCGTCGTTGGCCGCGTCCGAGCAATCCAGGTCGGTCTGTTCGTCTTCGGCAGCTTCGTCGGCACGCTCGTCGGTGGTCGTGGCTGGCGAGGCATCGTCGCTCCCAACAGGTTCCAGCCCGTTCGAGGCAACGGTGTCGCCGTCACCGCCGACGAATGAACCAATCGCCATCACCAGGGCGTAGCCCACCACGACCACGATCATCAACGCGCCAGCACGACGAGCCCAATAGTTGGGAGCCCCATCCGCAGCGGAGCGTGGCGTCGACGAAGCGGACATCGATCACCACGATACGGGGTTGCTGCCCACGTTGAGTGGCACGATGAGGAGCCGACACGTTCGGCAACCTCCCCGGCAACCTCCCCGGCAACGGGGTCGCCGCTCGGGACAATGTGTCCCGACCTTGCTGACAGCGCCGGCGCCCCGTGTATTTTCTCGCCGTGATTTTCGGGCGGGCGACACACGAGACGACCACACGGCGACGGGCGAGGCGACTGGCGCTGGCAGCCGCTGCGCTCCTTGCCACCGTTCCCCTCGCACCGGGCCCGATCGAAGCGGCGACAACGTTCCAGCTCGCCATTCAGCCGGTGGTACGCGTCACGGATTCGAGCATCCCGTACACGCTGAGCGCCGACAACCCGAGCCAGCAGTTCATCCAGACGCTCGCAACTCCGACGATCTGTCGACCGTTCTTGATCGACAATGTCATCGGTGTCGGCACACAGTTCCTGGAGCTCTACGCCGAAGGCACCTGCACGTTCACCGTCTTCAACATCGAAGAGACCGAGAACGAAGTGATCAGCTTTGAAGTGCTGGGTGCTCCGACCGCCCCGATCTTGGAGGTGACAGGCGTCAGCTCGTCGTATCCCCTCTCAGACCAGGAGGCCGAGATTCAGATCACCTCCGACTCGAGCGACCCGGTGACTGCCTCCAATGCCACGCCATCGGTGTGCGCTCCGGTCGGCGGTGTCTCTGTCGGCATCGTGCTCATCGAGTTGCTCGCTGCGGGTTCGTGCAGCATCGACTTCAGTCAGGGTGCTGCTCCGCTCACTTCGGTCGCCCCGCTGCAGTTCAACGTCACCAAAGACCCTCAGACGATCTCGTTCGCCCCACCAGCAACCGCCCAGGAAGACAGTCCACTGACCCTGTCAGCAACCGCGTCGAGCGGGCTCACGGTCACCTTCGCCGCATCGGGTGAATCCAGTTGCGCCGTCAGCGGCACTCAGCTCTCGCTTCCCGCATCGGGCACGTGCACCGTCGTTGCTTCGCAACCCGGCAACGCGATGTGGGCGGCTGCGCCGACCGTCACCAAGTCGATCGACGTGCTCCCCGCCATCACCACCACGACCAGTTCGACCACCACGACCACCACCACGACCACCACCACGACCACCACCACGCCCACCACCACGCCCACCACCACGACGGTGCCGACCACGACGACCACGACCGCCGCAACCACCACGACGGCGCCATCGACGACGACGGCAACGGTGCCTGTATCGGGCACCACGACCCCCACGACCGCGCGACCGCAGACGCCGACCGTCACCCAGCCAACGAACACCAACGCATCGACGACAGCGCCGACCACCGATCAGGACTCGCCGACGAGCACCGCGGTCACGACCACCATCGCGGCAACGGCGGAGTCCAGCGCCGATCGCGCCGTGGTGACGAGTGACGATCTTCTCGTGGTCGGCTTTCCAACACAGGGAGAATCCGGCCTGCTGATCACCGGACTTCCGGCCGGGAGCATCGCGACCTTGACCCTTCCTGACGGCACCACGATCGAGGTGCCGGTCGATGCCGACGGCAACCTCACCATCGACCTCGATGACATCGACGTGTCCGAGGCAACACTGGTGCTCGAACTGCCCGACGGGCGTCGCCAGACCGTCACCTCGGTCGACGACTTCGATGACGGCAACGTCGCGATCGTCGTCGAGGTCGCACTCTCGGCTGGCGTCGAGGCGGCGGGTGGCGAAGTCGTGGCGCAAGGCGAGGGATTCCTACCCGGAGTGTCCGTCGACGTCACGATGTTCTCGGATCCGGTTGCGTTGGGATCGTTCACGGTTGCCGATGACGGTTCGTTCTCGACGTCGGTGCAGCTTCCAGACAGCCTCGAACAAGGCGAACACCGCATCGTGCTGACCGGAGAGACCGAAGAGGGCTTCATCAACGCTGCCTCCCACTTCGCAATCGCCGACGACGGAACGGTGGCGCGAGTCGGCGACCCATTGGCGGACATCGACGACGAACCGATCGATGAGGCACTGGCCGATGAGACTGACGTCGACCCCGATGCTGATGTTGCGTCGCTCGATGCCGACGCCGACGCCGCGTCCCCCGATCCAGCGCCGACTGCCGCCGTGACCGAAGCGGCTCCGACCGTCACGCAACAGGCCGATGAACGCGCCATCGATCCCGAAACCGGCCTCCGCGAATTCGAAGCGGTCGACGAGCTCGACGATTCGGTCCAGACGGGAGTCGAGGCGTTCGCGCTGCTCACCGCGCTCGGCGCCGTTGCCGCTGCAGGAGCCACGGGCGCATCAGGTGGAACCGGTCAGGGCATTCGTCGCCCGACCTCGCCGAACGGCAGCCGAACCATGCCGCGACGCATGACACAGGCCGAGCGCACGCAGGTGGCCACCGGTGGCCCAGAAAAGGGCGGGCGGGGAAAGGGCAAGGTCGCGAGCGGTGACTCCACCGCCATCGACGGCACCGACGAGGACCTCGCCTGGGGAGACCGATCTCCGAGTTGGAAGCTCCCCGCCACCACCGTTGTGGACCGCGTGACGTTGGCAACCGCGGAGCGAATTCACCCCGTCTCGCCGCTGGCTGCGCGCACCCTGGCCGACGGGTCGACGATCCGAGCGATCTTCGGGTCGGGTTGGCTGCTCGTGCCGTACCTCGGCGCAGTGCTCGGATTCTTGGCGGCGGGTCAGACCGGCGGGCTGGCGCTCGCCCCGTCGTTCGCGCTGATGGCGACGCTGATCGTGGTCGGAATCGCCGATTCCACTGCCGGCATCACCGCTGCGCTCGTGTTCTGGATCATGGTGGGCGCGCGTGGCGGTATCGATTCGCCCGATGCGGTTCGCACGATGCTGGGCGTCACATCGCTCTGGTTCGCAGCCCCGCTCGTTGCGTCGGCAACTCGCCAGTTCCGTCGTCGCGGCGAAGCAAGTCTGTCGTCTCGTTGGGACGGAGTCGCCGAAGTCGTCGTCGGCTCGCTGATGGCCGCCTGGACGATCCAGCTCGTGACGGGTGCGCTTCCAGCACTCAGTGGACTGGACCTGCCGATCGGGTCGCGTGGCCGGGGGCTGGCCCTCGTTGCGCTCATCGCACTCGCCGGTCGCTATGTCATCGAACGGTTCGCGTCGTATCAGTACCCAGAGCGCCTCTTGACCACCACCTTCATTCCCGATGACGGCCCGAGCATGCGTCAGCGGGTCCTGTCGTTGATGGTGAAGACGGCGGTCATGGTGTTCGTCCTCACCCCGTACATGGGGCTGCGGTGGCCACTGCTGCTCGTGGCCGGCCTGTCGCTGCTCGGTTCGGCCATCCGGCTCGTTTCCGACAAGCTCCCCAACTCCGTGTCGCTGTACCGCGTGCTTCCTCGACTCACGCCGAGCACGCTCGTGCTGTGGGTCGTGGCAGTGGCGCTGGCCAGCGAGATCGCCAAGCGATTCAGCGATCCGGAGGAACTGCTCACCGCCACCTTCGTCGGCCTCGCGATCAACGGGTTCGTCTGGGGAATGCTCAGTGTTCTCGGCCGTTCGGGTGACGACCCGGAAATGAGCTGGGCGAATCGCGTCGCCGGCGTGTGGATCGCAGGAATTCTCGTCCTCATGGTGCTCGGACACATCACATCGCTACGAGTTCCGATGCTGCTCGCGACGCCCGCAGTCATCTGGTGGTGGTGGGAAAGCAGCCGAGCTCTGGCCCACACCGAGTCGACGAGTGACGACACGGATTCGGACGGCACAGATTCGGGCGACGCAGAAGAAGACGACGAAGGGGCGAGCAAGCTGACTCCCACCGTGTGACGCCAACGTCAACGGCGTGTGACAAAGCGGGCCGAAGGTCACATCGCGCTTTCCCCCACCGATACCCGGGGGTAGCTTTATGTGTTCACGTGAACACCCGGGTTTCCGGGAAACAACATTCCACTAAGGGGAGAACATGAAGAAGAGCAAGCAGATGCTCGCGTTCGGCGTCGTTGCCGCTCTCGGAATCGCCGCATGCGGTTCCGACGAGGACAGCGCGACCGAAGAAGACACGACCGAGGACACCGTCGCAGCGGACGACGCAGACGCCGGTGCCGACGAGGCTGACGCCGACGCAGCGAGCGGCGAAGGCATCAAGACCTGCCTCGTCACCGGCCTTGCCGGTGTTGACGACCAGAGCTTCAACGCCAGCGCATGGCAAGGTGTCCAGGACGCCGTCGCTGCAGGAACCGCCTCCGAAGATTCGTTCTTCATCGAGCCCGGTGAGGCTGCGCAGTACCAGGCGAGCGTCGACCAGATGGTCGACCAGGATTGCGAGCACATCGTCACGGTCGGCTTCGACCTCGGCGAAGTCACCGCAACCGGCGCCGTTGCCCACCCCGACATCACCTGGACGATCGTCGACAACGTCCTCAGCGACCCCGACACCTTCGCACCGCTCGGACTCCCGAACGTGCGTGAACTCGTGTACCAGACCGACGAAGCCGCATTCGCCGCTGGCTACCTCGCAGCTGGCGTCAGCCAGACCGGCGTGCTGTGCACCTACGGCGGGGCGAACTTCCCGACCGTGGCCATCTTCATGGACGGCTTCACCCGTGGTGCAGCCCACTACAACGAAGTCAAGGGCGCTGACGTCAACGTCCTCGGCTGGGACGTCGAAGCACAAGACGGCACCTTCACCGGCAGCTTCACCGACATGGGCCTCGCCCGGAGCCAGGCAGACAGCCTGTTCCAGGAGAACTGCGACATGATCATTCCGGTCGGTGGCGCAATCAACCTCCCCGCCGGTGACGCGATCAACGACCTCGGCATCGAAGCCGCGTTGATCGGTGTCGACTCCGACGCCTTCTTCGCCATGGACCAGCAGTACGCGTCGCTGTGGCTGACCACGGTCGAGAAGAAGATTGCTTCGTTCGTGACCGACTCGATCGCCGAGAGCAGCGCGGGCACCTGGGAAGCCGGCCCGGTCGTTGGCAACCTCGCCAACGACGGTGTTGGCCTGGCCCCGTACCACGACTGGGACGACCGTGTGTCCGATGAGCTGCGCGCCGAGGTCGATCAGCTCCTCGTCGACATCGCCGCTGGCGACATCAAGGCCGACTTCGTCGCCGTTGGATACTGAACACACCTCGTCAGGTCTGACCTGACATCGTGAAGACCGCCGAAGGGGCGGGGATCTCAAGATCCCTGCCCCTTTGCGTTTTCTTGACGTTCGGCGGTGTCTCGCTAATGTTCCCAAACGCACATCGTGGAGGGCTCCCTTGCAACTGGAACTATCTGGCATCACCAAGCAATTCCCCGGCGTGCTCGCAAACGACGATGTGAATCTGCGCGTTGCGGGCGGGGAGATCCTGGCGCTGCTCGGTGAGAACGGGGCGGGCAAGAGCACGCTCATGAACATCCTGTACGGCCTGTACACACCCACGTCGGGCGAGATCCGAATCGATGACACGACGATGGATTTCGACGGTCCGGGAGACGCCATTGCGGCCGGGATCGGCATGGTGCACCAGCACTTCATGCTCGTGCCGGTGCTCACCGTTGCCGAGAACGTGATGCTGGGCAACGAGCCCACTCGGCGGTTGGGCTGGCTCGATCTGCGCCGGGCGCGCAACACCGTTCGCGAGATCTCGGGGAGATACCAACTCGACGTGGACCCCGATGCCGTGATCGAAGACCTGCCGGTCGGGCTCCAGCAACGCGTCGAGATCATCAAGGTGCTGGCGCGCCAAGCGAACGTGCTGGTGTTCGACGAGCCGACGTCGGTGCTCACGCCCAGCGAAGTCGACGGGTTCATCGAGATCATGAACGGGCTCAAGGCGGATGGCAAAGCCATCATCTTCATCAGCCACAAGCTCAGCGAAGCGCTGGACCTCGCTGACCGGATCGTGATCATGCGACGTGGCAAGACCGTTGCCGAGGTCGAACCCTCCGACGTGGATGAGGAAAAGCTTGCCGAGCTGATGGTCGGGCGACCGGTCGACCTCGTCGTCGACAAGACTCCTGCTGAGCCGGGCGATGTCGTGTTGTCCGTCGAAGACCTCGTCGTGTTCGACGAGCGCGACCAGCGCACCGTCGATGGCGTGTCGTTCGAGGTGCGATCTGGCGAGATCGTCGGGATCGCTGGCGTTCAAGGGAACGGCCAGACCGAGCTGGTGGAGTCGATCACCGGCATGCGCCCGTCACTCGGCGGAACCATCACGTTGAAGGGCGAAGAGATCACGACCGAGTCGGTACGCGCCATTCACAAACGCGACGTGGCCCACGTGCCCGAGGATCGTCAACGGAGCGGACTCGTGTTGCCGTTCACCGTGACCGAGAACATCGTCCTCGACTCGTACTACGAGGAACCGATTTCCCACGGCGTTCGCATGGATTGGCCTGCCGCCGAGGCACAAGCGGAACGACTCGTCGAGCAATACGACGTCCGCACCCCGAGTATCGATGTGGCGGTGTCGACCCTGTCGGGCGGCAACCAGCAAAAGATCATCGTCGCCCGAGAGTTCGACCGCGACGTCACGTTCGTGGTTGCGTCGCAGCCAACGCGAGGTGTTGACGTCGGCTCGATCGAGTACATCCATTCACGCATTGTCGAAGAGCGTGACGCTGGTGCTGCGGTGCTCATCGTGTCGTCTGAACTCGAAGAGATCATGGCGCTGTCAGATCGGATCATCGTGATGTTCGAAGGCAAGATCGCCGGCGTATTCGATGGCACCGCCAGTCGAACGCAAATCGGCCTGGCCATGCTCGGAAGCGCAAATGAAGAGGTGGCATCGTGACCGAACCGAACACGGAGGCCGACGCGGAAGTCTCCGAGACCGAGACCGAGACCGGCCCGGCGGATCACTCCGATTTCCTTGCTCGGGCCACCGGCGTGGGCTCGTCGATGAAGCACGCACTGACGGTCCCGGCACTCGCGGTGCTGTCCGCATTGCTCATTGGAGCGATCATCATCGCCGTGACCGACGTCGAGAGCTTGAAGCTGTGGGGTGACGACCCTGGCGAGGCACTGCGGTCGACCCTGAGCGGAATCGGTGATGCCTACTGGGCGTTGTTCCAAGGATCACTTGGCTCGCGGCGTGCGCTCGCCGAGACCCTCTTCGCGGCCACTCCACTGATTCTGGCCGGACTCGCCGTCTCGGTCGGCTTTCAAGCCGGGTTGTTCAACATCGGCGTGAACGGCCAGATGCACATTGGCGGCTTGGCCGGGCTCTGGGTGGGCTTCACCGTGTCGGCCCCCTGGATCATCCACATTCCGCTTGCGATCTTGGGTGCCATCATCGGAGGAGCCGTGTGGGGCGGGTTGGCGGGCTTGCTCAAGGCGCGCACGGGAGCGCACGAAGTGATCACCACGATCATGTTGAACTTCATTGCGCTGTTCCTGGTCGACTACCTCCTCAAAGCGAGCTTGTTCCAACAGGAAGGTCGAAACGACCCGATCTCGAAGCGGGCGAACACATCGGCTCAGTTCCCCACCCTGTTCGACGGCTTCCGCGTACACATTGGATTCCTCGTCGCACTCGCTGCGGTGTTCTTCGTGTGGTGGTTGATGTACCGGTCGACGATCGGGTTCGAGTTCCGTGCGGTGGGAGCAAACCCTGAGGGCGGCAAGTACGCCGGCATGAGCGTTGCCGGGGTCTACGTCGCGGTGATGGCAATCTCGGGCGGTCTGGCGGGGGTGGCCGGTGCGAACCAGGTACTCGGCCTCGAGCCCTACCGGGCCTTTTCCAATTTCGCTGGTGCGACCGGCTTCGACGCGATCGCACTTGCACTTCTCGGGCGGTCCAATCCCGTTGGTGTGCTCTTTGCAGGTCTCCTCTTCGGTGGACTCAGAGCTGGAGGTACCGAAATGCAGGGAGCAGCCGGTATTCCGGTCGACCTCGTGCTCGTCCTCCAAGCGCTCATCATCGTCTTCATCGCCGCCCCTGAGTTGGTCAAAGCGGTGTACCGGATCAAGTCGGTCGATGCGAGTGCGACCACGACCGTGTCGACGGGGTGGGGCTCATGACCATCGAAGCAATCACCGATTCGTCGGACGTGGCGCTTCGTCGTGCGACCCCCGAGGAACGTCGGGCACGGGCGGTCGGCGTCGTCTTGGTGATGATCGCTGGTTTCGTGCTCTGGGTCTTCGGACTCGGCGTCGAGGATGGCGAGGTCTCCACGTTCAACCTGTCGCTTCCCGGAGCGAAGTACGAGGGCCTCAAGTGGGAGGTCAACTCTCGCTACCTGTCCTTCCTCATCGCTGCGGTCATCGCGTTCTTCGGCGGGATCGTGCTGCGGCGCACGCAACTGAAGCGAACCAACGTCTTTCTCGCCGTCAGCCTGGCCCTCACTGCACTGTCGTTCCTCACGTGGGCAGCTGCGGGCCAGTCCTTCAGCCTCGTCGGCATGCTCGTGTCCACGGTGGTCCTGTCGATCCCGGTCACGCTCGGAGCACTCTCGGGGCTCATGTGTGAGCGGGTCGCAGTGATCAACATTGCGATCGAAGGACAGCTGCTCACTTCCGCATTCGTGGGCACCATCGTGGGCTCCGCCGCTGGCATCTGGGTCGGGCTCATCGCCGCGATCCTCACTGGGGCACTCCTCGGAGCGGTGCTCGCTGTGCTGTCAATCCGGTACCTGGTCGATCAGATCATCGCCGGCGTCGTGATCAACATCTTTGCGCTCGGACTCACCTCGTTCCTCGCTGGTCGAGTGTTGTCGGTGGAACCCAGCCTGAACTCGCCGGGACGGTTCTCCTCCGTGAAGATCCCGTTCCTTGGCGATATCCCGGTGATCGGGCCGATGTTCTTCGACCAGAACATGTTCGTGTACGCCACGTTCCTGCTGGTGATCGTCATTCACCTCGGCTTGTTCTACACCCGCTGGGGGCTGCGTTCACGTTCGGTCGGCGAGCACCCAAAGGCCGCTGACACGGTCGGTATCGATGTGCTCAAGACGAGATATCGCAATGTGATCATGGGCGGCTGCATCGCCGGGTTCGGCGGTGCGTTCCTCACGCTGTCGCAGGTGTCCCGGTTCGAGGAGAACCTCACTGCCGGCATCGGCTTCATCGGTCTTGCGGCGATGATCTTCGGTCGTTGGATGCCGCTCGGCGCACTCGGAGCGGGTCTCGTCTTCGGCTTTGCCCGAGCCCTCCAGCAGAAGTTGGGCATCCTCGGCACGCCCATTCCGTCCGAGTTCTTGTCGATGCTGCCCTACATCGTCACGATCATCGTGGTTGCGGGCGTGGTCGGCCGGAGTCGCCCACCAGCAGCAGGCGGACAGCCCTACATCAAACAGTGAAGAAGTGCCAGGCACTTCTTCACTGGGTCAGCGGGAGCGGTGACAGACGGTCTGGCCGTCGACGCCAGACACGTTCGGCCCGCTCAACGGGTGCGCCGCCAAGAAGTCGGCGATATTCCCGGAAACGGGTCGGCGAGGTGTGCCAACGTTTCTGTCCATGCATCGCAGATTCACCACCGTCGTCGGAGCTGGCGCGCTCGTGGCCACCTCCTTGTTCGTCGGCACCCAGTTCGCAGCTGGCGCCACCACTGCCGAGGAAACGGTGTTCGTTCCGATTGCTCCCTGTCGCCTTGTCGATACCCGACCTGGCGACCTCAACGTCGGGCCCGTCGACGAACCCGTCGGCGAAGGCCAAGACGTCACCTTCACTGCGTGGGGCACCGGTGACGCGAACTCCCCGTGTGACCTCCCGGCCACGGCAACCGCGATCGCGACCAACACCACCGTCGCCAATCCAACGGCACGCACGTTCGTCACGCTCTACCCGGCCGACGTCGCCAACCCCGGCACCTCCAACCTGAACGTTCTCGCTGGTGATTCTCCCACGCCGAACTCCGCGAACATCCCGTTGTCGGCGCAGGGCGCATTCACGGTCTTCAACAATCGTGGCAATGTCAACGTCATCATCGACGTCAACGGCTACTTCCAGCCGTCGTCAGCAATCGGCGCAACCGGGCCCGCTGGCGAGGATGGGCCGATCGGGCCTGAAGGACCGATCGGGCCTGATGGAGCCACTGGACCCGCCGGACCAGCAGGTGGGTCTGACACCGGCCACACGCTCACCAGTGTCGACACGCTGGACTCGGTCGGCCGATTCACGTCGACGGCCATTGGCACCAACGGCAACCCGATCATCAGCTACCAGGACGAAACGAACGGCAACCTGCTCGTTGCTGCGTGTGACGATCCAGCGTGCAGTACCGCCACGATCAACGTGGTCGACCCAGCACCGGACGCTGGACGGTCGACGTCGATTGCAATCGGCACCGACGGCAACCCCGTCATCAGCTACCTCGAGGAGGACAACTTCACCCTCCAACTCGCAGCCTGCTCCGACCCGATCTGCAGCGCACCTCCCACGATCACCACCGTCGACAGCACCACCGATGCGGGCTACGACTCATCGATCGCCATCGGCGCCAACGGCAACCCGATCATCAGCTACTCCGACGGAAGCCTCTTCGACCTCAAGGTGGCAGCGTGCGACAACAGCACCTGCACGTCATCGACGATCACCACGCTCGACAGCGCCGACCAGGTCGGCAGTTCCACGTCGATCGCCATCGGCACCGACGGCAACCCGGTCATCAGCTACTACGACAGCACCAACAGCGATCTCAAGATCGTCACCTGCAGCGACGCCGCGTGCCTGAACTCCACGAATCGAACCGTCGACAGCAACGGCAGGGTCGGCATATCCACCTCGATCACCATCGCAGCGAGCGGCAACCCAATCATCAGCTACTTCGACGACACCGAATTTGACCTGAAGGTCGCAGCATGCAGCGACGCAACGTGCACCAGCGCCGACATCACGACGCTCGACGACGCAGGGATCGTCGGCCTCGACACCTCGATCACGATCGGCAACGACGACAACCCGATCATCAGCTACTACGACGCCACCAATGACGACCTGCGGGTCGCCGCGTGCACTGACTCGACCTGCACTGCTGCCACGGTGAGCACGCTCGACACGGGTGGTGACGGCGGCAACGTGGGCCAGTGGACCTCGATCGCGATCGGCACCGACGGCAAACCCGTCGTGGCCTACTACGACGGGGGCAACGAGGACCTCAAGGTCGCCTCGTGCGGCAACGCCACCTGCGCGTCGTACACACCTCGCAACCGCTGACCCTCATCTCCCGTCACTGGCCGTCGGCGCAGCGGCGCCGTCGGGCCGGTTCAGCGAGTGCGGCGACAGACGGTCTGGACTTCGATGCCGCCGCGGGGCGCCTGGGTGACGGTCACGACCACATCGGTCGGATTCGCCGAGGCAACGAACTCGTTGGCGATCTCCACGGCAAGCGCCTCGGCGAAGATCGCTCGGTTCCGGAATCCCCACAGGTACAGCTTCAGGCTCTTTGATTCCACACACCACTCGTCGGGCGTGTAGTCGATGACCACGCTCGACAAGTCGGGTTGTTCGGTCACCGGGCACATCGAGTTCAGCTCGTCGTTCGTGAACCGGACGGTGCTGATGCCAGCGGGCGCGGGGAACACTTCGACGTGATCGATCGCATGCCGAACCGTGGCGCCGAGGACCTTGAGTCCGCTCGTGTCGGTCCCGGTCGTGCCGTCGTTGCTGTCCACGTCCGGCACGCTACCGATGTAGAACTTGGGGTCTGACCCCAACCTCTACATCGCGCCGGCAACTAGGGTCGCATCCGTCACACAACGAGGTCCTGGGGGATTCGAATGAACAAGTCCATGTTGGCCGCAGCTATTGCGGCCGCCGTCGTCATCGCGGCCTGCGCCGGGTCCGATGCCGCCACGTCCGAACCCGCCGACACCGAGCCTGCAACCACGGCAGCCGCGATCACGGAACCGGCCACCACCGACGCGCCGTCAACGAGCGAGGCTGCTCCCGTGTCCACCGATGCTCCTGTCGAGACGACCACCACGATCGACCCGGCCGAGGCTCGCACCATCGAGCAGATCAACAACTACATCGACGAAGCCGCCGCGTTCGATCAGGCCGCAGCCGATGCGCAGTTCCCTGAGGGGCTCACGTTCGCTGCCGGCGGGGC
>JBGCEY010000074.1:0-43026 GCA_045106645.1 Ilumatobacter sp.
TGATCTGGCCGAGGCCGTGCTGCGCCGCAAACGTGTCAGCGTCGATGATGCGCGTCCAGCGGTGGTACGGGTTCTGCGGTGTGTCGTCACCGATGTCGTCGACAGGCGGGAAGGCTCCACCAGCGGTGCGCGGGCCATTCGATGCGGAGAACTCGGTCGACACGATCTGGCCAGCCTTGGGGTGACCGCTCGGCCACTCGCGGATCACGTTCGAGGTGGCCAACACCGCAGCGTCGGTGGCGACGTGCTCGACGTTGGTGACGGAACCGTTTGCCGAGCCACGGGTAGCGGATCCGCCGTACACCTGGCAGGCCGTCGTGTCGCACGTGGTGGCGTAGCGAGTGGACGAGTTCGGATAGTTGTAGCTGCGGTTCTGCTCCAACCCGTACGAGCGAGCGGCGACCGCTTGGGCCTGCACAGCATGCACCCCTGCACCATCACCGGCGTACGCCCAGCTGGCGGCGATCTCTTTCGGGATCACACCGCGTACGTACGCCTCAGCGAGCACGTCATTCACGACTCGGTTGCCTGACGAGGAGCTCATGATCTCGATGGCGCCGCGGTAGTGATTCACCGCTCCACCCGATGAGCAGACGCCCAGCACGTCCCCGCGATCGACCGCCGAGTCATCGCCATCAGCACTGGTGAATTCGACGGGTGAGCCGGTGGTCTGGGTGTGTGTGCCGACCTTCGACCAGCTGACCGCAGCACCCGACGCTGCAATGATCTGTCGCGCTGCACCAGCGTCAGCGCTGTCCCACCTGGTGCCGTCGACGTCGAGACCTTCGTCCTGTTGCCAATCGGCGAGCACGGTGGCGGTCTGATTCCCGAAGTAGCCATCCACGACAATGCCCGTGTCATGGAAGGTCTTGAGGAACCGCTGCACCGACACCGCCGATGCGTTGTAGCCGGAGGCTTGGACCACGGGCCCATCAGGGACGGTGAGCGAGGTGGTGCTCGGGCATGCGACCTGCTGGGAGGAGTACACGTCGAATACGCCCGGTGAGGTCTCGACCGCGCGCATGGATGCTCCGGAGGCCGATCCCCATCGAACGGGCGATCCGTGCGAGATGACGCCGACTTCGCCCATCCCGTCGTAGTCGGTCAGGCGAACGGCGATTCGTTGGTTGGCAGGCGTGGTGGCAGCGATCGTGCCGCCGTAGTAGAAGTCGAGGATCTGATCCCACTCCCACCCATGGTCGACGGCGTAGCCATACGCACCCCATTGGCTCATGCCCCGACCGTGACCGTTGCCGACACCATCGATCACGATGGCCACGATGTCGTCGGGCGCAGCGTCTACCCCTGGAGTGGAAGCAATGGGCGCGACAGCGAGCGACGACAACGCAGCCGCAGCTGCGAGGAACATGCGCCGCACACGCGGCATCTTCCTCATGTCATCGAACCGTAATATTCGGTTCGGCGTTCGCTCGTTCACCATGCAGATCTTTCGGCAAGCGGTACGACACTCTTGACCGATTACTGGCATGAACCTTCGCAGTTCCATGTCACATGCAATTGACGGGCAGAGCGACATCAACCCGGGAGGCCGACGGCACAGGCGCAGAGCGCGAATCGCACAGCCAGGCGCCGCTGTCAGCAGTACACGCAACTGACAGCCACCACCACATGCGGCTCTCAGCGTCAGATTCCCGCTTCGATTCCCGGAGACATTACGGTTTGATGACGAGACCGCTGCTGTCGCGCTCACGACGCGGGTGCGGCGACGGCGTCTGGTGAGGTTGCCCTGCGGCGTCGAATCTCAAACATCGCGTTGGCCCCGCCGCACCGGATCCAACGCGCCATGTCGCGGTCGTCAGGTTCGGTTCGTCGGGCAACACCCCGCCGGCGTCAGCTGTAGGTTCCAGGTATGGAACGCGTGGTCGTGTACACCGACGGAGCCTGCAGTGGAAATCCCGGCCCAGGCGGCTGGGGCTGGGCGGTGTCGCCTGACGGCACACCGACCGGATCAGGCGGCGCGGCCGACACGACCAATCAGCGCATGGAGGTCTACGCCGTGCTGGATGCCATCCGCACGCTCGGCGCCGATGGCACCCCGATCGAGATCGTCTCCGATTCCACGTATGTCGTGAAGTGCTTCAACGACAACTGGTGGGTGAAGTGGGAGAAGAACGGCTGGAAGAACTCCAAGAAGCAACCGGTTGCGAACACCGACCTCTGGAAGCCATTGATCGAGGTCGTGCGCAACGGCGATGTCACCTTCACCTGGGTGAAGGGCCACAGCGGCCATCCCATGAACGATCTCGCCGATCGACTCGCCGTGGCCGCAACGCCACGCTGACGACAGCGCGGCGCCTTCTAGAACAGGTCGAGTGCGGCGCGCACGAGTTGCTCGCCGAGGAACTGCTCGGCAAGGGCCTGGGATGCTGTGGGTGACACGTGTACACCGTCGGGGCGTGTGTCGACGTCGGTCGTGATCCCAGCAGCGTCGAAATGTGCGAGCAGGTCGACGACGTAGACGTCCCCGGGACGCTGCGCGGCGAGTTCATCCATCACTTCGTGGAGGACCGCATGACGGTCGGGTTGTTCCTGCGCCGTGCCACGCGAGAACCACAGCGGATTCGGAATCGGGGCCTTGACCCACACCACGCTCCCGGCACCGGCCGCCAGCACGTCATCGGTGACCCGAGCGAAATCGGCACGGAGCCGACGCTGCATCTCATCTGAGTCGGTGGCGAAGCCGTCACCGTCATCCCACCGATGATCCAGCACGTCCCACGACGTCGTGATCATCAACACGACATCGGGTGACGCTTCCCCGACACGCTCGACCAATCCCGACTCCAACCAGTTGGTGCAGTCATCGCGCACGTCGAACCAGTCGTCGTCGAGTCGATAGGCGCCACCGCGAAGGAATCCACAGCCGCGTTGCACGTTCAGTTCGGCTTGAGCAACCGCCGGCGACGCAGCTGCCCACGCCACGACGCCGTTGCCGTAGGCCTCGGCAGTGGAATCGCCCGCAACGATCATCCGCACCGGCCGCGACAACTCGGGAATCGGCGGGATCGTGCTGGTGGTCGGTGTCACAGTGGTTGGTGTCACGGTGGTTGGTGTCACGGTGGTCGGCGCCACAGTGGTCGGTGTCGTAGGCGTCGCAGTCGTGGTGGGACTCGCTGCGGCGTCTGCCAGCTCGACCGTCGTGGTCGGAGCGGACGGCGCCGACACGGGCGCGGCTGGTGCCGTCGAGATCGAATCGGGTGCGACCGCGACGAGCGCGCCGTCGTCGTCGCCCAGTGCCGCGGCGTCGACCACGTCGTCGGCCGTCGACCAGTAGTCGCTGTCGGCGCCGGGGACGACGAGCACCGCAGCCAGCGCCACGGCGGCCGTGGCGCCGGTCGCCCACGCCATCGTTGGGCGAAGGCCCAGGTTCGATGCTCGACGAATCGGCTGTTCGAACAGTGCGAACGACAGCTGCGCCACCCCCAGCGTCACGACGATGCGCACGAGGAACAGCAACGGCCCGTCGACCCCGACCCGCTCGCTGTTCAGCACCACGAAAATCGGCCAGTGGAACAAGTACACCCCGTAACTGACTTTGCCGAGCCACACGAGTGGGGCGACCGAGAGTGCAGACCGAACCTGCGACGGTGCTTGGAGTCCGAGGAGCAGCGCTCCACTCACCAATCCAATCGCCGGCAGCCACCCGGCGTATGCGGGACCGCCGGCGCTCGGAAAGGTGACCACACACACGCCGAGCACGAGGAGCGCCACGGGTGCGAGCGCCCACGCTCGGTCGGGCACCCGTCGTTGAGCGATCACCAACGCCAGGAGTGCGCCGATCAAGATCTCACCGGCTCGGGCGGGAGACGCCCAGTACGCAGCGTCGCTCCCCCACACCACCGCAGTGACCGGTGCCAGCGCCACGAAGATCGCGGTGACGGCACCGAGTAACCAGATTCGTCCCCGATCGGTGCGCCCGGCTTTCCAGATCCCCAGAAAGGCAACCGGCCAAAGCCAGTAGAACTGTTCCTCGATCGCGAGCGACCAGTAGTGCTCGAGTGGCGAAGCTGCGCCAGCAGCCTGCTGCAACAACTCCTGATACGAGCCGCCGCTGGCGAGAAACACCCAGTTCGCCACCTGCAACAAGCTGCCAACGACGTGCGCCCGCAGATCCGCCACACCGTCGAACCAGTCGGTCACCAGCGCGGCGAGCATCACCAACACGACCAGCAAGATGCTCGCCGGGAGCAGTCGCCGCGCCCGTCGGGCATAGAACGACCCCAGCGCCACTGCGCCGTTCGATTCGACCTCGGCAGCCAGCAGGCTCGTGATCAAGAAACCCGACAGCGTGAAGAACACCGACACCCCGAGGTACCCGCCGCCGAAACCGGCAACCTCGCCATGGAAGAGCAACACTGCAGCCACCGCAATCGCACGCACCCCGTCGAGCGCCGGTTGATAGGCGATTCCTGACGTTCGGCGCCCACCATCGATCGTGTCGCCCTCCACGTCGCAAAGTGTATTCGGGTGAGGCAACCCAACGACCGCAGTGGTCGAAGCTGCCTCGAACCAGGCGCAGCACTAGCCTCGCAATATGCGGCGTGGCATGACACCAACCCTTCTGGCGCGCACGATTCGTTCGCTGTTCACCCTTGCGCTGCTGGTGCCTGCAGCGGCGCTCTCGATCACCGCGTCGTCGAGCGATGGCACCGCCGAGGCCGCACCGGTGTCCATCGACATCGCAACGCCCGGCCCACTCGGCCCGGTCACTGTTTTCGGTGACTCGGTGCTACTCGGCTCCGCTCTGTTCGGACCAACGCTGCCCGAACGGCTCGTCGAGCGAGGCTGGGGCCCGATCAGATTCCGAGCTGGTGAGGGCTACAACACGCGCAGCGGGAGCTCTGGCGCTGGGGCGTGGCTCGGTCAGTGGCGAGCCCAGGGGTGGGACGCCCCGAACGTGTTGATCAATCTCGGAGCGAACGACTCCGGCGTGTGCGTCACCAACTTCCAGTGCGCTCGTGACAGCATCCAGCGCGTCATCGACCAGATCGGTCCGGGTCACAAGATCTGGTGGCCCGAGATCACCCGATTCTTCACGAAGTTCCCCGAACAGGAGAACTGGAATCGTGCACTGCGCCAGTTCGCTGCCGAGCGAGACGACTTCTTCACCTGGGATTGGCCCGCCGAGCTCGAGAATTTCCCGTCCCCCGATGGCACCCATCTGACCGCGGCTGGCTACCGCGCACGGTCGATTCGGATGGCGGAGCTCTTCACCCGCGACATGGCAGCGGCGTCACGTGTCGGCGGCGACGTGCGACTCCCTGCGGCGAGTCGAGCAGCGAGCACATTCGTGACGTTGCCCACTGTCCGCGTGACCGACACTCGCTCCGACGGGTCCGGAACCATGACCCCCGGCTCGATTCGACCGATCGATTTCGGCGATGCGATCCCGGCCAACGCGTCCGCCGTTGCGCTCTACATCGGTGCGGCCCGGCCCGCAAGCAACGGATACTTCGCTGCAAGTCCGTGCGGTGAGCGCACCGATGCTTCCACGGTGAACTACCGGACGCGCGTCAACGTCGGAGCGCCGACGCTGGTTGCGCTTGGCGATGACGACGATGTGTGCATCTTCAGCTCGGGAACCGCAGAACTGATCGTCGACGTGCAGGGCGCCTTCGTCGGCGACGACAGCGGACTCACGTTCTCGCCGCTCCCCGTCCCCGAACGCATCATCGACACTCGCGATACGGGCAGATCCGCCGAGGTGGTCGTGCCGGTTCCGGCCGGAGCCCGAGCGGTTGCGGTGAACCTCACCGCTGTGCGCGCCGAGGCAAACGGCTTTCTCAGCGCCTACCCCTGTGGAACTCCGAGCGAAGGCGCCAACCTCAACTTCCGCACTGGGCCTGCGTGGTCTGCGTCGGCCATCGTCGAGGTGAGCAGCGACGCAACGATCTGCGTGGCCACGAACCGGTCGACCGACGTGATCGTCGACATCACGGGAACCTTTGGCACCGGCAGCGGGCTGCGCTTCGTTCCCGTGTCACCCACGCGGGTGCTCGACACACGTTCGGGTGTCGGCGGATGGTCGCCCATCCACGGCGCTGCGCAGACCGTCGACATGCGCGTTGCGCCGCCAGACGCCGAGGCCGTCACCGGCACCATCACGATGGTCAAACCGTTCGACCGCGGCTTCGTGAGCGCCGAGCCCTGCACAGCTGCGCCCGACACATCATCGGCCAACGCCGCAGCAGGCTCGGTGATCGCCAACTCGGTCACCGTCGGGGTCACCGACGCTGGGCGGCTGTGCGTCACGTCGTCAGCAACCGGCCAGACGATCTTCGATACCACCGGGTGGTGGGTCACATGAGCCGCACCATTCGACGCGTGGCCCACGCCATGCTGGCGGTTGCGGCATTCATCGCCGCCGTGGTCCTCGCTGGCGCAGGCGATCGAGCTCCCGTGGCGGATGCAGCAGCACCGAGAGATCAGCGCGTCATGCTGGTGACCGATTCCGTCGGCCTCGGCACCCGCGGCATCTTGGACGACTTCTTTCCGACCAACTGGGACGTCAGCGTGGTCGGCGAGCCCGCACGGTTCGTGGAACAACTCGAGTCCAACTTCGTTCGCCCAAACCTGTTCCGTACCGGCGACCATGTCGTGATCGCCGGCGGCTACAACTACCCGTTCTGGGATCCTGCACGATTCGAACGCAGTGTCGACTCGATCATCAACACCCTCACCAACGCTGGCGTCAAGCATGTGTATTGGGTGACGTTGCGCGAGGTCAAGCCCGAGTTCGTCTCGCCGTCCGCGTGGCGTCAGGTCCAACCGTTCTTCTGGTACTTCCCGACCGTCAACGACCACCTCCGCGATGCCGTTGCCCGACACGACAACCTCACGTTGATCGATTGGTCGGCCAACGCCGACCGCACCGGCATCACCTACGACGCGATTCATCTCAACCGCACGGGCGCCGAGCTGTACAGCTCACTCATCGCCAGCGCGGTGCGTGACGCATCGACACGGTCACCCGAGCGCGGCATCACCCGAGTCAACGTGGCCAGCCCTGCCGAGGTGGCATCGGGCGCGGTCAGTGCTGTCGCGGTGAACCTCACGAGCGTGCGCGGTCGTACCAGGGGGTATGTGTCGGCCTATCCCTGCGAGCAGGGGTCCAGCCCATCCAGCAATCTCAACCATCAGCGCGGGCAGGTGATCGCCGGCGCGGCACTCGTTCCCGTCGGCCCGTCCGGCGACATTTGTGTGTTCAATCGGCGGGCTGGCCATCTCGTCGTGGACGTGTTCGGAACCTTCGGCGCCGAGGTCGACGTCGTACACGCCACGCCAGAGCGGGTACTCGACACTCGCCAGCCGAACGGCAGCAGTCGCCAGCCAGCAGGCGTCGAGCATCGAGTCCCCGCCGTCGACGCCGAGCGGGCGGGTGGCTCGGCGGCTGGTGCCCCTGGATCGCTCGAACGGGTCGTGGCGCTGAACCTCACGGTCACCCAGGCCTCCGCCAAGGGATTCGCCACCGTGCACGAGTGCGGGTCCGAGCCGTCCGCCACCTCGAACGTGAACTTCCGTGCGGGCGTCGCCACACCGAATCTGGTGATCACACGTACTGACGACACCGGCGAAATCTGTGTCACCACGACGAGCGACGCTCATGTCATCGTGGACGTGCTCGCCGTGTTCGGCGCCCAGACCTCGATGACCACACAGCAACCCGAGCGAGTGGTAGACACCCGCGGCGGTTCGGCACCGCGGGCTGGAGACATCATCGAGATCGAGGTCCCCACATCCGACGGCAGCGATGCGGGCGGTGGCGTCATTGCCAACCTCACGATTCCGAACCCCCGTTTCAATGGGTTCGCGAGCGTTTTCGCCTGCGACGATGGCGCTCCAGCCACGTCGAACATCAACTTCCGTGTCGGCGTCACGATTGCAAACGCCGTGATCGTCGAGCCCGATGCCGATGACAAGATCTGCGTGATGACCAACGTTGCTGCCGACGTGGTGGTCGATGTTCTCGGGCGCACCGGTGAAGGATTCACCGGAACCGGCCCGACTCGGGCCCACGACACGCGTTCGTGATCGGGTGAGCGCGCCAGCACTCGCATGACCGACGTGTTCAGCCGCTACTCAGAGCCTCCAGAGGCCGACGAGCTTGAGCGCATCGATCTTGAGTCGCATTCCGATCATCCAGTTGGCATGAACGAGACATGCTTGCGGCACGGGCCCGTCGGCCCGACGCGGCGCGGGGCGTCGCCGGCCGTTCTTGAAGACGTATGAGCCATTCAAGAAGACCTGTTCGGGAAGGCTCACGAAGTCGTGCAGTTCCTCGAGCGGGAGTTCGTTGAGCACTCGCTGGTCGTGACCGTTTCGCTGGTCGACCCGGCGGCCGTCGATGACGCGTTGCGCCATGGCCTGGGTTCGAGCGGCCCCTGACCAACACATGAAACCGGTGCACAGAGTTCGTTGCTGCCGGCGTCGTAAGCGTGCGCGCCCGTCGTCGTCGTGTCGCGTCCTTCGGTGAAAGGGCAGGTCGCTCTGAATCAACACCGAAGCACCGGCCACGGTTGCTCGCAGCAGCTGCGGACGGGGATCCGACACGAATCCGATGTCGCCGTCGATGTAGAGCACCGGTACGTCTTCGCGCTGCATCAAGAACATCAGGACGAAGTACCTGGCGAAACTGACATCTCGGAACTCAACACTCCCGAAGTCGGCGTAGTTCTCGTCGGTGCCGTCGAGGACGAACTCGTCCCAACCGGGCAATCCGGCGACATCGATCACGCTGGCGTGAGGGAACGTCTCTCGGAAGTAGTCACCGCACGAGTCGCCCAAGTACCCAATGTGGAGTGAGTCGGCCAGGTCGGGGGCCACCTCCAACAACGTGCGGATCGAATTGTGCGTGATCTGGCGGGCCCCTTCGTTGGTGACCCACAGGCAACGCATCGCGTTCAACGCATCAGGTCCTGGTGCAAACATGGCGCTCCTCTCGTGGTGTACGTAGGCAGTTGTTGGCCGATGGTTCGATCGACCACCGTGTCTCACCCGCAATGCCCGTCGCTCGCTCCCGACAAGAAACGATGAAGTTACCGCACGGTCACCCTGGTCATCGGTGCCACAATGATCGCCATGATCTTCGACGGATACGCGCACCAGCTGCCCGACATCGACCCGACCGAAACTTCGGAGTGGCTGGACAGCCTGGATGCCGTCGTGGACACCCACGGCAAGAACCGCGCTCGCTATCTGCTGTCTCGCCTGATGTCGCGGGCCAACGAATCTCAAGTGTCCTTCCCGGCCACGGTGTCCACCCCGTACGTGAACACCATTCCGCGCGAAGAAGAGCCGTGGTTCCCCGGCGACGAACACATCGAACGTCGCATCCGTGCCTTCGTGCGGTGGAACGCTGCGATGATGGTCGTCAAGGCCAACAAGACCGCCGACGGCATCGGCGGCCACCTCTCGACCTTTGCCTCGTCTGCTGCTCTGTACGAGATCGGGTTCAACCACTTCTTCCGCGGCAAAGACGACGGCACTCCCGGCGACCACATCTACTTCCAAGGCCACGCTGCACCCGGTGTGTACGCCCGAGCGTTCATGGAAGGTCGCCTCACCGCCGACGACCTCGACCACTTCCGCCGCGAGATCGGCCGCGGGGGCCGGGGCCTGTCCTCGTATCCCCACCCGCGTCTCATGCCGGACTTCTGGGAGTTCCCCACGGTGTCGATGGGACTCGGCCCGATCACCTCGCTCTACCAGGCTCGATACAACCGCTACCTGCACAACCGCGAACTCGACGACACGTCCGGGAGCCGCGTGTGGGCGTTCCTCGGCGATGGCGAGTGTGACGAACCCGAGACCCTGGGCGCCATCTCGCTCGCCTCCCGCGAGCAGCTCGACAACCTCGTCTTCGTCGTGAACTGCAACCTGCAGCGTCTCGACGGGCCCGTCCGCGGCAACGGCAAGGTCATCCAGGAACTCGAAGCAACGTTCCGCGGTGCTGGTTGGAACGTCATCAAGGTCATCTGGGGCTCGAAGTGGGACGACCTGCTCGCCCAGGACAAAGACGGTGTACTGCTGAACAAGATGAACAACACCGTCGATGGCGAATACCAGCGCTTTGCGGTCGAGCCCGGCGGGTACGCACGTGAGAACTTCTTCGGCCCCGATGACCGTCTGCGCCAGATGGTGTCGCACTTGACCGATGACGACCTGCGCAACCTGCCGCGCGGCGGTCACGACTACCGCAAGCTCTATGCGGCGTACAAAGCCGCCGTCGACAACCTCGGTTCGGGGCGTCCGACCGTGATCCTGGCCAAGACGGTGAAGGGATGGACCCTGGGTCCGGGCTTCGAGGGCCGCAACTCCACGCACCAGATCAAGAAGATGACGAAGCAGCAGATCGTTGACCTGCGTGACCGTCTGTACATGCAGGACGAAATCCCTGCCGATTCGATCGAAGCCGACGATCCGCCGTACTTCACCCCGGCCCCCGACTCGGTCGAGTACCAGTACATGATGGAGCGACGTCGAGCGCTCGACGGATCGATCCCCAAGCGCACCACCACGGCACGCAAGCCGCTGTCGTTGCCGGACCCCAAGGCCTACGCAGAGATGTGGTCGGGGTCGAACGGCCAGGAGGTGTCCACCACCATGGGCTTCACCCGCCTGCTGCGCAACCTCACTCGTGACGAGAACGTCGGCCCCCGTGTCGTGCCGATCATCCCGGACGAAGCGCGCACCTTCGGAATGGATTCACTGTTCCGTGAGATCGGCATCTACGCATCGCAAGGCCAGAAGTACGAACCGGTCGACCACGACCTGTTGCTCAGCTACTCGGAGTCCGCGAAAGGCCAGATCCTCGAAGAGGGCATCACCGAAGCGGGGGCGATGTCGAGTTTCATCGCCGCAGGCACGTCGTACGCCACACGTGGTGTTCCGATGATGCCGTTCTACACGTTCTACTCGATGTTCGGCTTCCAGCGCATCGGCGACCTCATCTGGCAGGCAGCCGACATGCGCACCCGTGGCTTCCTGATGGCCGCCACTGCTGGGCGCACCACGCTGATGGGCGAAGGCCTCCAGCACCAGGATGGTCACAGCCTCGTGCTGGCCTCCACCGTTCCTGCGGTGCAGGCCTACGACCCGGCGTTCGCGTACGAGGTCGGCGCCATCGTCAAGGCTGGCATCGAGCGGATGTACGGCAACGGGTCGCCGGTTGAAACCGACGTGTTCTACTACATCACGCTGTACAACGAGAACTACGCGATGCCCGCACTGCCCGACGTCGAGGGCCTTGCTGACCAGATCGTCGAGGGCCTGTACCGCTTTTCCGATGCGCCCGACGGCACCGACGAGTCGAAGCGATCCACGATCTTGTTCTCCGGGTCGGCACACACCGCAGCGCAATCAGCTCGTGATGAACTCGCCGAGCACTACGGCGTCGGTGCGGAACTCTGGTCGGTCACGTCGTACAAGGCGCTGCGCGAAGACGGCCTCGCCGCCGAGCGACACAACCGGCTCCACCCGAGCGGCGCACCGCGTGTGCCCAACGTGACGCGCCGGCTGGCGGAATCGACTGGCCCGATCACGGCGGTCTCCGACTTCATGGCAATCGTCCCAGACCAGATCCGACAGTTCGTCGACGAACGAACCTTCACGACCCTGGGCACCGACGGTATGGGCCGCTCCGATACCCGTGAGGCGCTCCGCCGGTTCTTCGAGATCGATACCGGCCATGTGGTCGTCGGTGTGCTGTCCGGTCTCCTCGCAGAGGGCAAGGTGGACGCTGCCACCGTGGAAGACGCGATCGCGCGGTACGACATCGACCCCAGCGCCATCGACCCGTGGAACTCGTTCATCGACTGACCGGTCATCTGGTGTCGGGCCCCAACCGACCGGAGTTGTTGGATGGGAAGGAAGCAAGACCATGACCGGCACGCTGTACATCACCGGTGACCCAGAGGCAGACAGCCTGTTGAACACGGACGCCAACGCGCTGCTGATCGGCATGCTGCTCGACCAGCAGGTGCCGATGGAGTGGGCGTTCGCGGGTCCACACACGCTGAACGAGCGGCTGGGACACCTCGACCCGGCGAAGATCGCCGCAATGGACGTCGACGAGTTCGTGACGGTGTGTTGCGACAAGCCCGCCATTCATCGATTTCCTGCGTCGATGGGCAAGCGGATCCACCAACTGTGCGCTGCGCTGGTCGAAAACTATGCGGCACACGCAGCGAACCTCTGGGCCGACCAGCCTGACGGAGCCGAGCTGTACCGGCGGCTCAAGAAGCTGCCCGGCTACGGCGACGAGAAGTCGAAGATCTTCATCGCAATCCTCGGCAAGACGCAGGGTGTGGAGCTGGCGGGATGGCGCAATGCTGCCGGCAAGTTCGGCGACGATGTCCCCCGATCCGTTGCCGACATCACCGACGAAGCATCGCTTGGGACCGTTCGCGAATGGAAGAAAGCACAGAAAGCCGCGAAGAAGGACAAGCAGGATCGGCCTTTGACCTGAGCGCTCGCCGTCAACTCAGTGGCGGCGGTGCGACGAGGTCCACGGAATCGTGCGTGATTGCCACGGGCTGTCGCACTGGTTCCACCGGTTGGAGTTTCTCGTAGCCAACCAACGGTGCAGGGTCGGACAGCAGCGACGGCGGTGGGATCAGCGGCGGGGGCGGCTGAATCAGCAAGTGACCCGGCGCATCTGCGGCGGCCGGAGCAATCGGCGTGGCGGGAACACTCGGCATGTGCGCCGGGGTGTCGACGATCGGTGTTGCCGCCGGGGCGAACGCGAGTGGCGCTGCGGGCGCGAGCAGCGGTGCAGGCTGTGCGGGTGCGGGCTGGGCAGGCGCAAGCGGAGCAGGCGCGTGCTGGATCGCAGCGGTCGGGGCGGCGACTACGGGCGCCGAGTCTGCAAGCGACGCCGCTGCGGGCGGTGAGACCGTCAGTGGTGCGGGTGCAGCGAACGAAGCAGGAGCGGGCTCGGTCGATGGGGCGGGAATGGGAGCAGCGAGTGGCGCGGCCAAGGGAGCCGCTGCCACCACCGCGGCAACGGGCGCGGCCGTCGACGCTGGTGCAGGCATTGGTGGCGCCGGCATCGGTGGTGCCGGCATCGGTGGTGCCGCCATTGGTGGTGCCGGCATTGGTGGTGCCGGCATTGGTGGTGCAGCCATCGGCGCTGCCGGCGTCGACATGGGCACAGTTGTTGATCCGGGCAGCGACTGGCCAACGCTGGGCACCCGTGCCGAATTGGCGGTGAACGTGGGTGCGAAGTCGGCCAACGAGCGGTCCGCATTCACTGCGGAGACGAACGCCGGAGTCCCGTCGAGCGGGCGACTGGCCCGGGTCATCGCCACATAGGCCAACCGTTTCGCTCGGTCGTCGGCACCGATGCCGAACACGATCACTCGACTCTCCCAACCCTTCAGGCTGTGCACGGTGCATCCCTTGACCGCAGCGACATCGGGCCAGAAGCGATGCTTGCGGCGGCGGCGCGGGGCGTCCGGGTCGCGACTGAAGATGTGGTGAACGGGAATCCCTGCGCTCTCGATGACGCGCACCGCAGCCACACCGTCGTGGTGGTAGTCGCACACGAAGGAGATGTCACCGGGGGTGAGTGTCGGCGAGTCACGAAGGAGACGAACGACTTCTCGTCCGATTGCGGCACCGAGGTCGTTCACACGGTCGACGTCCACCCAGTGCCGCACCGAACCGGCATCAGCGGAGTCTGGTTCGGACGATCCGGTGGGGAGCACTCGGCCATCGAGGTGACTGCTCGCAAACGAATCCGCGATCGCAATGAGGTCCCCAGGGAGCCGGATGGATCCACCGAGTTCGGTCCGCACGACGTCCTCGCCGTCCACGGTGTGCAACTCGTCGAGCCATTCGACACGGTCGTAGATGTCCTGCGTGGGGTCTGCAGTGACGAGTGATTCGCCACCCGGCAGCAGCGTGTGGGAAACCAACAGGTCCCACCAGCTCGTCTGATAGTCCTGGCCTTCGTCGATGAGAATCGCGTCGTAGCGCTCGCCGAAGCCCATCTCGTAGGCCTGCTCGGTCTTGGTCACGATCGCCTGCGTCCAAGGAAGACCGCGTGGGACTTTGAGGCGGGCGCCGCCGATCTCTGCGTCTTGCACCACACGAGCGCAGAAGGTGTGGAAGTTCGCGCACGAGACGAGCGTCGGGTTGGCACCGACGGACCTGCTGTGGCGGTCGACCGACTCGCGGAGGCGATTCGACAGGGTGACGTTGAACGACAGTACGAGCACGGATCGACCCTGTGCTGCGAGGTGCGCCGCCCGCGCCGCCACGACGGTGGACTTTCCCGACCCAGCCGCTCCGAGGATCACGCGGTGGCGATGGCCCTGCGGGTTCTCTGCGAGCTCGATCACCTGAGGCGACAGCGTCGACTCCCAGCCCAACGGCTGAACACGTTCGGCAGCCACCACGTGGCGACGCAACTTGGCGATACAGATCGGTGGCGGGGGCGGACAACCAAGCCCGCGCACGACATCGCCGATGGATGCTCCGAGGGCGTCTCCACCCCACACGCCAATGAGCGAACGGTCTTCGGCATCTGCGCAGCGCGCAAACAAGTCACCTGCAGCGGGAGTCGTGAACCCAGGAACGATCACCACACCGCGGATCGATGCGGTTGGAGACCCACCGTGCTCCGGCAGCGCGTAGAAGCGGTCGAAGATCGAGGAGCGATGGCGGCTGGCTTCGAAGCGCGGATCAGCCGCGACCGGGCTCCAAAGACCCTGATCGTCGAAGAATTCGAGGCGTCCGTCATCGGAGCAGCGCACGGTTCCCGGCGCCCAGTCGGCCACTTGGATCGCACACACGCCAAAGCGTTCGTGCACCGCGAGAAAGTCAGGGCGATCAAGGCCGAGGCGCGGCTTGACGTAGATGGTCCATCCGGCCTCGAGGCGAGCGAGCGCGTCGCAAACCTGTTGTTCACCGGGCGTGAGCGGCTCCACGAGCTGATCGAGGTCGCCGATGCCGGGCCGGAGGATCAGCGCGGAGAAATCGGACACAGTGGCTTCATCGGCAGGCGGTGGCCGTGTCTTGAGTGCTGCGCCCATGCGCCGTCGAAACGACGTGATCATCGAGCCGGGGCGACCACCAAGTCGACTGAGCACGATCGGTATGCTCCGGGCGATGCGGACCCGCTTCGCCTTCGTGCACGTCCCAAAGTCCGCCGGCAGCTCGATCAAGCACGCGGTTGCATCGAGATGCGAACCCGGGACCGTTGCTCCACGTCAATTGGACCGGGTGCTGTTCGGCGGTTTCGACCGGTTTACATCCATGCCGTCACACACCCTCGACACGATTGCCGTTCATGGCGGCGGCGATCTGACCGGCTTCGACGTGGCGATGGGGCACTTCGGCATCAACTCGTTCCGGAGGCACTTCGCTCTCGACGAAATCATGACGGTCCTGCGCGAGCCGCGCAGCCGCTTGCTCTCGCTGCGTACTTTCTGGGGAAGCTGGAGTGCGGAGCGCCACGCCGATTGGGATCCGTACGACGCGAGTCGTCGAGCTGCCGATTCGTCGTGGGAGGCGTTCCTCACCGCTCCAGCGCTCGCAAGCCAGACAGACAACCTGGTGGCCCGCATGCTCGTCTCGCCACATGTGAAGGTTCCGCTCGACGGGTTCATCGATCCCGACGACTACGAGGAGATCTTCGACATCGCGCGGGCGGTACTCGACGACCTGGGGTTCTGCGACGTCGTCGAAAGCGGTGCTGCGCTGTGGTCCGGTCTGTCCGAATGGTTGGATTGCCCAATCGAGGCCGAACGCAGTCTGGTCACCCAGGTTCCGCCCGGCACCGAGTGGTCGTCGTCCATCACCTCGCTGTCAGAGCGGGCGTTGTCCCAGCGAACGTCGATCGATGCCAGGCTCTGGCAACTCGCCGCTGCTCGCCACGCTGACGATGTCGAGGCGCTCGCCAACGCCACGTTCCATCGCAAGTTGGCCAGCGTCGCCGCCGCCACGCCGCCTCCTCTGCCGGTCGAGCACTCACAGCTGACGCTCTCCCAACGCTGGGCTCAACGACTCCGCCGGTGATCGTCCTCAACGAGGCCGGAAGGACCACGTATGGACGTGAACGTCCGCGTCGGGGTCCGAGTCGACCAACTCGACGACAGCGTGGGGCGGTGAGACAGCAGTCGAGCGTTCGACCAGATCGCTGTCGATCGCATTGACCGACTTGCCGCGCGGCACACGAGTCGACAGGCGTTCCACGACATCGAGTCCGGCCGCTGCACCGACCTCCTCGAGCCGGTCTGCGGTGATGAAATGGCGATGGGTGCGGTCCAAGATGCCGGTGTCACGATGGATCCACCGACCACACGCCAAGGCGATCCGTACGTCGGCGTGCGCCACATTGGGTACCGATACCACCACGACCGGATCTGCGCCCGGCGAGCGATCCAAGCATCGAGCAGCGGCCCGCAGGGCAGCCACCGGGTCGGCGACGTGTTCGATCACGTTGCCGAGCAGGACGGCGTCAGCACCGCCTTCGATCGAAGCAGCCCAATCGTCGACGTCGAGGTCACCCACGACGACTCGTTGCGCCCAGCGACGTGAACGACTCGGTATCGCCCGATCAACGACGGTCATGCGATGGCCCAGGTCGCTGAGCCAATGGGTCATGTCAGCAGCGGGGGCCACCTCGACCACCCGTTCATGGCCGTTGAGCAGGGCGATCTCGCGCGAGTGGCACGTTCCGTCGCCACGCTCGAACAACGTGGAGTAGTCGACTGCCTCAGCAAAGACCGTTGGCTCGGGGATGGCGTCGCGCCGAGTGAGGCGGCACCGAAGCGTGAACGACTCCACGTCGTCGAGCCGCTCCCCGAGCAGTGCGGCCCCGGTTCGGCGATCCGCGGGCTCGACACGATGCTCGACTACCCCGTCGACCGTCAGCCCACACTCGCGTGCGAGATCGGTCGCGCTCTCCTGCGTGAAGTGGCGACACGGTGTGGACGCTGGCCAGGCACCGCTGAGCAGGGCCACCACTCGGTCCGCGAATGCAACGTTCGGGAACGTGATCTCGACCGCGGCGCCGACGGCCATCGTCTCGATCACGGAGTGCAGCGCGAGGTCGGGACGATCCACCGTTTCGAATCCGCTGGCAAACGACCAGTTCGACAGTGGACCGAACCGAGACAGTGCGGCGCCCCACAAACGACCGCTCTCCGGAAGCACCACCTCGTGGGTGCCGTCGGAGAATGCGATTCCGCTCGGAGACATGTGGATCGATCCAGCAGCCGTCGAACGAACCGGGCTCATCGGTCGTATCCGAGCACGGGGAGTTCACTTGCAAGCTCCGCGACGATGTGGTCTGCGGCAGCAGGTGGCAGCTCGGTTCGCCACCGGCCGATCGAGGCGCTCGGCGAATCAGTGGTCGAATGGTGTTCGGATCGCGCCATGACTGCGTTCTCCACCGCTCCCACCACCGTGGCGTAGCCGTGGTCCAGTTCCAGCTCCCGGAAGATCCGTGTGGCCGTTGCGACGGGTTGCAGCACCAGGTCTTCGTACCGAACGAGGATCGCCTCGGGAAATGCCTGCACCTGGCGGGCTGCGATTCTCAGGTGGTCGACGATCGTCGGCACTCCGGTGACGGCATCATCGGTGAGGTCGAGATCGAAGCTCGCCTCCGACCGCTTCTGATTGAACGACAGCCTGGAGCACAACAGATCACGAGGATCGCGTACCAGGACGATCTGGCGGCTTCGCGGCCAGGTCGCCAGTGTCGTCTGCTGCGTGAGGTTGGCCCGAGGACTCTCGATGCGGAACTTCTCCGCGAAGAACGCTGCTCCAGGACGAACAGCGTCGTAGGCATCCTCCACCATCTCCGCTGTCGCCGTGCGGACGCGGTCAAAACCCTGACGCTGGTTGTCAGCGAGAATCGAGGCACCGAGAAATCGTTCGGTCAAATACGGGTTGGCGGTGACGGATGCGTCCGCGTCGAAGAACGGTTCGTCGCCAAGCGGCACGGTCTGAGCACCGAGCAACACGCCGATGCCGTGCATTGCAGCGAGCCCTGGTCGCGCTTCGAGCGGGTAGTCGTCAAAGACGGCGATCTCCGGGTGGCCCGCCAACAGCCGCATCATCATGGTGCTGCCGGCCCGCCCGAGCTGGTGCATCAACAGCGCCTGCATCCCTTTCGAGCGAACACCAAACCGGCCATTGCGACCGACGACCGCTGCCAGATCGATGAGCCCGTCGTCGGTCTGGGCGCGGATCGAGAGACGAAAGTCTGGCTCGAGGAGCACGGCTGAAACCTGGAGCTGCCAGGTTCCATTTCCGAGTTGCGCTGCCTGCGCGATGTCGAGCCCACCGTGCAACGAAGCGCTCACCGATTCCCAGGGCGACGCGCTCGCCACAGCCTCACCACACGTCACGTCGATGGCGAGTTCATGAGCCGGCGATGGCGCAGCGAGCACCTCCACATCGTCGCCGAGCAGCTCAACCCGGTCGATGATGACGTCATGCTCACTCATCGACGTCTCCGCCCGAGATCCGATCGGTGAAGTGAAGGCGCTCGGTGGCCATCGACGACGCCCACCGCTGCTCGAGCACCGCACGCTCGAAGCCGCGTACGCCGGGTTCGCGGGTTGCGGTTTCCAAGTGGATCAGTTCGACGTGGCCGAGCGAGACGTGTCGCAGCCCGAGGCGCTCGAGCTTCATGCCCAGGTCCACATCGTTGTAGCCGTTGTGAATTCGTTGTGACAAGCCACCCGCGCGTAGGTAGTGCTTGCGAACGACTGCAGCGCACGCGAGGGTGACCCCAGAGACATCTCGGCCGAGGAGCATCGTGCTGGCCTGACACGGTGGCACCCGCACCGACCGCTCACCGATGTTGATCGGTGGATGAACGTGCCCCGCACTCTGCACCGTCCCGTCTGGATAGCGCAGGAGCGGACCGACCAGACCGACACCGGGTTCTGTCGCCGCTGCTGCGATCTGTCCCAACCAACCGGGCGAGACCACTTCGGTGTCATCGTTCAGCAAGACCACGACGTCTGCCGAACTCGCCAACACGCCGAGGTTGGTTCGGCGAGAATGACAGAACGGCTCGTTGCTGCGCACGAAGCGCACCGCTCCGGCCCCGTAGCGTTCGTCGAGGATCCCAACGAGGTCGGCATCTGCTTCCGGACCGATCACGAGCACGATGTCAAAGCACGTTCGAGGCAGGTCTGTGACTGCGAACATCGAGTCGAGCAGGTTGACGACGAGGCGGCCAGGAGCACCTCGAACATCGGTCATCTTGCCCGTCGTCGGCACCACGACCGAGATCGTGAGGCCTTCCGGAACCACGCGTTCGACCACGACCGTGTCGACAGCATGCTCGCCCGGCACGACGGTCGCTTCGATTCCTGAACGAGCCAGATGGCGTTCGACTGCGGCAACCAGATCGTGATCGTTCGTGGCTGCATCGAGCTCGGCATCGACGTGCGCGAGCACCGACTCGACCGACGCAATCGCTCGGGTCGCGCCGATGATTTCACTCAGGCGCAGCACCAGATCCGCCAAGGTGGTGTGCCCGTCGCTCCCCCAACCACTACGCCGCAGCGCTCCAACCCTGACGAGTAACGCCGGTCCGGCCGTGTTGGTCCATCGAACACGTTCGGTGGACAGCACGCCCCGACGCCGTACGACCCCGTGATCGGGGTCGTCGAACGTCCACGACCCCACCACAACCTCGATGCCGTCGACGAGTCGGCCTGCGATGTCCCCGATCGTCTCGAAGTGAAGTACTGCGTCGGCGTCGTGCACGAGCACCGACTCGTCCTCGTCAGCGACGGACAGCATCGCCGAAACGTCGATGGGCTCGCCGTTGCCATCGCACGTTGCGTCGTTGCGGATCGCAACGACGCGCATCAACTTCCCCGAAGCTTCTTGGCGGCGCCGAGCGTGAAACGAACGGATCGTCGCGCCAACACGGCTTCCAGGTGCTCGACCCGGGCGACCAGATCTTCCTTGGACAGCGACGCCAGGTCGTCGAGTCGCTCGGCCTCGACTCCGGCATCGGCGCCGACTTCGCGAGCTCCGAGCCCACTGGTCAGTTCACCGAGGTACTCGCCGAAGCTCTTCGTCTGCTCTGCTGCGGCAACGGCTGCGACCTCGGCGGATTGCGCTGTTTCGGCTGCGGCTCCCGATCGCTCCAGTGCGAGGTCGACCTTGATGCGCAACTCGGTGAGTTCCGCCGACAGGCCGATGACTTCGTCGGTCAGCCCGAGCACGTCGAGACGAGTGTCGATGTCACCATCTGCAGTGGGGCGGTCGTCGCGTGCTGAGGACTCATCCACCATCGGGCCAGACGATATCAGCGCGGCCCCCACGCCTTGCAGCATGTCGGCGCCACAGCGCTCCTGGCGCAGCACGCAGTCCCCCGACGAGAGCTGCTGCATGAATCGACCGAGGTGCGTGGCGAAGTCGACGGATCGAGAGCCACACCGCTCGAGCAATCGTGGCGCGAGGCGCGAACCGCACCACTGTCATCAGGCGATTCCGCTCCTGGTGAGCAATGATGTCGCTACCGAGCCCGGACGTGGTTGCTCCACCGTGGTGTCCAACGGTGCTCCCCAGTGCGCATCGGTACGACCAACCGAGTTCGCGGCCGCGGAGTGCGAGATCAACGTCCTCGTAGTACAGGAAGTACCGCTCGTCGAACCCTCGGGTCGCGTCGATGAAGGAGGGAGCGAACAACACCGCTCCTCCGGTGAACAGATCGATCGCCAAGGCTCCCGATCTGTCCAGCGACTCCGCCGCTGCATCGAGCCCGACATCTGAGCCAGCGCCGTGACGATCAAGCCGAACCCCGAGGCTGTTCACCCGGTCGGTTCCGTGCTGGAGCAAGACCGGTTGTACCGCACCGACGCGGCGAGCGACATCGAGTTCTGCAAGCAGCGGAGCCAACCACCCCGACTGGACTTCGATGTCGTCGTTCAGCACGACAACGGGACCTTCGGACGCCTCCCGGGCGAGCCGAATCCCTGCGTTCGCTGCGGCGCCGAACCCGTTGTTGTCGACGCGAAGGACCGATTCGACGTCGGGCCCGTATGCGGGAGCACCGACGATCGGGTCGGCAGAATTGTCGACGACGTACACCGCTGTTGTCGGCGCTTCCAACTGACAGGAGGCGTGCGACAGCGAGGCGAGACACGCCCAAACCAGGTCACCAACGCCACGATGGGTGACGACCACGATCGAAGCATCGACAGCCACCAGATCGATCCTACGGAGAACGACGGAGCGATACCATTCGCTGCGATGTCCAAGATTCCCAGCGGGTTCAGGCGCTCCGGCGACCGTTCCGTGCCGAGCGCAACCCCGACCATCACCATCGTGTTGGCGGTGTTCAATCCACCGCTGGCCGCCTTGAGAACCCAGCTGGAAGCCATTGCGTCCCAGACCTCAACGGCATGGGAGTGCGTCATCGTCGACGATGCATCGAGCGCACCGGGTGTTGTCGATCTGCTCACGAGTTGGTCCGCAATCGACCCACCCCGGCGAAGGTTGATCGAGCGACCGGCGAACGGTGGGATCGCTGCGGCCACAAACGACGGCATCGATGCCGCCCTCGGCGACATCATCACCATCTGCGACCACGACGACGTCATCCACGCCACTGCGATCGAGCGTGTGGTGGAGCACTTCGAGGAGCATCCCGAGCACGACGTCGTGTACACCGATGAGCAGGTCATCGATGAAGCCGGCCGGTTGGTGGCGAGCTACCTCAAGCCGGACTACAGCCCGCGCCGCCACCTCGGGCAGCACTACCTCAACCATCTCGTCGCAGCACGGCGAAGCGCCATCGGCGATCTTCGCGTCCGCCAGGCTTACGAGCCGTGCCAGGACTTCGACTTCCACGTCCGAGTCATCGAAGCAGCAGCACAACGCGGGCACGGCGTCGGCCACATCGCAGAAGTGTTGTATTCGTGGCGCGCCATTGCGGGCTCCAGCGCTCTCGACGCCACCGAAAAGCCGGAGATGACCGCTGCCGTAGAGCGCTGCGTCCGCGCCATCCTCGAGCGGCGCAACGTCGATGCCTCGGCAAACACCGTGTGGCTGGATGGTGCTGCAACCACGGCGGTGGAGGTCCAGTTCTCCGGTGAGGTTCCCGCGGTCGCAACGATCGGCGTGACCTCGTCGACATCGCCCAGCGAAGTAAACGAGGCGGCGGCAGCAACTCCGGGCGCCGTGATCGTGCTCAGCCCCGACACCGTCGACTTCGGATCAACGTGGGCTGCCCCGCTTGCGCTCGAAGCCCTGCGTGCCGACGTCGGCGTGGTCGGCCCACTGATCACCGGGTCGGACGGTCGGGTTCTGAGTGTCGGTCGAGTCGTGCAACCGACGTTGGCTGATCCGTTCGCAGGCGACGTCTCAGCTGCGGCTGGTCCGTGGGGGGCATTCCTCGTCGCTCGCGAGGTGTCGGCGGTTGCTCCGTGGGGTGCAACGGTGTCGCGTGCCGACTTCGAAGCCGTCGGCGGGCTGCGCGTCGACGTCGGGCTCGACGTGGCGGTCACCGAATTGTGTGTTCGGCTCGCCGCCAACGGACAGGCGACCGTTTGGTCACCCACAGCCCATTTGACACTCGAACCCGAGTCGCCGTGCCGCCCAGAATCCGGAGCCCTGCTCAGCAGCGAAGCGGGCCAGCGGGGTACCCGCCTCGGCGAGTTGCGCCATGCGACGCGGCGCACTCCTCAGCTCGCCGTCGAGCGCTACTCGCTCGGTGGTCTCGGACAGCTCAACCAGCTCACCCCAAATGCGTACGTCGAGGCTGACACCCTGATCCGTTCCGGCGCCATCGACCTCGTCACGTCCGACGTCTTCGACACCATCGTCACGCGGCCGGTCGCCAGCCCGAGCGACGTCTTCGTTGCACTCGCTGCCGAGCTGGCGCTCCCACCGACGGTGAGCGCGCCGATATTCGCTCACGCTCGACGCAACGCAGAACATCGCGCCCGCCAACGACGAATCGAAGCTCGACGATCGGAGTTGCTGACCGCCGGCTTCGAACGAGCTGCGATCGATACCGACCCTCAGATCGTTGCCCCCGAGTGCACCTTGGCTGAGATCTGGTCACTGATGCCAGCTGAGTGGGTGTCAGCAGACGTCGGCATCGCCGCCGAACTCGCACTCGAAGCGTCGATGCTCACCCCGATCCCCGAAGCGGTCGCCGTCTTGCGCACCGCTCAGCAACACGACATTCCGGCGGTCTTGGTCAGCGACATCTATCTCTCAAGCACGCAACTGTCGGCCTTGCTCGTCGACGTCGGAATCGACATCGGCCTCGTTGCTGGCGTCGTCACCTCGGCGGACCATCGACGGGGCAAGGCACAGGGACTCCTCGCTCAGGTCGTTGCCGACCGGGGTGTCGATGCAGGTCGGGTGCTACATCTCGGTGACAACGAAGTCGCAGATGTGGCGACCGCCGCCGAGCTCGGTGCGCGTCCAATTCACGTCGAGGTTCCCACGGCGAAGACCCATGTACAGCTCCCACCCGCACCGCTCCACCATTGGTCGCGGTCCCAAGGCACCGATCTCGGTATCTCTGCTGCGGTGCGGTCGGTCCTCGTTGACGCCGGCCAGCTCGGCCACGACCCGTCGTTCCAGTTCGGGACCGCCGTTGCCGGGCCTGCGCTCGCCGGCTTCAGCCGATGGGTCTCGGACACCACGATTGCACTCGGCGCCACCCACACCCACTGCATGCTGCGCGAAGGGGCCACGATTGCTGAGTTGATGCAGTTGACCGCTCCGGCTGGGGCGGTTCCCGTGGAAATCCATGTCTCGCGGTGGGTGACCATGCGCGCTGCGGTGATCGACGCCAACGCGGACGAACTCGTCACCGCACTCGCCCGCCGTGCCGATCTCACGGCGGCGTCGGTCGCGCATGCGTTCTCGTGTGACGCCGACGACGTCCGTCGAGTGCTCGGTGTGGACCAGTTCGATTCCGGCCACCTCCGCGAGGCATGCATTGCGCTGTCCGGCGACGACGAGTTGCGTGCCCAGATCGTCCACTCGTCAGCGGAGCTTCGCCGGCGCGTTGCGGTCTATCTCCGCCAGCGTGTCCAGTTCGATGAACGTGCCCCGCTCGTTGTCGCAGATGTCGGCTGGGGCGGCACGATTCAAGAGGGACTCACCCGAATTCTGACGGCCGAGGGCATCGAGTGCGAGGTGGTCGGGCTCTATCTCGCGCTGTCGGCAGCCGGCGAGCAACGCGTTGCCCAGGGCGCTCGGATGCTGTCCTACCTCCCGAGTGAGTTCGAAGCGCCGACGGTCGCGCATCGAACCAGATCGATTGCTCATCACGCCGACAGCATCGAGCGAATCATGACGCCCGAGATCGGCACGCTGCTCGACATCACCGCTGACGGCTCCCCCGTGTGCCGTGACGCGTCCGACGACCGGCTCCCGCCCACGCTCGCTGCTGCTCAGCGCGGGCTGCGTCAGGTAGCCGAGCAACTCGTCGAGAACACGACGGGACACTCCGATTTCGCGGATCGGCGCTGGTCGTCGCTCGAGTTGCGGTCAGCCTTTGCCGAGACCATCGCGGACGCCGTGACCGTCCCCAGTGCCCCCTTGGCCGAGGCGCTTGGCGCCTGGCCCCACGACGACGTCGCTGGAACCGATCACCGATCCATCGCCGGGGCCGGGCTCCAAGACGCCGTGCGGTACGCCAACGCCCGCGACATCGGTCGCCTCGATCCGGCGGGCCGGAACTGGATCGCCGGGCTTGCCGCCGCAGTCAACCCGCTGGTGTCCGCCCAGCTCGCCGCCGAACAGTCCGGGTTCCCGCTCGCCCGTTTCACTCCGCTGAGCGAAAACGGCGTCGCCCGCATCGCGGCATTCGAAGTGGGTTCATCGCTCTCCTCGCTGCAGGTGGGCCATCACGTCGGCGTCGCCGCTGGAGGCTGGTCGGTACTGCGACTGGCGGGTCCGGTGGCATCGCTGCGGAGCCTTCGTTTCGACGCAGGTGAAGACGATGCACTGGTCGACCTCGGTCACTTCGAAATCACCATGACGACGGTCGACGGCTGGAAGACGCCCACGCGTCACCTGGACTTACTCGATGACGACATCACCTGGGTCGATGCACACCCGCTCGACCATCGACGACTCTCACAGCGGCCCGGCGGCCACCTTCTGGTCGACATCTCACCGGACCTCGCGTCAGCGGTGCGTTCGGTGGAAGTCGTCGCAGCGTTCCGCTCATGGCGGCTCGAACCGGGTTCCGCGTTGTCGAGGACTCCGGTCCTGCACCAACTCGACCATCAGCGCCGCCGGATTGCCAGCGCTGTCCGCAGACGAATTCGATAGGTCGGCCTCGAACAGGCTCTGCTGACGCTGACCTCGACGGGTGGTCAGCTCACCTCATCGGGCCGGGGAGCAGCACGCTTCGATCACGTGGATGCACACGATGCGTGCGTTAGCGTCCTCAACCGCATGTCGCTTCGGACTGCGGTCGCGCACCGCAACCTCCTCTATCTCCTCACGCTCAAGGAGCTGCGCACCCGCTATCGCAAGTCGATACTCGGGTGGGCCTGGAGCTTGCTCAATCCGTTGAGCCAAATGGTGATCTTCACCATCGTCTTTCTCTACATCTTCGAGCGGCAACCCCCGGTTGGCGACCCGAGCGGGCTCAACACCTTCCCGCTGTACTTCCTGGCCGGCCTGCTGCCCTTTCAGTTCTTCTCGATCTCGGTCAGCGCCTCCATCGGTGCGGTCCAAGAGGGCGCCAGCCTGATCAAGAAAGTCTCGTTTCCCCACGAGCATCTGGTGCTCTCGATCGTTGGCGCTCAGTTCGCGACCCTGATGATCGAAGCTGCCGTGTTGGCCGTGGCCTTCCTCGTGTTCGGCCACATGGTGCTCCCGTGGCTCGTTCCCTGGGTTCTGCTGATGCTGCTCGTGGCACTGTTCACCACCGGCGTTGCACTGATGCTCGCCGCAGCAAACGTGTTCTTCCACGACATCAACTATCTGTGGGGCATCTTGGCCCAGATGCTGTTCTATGGCAGCCCGATCATCTTCGTCACCGAGGAGATTCCGTTTGCCTGGCTCCGGGCGATCACCAGCTACGGACCGACGGGCAGCTTCGTGCGAGCATCGCAGGAATTGCTGTACGACGGCCACTGGCCGAGCATCGAACGCTGGCTGCAAGTCGGGTTCTACGCCACGGTCACCTTCGCATTCGGGTCGTGGATCTTCAACCGCCTGTCCCCTCAGTTCGCCGAGGAATTGTGAGCCCCTGCGCATGACCGAACCACTCGACACCTCTGCGCCGACCAACGAGGCCCGCGAGGTCGCGCTCAGCGTCGACTCCGTCAGCAAGACCTTCAAGGTGCACCGGGAACGCGCTTCTTCGCTGAAGCAGTACATCGCCACGGGCGGCCGGAACCGCTACGAAGTCTTCCATGCACTGCGCAACGTGTCGCTCGACGTGGCCGTTGGCGAGGCGGTAGGGATCATCGGCCACAACGGCTCGGGAAAGTCGACACTGCTCAAGTGCATGGCCAAGATCCTCACGCCGACCGAAGGTGAGATTGCCATCAACAAGCGGATGGCTGCGCTACTGGAACTCGGTGCTGGATTCCACCCGGAACTGTCGGGTCGTGACAACGTGTTCCTCAACGCTGCGATCTTGGGCATGGCCCGCCGAGAGATCGAAACCCGATTCGACGAGATCGTTGCGTTCTCGGGTCTCGAACAGTTCATCGACTCTCCGGTAAAGACCTACTCGTCAGGGATGTACGTGCGACTTGCCTTCGCCGTGGCGATCAACGTGGACCCGGAGTTGCTCCTGATCGACGAGATCCTCGCAGTGGGTGACGTCACGTTCCAGCAGAAGTGCATGGAGAAGTTCGTCCAGTTCCGCGACGACGGTCGAACGCTGGTGCTCGTGACGCACGACACCACCAGTGTCCGCAACTTCTGTGATCGCGCCATCTGGCTCGACCACGGCGAGGTGAAGGCCGAGGGTCGACCTGCGGATGTCATCGACGAGTACACCGAGACGATGCTCGAAGCCCAGGAGTCTGACGACGGATCCTCACGCCGAGGCGTCGGGCCGATCTCGATCGACAAGGTCGAGATCCTCGTTGCAGACAAGCGCGTCGATCGCATCAGAACCGGCGAAGACGTGACGTTCCGGTTGCACTTCGAGACACCGGAACCGGTGCCGAATCCCGTCTTCATCATCACGCTGGCCAGCCTCGACGGGGTCGCGGTCACCGCCCCGTCGAGTCGCGATGCCGATGCGGTCCCCGTCACCATCGACGGCTCCGGTTACGTCGACATCGAGATGCGCGAGATTGCACTGCTCCCTGGGCCCTACGTCATACACACCGAAGTGACCGGCTGGGGAAGGAAGCGGGTGTACGACCACATTCAGAACGCCCGTTCCTTCGACGTGTTCGCCGGCGACTCCAACGAACAGGACGGGGTCGTGACGCTGCGCCCCGCGTGGAACTGGACCGGTTCGGGCGTCAGCGCTGAGCGCTACACCTGACCTGTTCGTCCGTCGCTTCATCCCCGCCGCTGTTCGGCAACATGGCCGCTGAACTCGCTGTCAGCCCCACGAGACCGCTCCGTCGTCGAGCACCTCGTACGGCGGGGCACCCGATCGCAACGGAAGCTCCAGCCAGTCGGTTCTGCCCGGGGTGAGGTTCGGGTTCGCAAACGGATCGGTGAACGCCGTGTCGCCCCAACGGCGCCGAAGTCGATCGACCTCGGGTTCGACGATCGGATGGTCGAAGCTGCGCTGTTCGAAGTGGAACCAGGATGCGTGGGGCGTCCACACGATCCGGTATCCGGCCTGGCGCACCGTCAACGACAGGTCGACGTCGTTGTAGTTGGCAGCGAAATCGGTGTTCAGCCCGCCGATCTCGTTGAAGACCGAACGCCGCAGCATCGCTGCAGCAGCCGTGACCCCCGCACACTCCCGTTCCACCGCAAGCATGTGGTTCGGGCCCGGGTGATCGCCGGGCCAGCCGAGACACACGTGCGAGATCGTGCCGTGGTAGCTGTGCCCGCCATGCTGCAGCGTGCCGTCTTCGAACAACAGCTTCGCTCCGACCATGCCGACATCGCGTTGCTGAGCAATCGAGACCATCTCTGCAACGCTGCCGGGTTCGATCAGTTCGGTGTCATCGTTCAGCATCAGGATGAAGTCGCCCGATCCAGCTGCCGCGCCAACGTTGATCTTGTCCGAGAAGTTGAAGGGTCGGTCGTAGTCGATGACGACGAGCCGATCGCCCGCCAGTGCGTGCAGTCCTCGAACCACCACGGGCTCGGTGCCCGAATCGACCACTGCGATGACCTCGATGTCCACACCGCTCTCATTCGACCGGTCGAGCAGCGTGGACACCGCGTCATGCACGAAGATTCGCTCTGCGCCCCACACGCTGCCGCGAGTTCCCCTGGTGGGAATCACCACGGTCACCGTCGGCCGACCGAGCACCTGGCGCCGGATTCGAACGAGCCCCGGTCGGGCCCCCGCCTCCACCGTTGCGGCAACACCGATTCGCTCGAGATGTGCACGCACCGCAGCAACGCCGTTGTCGAACGCAGCAGGCTTGTTCGCCGTATCGGACGCCACGCTTGCTTCGGACTGGCGCCAGTGCAGGAGCACCTCGGGGACGTGATGAAACTCCCCGAACGATTCCGCCAACCGCAGCAGGAGATCGTGATCTTGCGCGCCGTCGGTGCCGTCCGCGAACCCACCCACATGCTCCAGCGCCGTTCGTCGAATGGCCACCAGGTGCGTGATCCAGTTGTGGTTGCGGAGTCGTTCCAGGGAGAAATCCGGTTTGTAGACCGGCGACGCGATTCGTCCATCGGGTCGCAGCAGGTCATGATCGCTGTACACGACCTCGGCCAACGGAGCGTCGCGGATGGCTTCAGCGAGGCGCTCGAGCGCATGGGGAGCGAGCACATCGTCATGGTCCACGAGCACCACCCACTCCCCGGTGGCTCTGGCTACCGCATCGTTCGATGCTGCGACGATCCCGCCGTTCTCATCTCGACGCACGGTGACGCGGCCAGCGACCCCAGCGCTGTCGTTCAGCACGCCGTGCACGCCACGACGAGTCGAGGCGTCATCGACCACCACGTGCTGAATGGCGCCGGCGTAGGTCTGGTCGCGCACCGAGTCCAGACATGCCCGGAGATGCTTCGGGTCAGGGTCGAAGACCGTCGTGAGCACGCTGAAGCGTGCGGTCATCGCTCGTTGAGTCGCTTCAGACGAGGCGAGACCGACGAGGTCCACCGGCGCTTGCCGAGATCCAACATGCGTTCCACGCCATTCATCTCGACGGTGCGCAGCAGCAGATCCTGGTCCTGGCGGGCCCGCGAGAGCTGGACGCTCATCTCCGTCAATTGACCACGGAGTTCGCCGACTTCCATCGCGGCCGACTTCGCCAAGTCGCGCGCCCGGTCGCGGTCAGCAATCAACGCCTCATAGGAGGCCTCCGAAGGCCCAACCAGCACTCGCAGACGGGCGAGTTCCACACTTGGATGATCGGGGCGCGACACGCCCACATAGTACGGCGACGCCCAACCCGAAGTCTCGGATCTGAGCGTTTCGTGCGGCGCAACCCGTCGTCGCGGGCGCACCGCGTCTGGTCAGCCGGAGGTCTCGGGCCAGGGCAAACGGGGATAGCGCGCAACCAGGTCGGCTCGAAGGTCCGCTGCCACCAGGTTCGTGAGCGAGATCATCGAGGCCTCCTGCGTGCGGTAGCGGCCGAGCATCTCGGGAACGTGGATGCCGCGATCTCCTGCATCGGCGATGCGGAGCCACAGGTCCCAGTCCTCCCACCCGAACATCGAGTCGTCGACGCGGTAGCCGTGGTACCGCTCGACCGTCGAGCGACGAAGCATTGCTTGCGCATCGATGTAGTTCGCATCGCACAGCCACGGCACGTGCCAGCCCTGGGCACTCCGCAGCCCCGGATCCGTTCCGAACGCTTCGAGGGTTGCATACGCGAACGCAGCATCGGGGTCGCGGTCCAATGCCGCCGACAAACGCTCGAAGCACGTCGGGTAGACGTGATTGTCCGCATCGATCACCATGAGCTTGTCGGCGCGCAGTCGACCGAGTCCGAGGTTCCGCGCTGGTCCGAGGCCACGGTTGGCAGCACGAGACGCCAGCAGCACCGCCACGTCCTCGTGCTCTGCCATCCAGGTTCGGACCACCTCGGCGCCATCATCGGACGAATGATCGTCCACGATGACGATCTCGATCTTCACACCCGTGGACGCAACGATCGAGTCGAGCGTCTCGATCACGACGTCGCCATAGTTGTAGAGCGTCACCACCACGCCGACGTCGGCCTGCGTTGTTGCCCAGGCTCGGGTCGCGGTCTCGGTCACATGGTCGGCGTCGCCGTGCTCGATCAACGCACGGCAGTCGCCCAGGTCGCGTCGGTGGGCCATCTCATGCATGATCTGGTCGAACACTCGGCGCCGCATCGATTGCAGCGGCGCGAAGACGGGCAGCAGCGGACCCCGGTGCTCACGCTGAATAGAGCCACGACCTGTCGGAGTTCGCCGCACACTCGCCGCTGCCTGCGACACGCGCTGACGCACGCCCGGACGCGGCGTGAGCGAAGCCGGCAGCTGATCTTCGCCAGAAGGTGCCAGCCCTTCGATCGCGATCAGGTCGAGCAACGTCTTCATCTCGTCCGCCAACGCAAGGTCCTCCGTCACGGCTCGGTGCGCAGCATCGGCGATGGCCGCTCGGCCGGTGTCGTCGGCGAGCAGCTTCACCACGGTGTCGGCGAGGTCGTCGGTCGAGGTCTCGACGAAATGCTCGCCAGCACGGAGTGGTTCGTGCCCGAGTGACGGTTCAGATACGACCACACAGCCGTTCGCCATTGCCTCCACCATGCGTGCCCACTCGAAGTAGCCGTCGCCATCCAACTCGTCACTGCGGTGCAGGTTGACGAGCACCTTGGAGCGGGCCAGCAACTCGTACTTCTCGTCGCCGAACACCACACCCGGCTCGTCGCCGGTGAGTGGACGGGTGAAGGTGAACGTGCGCAGCTCCGATCGACGGTCCCAGAGCACCGGTCCGAGCCGTGCAAGGGCTGCGGCGCGACGCGGCGTGGATCCGCCGAGAAACACGACGTCGATGTCACGTTCGGCAACGACGTGACGACGGTCCATCTGGGCCACGCCGCCGAGGCGGAGCCTGCGTGCTCGGAAGCCTTCGGCCTCGATGGCGTCGAGGCCCACGCTGTTGATGTCCAGCACGAGCGGGCTTCCGACGCAGAATCCGAGCGAGAGGAGAAACCACGGCGTGCCGGGCTGTTCCGTGCAGATCGGAATGCTGCACGATGCCGCTCGCCGGACCTCGGCATCGGGGTCGTCTCGAAGGAGATAGAACTCGTGAGGGGCCACGACGAAGTTCACCGAGCCGTCCGGACGCGGCAGGCGATCATCGACCAGCGTCGCCGTGCGACCGGTGAGCTGCGCAGCCTCGACCACCCAGCAGGCAATGTCACGCATGAACGCATTGCCATCGGCTGCCACGAACACGTGCACCGGAGCGTGCTCGGTCACCGTCATCTCGATGCTCACCTGATCACCGGCCGGTCACCGGCCACGAATGCGTCGAACCAACGCCGCTGGTGCTCGACCGAGCTTGCGGACGCCGCGGGTCACGATCTGGCCTTTGTCCGGTGCGGCCCGAAGATCCTTCGCAGCTTCGACTACAAGCGTGCGCCTACTGATTGCGTGCGGAAGGTCATCGAGCACGGCGCGCAGCTCGGCTCGCCGTTCATCGGACGCTGTTTCCAGGGCAGCCAAACGTTCCTCGACGGTGCGCTGAGTGTTCACGTTGACCACGGTAGCGACCTTGTCACCCGCCGGTTTCTCTGGTGGCTCATGCCGAGACGAGCAGCCAGAGCGTGTTCGCTGCGGACAGCACCAAGACGGACCCGACCATTGCAGTGGCCCAACGCGTTCGCAACGCCGACGCCAGGCCGACCACCAGGAAAACAATCAGCGGCAGCGCGAACCGGGCTGGCGCATCGAAGTCGGCCTGGCTGAAGTACGCAAACGAGAACGTGTAGAACGGCCCGGCCGCAATCAACGTCAGCATCCCGAATCGGATCAGCCACATGGACCGCTGCGCAGCCTCGTGGTCCAGCAGCAGCGCATCGCTCGGGGTTGGCGAGCTCACGACGGGCCCATCATCCAATTCGTTGCCAGGGCCCGCGAGGACAGGAGCCTGCTTCGTGTCCGAACCTCGCAGCGCAGAGCCCGCAACACCCACCGCCCCGAGGAACATCGCACCGATCAACAGCCAGTCGGTGACCTCCATCAGCGATCCGGTCTGCTGCGTGCTCATGAATGGCGGGACGAATGCGTTGTTCACCGGTGTGAACAGGTTGTCGAGTTGTGCCAGCAGCTTGTCCCAGACCACGCCGTCCGGAGTCGTGTTGTCGCGAAACATGGTCGGGCGCAGCGTTCGCGGAGATGCTGGGAAGAAGAACCGTTGGATGTCGCGAGCGACACTCAACCGAAGCAGCAGCGCCATCGGGAACACGACCAGCGGGATCACACGTCGGACCGTCGACGCACCGGGCTGCCAGGACACGCGAACTACGAGGTACGCGGCGCTTGCGGCCATCGCCAGAATGTTCGTGGGCTCGACGAAGTACAAGGCCGCATAGATGATCAGCAGCAGCCACCCGTTCAGGCGCCCCATCTCGAACTTGATCGCCGCCAACACAGCGAGCGCACCCGTGAACATCAGGATCGAATCGGCGTTCACCGTTGCGGCGTGGAACAAGGTGAGCGGTGTGACGACCATCGTGGCAAGCGCAATCACGCGACGGAGTCGCGGGATCCGCAACAACGCGAGCACGTACCACATCACTGCCCAGGCAGCGCCGGCCCACACGCCACCCACGATCCGTGCGGCGGTCACCTTGCTGTCCAACACCCCCGTTGCAACGATCGCTCTGGCCGACACGCCGGTGGCCGTGTAGTAGAAGGGGAACTGCCCAGCAGCGGTGTTCACCCCGTTCTCCTGGAAGTCCTCCGGGTCGTACTCGTCGAGCCCACACAGCGGCCCGATGTACTGCGGGGCGTCGACGCCGCGACATGCGGCTTCGACCATTGCCTCGAAGCCGACCAGGTCGTTCACACGCGGTGGCTCGAAGTCGCCTGCTTTGATCGTGAAGTCGACGTGTTGCAGCTCATCGATGGGTGACAGCGTCGTATACGCCCGAGCATGGAGCGACACCAGCAGCACCGAACAGAACATCAACGCCGCAACGGCGATCCAGTCTCGACGCTCCCACGTCCGGTCGGGCGTTGCATCAGCATCGGACGGCGGCTGCTCGCCACCGTCACCGAACTCGTCGACCTCGTCGAACTCGCTGACAGACATGGCGGGGTTGAGGTCGAGGGCCGAACCGGCAGCCGTCGATGCCGGTTCATCGGTCACATCGGTGAGGCTAGCCAGGTTCAGGTTCGCCAAGCGGTTGGCCAGAAGGTGGGTGTGCCCGGACGGCGCCGTCGCTGATGGCATAGCCTGACAACGCCATGGCACTCGCGTCTCGCGCCACTCCGTCCGAACGGGCGTCGGAGCACACCAATTCGACGCGTCCGCTGCCGGCCGCGCTGGAACGAGTGATCTCGACGTTCTCCCGGCCGCTGATGTGGATGTGGGGCCGTGGTTTCCGGTTCCTCGGGGTACTCGACGGGCTCGCGCTGTTCACGCTGATGATCGTCATCAGCCTGGTGCGCCTCGGCGTCGAACCCGACTGGCGCACCTACTCGCTGCCCTACTACGTGCTCGGTTTCTCGATCGCTGCGGTCATCCACGTCACCGTCAACTACTTCACCGGCTTGTACGAACGCGAGCCACGCCTCGGCCGCAAGCCGTGGCTGCCGAAGGCTGTCCTCGCCACCACCATCGGTGTCGGAGTGCAAGGCGTGGCATTCGTGGTGCTCGACCGGTATCTGATGCCGCGGATCAACCTTGCGGTGTTCTTGGCCCTTGCTTCGTTCGTGTTGGTGTTCAACCGAGGCCTGTCTCGGCGCCTGGCGATTCGCCGACAGGGACCCCCACGTGTGGTGCTCGCGGGCGACTCCGAAGCGATGGACCTCGCCGAGCAACACCTGGCTGCGTCCGATCGCAGAGCCGTCGTGGCGGGACGAGTGGAGCGCCCACACCGCCTGGTCGACACCGTTGTTGCTCACGACGCAACCGATGTGCTGCTGCTCGACGTCACAGCATTCGGCTCCGTGTACCCCGAGCCGCTCAACTCTCTGGAGTTGGCAGGCGTCGGCTTCCTCCAACGGGTGAGCGCTCGAGAAACCTTGCTGGGGTTGCGGTCCGTCCGCGAGATCGGTGGCATGCCGTTCGTGGCACTGCGGTCGCACACCGTGCCGACCCACAAGATGAAGTTGAAGCGCATCTTCGACGTCATCGCCACGGTCGCAGCATCTCCACTCTGGCTCCCGCTGATCGGATTCGTCGCCCTCTACGTTCGCCTGACCGCTGGTGGACCGGTCCTCTACCGTCAGACCCGCGTCGGACGGGATGGGCGTCCGTTCGAGTGCGTCAAGTTCCGCACCATGATCGAGGACGCGGAAGAAGACGGTCGGGCACGCCTGGCCACTCTCGATGACGACCGGATCGTGCCGGCGCTCAAATGGATGCGCTCGATGCGTGCCGACGAGTTGCCACAACTGTTCAACGTGTTGCGTGGCGACATGTCACTCGTTGGACCGCGACCCGAACGGCCGGAACTGGTTGCCGAGATCACCAAGCGCGTGCCGGGCTACGTGCGTCGTAACGAGATGCCGCCGGGCCTCACTGGGCTTGCGCAGGTGGAAGGCCGCTACGGCACCGACGCCGAATTCAAGCTGGGCTACGACATCCAGTACCTCGTCAACTGGTCACTCGTGACCGATGTGCAGATCTTGCTGCGCACGGTCTGGGTCGTGCTGTCGCGCCGTGTCTGACCCCACCCCAACCAACCGGTGTCAGGCACCGGTTGGTCGTTGACATGAGTTGGCGAGACCTGCCGGGCTGGCCAGACGTGAACGTGGTGATGCCGATCCGCAACGAGGCGCCGCACCTGAAGTCGGCACTTGCGTCCGTGCGGTCGCAGGCCTATCCAGGCCGCGTGTCGATCATCCTGGGCGTTGGACCGAGCGATGATGGCACCGAGCGACTGGCTGCAAGGTTGGCAGGCGACGCCGACGACCTCATGGTCGTGGACAATCCGACAGGCAAGACCCCGAGCGCGCTCAACCTCGCAATCGGTGCCGGTACGGCCCCCGTGGTGGTCCGCGTCGACGGACACTCGCAACTGTCTGCTGGTTACATCCGGCGAGCGGTCGAGATCCTGCGCCAAACGGGGGCCGCAAACGTCGGTGGTGTGCAACGGCCCGAACCCACGACACCATTCCAGCAGGCGGTTGCCGATGCAACGTCGTCGCTGCTCGGCACGGGCGGTGCGTCGTATCGCGTCGGCCAGGATGCCCGGTCGACCGACACCGTGTATCTCGGTGTGTTCGACCGTGCCGCCATTGAAGCGGTGGGGCTGTTCGACGAGTCCCTGATCCGCAACCAGGACTACGAACTCAACATCCGGCTCCGCGCCGCTGGCGGTGTCGTGTGGTTCGATCCGACACTGTCGGTGGGATACACACCAAGAGGATCGTGGAAGGCGCTGGCGACGCAGTACTACGAGTACGGGTGGTGGAAGTCGGTCGTGCTGCGCAAGCACCCGTCGTCGCTGAAGCTGCGCCAACTCATCCCACCCGTGGGCATCCTCGGTGTGGTCGTGGGCCTCGTCGTCGGCGTGCGATGGCGTCCGGCGCTCACTGTGCCGCTGGCGTACGTCGGTGCGGTCGCGGTGTCCGTCCGGTCGGCACGCAATCCACTGCTCACAGCCGGCGCGCTGCTGACGACGCATCTGACGTGGGTGTCAGGAATCGTCTCCGGTTTCGCGCGGTCGAGTCATCGCTGAGCCCTCGGTGCACCGAGTCGGTCAGCGTCGCAAGAAGCGCTTGGCTGCCGAGATCACCTCTTGCAGACCACCGCGACGCAGCGCTGCCTGCGCCGTGCGTACAAGCGGCACCCTCGAGTTTCGGTCCGGAGTACAGACCGACACCCGATCACGCCACGTACTCCAGGAGGCAATGAAGTCGTCGCCGAGTGGAGCGGGAACCAACAGCCAGTCTCGATGCGCGTTGCGCGCAATCGGCTGCCCATGGCGAACCCAGTCCGGCGACGGCGTCAGTTCGTAGCAGTGGTAGCCGAGGCCGTCGAGTTGCTCGGCGATTGCACCTGCGAGCCGGCCGCGCCGTCGGTTCAGCACTTCGACGACGAGGACAGGCCGATGCTCTTCGAGAACTCTCCGCGCCCCCTGCAGGACCGCGGACTCGTGGCCCTCGACATCGATCTTGATCACACCGGGAGCGATCTCGGCGCCGAGCATCATGTGATCCAACGTCATCGTCGGTACCGAAAGGCTGTGCGCGCTGGCTTTGAATCCAGACTCGAGAGAGTTCGACACGTCGCTCGTGTCGGCGACGTTCAGCATTGCGGTGCCCGAACGTTTTGATGCTGCGACTCGACGCACGTCGATGTCGAGCGAGTTCGCTGCAGCAAGTCGCTCGGCCAGGTCAGCGATGTCGGGCGTCGGCTCCAATGCAAGAACCCCACCCGGTTCGAAGAGCGCTGCACACAGCAACGAGTACAGGCCAATGTTGGCGCCGACGTCGACGAACGTGAAGCCGGGCCCGGCATGTTCGAACGCCGCCAGCAGCGCGGCGACCGTCGACGGCTCGTAGCCGGCGAGTCCGTGGCGACGAAGGAACCGCTGCACAGCGCTCGAATTCGGTTCGATCAGATCGAGCGTCGTCAGCCGGCCACCTTCTGGCAGGGCGATCCGATACGTCATCGGTTCGAGTCGGCGCCTCGTCCGAGGCGGCGACGGACGCTCGGAACGAGATCTTCGGTCATGAATCGCCGAGCACTCGACACCATCTCCCCGAGGCCACCGCGAACATAGGCGGCACGGGCAGCCCCGCCGATCGGTGGTCGAGAGTTTCTGTCTGGCGAACACTCGGCAAGGCGTCGCTGCCACGTGCTCCATCGGGCGCCGAAGTCGGCGGGAAGCTCGACCGGCGACAGCAGCCAGTCACGTTCGATCGTGCCCGAACCTCGAATCGAGTCCTGAGCAACCCAGTCGGGAGTCGCGGAGAGCGGATAGTAGAAGTACCCGAGTCCATCGAACAGCGACTGAATCGCACCGCCTTGATCTGACTTTCGACGTCGAAGCACCTCCACCACGACAACGGGACGATCCGCTTCGATCATCGCTGCCGCTCCCGCCAACACCGCTGGCTCGTGCGTCTCGACATCGATCTTGAGGATCGCTGGCGCCACACCACTGCGCTGTCGGTAGTCGTCCAGCGTGATTCGGTCTACCTCGATCGAACCGTGGGCACGTTTGAACCCGGCAACGAGCGAGTTCGATGCGTCCGAAGTCTCCGACAGGTGCAGCGATGCGGTGCCCGGCGCATCGGAGGCAGCAGCCTCGATGACGTTGACGTTCAGGTTGTTGGCCTCAGCGATCGAGCGACAGATCGATGCGATCTCAGGAGTCGGCTCGAAAGCATGCACCTCGCTCTCGGCGAACATGGCTGCACACAAATGCGAGTAGAGCCCGATGTTCGCTCCCACGTCGTACAGCGCAAACGGTCCGCCCTCCGCCTCGAACAGCGTGAGCAGTGTGGCCGCTGTCTCGGGCTCATATCGATGCAGACCCTCACGACGAAGAAACCGCTGGACCATCGATGAAAAGGGATCGATCACATCCAGATCGGTGCGTGAGCCTCCGCTGGGAAGTGGGATCCGGTAGGTCATCAGGGTCAGGACTCAACGATCGATTCGGTGGACGTCATCGGTCGGATCGACCGGGCGAGCACCTGCCATGAATGCCTGATCTCCAGGCTGCCACGTGTTGTGAGTCGAACGTATCTGCGTGAAATTGAAACGGTCGGCTGCGAAGGTCGACACACCCCGACGATGGCACGCGGCGAGAAACGCTCGGTCCTCCCCCAGGGAGATGTCGTCGAACGCCAGGTCGCCGACCCGATCGCGGTCGATCACCAACGTCCCGCCCGCAAGCGTCGAGCTGTAGCTGAATTCTCGACCGGGAAACCGCAGCACCGTCGTGTCGTTCTCGGGGAAGTGCGCATAGTACGAGTGCTTCCCAACGACGCCGGCGCCGCAATACGAATGAGCGCGAAGCGAGTCGGCGAGGTGATGCGCTCCGTAGATGTCGTCATCGTCGAACTTCGCCACGAAACGAGCCTGTGTCTGGGCCATGCCTCGATTCAGCGCCGCGCCGAGCGAGGTGCCAGCGGGTGGCAGATCCACCTGCAGCGGCGCCATCTGGCCGAACGCATTCCGAATGGCATCCGGGTCCGCACCGTCATGGTTTGCGACGTACACGATCTCGAGTCGCCCGGGCGCCAGCTCGCACTGTCGCTGGATGTTCGACACGACGTCGCTCAACAGATGTGGACGATTCGACACACACACCACTGCAACCGTTGCATCTGGCACCGGATGAGCCGCCCGGTACGCGACATGGCGCACCGAGGTAGCACTCAGCCAGGCGTCGGCGTGATCTCGATCCGCGTCGCCGAGCGCTGTCAGCGCCGAGGACGCCGACCCATTCCTGCTCACGACACGTCGGGCATCGGCAACGCCACGCCATGCCCGCCCGGTCAACGCTGCTCGCCTCACGTCTGCTCCGAACGTTCCCACGGTGCAGCGACCGGGAACATCGCCTCGAAGAAGTCCGCAATTCGTTGCTCTCGGTCCGGCGCACCGCCGAGACCATCACGGGTTTCGTTGACGCAAAACGTGTCGAAACGACCGCTGAGGCGAATTCTGTCGAGATGCCATTGCAAACGACCGGATTCCACGTGGACATAGTCGGTGGCGATGTCTCCAATGACGCTGTCAGCGACGGCAATCCCGTAGTTCCCACCGAATGACGCTGCGATACTCAGATCGGTGGGCGACCGGAAACGGCTGTGTGCCGTGCGCCCGACGATGTCCGCGAACTCGACCTCCATCGAGTGCAAGGTGCTGCGGCGCAGCGGGTAGGGGGCGTGGTACGGCTTGCCCGTCACCACACGGCCGAACCGTTCCGCGAGCAGTTCTCGCCCGCGCCGAGCACCGGTGTCCACCGCCAGGCTGTACTCGTCCTCGGCGCCCTCGACCCGTGCACCGCTGAGAAACACCCGACCGAGTCCGTTCGGCGTGAAGAACAGCTCGGGGCGAACCGGCCGTGCAATCGCCATGTCGTCATTGAAGTAGATGAAGTGCTCGGCGAGCCCGTCGATGTGATGCAGCGCCGACTCGATCGCATGGGAGTTGAACGTGGGGAGCGCGTCGGGCGGGAGGATTTCTCGGTGATCGACGACCGTCACTCGGTCATCGTCGAGGAGCCATTCAGGGGCCTGACCGGCGGTGACGATCCAGATCTTGCGCACCCAGCCGCAATAGGCCCAGACCGAGCGCAGCGAGTATCGGAGTTCGTCACGGCTGCGATAGCGCGCAGGGTCGAGCGCCACCTCGTCGACCAGACGACCGGCGGACTCAGCGGTTTCGCGGAAGGCCTGTGCCCACTCCGGATCGGCGCCGTCCACCCAGGTGTACACGATGTCGATCGGGTCAGCCATGTGCTCGAAGTTCGAACCGACCGGGAACGCGGAGTTTCCGGGGTACTCCCGACCGTCGATTCGTTCGATCGTGGGAACCGATCGCACGTCGAAGCGGGCATGACCGCGCGTGCCGATTCGCTCGGCGTGGCCTGATGCACCGACCTCCCAGAAGGAGATCTCGGTTGCTTGCTCCGATCCGATCGCTCGCTCGCCCCACGAATGGGCCCGAAAGACTCGCCAAGCTCGAGCCCGGACCACTCGCCGGTGCCCCCGTGCCTCGTTCACGGGCACGACACCGTCCTTGCTCCCATCGAACCACTGCAGGTGCCAGGCAGGCCCCTCGAGTTGATCTACCAGCGCGTCGACCGCCGCCGCACGGTCCGGAAGCTGCACTCCGAACTCGAGACCATCTCCGTGACGATCGACGGCGAAGGCCGTGATCCCACCGGCGGTCAGGGCGTTCACCACCGACGTCGCAACGTCGTGCCCCAGATCAGCAGTGGACATCGGAAGTTCGCCGTCGACCCGGATGACGGAGGTTCCGAGGCGAGCGGTCGCCTCCGCACTCCCACTCACACCGCGAGTCGAAACCCGACGTGCCGCAGCGTCACGACGCCGAAGTCCCACTGTCTCGGTGAACAGGCCCAGTACCTGCGGCGGGAGTCGACGATCGGTTCGATAGCGCGCTGCAAGTCCGCGGAGACGGTGCAGCTTCGAAAGCATCCCGGAAAGGCTAACGCCGAGGTCGAGGCGCCACCGCCGCCGCCAGGATCACCGTCACAGCACCGGGGGTCGGCCGAGCTGCGCGAGTCGCCAAACCGTTCGCCAGCCGATCGGGCGGCGATCGACGGCGATCTTCCATCCTGACCGCCATCCTGTGAGATACCGGCGCCGACTCTCGCCCCTGGGTGCTCGCCACGCGCCGAGGATCAACCACGAAGTGACATGCACCAGAGCTACTGGCCAGGGCAGCGTGCGACGCGCGATCAGCACCCGGTTGCGGCCGGTGAGTTCCCAGCCCCGCGCATGTCGTTCGATCTCGGTCCGTGGGTGGAAGACCTCGACATCAGCGAGGTACTTGATGCTCCAACCACGATCGATCAATCGCCAGGACAATTCGAGTTCTTCGTGGCCGTAGAACAGCTCGGTGAAGTATCCGCCTGCGTCGTCGTAGGCCTCTCGGCGAATGGCACATGCACCGCCGAGAAAGAGCGCCACGTCGCCGGACTGGTCGGGTTCGCGGCCGCCCGGTCGAGGAACGTGGCGTCGAGACGTTGCTCCCGACTCGTCGACGAGGCGCAACGACACGGCACCCAGAGTGGGATCGGCAGCGAACTCGTCGACGATCCTCTGCGTGGCGCCATCGGGAGCGACTGCGTCGTCGTCGAGAAACGCAACGATCGGTTCGCTGGTCTTGCGCAGCCCATGGTCTCGCCCCCCAGGTACACCGGCGTTGTCGGCCAAGGGGGAGACATCGATGCAATCGGCTTCGACGCCAGCGAGCAGCCCCGCTCCGTTCGACACGACCGTGACCGAGGAGCCATCCGCTACCACGGACCGCAAGCACGCTGCGAGGGGAACCTCACGATCGCCCATGGTCAGCACGACCCATCGGACGCCCAGATGTTCGCCGCTCGACACCTGTCAAGACTACGTCGCACCGCAACACGCTTCATCGGTACCGCAGGGAGACCGTGCCCCGGGAACCCACGTCGATAGTCTCTCCTCGATGGTGGCAACAGCGCCGATCGGCGACAACGAGCTGCGCGATGCGCACGAGACGGAGCGACTCGTGCCCTACCTCCGCGACATCTTCGAGCGCCGCAGTTACATCTGGTACGTCGCCAAACAGGAGTTGCAGAGCCGACAGGTCACCAACGTGCTTGGCAACCTCTGGCACCTCTTGAATCCGATCCTGACGATCGGTGTGTACTTCTTGATCTTCGGGTTGCTCCTCAAGACCACGCGAGGCGTCGACAACTTCCTGCTCTTCTTGACGATCGGACTCTTCGTTTTCCAGTTCACACAGAAGGCAACGACTGACGGTGCGAAGTCGATCGTCGGCAACAAGGGGTTGCTGAAGGGTGTCCGGTTCCCGCGCGCCATCTTGCCGGTCACGTCGACCGTGACCGAACTGCTTGCCTCGCTCTCGACGTTCGTCCTGATGTACGTGGTACTGCTCATCGGGGGTCAGACCCCGCGCTGGACCTGGCTGCTGTTTCCGTTCGTCATTGCCTGCCAGTTCGTGTTCAACCTCGGTGCTGCGATGGTTGCGGCCCGCCTGACCACCCATTTCCGCGACACAACACAGATCCTCCCGTTCTTCTTCAGGCTCCTGCTCTACTCATCGGGAGTCATCTACAGCGTCGACGCCTACGTGGAAGACAACCCTGCGGCGGATCTGTTGTTCACACTCAACCCGCTGTACTGCTTCTTGACCGTCGCCCGATGGGCACTGCTTGGTGGGTCGCTCGACGGAATGCTCGTCGTGTCCGGACTGGCGTGGTCCATCGGACTGTGCGCCATTGGTTTCATCTGGTTCCGAGCAGCTGAATCGAGCTACGCCCGTGACTGAGCTCGCCGCAGATTCTTCAGGCCTCGAGCAGGCCGAGTCACCCATCAGCGTCAGCGTGCGATCCGCTGACGTCAAGTACCGCGTCTACCAGGAGCGCAGTTTCTCGATGCGCGACAAGGTCAGCGGCGGATTCAAGAAGTCCCGGTCCACGATCGTTCATGCCGTTGACAGTGTGTCGTTCGATGTCCGCATTGGTGAGGCGGTGGGAATCGTCGGGTCCAATGGTTCCGGAAAGTCGACACTGCTCCGGGCGATCGGCGGACTTCAAGCGCTTGAGTCCGGCTCGATCAAGGTGCGCGGCGAGGCGCAACTGCTGAGCGTCTCGGGAGCACTGAAGCCATCGTTGTCGGGCTTCCGCAATGTGTTGCTCGGAGGCCTCGCAATGGGCATGTCGCGAGAAGAGATCGATGCCCAGATGGATGGGATCATCGAGTTCTCAGGCCTCGGCGAGGCGATGGGACGACCGATGAAAACCTATTCGTCCGGCATGAAGGCTCGACTGTCGTTCTCGATCGCGACGCTGCGGGTGCCCGAGATCCTGCTCATCGACGAAGCGCTCGCTGTCGGCGACAAAGAGTTCCGCTCGAAGAGCTTGGAGCGCGTGAACGAGATCCGCGAGCAGGCCGGCACCATCTTGATGGTCACACACAACCTCAACGAGATTCGCGAAAGCTGCACTCGCGCCATCTGGCTCGAGAAGGGCGTCATGATGGCCGACGGCGCTGTCAGCGATGTGCTCGAGCAGTACGAGAGCCGCT
>JBGCEY010000075.1:0-15805 GCA_045106645.1 Ilumatobacter sp.
AGACCTGGGGCTCTTTTCGTTTTCGGGTTCGAGGTGACCAAGGCTGCCGATCGCCTCGCCAGGCTGGCGACCAGACACGACGGAGCAGGTCGCAGCCGTTGATCGTTCGGTGTAACCGGCCGGTGTCGGGAGCGTCACACCTTCATCGCCAACAACCATCATGGAGGCGATCTCCTCGGTCTCGTCGATGTCCAGCCTGGTCGAATTCACGACGAGAATCGTGTCGTCGTCGAGTGGCGCGAACAGCGTCACGATCGGTCCGTCAAGCATGGTGTCGGAATCTGCAGCCCGGCTCTGTGCAACACCGCGGCGCCCAGCCACGCCGACCTCCACGACGTCGACGCCTTCCCCGTCCGCTGCAGTCTCGCCGATTCCGTTGTAGGCGGCCAGCACCAACTGTTGTTCTGGAGCGGGCGCTAGCCAGGAGTTCGAGTGGTGTATATAGTAGATGTATGTCATCGAGGCGCACTCAGGTGTACCTCACCGACGAACAGCGGGAGAGAATCGATCGCGTCGCGGCCGTCGAGGGCGTCTCCATGGCGCAGGTCATCCGCCACGCGGTCGATGAATACCTCGACGACAGACCCGACCCCGAAGCGGCACTCGCAGCCACATTCGGCGCGGTTCCTGACGCGATCGCTCCCTCGCGTGATACGTGGTCGCGTGGCTGATCTCCTCGTCGACACGGACATCTTCATCGATCACCTACGTGGCGCTGCCGAGTTTCAGCCGAAGCGACACCGAGTGCACTATTCGGTCGTGACCAGAGCTGAGCTGTTTGCTGGCAACTCCGCCACCGATCTCTGTTCCTGGCTGCTTGCGCCGTTCCGCGAAGTTGACGTCGACCGAGCAATTGCGGAGCGAGCGGGGCGGATCGCTCGGGAGTCGGGTACGCGACTCCCCGATGCGTTGATCGCGGCGACGGCTCTCGAGCGAGGCTTCAGCGTCGTCACGCGGAACCGGAAGCACTTCGAGCCGATCAGGGGAATTCGCCTGAGGTCCATCGACTGACCCCTCGATCAACCGGCGCCCCGGTCAGCCAGTCGTTCTCGAGCACCTGACCAAGTGCATGCGTGCAGTACCTGAGCGGGTGGAGTCGTCGTTGGTGGGTGTGGTGATGCGATACGGGATGACCGTCTACGGAATCGTCTTGGCGAAGCCGGTCTGCTCGCAGACCGTCGTGAATCCGCACGATTCGTAGAGAGATTGAGCGGCGACGTTGGTGCTGACGTGCCGAACGAGCGCCTCGGTAGCGCCAAGCTCGACGGACCACCTCAGCGCTTGGAGGATGACTGCTCGCGTGAGGCCGAGGCGACGATGGTCGGGGTGGCAGCCGGCCGGTTCGATCTGGACGACGGCGTTGCGTGGGTCGAGCCAGAGTGTTGCGAACGCTGCGACCGATGATGACGATGAGGTAGCGACGACGTCCAGGCGCGGGACGTACGGCGAACAATCTCGGAGCGCCTGGTAGGCGTCGACGCAGAGTTCTTCTCCTTTGAAGGCCGCCTTGAAGGCCACGACACGCGACGCGAGATCGTCTGTGTGGAGTTCTCGAATCGCATACCCACTCGGAATCGAACCTTGGTCGACGTCGGCGGTCGCGATCGTTCGGCTCATCGCGGGGACACCGACCGAGCGGCGTTCGTAGCCCCTCGCCTGCAGCAGGTCGACGAGTTCGGTTGACTGCAGTCGTCGGCCGGTGCGAAGTTCGACCGGCTCAGATCCGATCGCGGTCGAGCGGCGCTTCGTCTCAGCCCACTCCAGCGCCTGCGTGGCTGCCTTGAGGCCAGCGCTTCCGGGGCGCATCACAAGATCGCAGACGCCCGACCCGTCGAACATCGTGAGCACCTGAGTTCGTCCCGTGCTGTCTGACCACAGTCGCAACGCTCCGAGAGCACTCGGCCAGCGGTGGAACGTTCCCCAGGCAAGGTCACCGACGTGCATCTCGGAACTCGGTCCACTCTGGCTCCACATCTCGCGGACGAACTCCGCAGCCCGATCGAAGACGGGAGTGCGGTCTGCTTCAATCGACATCGCCTCGCACGGTACGCGACACCTGCCCGTGGCCGATCAAGTTTGGCGGTACGGCAGTGCCCAGCGCCCGCCGCCTGGCATGGCGGGCCTGAACCCTGGCCTCCACCGAATCCACCGGCCACTGCCGAGCGGCTCGACGAACTCGCACGCAACATCCACTCCGACGAAACGTTCCACCCGATTGCTGGCTTCGTCGACGGCAAACTCGCCGGCGCAACGGCCGCACTGTCGCTCGAGGTCACGGTCCCTGGACCGCAATTCGTACCAATGGCAGGCGTCACCGCCACGGGAGTCATCGCTAACCACCGCCGCCGTGGTGTTCTACGACAGATGGTGCAGGCGATGTTCGACGCCGGGCTAGAACGCAACGAACCGCTATCGATGCTCAGCGCTAGCGAGGGCGGCATCTACGGGCGATTCGGCTTCTCGACCGCCACACGCCGGACCCGTTGGGAGATCGAGCGCGCTCAGGCAAAGTTCCACTCCGCCGCACCGGTTAGCGGGTCCCTCGACCTCGTCGACGCAGCCACCGCCCGAGAGGCGTGGCCTCAGGTTCACGAACCGTCCGGCAGGAGAGAGTCGGCGCCCCCTCGGCTCGTCACGGCCAATGGAGCAGGCTGAGCGACATCGCAACCACGACGGACGGCGCGCTGCGATACCTCGTTCATCGCAGCGATTCAGGAGCAATCGATGGGATTGCGAACTTCCGGTTGCCGTGGTCTCGAACCACCGAACATGCTGGCTCGCTGATCGTCGAAGCAATCGAGACCACAACACCGGATGCCTACCGGGCGATCTGGGAACTTCTCCTCGACTTCGACCTCACTCGCAGAGTCATGGAGCCCGCAAGACCCAGCGACGCGCCGCTCCGGTGGATGCTCAAAAACCCACGAGCAATGCGAATCACCCGCACCTCCGACAACCTCTGGATGCGACTCCTGGATCTACCCACCGCACTCGAATCACGTCGGTACAGCCACGACCATGTCCTGGTCCTTGAGGTGGAACCCGACGAGATGTGCCCAGACAGCAGCGGTAGATGGACCCTCGAAGTAGGACCCGGCGGGCCCGGCGGGAACCAGCGTGCTCGCTGCGGTGTATTTGGGCGGCTTCGGCGCGTCGCATCCGCTTGCGAAGAAGATCGGCGCGTGGCCGGCGGTTGGTGCGGCGGCGTCGCTGAGCGCAGCATCGTCGTGGCTGCTCTCGGACCGCCGATCGAACGTCCAACGCTCGTGATGCTGCACACGAACACGCTTGCACGCCCGGCCGCCACGGCGTTCGACCTATCGAAATCGGCCGTGAGCAACGAGAACAGTTGAGGTGCGGATGGGCAGCGGCATGAAGTGGAGGCTTCTGGGCGAGGTCGGTGTGGTTCTCGACGGCGAGAGCGAACGAATCGCGGGCAAACGCCAACGAGCCGTCGCGGGAATCCCTGCGCTCGCTGCGTCGAATCAGGCGTTGACGGCGTCGCGCGATGCAGCGAGATCGGCGTTGAACGCTGCGGCCATCGGCTGATAGTCGAAGCCGACGGTGATCATCGTGAAGCCCTGCGCCCGGCGCTTTGCGACCAGCCCGGGTGCAGCATGAATGCCGGGGATCACGCCGTTGGCCTCACATGCCGCGACGATCCGGATCAGGGCGGCGTCGAATGCCGGATCGGTCTGGTCCATTCCCATCGGCAGACCCAGGCTCACCGAGAGGTCGGCGGGACCGACATACAGCGCTCCGACTCCGGGGACAGCTGCGATGGCCTCGACGTTCTCGACGGCTTCGACGGTTTCGATCATGGGCATCACCGTGACGACGTCGTTCGCGGCGGCGACGTAGCCGCCGCCGTACCTCGTGCGTGCGCCAATCGGCCCGACGCTGCGATCGCCGGCTGGCGCATATCGGCATGCCCGGACGGCCGCCTCAGCCTGCTCGACGGTGTTGACCATCGGGATGATCACGCCCAGCGCGCCTGCGTCGATGACCCGACCCAGAAGGCCCGGATCGAGCGCTGTAGCGCGCACGACCGGAACCGACGTCCCGGTCTCGATCGCCGTCAGCATCTCGATCAATGTGTCAAAGTCCGCGAGGCCGTGCTGCATGTCGATACACACGTAGTCGTAGCCAGCATGCGATGCCATGTGGGCCGCAACGGGTTCACGGAGAAACAGCCAGGCGCCGAACGCCGACTCCTGCTCGGTGAGGCGAACTGCGAGGGGCACGGGGAAAGCGGTTGTCATCGGAGTCTCCTTGTATGGCTTTCGGTTGTGGGAACTTCGGGGGCTGTTTCGACGCAGTGCTTGGCCGAGTTCAGCTGACGGCGGGCCGGACGGCCCCGTGCCAGCGGAGCAACAAGTCGAGGTGCTCCTGGGGCGTAGTCGGACCTTCGGTCATCACCTTCAGGCCGGTTGCCCCCAACTCCTTGTACGTGAGTGCGAGGTCGATCCACGACTGGGGATCGTCGTCGGGCTTGGCCCACTGCACGCACTCGACGCCGAGGTCGTCGGGGTCGCGACCGGCGTCGACCGCGTACTGACGGACGCGTTCGAGTGCTGGCGCGAACATCTCAGGCGGGTACTGCGGGAGCCAGCCATCGGCCATCCTGCCGACGCGCTCGATGACCTTCTCGTTGACCGACCCCGAATACGAACCCAGCCAGATCGGGATGGGCTGTTGAACCGGTCGGGGGTTGATGCCGACTCGGTCGAGTTGGTGCCATTCGCTGTCGAAGGTCACCAGCTCCTCAGTCCAGAATCGGCGAAGGAGGTAGATCTGCTCCTCCATTCGCTTGCCACGATTCTTGAAGTTCTCGTTGAGAGCTTCGTATTCCATCCAGTTCCGACCAACCCCCAGTCCGAGGCGCAGCCGGCCCCCGGACATCAGGTCGAGCTGCGCGGTCTGCTTGGCCACGAGTGCGGTCTGGCGTTGCGGCGCCAGCAAGACCGCGGTGACCAGCTCGACCCGCGTGGTGACCGCGGCAACGAAGCTGAGAAACGTGAGGGGTTCGTGCACCGGGGTGTTTGCGGTGTGGAGCGGCTTGTCCCACACCATCTTCTCGTCGCTGGCCCGCTCGGGGGGTGCGCCGACGACGTGGTCGTTGGTGGCAATGCTGTCGAAGCCGACATCGTCAATCGCCTGCACGATGTCGCGGATGGCGCCGAAGTCCATGCCCATGTTTGCATTCCTGAAAGTTGCGCCGAGTTCCATCTGACTCCTCACCTAGGGACCGAGCTCGACCGGTTCGCTTAACCGGCCACACCCTCGTGTGGTAAAACTGTATACACATTTTCGAGGACGCGTACCCCTCACACGATCTCACTAGACAGAGGAACCACATGGCCCTGACCAAAGCACAGATTCGAGCCGGCGCAGAAGCACTCGTCGAAGCCGAGCAGACACGGGTCTACATCGAGCCCTTCACACTGCAATACGACGACTTCACGGTCGAAGACGCGTACGCAATCGGCCAGATGGTCACCGAGATCAAGATCGCTCAGGGGCGCGTCGTCAAGGGACACAAAGTGGGCCTCACCTCCAAGGCAATGCGTGAAGTCACCGGCGCCACCGAGCCCGACTACGGCACGATCTGGGACAATTGGTTCATCGACGAAGGCACGCAGGTGTCGATGAGCGCGCTAAATCGCCCTGCGGGGGACAACAGCGAACGCAACGAGCCCATCATCGAGATCGAGATGGTGTTCGTACTCAAGCACGACCTCGGCGGACCGCACGTGAACGCCGTCGACGTGATCAACGCCACCGACTACGTCATGCCCGCCGCCGAACTCTGCGGCTATCGCTTCAACCGCCGCGGCAAGCCTGGTGTCCTCGACAGCATCGCCGACGCAGCGTCCTGCCAGTTCATCATCCTCGGCGGCAACCCGCTGAAGTTGACTGACTTCGACATCCGCCACGTTGCGGGTTCCCTGTACCGGAACGGCGTGGTAGAAGCGTCGGGCATGGCAACGGCCGTCATGGGCAACCCGATCAGTTCTGTGGCCTGGCTCGCTCGCAAACTCAACGAGTTCGGTGTCACGATGAAAGCGGGACACATCGTGATGTCGGGATCGTTCATCAAGGCGCAGCCCATGGCGGTCGGCGATTCGTTCGTCGCCGACTACGGCCCGCTCGGACAAATCAGCTTCAGCATCGTCGAATAGCCCCCATTTTTAGGAGAATTCCGTGAGTGAGAATCAGCGTCCATCCAAACCGGTCCGGCCCGTCGGCTTCAACCACCTCGTGTTGCACGTACGCGACCTCGAGGAGTCACACGACTTCTGGAGTGGCCTGCTCGGCTTCCAACAGGTCGGAGAGCTCTACAAGAGCGAAACGCGCCCAGACCCGGCGAAGATGCGGTTCTACAGCGGCATCACCAACGACGTCGTGAACCACCACGACCTCGCGCTGCTCGAAGTGCCCGACCTGCCGATGGCGCCCGAGTGGGCGATGGCTGGCAGCTTCTGCGCGTTCAACCACCTGGCGATCACCTATCCCGACCGCGAGTCATGGATGGCCCAAGTGCAGTTCCTGGACACCAAGGACGCGTTGGAGAACCCACTGCGGATGGACCATGGGATGACGCACAGCCTGTACATCACGGATCCGAACGGGTACCGCGTCGAACTGCTCTACGACCTTCCCGAAGAGGTGTGGAGTGGCGACATCAACGAAGCGTTGCAATACGCGGTCGCACTGCCGGAGGAAGAGATCCTCAACGACAGCACCGACTACAGAGTCTTCTAGACATCGCCGGGGGAGGGGGGGGTGAGCGACCTCGCCGTCACTCGGCACTGCGTCGGTTTCGTCGACGACTGCGTCGATGAACCTGACGAGTTCATCGACATCGTGGTGACCACGGGCAACGCGCTCGAGAGGTAGCGCCGTTCGGCGGTGAGTTTGCTCGTCGTGGACGGAATGACGACGCGACTACCGAGCAGCGTTCATTGCGGCCCAGACCTTTTCCGGACTGAGTGGCATGTCGATGTGACGCACTCCCCGATCCGACAACGCATCGATGACCGCGTTCTGAATGGCTGGTGGCGCACCGAGGCAGCCGGATTCGGCAACACCTTTCGCACCGAGCGGATTGTTCGGTGTCGGATGTTCGACCACATGGATGTCGAAGCTCGGCATGTCGGCCGCCGATGGAATGATGTAGTCGATGAACGTCCCGGTGAGCGGGTTGCCGTCTTCGTCGTAGACGAACTCTTCGAACAGTGCCTGGGCGAGGCCCTGGGCGATGGCGCCGTGGAGCTGGCCTTCAACGAGGAGTGGATTGATGACCGTGCCCGCATCGTCAACGCTCACGATCTTCTCGAGTTTGACGTGTCCGGTTTCGGTGTCGACGCGGACGACGGCTGCATAGACGCCGAACGGAACCGACGGGCCGTCGTCGACCGAGTCCGACTCGCACTGCAGGCCCGTCTCTCCGTCGGGATCCTTCGCCTGCGCCGCTGCCGCGATGCTGGCCCAATCGACCGTTGCGGCACCCGGTGCGCCCGACACGTGAAACTCGCCGCGTTCGAGGTCGAGGACCACGTCTCCGACTGCTGCCTCCAAGAGATTGGCGGCGGTTGCTTTGGCGAGTTCGACGAGTTCATCGGTCGCCTTCGCAACGGCAACCCCGGCTCGCTGGGCTGATCGGGAGCCACTCGTGCTCGGACCTTTCGGAATCACGTCGGTGTCGCCGTGGAAAACGCTGATCTTGTCCATCGGAATGCCGGTGCGCTCCGCGGCGAGCATGGCCCAGGCCGTGTAGTGGCCCTGACCGTACGGCGACGAACTGGTCAAGAGTTGCAGCGACCCGTCGGGCCGTAGCTCGGCCGAGCCCCAGTCATCGCCAGGGATGCCGGCGGTCCGGTCGACGAACGCTGTCCAGCCAAGACCCGTGCGCACCGTTGCCCCTTCTGCGCGCTCCTGGGCTTGCCGGGCACGAAGAGCGTCATGGTCGACCTCGCGAGCAGCGAGTTCGAGGGCAGCGCCGTAGTCGCCCGAGTCGTAGATGAGCCCGGTCGGGCTGGTCCACGGCAGGTCTTCTTCCTTGATCGCGTTCTTGCGCATCACGTCGAGAGTGTCCATCCCGATTTCTCGAGCAAAAGCATCAATGCCTCGATTGAGCATCGCGGTGCCTTCGGGACGGCCTGCGCCGCGGTAGGCGACCATCGGCGTCGTGTTCGTGGCGACGACCTTGCCCTTCCAATGGACCTCAGCGACATCGAATGGTCCCGGAATCACCAACCCAGCGAGTCGCATCATGAAGTGCGCTGAGGCTGGGTACGCCCCGCAGTCACCCGTGATATCGGCTTCGATCGCTTCGATCGTTCCGTCGCGTCGGCCGCCGATCTTGATCTCCTGGTGCTGGCCGCGGGAGTGACCCAGACCGAGCATGTCGTCGCTGCGGCTGGGCGCCCAGCGGACCGGTCGACCCGTTCGACGGGAGAGGTAGCCGAGGAGGAGATCCTCGGGGTAGTTGGGTGACTTCGCGCCGAAGCTGCCGCCGACATCAGCGGTGATCACTCTGACTTGATCGAGGTCGAGGCCGTAGTGGCGGGCGATGTTTGCTCGGATCGGATGAGCTCCCTGACACGATGCGTATTGGATCAGCCGACCGTCGTCGTCCCAGTACGCCGCTCCGACGCGCCCTTCAATCGGGCATGCCGCGAGACGTTGGTTGACGGTGGCGACTTCGACAACCGCCTCGCACGTGCTGAAGTCGTAGGGCGCGTCCGTGCCCCCTGTGGCGGTCATGATCACGTTGGTGCCGATGTCGGGGAACACGATGGTCTCGGCATCGCCTGCGGTCACCGGGTCGAGCACTGCGGGAAGCGGCTCGTAGTCGATCCAAACGGCTTCGGCTGCGTCGGCGGCCTGCGCGTCGGTTTCGGCAATCACTGCGGCCACGACTTCACCCACAAACCGAACTCTGTCTGTTGCCATTGGTCGGCGGTAGACCTCCTCGGGAAGGCCGGGCATGCGTGCCGCCATGACTGCGTTCATTCCGTCGGCCTCGAGGTCAGCAGCGGTCACCACGTCGACCACGCCCGGCATGGTCTTGGCGTCGGCAACGTCGAGGTCGGTGATCATCGCGTGCGCCGCGATCGAAACGACGTAATGGACGACCAGCGCGTTGTCCAGGTGGCGGTTGGCGACGAAGTTGCCGGCGCCCCTCAGGAGGTTCGGATCCTCGACTCGCAGGACGGGACTTCCGATCACAGTGCTGCTCATGTGAACGAAACTAGCGGAAGAAGTGGGAAAGTGTATCCACTTTTGGTCAGAGTGGGCTATGGTCGAAGTCGTGAGCTCGTGGCGAGAACAACTCGAAGCGTTTCTCGAACAGGAACTTCCCGCAGGTTGGGGAAGCGCCATTCGGGAAGGCGACATCAATAGCGTACTGAAGCTCAAAAAGGGCCTGGACAACCGAGCCTTCGTCGCGACGTTGGGGGCCGCCGGGTGGGTTGCTCCTCACTGGGACCCCGCCCACGGCGGACGCGGCATCGAGTTCAACGAGGCCCGCAAAGTACTCGACGTCCTCGACGATTGGGAAGTGCCACGAATGCCTCGAGGCGCAGGACTTCCATTGGCGGCGCCGGCGATTCTGGAGTGGGCTTCGGACGACACCAAGCGTCGATTCTTGCCCAAGATCGCCACCGGCGAAGAGCGCTGGTGTCAACTCTTCTCCGAGCCTGGCGCCGGCTCTGATCTCGCGAGCCTCGCCACCACCGCGGTCAAAGACGGCGATGAGTGGGTCGTCAACGGCCAGAAGGTCTGGACCACATACGGCCACATGTCCGACTTCGCGATGCTGCTCGCCCGCACCGACACCAGCCAGCCGAAACACAAGGGCATCACCTACTTCGGGATGGACATGCGCTCCGAGGGAGTCGAAGTGCGTCCGCTCATCAACATGGCCGGACAGAACGAGTTCAACGAGATCTTCCTCACCGACGTCCGCATCCCCGACCTGCATCGCATCAGCGAGCCAGGCGAGGGCTGGGGTGCCACCAACACGACGCTGCACGCTGAACGCTTCACCCTGTCGGGAACCAAGAAGAAGAAGCGCAAGGCGTCCGACGAGATCTTGGGTGGAAAGACCATCGGCCAGGTGATCGCGCTCGCCCAGGAGTGCGGCCGCAGCACCGACCCGGTGATGCGCGACAAGCTCGCGCAGGAGTACTCCAGGCACCAGGTCTTGCGCCTCACGAGCCAACGAGCTCGGGACAACGCGAAGGCCGGTAAGCCAGCGGGGCCCGAAGGTTCGATCACCAAGATCGCCAAGGCAATGTCGAATCAGTCGCTGCAAGTGTTGGCCATGGAACTGCTCGGCAGTGATGGCACCGCATGGGGTGCCGGCGGCGAAGCTGCGAGCTTCGTCGAGGAATTCCTGCGGACGCGGGCCAACTCGATCGAAGGCGGAACGTCGGAGATCCAGCGCAACATCGTTGGTGAGCGAGTGCTTGGGCTGCCTCGCGAACCTGACCAATACAAGGGCCAACCCTGGAAGGACGTGCCACGTTCATGAGCGAAGCACTCGTCACCCGAACCGACAGCGAGGGCGTTGCGACGCTGATGCTGAACCGTCCGGACAAGCTCAATGCGCTCAACCCTGGGTGCTTCGTCGAGTTGCGCCAGCACATCGACGCGCTGTCCACCGACGACTCGATCAACTGCGTGGTATTGGGCGGCAATGGCAAGTCATTCTGCGCCGGCCACGACCTCGCGTCGATCGCCACAGGCGAACGGGCGCCAAGCAAGCACTTCGAGCCCGAGACCGTCGATGCGTTCGAACGGTTGCCGATGCCCACGATTGCGCGGCTGCAGGGCCACTGTTTCACGGGCGGACTCGAGCTCGCTCTCGCCTGTGATCTCCTCATTGCTACCGAGTCCACCAAGCTCGGCGACACGCACGGCCAATGGGGCCTCGCGCCCATCTGGGGGATGTCGGTCCGCCTGCCCGAGCGAGTCGGCCGGTCGACGGCAAAGCAACTCATGTTCACCAGCAAGCGCATCAGCGGTGCCGAAGCGGCCGACATCGGTTTGGTCGACATGTGCGTTTCCGAGGACGAACTCGACGGGGCGGTAGCTGACTTGGCCGCCGCCATCGTCAAGAACTCGCCGGGAACGAATCGAATCGTGAAGAAGCTCCTTGCAGACGGTGCGGAGCGCACCCGCACGCAGGCGCTGACGCATGAGAAATTCCTGCCACATGGCATGCCCAAAGACTCGAAAGAGCGAATGAAATCAGGAGGTCGATAATGGCTACACAACTGCGTCGCTACGAAGTGAGCGAAGGACAGATGGATCGGTTCCTCGGGTGGATCCCGAAGGTTTGGGCAGCACGAGCGGTGTATGGATTCACCGTCGACTCCGCCGTCATCGACCGCGAAAACAACGAGTTCGTGTGGGTGACGAGCCACCCCGACGACTACGACGCGGCACTCGAGGTCTACAACGCGTCCGCCGAACGCAAGGCCGTGTTCGACGGATGGGAAAGCGCGCTCGACAAGCTGCACGTGTCATGGGTGGAGCCCATCAGCTTTCCCTGACCGGCCTGACCGGCCGCCGGAACGAAATCGAAGTGTGTTGAGGAGCGAGAGGGGCAATCTGAAATGAGTACGAGAACATTCGCACAGAACTGTTGGTACGTCGCCGCGTGCGTCGACGACGTCACGAAGAGCGAGCCGCTGGCGAGCACGGTCGCCGGTGAGGCGCTCGTGTTGTACCGAGACACATCCGGGTCGGTCGTCGCAATGGCTGACAAGTGCCCTCACCGCCTCGCGCCAATGTCGCTGGGGCGCGTCATCGGCGACGACTTGCGGTGCATGTACCACGGCCTCAAGTTCGGCCCCGACGGTACGTGCGTGGAGATTCCGGGGCAGCCCAGAGTCCCGAAGGCCATGTGCATCGACACCTACGCCGTCATCGAAAGCGACCGCTGGGTCTGGGTGTGGATCGGCGACCAGGCCAAGGCCGACCCCAAGCTGCGTCCGGCCGAGTTGGGGCACGGGCCCCGCGACGGGGCGATGTTCGAAGGGACCCTCACGTTCGAGGCGAACCATCTGCTCATCCACGACAACCTGTGCGATTTCTCGCACGTGTCGTTCGTGCACGAGAACTCACTCGGGTCGTACACAGGTGGGGATGATTTCGCCGACCAGGCACCGACGACCGCCTACATCGCCCGCGGAATTCGGTTCGATCGGTGGAACGAGAACGTTCCGAAGATGGGGTACCTGACGAACACCGGCAGGATGAAGACGGTCGACTACTGGATCAGTTACCAGTATCTCCTCCCGGGAATCCTGCTGATGGAAACCGGCGTCTACCGGCCCGGCACCGCCGCCAAGATCGGCTACAAGCGTCCTGAGGGCCTCGATGCGTTCATGTCGTCGATGAATTCGCAAGCCGTGACGCCGATCGACGAAAACCGGACGAAGTACTACTACAGCGTCACGCACCCAGTGACGGAGCCCGACTACCAGGCGTCGCTGAAGTTCCGGTTCGCGATGGCCCAGCTCGGCTTCAGTGAAGACAAGGTGATGATCGAGGCGCAGCAGCGGATCATCGATGCGAACCCACATGACCCGATGCGCGGCATCAAGCACGACAAGGCCCTCAATCACTTCCGCAAGCTGATCGAGAAGTCAGCTCAGGCGTGAGCGCATCGAAGGCAGCGTCATGAAGTCTGTCCGCAAGATCGACTGGGACGCAGCTCAGAACCGTCGAGAGACGGGGCGGCTCGGGCACGTGCTGTACAACAGCGAGAGCTGCTACATCATGGCCTCGAAGCTACCGGCCGGTGTCGAGGGTGCCCCGACGCACGTTCACATCTGCGACCAGCTGTACTACATCATCGAAGGTGAGCTCGAGATCGAACTCGGCGCCGAAACCGTCGTCGCTCGAGCCGGCGAGGGCGTGTTCATCCCAGCCGGACTGCCGCACTGCAATCGCAACGTCAGCGGCACCGACGAGGTTCACGTCGAGGTCATCGCGCCGAGCGTGCGGGCGGGCAAACCGCTCGCAACCTTCGTTGGTGACGATCCGTTGCCGGCCTACGACGGCCCACCCGGGCTCGTCTCATCACGCGGTTCAACCGTTCCGAACAAAGTCATCGACATGTCGTGGCTGATTCGACATTCCACGGGGTCGCATCACGCAGGGATGTATGTCGCTGACATGCCGCCGAATCACCCTGGACTGCGCACGCACGTGCACGACTTCGATCAGTTCTACCTCGTACTCTCTGGCCAGCTTGAGGTCGAAGTCGCGCTCGAACGACACTCCGTCGGTCCGAACTCGCTCGTCGTGATCCCTGCTGGCGTACCGCACCGTCAGTGGAACGGGTCCGAGGAGCCTGAGCGGCACGTCGCGATCCTTGCGCCGGAGCCGGACTTCCCGAGCTCGCCGGAGCGACGATGGGACACGGTGGTCGATTTCGGCGTGTCCGACACGCAGCTGCACTGACTGAGACAGCGACGGTTTGGTCCGACTTCACAACGTTCCGATCCATTGTGTATACACTTTGACTAGCAAGTGTGCATACACTTCAGCACAGGGGGTGCGCATGGCTCAGACAGCCACGCAAGTTGAACAACCAAACTGGCAATCGGGAGCGAATTCGATCGCGGCGCGAGCTCGTCATCGCGCCGAATCAGCCGCTTCGGCGGTTGCGATGCGCCAAAAGGAACTCGGGATCTGGCGTGAAACGACGTGGTCGGAGCTGTGGGAGCAGGTCGAGCTCGCGGCAAACGGCCTGCTGTCGCTTGGCGTCGAGCCCGGCGATCGAGTCTCGATCCAGGCTGAGAATCGTGGCGAATGGGTGATTCTCGATCTCGCCGTCGTAGCGGCTCGAGGCGTGATCGTGGGTCTGAACCCTGGCATCACCCAGCACGAAGTCGAACGAACACTCGACGACTGTCGGCCTGTCGTGCATCTGGCCGACGACCAAGAACAGGTCGACAAGGTGGTCGAGCTGCCTGACAACACCTGTCGGTCGGTGACCCGCGTTGTTCACGTAGAGCAACGTGGCTTCGACGGCTACACCGATCCCCGCCTGATCTCCTGGGGTGACTTTCTTGATCTCGGCCGTGGGTTCCGAGGTGACAACCCTGCAGCGCTCGACGCTCGCATGGCAGCGGCCGCAGCCGACGACGCGGCCACCATCGCGTACACCGCCGGCACATCCGAGGAGCCCAAAGGCGCGATGTTGACCAACGCGAACTGCGACTTCGCCATCGACACACTGATCATGAACCCGGCTCGCTTGCCCGGCGGCAAGCTCCCCAATGAGCGCGACGAGATCGTGTCGTTCCTTCCGCTCTGCGATATCGCCGAGCGCGCCCTGTCGACGTGGCATCTCGTCGCTGCGGGCTCGGTCGTCAACTTTTCCGAACACGCCAACGAGGTCACCGCCGCGCTTCGCGAAGTTCAGCCAACACTGTTCTTCGCCGACCCTGGCATCTGGGAACGGATGCTCGGAGGTGTGAAGCTCAGAGCGGCAGATGCCTCGCGCTTCAAGCGCTTCGTCCTGAATCGGGCAATGAAGGTCGCCGGGCAGATCGGCCGTGCTCGAGTCGACAACCTCGGAAAGTGGAACGCTGCGACCCGGGTCGCGTACGGCATCGCCCGACCACTGGCGTTCGGGCCGCTGCGCGAAGAACTCGGACTGCGTCACTGCCGATATGCCGTCTCTGGGACCGCGCCGATCGCTCCCGAAGTACTCGAGTTCTTCATGGGGATCGGCCTCGACATCCACGAGATGTACGGAATCACCGAGAGCACCGGCGTCGCCACGGGCAACCTCGCTGGACGCGTACGGGTTGGCACGATCGGCGAGCCGTACCCCGATGTGCTCGACAGTGTTCGGCTCGACGCCGAAACCAGCGAGATCCAGATCAACCACGCCGGAGTCTTCGCCGGCTACTGGGACGACGAAGCTCACACCGCCGAAGCATTCACCGACGACGGGTGGCTGCGCACCGGCGACGTCGGCGAGTTGGTCGACGAATCACACATTCGTTTCGTCGAACGGACTCAACACGTGCTCATCACGACCGACGGACGGACCGTCTTCCCGTCCGGCATCGAGAACAGTCTCAAGACATCACCGTTCATCGGTGAAGCGATGATCATCGGGTACGGCAAGGAGTTCCTCACGGCGCTCATCTCCATCGAATCGGAGACCGCGGCAACGTGGGCGCGCAAGCGCGGACTCTCCTACACGTCATTCCGAGACCTCACGAACAAACAGGAGCTCGTACAGCTGATTCGCGACGCAGTCGACGAAACCAACGCGAAGTTCGCGGAGGCCGACCAGATCAAGGACTTCCGGATCTTCCCGAAGGAACTCGATCACGAAGACGGTGAGCTGACCGCCACCTACAAACTTCGACGGTCGGCCATCAAACACCAGCACGCCCAACTCGTGGAGTCGATGTACTGATGGAACTGCTTCGCAACTTCAAACCGCTCTCCACGCCGTCGACGGCGATCATGACCGGCATCACCGCCCTCATGGTGATCTTCTACATCAGTCAAGCGATCTCTCACTCCGAGCTCGTGATTCAGACGCTGACCAAGGCGGTCGGCCTCGGCTCCACGTACGCGATCGTCGCACTCGGATTCGTCCTGATCTTCAAGGGGACGCAGGTCGTCAACTTCGCGCAGGGAACCCTCGCGATGGCGGGTGCGTTGTTCGTGTCCTTCGCGGTCAACGACGGCAACATCCCGCTCACCAATATCGACAACCCGCTGCTGTCGATTGGACCGAGCTGGATGGGATGGTCGT
>JBGCEY010000076.1:0-2862 GCA_045106645.1 Ilumatobacter sp.
CGAGTCGAGGAATTCGTCGGTCAGATAGTCAGCGACCAGCTGGTCGTCACCGTGAAACGACTCGACGAACTCCCCCACATCACCGCCATCACGCAGCGACAAACCGGCAAGCACCAAACCAGCCGCCCAACCCTCCGTACGTTCAGTCAGTCGCTGAATCGAGTCGGCATCGAGACCGACCGCCTCGGCATCGAGCAGCCACCCCGCCTCGTCGCCGTCGAACCGGAGGTCAGCCGAGCGAATCTCAGCGATCTGGTCACGGACCCGCAGTCGGCCGAGCCGGAATGGCGGATCGATACGGGTCGAGATCACGACCACCAGGTTCGGTGGCCGGAGCGTGATGAGCCGTTCAACGCTGCGGTGAACATCCGGGTTAGAGACGAGGTGATAGTCGTCGACCACGACGACCACCTGGTTTTCGAGTGTTGCAACTTCGTTGACAACCGATGCCACGAGTGCGTCGGGCCCGTCGCCGATCGATGCGCGTACAGCGTCACCGAGTGACGGAACGACCTCATGGAGCGCCGCTGCGATGCCCGACCAGAAGCGGTTCGGGTCGTCGTCGCCCTCGTCCACCTGCAGCCAACCCAGTTGGTTGTCGCGACCTTCGAGCCAGCCGTTGACGAGCGTCGACTTGCCGGCACCAGCAGGCGCGCTCACCAGGACGAACCCGCGTCCGGCAGCGATCGACGACTCGACATGATCGACCAGGCGGGCGCGCACGAGGAAGCGGTTCGGTGGACGTGGAGGCGTGACTTTGGTGGCGGGACCGGCCGCACGTACTTCGACCATGGTCCGAGCCTAGAACGAGCCGACAGCTCGATGTCCAGTGTTCACGCTGCATTCACCCGGGTGAGCCGAGAGGTGGAGCGATGCCGACTCACCCGGCTCGGGTCGAGCATCAAGGGCATGTCCAAACCCCACCGCTACGAGATCGAGATCCGTGGCCGAGCCACCGAACGACTTCTTCGACCCGTCGTCGACGACTTCGCGATCGAGGTCACCGATCACGGCACCACTCGCTTGACCGGCGAAGTCTCCGACTCCTCACATCTCAACGGGCTCCTCGCCCATTTCACCTCCATGCACGTCGAGGTCGTCGAGCTCCGACGAATCGACAACACCGAGATCACCAACCAACAGAAAGAAGACCAGCCATGACCACCACCACAACCACTGCTCCTGGGACAACCCGCTCGGCCGACGCCGAGGCACGCCAGCTCACGAAGATCGGCGGCGCTGCGGCGCTACTCGCGGCCGGCACGTTCGCCTACGGCATCGCAATGTTTGCGACCACATTTGCCGACTACGTCGACCCCGACGCCACCCCAGCCGGGTCGGTCGACTTCCTCGTCGACCACCAAGGCTCGCTGTTGGCCTGGTACATCGGCATCTTCGTCGTGTTCGGCGCCGCGCTGGTTCCGATGGGACTCGCATTGCGCCAACGCCTCGCCGCTCGTCCCTTCCTCGCCAACGCCGGGATGGTGTTCGCTGCCATCTGGGCGGCACTCATGTTCGCGACCGGGATGATCTCGAACATCGGAATCGAAGCAGTCGCCAACCTCGCCGAGTCCGACCCCGAGCGCGCAGTGACCGTGTGGTCATCGATCGACATCGTGACCGACGGACTCGGTGGCGGCAACGAACTCGTCGGTGGGATCTGGATCCTGCTCGTCTCGGTCGCCGGGCTCCTCACGGCACGGCTGCCGCAGTGGCTCAACATCACCGGAGTCGTCTCCGCCATCGCCGGCGTCCTCACCGTTATCCCGGCGTTCGAGGCCATCGAGATGGTCTTCGGTCTCGGATCGATCGTCTGGTTCATCGGCATCGGCATCGCACTCATCAAAGACAACGACCAGAAAGCAGCAACGTCATGACCACCACGACGCCCACATCAACAAGGCACACGACCCGCAGACACAACGCTGCACACATCGCGGCCGCCGGCGCCGCCGGCATCTGCCTGACATTCGCCGGCCTGCAGGTCGCGCTTGCAGCGGGAGCACCGATCGGCGAACACTTCTGGGGCGGCAGCCAAGACCGCGTGCTACCGACCGGCATGCGCTTCGCTTCCGTTGGCGCCTCACTTCTGCTCGTCGGCATGGCCTCGACGGTCGCACGTCGGGCTGGTCTCATCGGCCGGCCAGCCAACTGGCTGCGTCCGGCCACGTGGACCATCGCCGCCTACATGGCTGTGAACACGCTCGGCAACCTCGCCTCGACCAGCAACATCGAACGCTACGTGTTCGGAACCAGCACCGCAGTCGCCGCAGTCCTCACCGCCTTCGTCGCCTATCGAACTCGGCGATGAGCCGACCCACCGATCTGCCGATCACCCGAAAGGATTCGTAATGCAATCACTCGTCGCCAACACCTGGTACGCCGTACAACGCAGCACCGCGCTCGGCAAACGACCCAACACCGTCGAACGCCTGGGGCGCAGCTTCGTGCTCTGGCGCACCAAGGACGGCGTGCACGCCGCCCCGTCTCAATGTCCGCACCGCGGCGCCGACCTCGGCACCGGCAAGGTCATCGACGGATGCCTCACCTGTCCGTACCATGGCATCCGCTTCGACGCAGATGGAGCCGCCGTCCATCGACCGGCCGTCGGCAAGCACGATCACATCCCCACCGGCGCCGGGCTCCGCACCATCCCGACCGTCGAAGCTCACGGCTACATCTGGATCTGGCACGGAACCAACCACCCCACCAGCGGCCCTGAATGGTTCGATGACGAGCAACCGACAGCGACGGTAGGCGCCGACCAGATCTGGAACGTGCACTACTCCCGCTTCATGGAATCCGCGCTCGACTTCCATCATGTCCCGTTCGTCCACGGCACCTACACACCCGGCATCGGCC
>JBGCEY010000077.1:0-24173 GCA_045106645.1 Ilumatobacter sp.
GTGAGGTGTCAGCCGCTGCAGTCGTCTTCGAGATCGAGGAACACGGTGGTCCCGGGCTCGACGACTTCGCCAGCTGCGACGCTCTGCGTCAGCACCGTGGGATCGCAGTGAGCGGGCCATTCGACCACGAGGCCGACGACGAACTCCTCGTTGACGATCCGTTCCGCCTCGGCGATCGGCAACCCGACGAAGTTCGGCACGACGCACGGTTCGTAGCCGAACGTGATGACCGCCCCCTCCTCGGCGTCGATCCCGGTGCCAGGTGACTGAGTCGACACTTCGTCGAAGCAGTGTGCGGGAATTGCCACCTCGTACCCCGAGAGTTGCGCCACGACCGTTGCTTCTTCTGTCGTGAGACCCACGACCGAGGGAATCCGACCGTCGAAGGCTGAGCCGACCTCGACCACTGACGTGGACACAGCGGGTTCGGTGGTGTCGACCTCGGTGGTCTCGCCACCTTCATCGAGTGTCGACACCGATTCGGTGTCGTTCTCTGCGGCGTTGTTGCGCTGGATCAATGCGAACGCCAGGACTGCCGCGAGCACGACAGCGACCGTCGACAGCACGGCCACGGTGGCCATGCCTCCACGTTGAGTGCCCGTTGCCGACGGAGCCTGCCAGGCCCCCGAAGCAACCTGGGGCGTGGGCTGTCGAAGCGCCTGAGGCTGGACTACCGCTGGCTGGGGCGTCGGCGCGGCCGTTGGCGACCACGCCGCCGGCTGAGGGCTCGGCTGCGATTGCGGGTTGGGTTGGTGCGGTGGGTGCGGTTCGGCAACGGGTTCGCGAATCGACGGTTCACGCACCACTGGGCCACCTCCAACCACGTCTGCGCCATCGGAGGGCGTGTGAGGTCGAGCGGCAGGCGGCTCCGCACGGGGTGCGTTCACCTGGCCGGGCAGCTTCGGACGTTCCTGGGCTCCGGCAGGCCAACCTTCGAGTTGGCCGGGCGTATCGGCAGGTGCGACGGCGGCGTTGCGGCGCGGCCGTCGAGCCGTGATGGGCTCGGCGTCCACGTCTCGCAGCAATGCTGCGAACTCATTCATCGTCTGTGGCCGACCGGCGGGCTCTTTGTCCATCGCTCGATGCAGCAGCGCCGACAGCTCGCGAGACACACCGTCACGTTCGATGCGAGGAACCGGGTCGGTCGCGACCCGGCGCATCATCTGGTAGAGCCCGGCTGGGCCGGACGAGTACGGCGGAGTGCCTTCGAGCAACGTGAACAGGGTGGCAGCGAGGCCGTACACGTCGGACTGCTCGGTCCCGGGGTTCCCGTCGAGCACCATCGGGTCGGCAAACGAGGGCGTGGCGCGAATCGTCGACGTGGCTGATTCATCGTCGATGAGCGCAGCAATGCCGAAGTCGACGATCTTGGGTTGACCGAAACGAGACATCAAGATGTTCTCGGGCTTCAAGTCGAGGTGCAACACGCCACCTTCGTGCGCGTGGTCCAGCGCCTCTGCAAGCGTGACGCCGAGTTCGACGACCTCGTTCGGCGGGAGCGGCCCATCCTGCTCGATCCGATCAGCCAACGACCCGCCGCGGATCATCTCCATGACGATGTAGGGCTCTTCGTTCTTCGTGAAGCCAGAGGTGTGCACGATGCCGATCGTCGGATGACCTGACAGGGTGCCCATGGCGCGACGCTCGCGATCGAAACGACGCCGAGCGGAGTCGTCGGTGATCCGCCCCAGCACCTTGATGGCCACCTCACGGCCGTGAGCGTCGTCCGCTGCGCGGTGAACGGTTCCGAAGCCACCTTGGCCCAGGATGTCGATCGGCGTGAACCCGTCGATTTCGAACGTCATCGGACGCAGTCCAATGGGTCGACGGTCAACGGGGCGGGCACACCGACGATCATGTCAGATCCACCAGGGTCAGCTCTCGGACTTGCTTCATCCACCATGCCATGGTCCAACGTCGGCTCATGAGGCGAGAAGCTCATCGAGCATCCGATGGCGCGTGGTCGCCAGGTCAGCCAACACCGATGCCAGACCGCGCCCTGGCGAAACGGGATCCACAGCATCCAACACATCTGCCAAGTCAACGAGCCCATCGGGGGCGCAGCGTGCCACCACGTTGACGAGCACCGCACGATGAGCTTCGAGCAACGATCGTTCTTCGAGTCCGACGGCAATCGTGCCGCCGACCTCGGCTCCGCTCGCATCCAACAGCGGTTCGAGCTCCGGAGGGATCGGAAGCGTGGGCAACTCGGCCAGCCACTCCGCTTCGTCAGCGGTGAGCGCTCGCTGGGTCGTGACGTCCAACTCCGGCAAGTGCTCGATGAGCCAGCCAGCAAGCGGCCCTGCGGCCACGATGACTCGGGCTCGACGCACGCGATCGCGTCGATGTCGTTGCAGCATGGCGGCAACGAGGTCGGGTGCGATACGCCACCCCTGCTCGATCAATGTCAGCATCCATTCGTCTTCGAGTACGGGCCACGACGTGGTGATGTGACGCCACCGCTCGACCGCTGCTGGCGTGCACGAAGGGCGACCATCGAGTTCCGGGCCGGCGAGTCGTGCGAGTGGCACACCCGGCAGGACGCCGGCGCGACGCACCGCCGTACATGCGGCGACCTGAGCGAGCATGCGAGCAGAAGGGTCGACCCGAACGGCGTCCGCAACCAACTCACCAATGGGTCCGTCGACCGTGGGAGGCTCGCGGCGGTCGGTCCCCAGCAACGCCGTGGTGACGAGTTCTCGCCACAGCTCGTCGACGGTCACGAGGACCCCACGAACGAGGTCTCCGCGCGCGGGCCAATGTCGATTGCTCGATCGTCGAGGTGGAGTGCCAGCGGGATCACGCCGTACGGAGTCCACTCGATCGTCATGTCGACCGGTTGTCCCGCCGAGGCAGCGAGCAGCGAGGCGAGCCCGTTCGCCCGCAGGTCACGGCCACGACTGGCACGACGATTCGAACCGCTGGCCACGTCGAGGAAGGGGAGCGACCCGGTTGCATCGGTGAGGCACCAGCCCTCTGGCGTGCGTGTGGGAGCAGCGGTCAGCGATGCTGCAAGCCGGTCGAGCCACGGCTCGGCAACCAGCATGCGACCGATCTCGTGACACGCGTCCGCAACGGTCTGTGCGGGTGGTCGGCCGCGGGGCGGGCCCGCTGCGGGCTGGTTCGGGAACATCGCATCGACGGGATCGGCGTGACGGTCGCCGAGCAGCGCACGCAACGCGGGCCCCGGATAGCGGTGCAGATCTGCATGAATCACGGTGCCGACCTCGAGGCCCTCTTCCAGGCTCTGCTGATACGCCGCGAACGACAACAGCAGCGCCCACTTCCCGCTCGATTCGCCACGCAGCCAATGCCGCCGAACTTCGATGCGGTCCTCACGCTGATCACTCCGTCCGGCGATCACCCAATGATCGGTCTCGGGCACACCGCCGAGCACATCGGCCTTGCGGACCTGCCAGCCAACGGTTGTCGCAACAGCGTCAGCGAGCGGGTCCGGCAGCGACCCCAGACGGCGGCCTGCTTGCGACAGAAGATGAAGAAGCCCCAGCTCACAGAGAACATCGTCATGCCAGTCCGGTGACGCGCCGACGAGTCCGGCGAGGCGCCGAATCCGGTTCGCCAGGCTTCCAGCTTGAGCATCGACGAGGCGCGCCGCCAAGTCGTCCCACGTGGCGTAGCGAGCGAGCGCGGGGTCGGCCAGACCAGTCCGGATGCGGTCGTCCAGCCACCGGTCCAGCTCGGTCAACCCTGCAAACATCCGCTCGACACGTTCGTCACGCGCATCGTTGCGATCCTCGTCACTCGGCGGCTCCGGAGGAATCGGATCGCCAACACTGTCTCCGTCGGCGACGTCTCCGACGCCTGTAGCCGGCGCGGGCTCATCGATGATCTTGCGATCATCGGGTCCGATCGGGGCGACCTGTTGCACGGATACCGCCGGCGCACGACGTGCCATCCAGGCATCAACAGACGGCGTGGGTGATCCGGGCGGGACCTGATCGCGCACCCAGAGCAGGAGCAGCGCAATGGCGTGTTTGCACGGCGTCTTGCGACTCGGACAGGTACAGCGGAACCCGACACCGACATGATCGATTGCGGTGTCGTACGGCTCGGCCCCACTCCCCTGACACGAGCCCCACAGTGCACGGTCATCAGCGCCCGACCCCGCCCATTTCAGCGGTGTGGCCAGTGGCTGTGCCGCCGTGACAGCAGCAGGCGACGGCGCAACCGCTTCGACCTGCTCGACCGACCACCTCACCCGAGTGAACGTACCGTACGTGAGCAGGAGTGCAGCTCAGCGGTGAGCACCTCGCGCAGTTCTCGTATCGTTGAGCACGAGCATCATGTTCAGTCGCCTACAGAATCGTCGCATCGGCAAGGCGGTCGCGTACGTCGAAGGCACGCTTGCTCGCTGTGCCGACAACGACCTCACACCGGTTCGTGTCTTCGAGGTCGTCAAGAGCGAACGCAAGGGCTCCAAAGCAATCGTGATTGCTCAGGATGGGCGGACGTTCACAGCATGGCTGTGGTGGTACCAGACCAAGGTCGGCGAGCTGATCATCTGCGAACCGCCCACCTCCGATGCGCAACCAGCCGGGCACCCCGACGCTGTGTCGATCGGCAACGTCGAAGTACGGGGCGTCGTCGATCGGATTCCGCGGGACGTGATGGATCTGTACGTCGCATCGACCTCGGCGGCCGAGGGCTGAGTCATCGGCTCAGGGTGATGGCCGCCTCGCAACTCGTCCGAGACTCACGATCTGACCTGGGCTGCTGTCCCGATGGCTGGACACGTCTTCGACAATGTGAAGCGCAGATCGGGCTTCTTCGGCATCTCGATGGCGATCACCATGGTGTACCGGATCGGTGGTGCCGTCGGCTCAGCGAGGTTCGGGATCAGTGGCGCAGAGTCCAACGGTCAGGAAACCTGGGGCCAGCAGCCGCGAGAGCTATGCGCACGCGGTCAACCGTTCCCGCTCGGGCCGACATGGTCATGGACGTGCGGGTGGTGATTCGAGTACGGACCGTTGGTGCTTGATGTTGTTCAGGATGGCCTCGGTGCGATCGGTCATCCCAAGACCCTCGGTCGTGGGCCAGGTCGCGATCTCGGATTTCGCGAAGTCCACCCACTTGACGATCAGATCGAAGAGCTCGAGCTGGAACGTGGCGAAGAGCACGGAGAGATGCGTTCGTTGCGGGAACGGATGCAGACCGTCGAGGTAACCGATGTTGATCGCGGCGACCTGCGCGTACCTCTCTGCAGCATCGGCCGCCATCTGATCGAGTGCGGCCGTGAGGTCATCGACGCTGCCGTTCTCGGCGAACAGGAGCCGCAGTAGAGCTTCGGCTTCGAGCACCGGAGGCTCGGGCGCGGTCGACATCCACTCCTGCAGCGCTGTCCGTCCCCGTTCGGTGATCGTGTACACGGAGCGATTGCGCTGACCCACCGATTCCTGGAGTGCGGTGGCCAGGCCGTGCTCGACGAGTTTCTTTGGCTCGGCGTACAGGAGTCGCTCGGACTTGGGCCACGCAAAGCGCAAGCTCCGTATGGCTTGCTGTGTGAGCTCGTAACCGGTCCACGGCCGGACTGCGAGCAACCCCAAGACCGCATAGGAGGAGGTGGTGAGACGCGAAGCCACCTCTTGACATTACTGCATCTTGCAGTACTGTGCATAGTGCAAATTGCAGTACTTACCGGGCTTGATTTGAACCAAGGGGACAGCACATGGACGTATCGGACTACATCGGATTCGTGGCTGCGGAGGGCGACCTGTTCGCCGCCGCGGCCGAGAACGGCGACTTGAGCGTGCGGATCGAAGACTGCCCCGATTGGCACATGGGCGATCTCGTACGTCACCTCGGGATGATCCACCTGTGGGCGGCTGCAAACGTGGCGTTTCCGGAGTCGGACTGGCTCGACGTCGAAGAACTGCCAGATCTGGTCCGTTACTGGCCGGACCTGACCGGCGAGTCGGGCCAATATCCGGACGATGCCGAGCTCGTCGACTGGTACCGCGACACCCTGGCCAACCTGATCGAGGTGTTGAAGTCCGCGCCCGCCGACGTTGCCGCCTTCACGTTCCTCCCGGCGCCGACGCCGCTCACCATGTGGGCGCGTCGGCAGGCCAGCGAGATCGCGATCCACCGATTCGACGCTGAGCAGGCACGGGGCATCACCTCACACTTCACGCCGCCTTTCGCCACCGACATGCTCGACGAACTCCTGACGGGGTTCGCTCCACGCCCACGCGCCCAGCCTCTCGACCTCGAACGTCCACAAGTGATTCACGTTCACGCCGACGACACCAAGGAACATTGGTACCTCACCACGGGCTCCGAAGGCACCGAGACCTCCCGTGAGGGTGACGCGGCCGACCTCACACTCACTGGCACGGCAGCCGACCTCTACGTCCTGCTCTGGAACCGCACACCTGACTCGAGCATCAACATGAGTGGCGACACCGATCTCATGAACCTCTGGAATGACAACTTCCGCGTCCGCTGGAGTTAGCCCAGATCCCACAGCCGGCGAATTCCATGAGAGCACTGAGCGGCCGGCCAGCACTTCTGATCGGCGCTTCTCTCGGCTCAGGCCGCGTCGCACTCGCTGGGATCCACGAAGAACGAGAGCCCCCAATCACTTCCCCACAGCTGCTCGATTCGTTCCGGCCTGTTGAGATCCTCGAGGTCCGGGCCCTCTTCGCGGATGAAGCGTTCCACTTCACGCGCCGCGTCCGCCAGACCTGATTCGGACAGTGCGTCCACGATTGCCGAGACGCTGCGGCCTTCGACGAGGGCGCAGTACTCAGCAGTGAGGATCAGCCGCCAGGTGTCGGGGTCGAGTCGGGCCAGCTTAGGGATGTCCCCCGGCTTGAGCGCGCCGAGGATTCGTGCCGACGGCGCCACCTCCGATCGAACATCATCGAGCACCCGCTCGACCGATGAACCGAAGTCCTCCCACTCGAAGGTCGGTTCGGACTCATCGATTGGTGGAGCATCGAGCGCTGCGGCCACGACGGGGGCCTCCGCTGTTGATTCGGGCTCACCGTTCATGTTCGAGCGCAGCAGAACCAACCCGAACACACTTGCGCCCAGAACCGCCACGATCACCAAGTTCTTGATGGTTCCCTCTGACGGTTTGTCCTCCATGTCTCGTCTTCGGCACGTCTTGCATGCGCCTTGACGCAAACGCCGACGGCGGCCAACGGTGGGCACCGCTGCGGCGACCGATGCGGAGTGGGCCAGACTGCTGCGGTGATCGATGCAGCGAAGTCCATGCGGGTGATGACGTGGAATCTGTGGTGGCACTTCGGACCGTGGGAACAACGCCAGCCGTTGATCGTTGACACGCTGCGGACGGCGAGCCCTGACGTGGTGTGCCTCCAGGAGGTGTGGTCAGACGAGGACGACGACCAACTCGACCACTTGGCCGACGCGCTCGAGATGTACGCCGTGCGCACCGACCCGGTGTTTTACAACGGTCAGTCCTTCGGCAATGCCGTGATGTCGCGCTGGCCGGTCACGCGCGTCGCTGACCTCCGCCTTCCTCGAGCCGATGGCGAGCCCAGCCACCGACGCGTGGTCGCTGCGAACGTGGACACACCGTGGGGACCGTGGCCGATTGCCTCGACCCACCTGGATCACCGCTTCGATCGATCCGCCGATCGCACCGCACAGCTGCGGTCGTTGATGACCTCGGCAATCGAATGGCGTGGCGACCCGACGACCGACTTACCACTCATCGTCGGCGCTGATCTGAATGCGGTTGCCGACACCGACGAGATCCGGATGGCGACCGGGCGGCGCGACGGTGTGAACGGGATCGTCTTCTCCGACGTGTGGGAACAGGTCGGAAACGGCAACGGCGCGACCTGGTTGCAGGACAATCCGTTCTCGCCGCACTCGGCGTGGCCGAACCGTCGACTCGACTACCTGCTCGTGTCGTGGCCTCGCCCGAAGCCGATCGGCAACCCGATCAGCGCGCATCTCGTCGGACATGGCGGAGACGCCGACGTGTGGGCGAGCGATCATCTCGGCGTGGTCGCCGATTTCGTGGTGAGCTGAGCTCAGCGCCGATCACCGTTGCGCACGATGCGGTGGAGCAATTCGACGCCGCTCGCGATGAGGTCGTTGCCAATTGCAAGGAATTCATCAGAAACGTCGTCGTCCGGGTGATCCGCCGCGGCGGGACCCACTCCTGCGCCGAGCAACACCATGCAGCACGGGAACTGCGCGCTGAACAACCCAAAGGTGTTGCCGTGTGGCGAACCAGCGTCAGGGACGGTCACGTCGAGACCGCAGTCGAGTGCGGCCGCGCTGGCGAGGTCGGCCACGTGCGGGTCGTTGATGGTGGCACTCAAATTCTCGACGATCTCTGCACTGACCGACAGCAGGTCACGCTGAGCAAACCGTTCCGCCTTCGACACGATGGTCTCGAACAGCGCCTCGAGGCGTTCGTCGTCGACAGCCCGAATGGAGAGATGTAGCTCTCCCGCCCCTGCTGACACGTCGTACGCCGGCGAGCCGATGATCACCTGCACCGCGGTGGCCACGGCAAAGTCCGGTGAAGCCGGATCGGGGCGGGTGAGTTCGTCACACTCGTGTAGCAGGTCGGCAATCGCAAGCGATGGGTTCTCGCCTGTGTCGGGTTCGGCTGCGTGCGCGGTGCTGCCGACGTAGCGGATGATGAAGCTACGAACAGCCGCGAACATCGGACCGGGCTTGACCACCACGGCATGCATCGGGTGTCCGGGCACGCAGCGAATCCCCACCACGGCGTCGGGGGCGATCTGGTCGAATGCCGGGTCGGCCAGCACCGCACCGACACTCGGGCCGATGTCCGCTGGAGGCTGAACGAGTAGGTGCACTTTGCCCGAAGGAGGCCGCTCGGCTGCGAGGCGCTCGGCGAGACCCATCAGCATCGCTGTGCGGTCACCGCCACCGCGTTGTTCGATCGCTACGTCGTCGAGTTCGCTGCGGAACATCAGTACGGGACCATCGACGCCCGAGTCGTACGTGGCGATCACGCCCGTGCCACCGACCTCTGTGTGGAGCTGGTCTGGCGTGAGCGGAGTCAGTATCTCGATGATCCGCTGCGCCGTTCCACGCTCCAGCTCTGGCTCGGCATGACGTTGCTGGCGACGAGCGATCGATGAGTCCACGATCGCATCCTTCCACGTGGTCGAGATCGGTAGTCAGGTCACTGGGTCAGGTGCGGCGAGCTCGAGTCGCGCCACGACTTCGCCATCGTCGATCTCCCCGGTCGGAAGGAACCCTCGGCCCAGGTACAAGCCCGCTGGCGAGCCCGGCCCGTCAACCCAACTCACGTGCACCGAGTTGGCACCCAGCGACCGTGCATGTTCGATGACGAGGTCGACCGTTCGCCCACCCGCTCCGCGACCCTGGTGCAATCGGTCGACCAACAGCCGCCAGAGGTAGAGGTCGGGCCGCTGAGTCGTCGGCTCGGAGCACATGACGAAGCCGATGATTGCGCCATCGGCCTCGATGGCGCGCAACCACGGCACCACCGCACGAGCATCGCGCTCCCCCACGACCACTGCATCGGCGAAGGACCCGGCGACGGTGGCCACGAATCGCTCCTGACTTCGATGCGTACGCAGCTTTTCGACGTCGTCGAGATTCTCGGAGGTGATCTCGACGAGATGCACGTCGGCCACTCGACCACCCCGACCGATCCACACCGCGTGGTCATCGGGCGTCATCGCGAAGATCAATTCGTCGGTGTTGTCGTCACCAACCCAGTTCGAGTTGCGAGCGCGCCCTTCGAACACCATGCCGACCCGCTCGGCAACCCGGGCCGATGCACGGTTGTCCGGGTGCATCCGGGATTCGATGCGAGTGACACCCACGACATCGAACAACCACGCTGCCAGGGCGGTCGCCGCTTCGGTGGCCACGCCAATATTGCGCGAGCGCTCGTTGGTTCTCCAGCCGAGTTCTGCGGATCGTCCGGCATACGACAACCCGAGCGCGAGGCCACCAACGGTGTCACCGGTTGCTGCGTCGTCGACTGCCAGCTGTGTCCAGCCATCCCGCGAGGGAACGCCATCGAGGGAGACCATTTCCTCGACCGTCGACGTGCGCACAGCGGAGTCTTGTCGTTGCGACTCCGCAGCGTCCCTCGGCTCGACCATCCGAATCCATAGACGATGCGTCGAGATCGGTTCGAAACGAGGAATCACCATGAGCACAGTCTGTTGCATCGGCGCCGACCGGTGCACGAGTCGAGCCGGCGAGCGACTTCAGCGGGAGGAGAGCGACACGGGTGTGACCGCGTCAGAGGCCTGCTTGGCGTGGTAGCTCGATCGAGTCAGCGGGCTGGCTTCGACGTGCCCGATTCCGAACGACTCACCAATCCGTTTCCACCGATCGAATTCAGCGGGCTCGGCGTACCGGACGATGGGGAGATGATGCGAGGTGGGCCGCAGGTACTGACCGATGGTGACGATGTCCACCCCGAGGTCGGCCAAGTCGCCGAGCAGTCCAATGATCTCGGCATCGGTTTCGCCCAGCCCCGCCATGAAGCCGGTCTTCGTGGTCAGCCCGGCGGCTTTCGCCAGAGCGAGCACGCCGAGTGACCGCGCATAGCCCGCGGATGGGCGCACTGCGCGCTGCAGACGGGCAACGGTCTCCACGTTGTGGTTCATCACGTCCGGTCGGGAGGCAAACAGCAGGTCGAGCGAAGCGTCGTCGCCCTTGGCGTCAGAGATCAACGTCTCGATGCGAGCTTGAGGACGGCGCGACCGAATGGCCTCGACACACGCTGCGACGTGCGCCATTCCACCGTCGGCCAGATCGTCGCGGGCGACCATCGTGAGCACCGCGTGATCGAGCGCCATCCGATCGATTGCTTCAGCCACTCGAGCAGGTTCGTCGTCGGACGGCGCAAGCGGCTTGCTGGTGTCGACGAGACAGAACCCGCACGCACGGGTGCAGCGTTCGCCGAGCACCATGAAGGTGGCGGTGCCGTCAGACCAGCAATCGGACAGATTCGGACAACCCGCGTCTTCGCACACGGTCACGAGATCGAGCGAGCGGACGGTCTTCTTCAAGTCCATCACCTCGGCACCCAACTCGACCTTCGGGCGCAGCCAATCGGGTTTGCGGGTTTCGATCGACAGACCATTGGTGACACCGGCGGCTTCCATCCGCGCTGCAGCACGCGATGACACCAGCTTCACTTGTTCGCCCGGGCCTTCTCCGCGAGAGAACGCCGAGAGGTCTCGCCCGTCGACGGGGTTGGCCCACGCGACATCCTGGCGTTCGATGGCGCCGCTGCCGGCCTCGTCGGGGGCCCAGCGCACCGCAGCGAGGCGCGCCACGACATCGGCGACCTCGGACATCGAAACGTCAAGTCCTTCCTCTGCCAGCGACGTGACCGCCTTATCGCCGATGCCACACGGCACGATGTGCTCGCGCATGTACGAAAGGTCGGTCGCGACGTTCAGAGCAAAGCCGTGCATCGTCCGACCGCGACGCAGGCGGACACCGATGGCACAGATCTTTCGCTCACGATCGGTACCCGGATCAAGCCACACTCCAGCGAACCCCGGCAGGCGACCGGCATTCGCCAAGCCCAGCTCAGCGAGCGCATCGATGATCAGCCCTTCGACACCGCAGACATGGTCGGTGGCCCCGAGTGAATTCTCCACGTTGAGGATCGGATACCCGACCAGTTGGCCGGGGCCGTGGTACGTGATGTCACCACCGCGCTTGACCGCAACGAGTTCAGCCCCCACCGCTGCCGGCTCGCACTTCAGGTTGGTGTCGAGATCAGCGGTGCGACCGTAGGTGAACACATGCGGATGCTCGAGCAGCAAGAGATGCTGACCGGCGCCGTGTTCGAACAGCGATTGCTGCACCGCCAATGCTTCGCGATACGCAACCCGACCGAGCCAGCGAACCCGCAGAGCAGCACCAGTCTCCGCGCCCGACGTCGATTCGGAGCCAGGCACCGACTCGACGTGTGTCCGAGGGGCGGCCGAAGCGGTCACAACTCGGAGTTCCAGTCCTTTGTCTCCAGCAGTTCCTTGATGCGCTTCAGAAAGCCTGCGGCATAGGCGCCGTCGAACGCACGGTGATCCCAGCTCATTGCGAGGTTGCCCACCGGGTGAATGGCGATTGCCTCGCCTCCGTCTGCGCTCTTGGCGACAACGGGCTTGCGCACGATGGCGTCGGTCGAGATGATGCCGACCTGCGGCTGGTTGATGATCGGCATGGTCAGCACCGAGCCGGCCGAGCCGTTGTTGGAGATGGTGAAGGTGCCACCCGAGATCTCGTCGGGAGCGAGCTTGCGGTTCCGGGCACGGTCGGCGAGATCGGAGATCTCCGACGCGATGGCCCCGAGGCGCTTGGTGTCAGCATCACGAATGACCGGCGCAAGCAGACCTTCGTAGTCGAGGTCGACGGCGATGCCGAGGTCGATGTAGTCGTGGATGATCAACTCGTCGCCCGACACGCTGGCGTTCAGGTGCGGGAACTCACCGAGCGCATCGATGATCGCTCGGGTGATGAACGGCAGGTAGGTCAGGCTGAAGCCGTGCTGTGCCTTCCACTCGGCCTTCTTCGCGTTGCGCACGATATCGACGTTGGCGAAGTCAACTTCCACGACGCTGAACGCGTGTGGGCTGACCGCCTTGCTCATGATCATGTGATCGCCCGTGAGCTGGCGGATCTTGGAGAGACGGACCGACGAATCACGTTCGCCGGCCGGCACGACCGGCGCGGCTGGAGCCGGTGCCCGAGCCGGCGCAGCGGCCGGAGCGGGAGCAGCGGCCGGAGCGGGAGCAGCGGCGGCTGCTGGAGCCGGGGCCTGCTTGGAAGCACCCGTTGCGTCGATGTGATTGAGCACGTCGTCACGAGTGATGCGGCCTCCGGGGCCGGTTCCCACGATCTGATCGGCGTTCAGGTTGTGCTCGTTGACGAGGCGGCGAACCACCGGCGAGAGCAAGCGGTTGTCGCCGGCCTCAGCTGCGGGTGCGGCAGCGGCGGGGGCCGGAGCCGGTGCCGGAGCCGGGGCTGGAGCCGGTGCCGGTGCCGGTGCCGGTGCCGGTGCCGGGGCCGGGGCCGGCTCTGGCTCTGGGGCCGGCTCGGGGGCAGCAGCGGGTGCGGGCTCCGCTGCGGGTGCGGGGGCCGCACCAGCGTCGCCGACCACGGCGATCACGGTGCCGACTTCCACGGTCTCGCCTTCTTCGGCACGGATTTCGGTCAGCGTGCCCGACACGGGCGACGGAACTTCGGTATCGACCTTGTCGGTCGACACTTCGAAGAGTGGCTCGTCTTCGGCCACCGTGTCACCAACGGCTTTGAACCATTGGGTGATGGTGCCTTCCGTGACGGTTTCGCCGAGCTGGGGGAGGGTGACGTCTGCCATGTCGTTTGGAGTCCTTGTTGCGAGTGTCGAGTGGTTGCGAGAGTTCGAGAGATCAGCCGTTGAAGCTGCGGCCGGTGAGCGAGAGCACGGTTTCGCCGAACAACTCACTCAAACTCGGATGAGGCTGAATGAATTCCGCGATCTCGTCGACCGAGGCCTCCCAGTTCACCGCCAGGTAGCCACCGGACAACTGCTCGGTGACCCACGGGCCGACCATGTGCACGCCGAGCACCTGGCCAGCGGTGCCGTCGGCACGCTTCTTGGCGATGATCTTCACGAGCCCTTCGGTCTCGCCGAGGATCATCGCGCGGCTGTTGAACTTGAACGGGTGCTTGGCAACCACGACGTCATGGCCAGCATCTTTGGCCTGCTGCTCGTCAGGCCCGGCCCATGCCACCTCGGGGTGGCAGTAGATGGCCCAGGGCACCCGGTCGTACATCACCGGCATGGGGCTCTCGCCGAGCAGATGCTTGATGACCAGGATTGCTTCGGCATACCCGACGTGTGCGAGCTGCGGCGTGTTGATGAGGTCGCCGACGGCGTAGACGCCCTCTTCGCCGGTTTGGCAGTACTCGTCCACCACGACGAAGCCACGCTCGTCGACCTGAACGGCAGTGCCGTCGAGTCCGAGCTGGTCACTGAAGGGGCGGCGACCGACCGACACGACGACGGCGTCGACTTCCACCGACTCGCCATCGCCGAATGCAACCGTGGTCGCGCCATTGCCATCAGGCGTGTGGCCGTTCACCATGACGCCGGTCTTGATGGCGATCTTCTTCTTCTTGAAGGAGCGTTCAACGACCTTGGCAACGTCTTTGTCGAGGCCGGGAAGGATCTTCGGCAGCCCTTCCAGAATCGTCACCTCGGAGCCGAGGTCGGCAAACGTCGACGCGAATTCACAGCCGATCGCTCCACCACCGATGACCGCCACGCGTGCCGGCAGGGTGTCAAGGTCGAGCACTTCGTCGCTGGTCATGATCGGACCACCACGTTCGAAGCCCGGGATGAGGCGCGGCACGGAGCCCGCAGCCAGCAGCACGAAGTCGCCGGTGATCGTGGCCGAGCCGCCATCGCCCAACGCAACATCCACCGTGCGCCCGCCGCGGAGGGCGCCGACGCCGTTGAACACCTCGACCTTGCGGCCTTTGCACATGGCGCCGATACCACCGACGAGCTGCGCAACGATGCCCTGCTTGCGTTCCTGGGTTTTCGCAAACGCAACCGACGCCGTGCCGCCCGTCTGGATGCCGAACTCCTCGGCATGGTCGACGTGGCGCTTCACCGCTGCTGTTTCCAGGAAGGCCTTGGCGGGGATGCAGCCGCGGTTGAGACACGTGCCGCCGAGCGCGTCTTTTTCGACGAGTGCCACGTTGAGGCCCGCCGAAGCGCCATAGAGGGCAGCTGAGTAGCCGCCGGGTCCGCCGCCGATGACGACGAGATCGAAGTGGTCGGATGTATCGCTCACGGTCATTCACCGTAGCGCTCCGCCGACCCCGCGTGACTGGTCTCGGGCAAGTGACCACTTGGTAACCGGTGCCTCGGCCACCATGACCGCAGTCACGGCCGAGACACAGTGAGCTCTCGATGAGGAAACACCGGCGTGCCCGTCACACTCAGATCCCAGCGCGGATCTCGGATACCCCGGTGGGACGTGCGTTCCCCACGGCGAGCCCTCGACCGGCGGATCCCGGTGCAGCGCTCACATTCGAAAGTCGTCGGCGCGGCCCAGCCAGCGTCAGGCGAGACGCCACGTGGCCTGTGCTTCGCCACGCACCATGATCAGCACCCGGCTGGTTCCTTCCGATGCGCTCACGTCGAAGTCGATCGAGCAACGCTGCGACATTTCGGTGATCTCCGCACATCGCTCGTCGGCCGGAGCAGCCACTGCGCCAAGACGCTGGTCGCCCGTCACCAACGACAACGACTCGATCCCGCGTGGATCGGCCACTCCGCCGACGTCCACGAGCACCCGCAGCAGGGCTCCATCACGTTCGGCGCCCACCACGGTGATGTCGACATCACCCACCCGCACCTCGACACCCAGCGGCGATGCTTCGGTTGTCGAGTCCTGGCCGGACAGTTGGACGAGCAGCACTCCCCCGGCGATGAGGATCATCAGTGCGGTGCCGACCGAGAGCAGCAGGAGCGTCCGCGTCTTCATGCGGGTCAGGCTATGCAGCCGCCGAATCGATTGTGGTCGGCCCTCCGGGTGCGACGAACTCGCCACGAGGTCGGCTCGTGAACACCGCCGAAACGCTGACCGCGTCACCGATCCGACCCAGGTCCAGCGCACTAGCGTGAGCACATGACCTCTCGACGATCGTTCCGGGCCGCAGCGTTTGCGTGCGTTGCCGGACTGGCGGCGATGGGGTGTAGCGGCACCGAAACAGCCGATGACACCGCCACACCAGCGACAGCCGTCACCGAACAAGTGGCCGGCACCCCGACCGACACCGTGGCGCAGGACGCAACCGTGAACGGCACCGGGAACGGAACCGTGGATGCGGACGCGGCGGACGCCGGCGGCGTGGTCCCTGCAGCGCTGCAGTTCACGGCACCCTTGGTCGGCGGCGGTGAGATCGTTGGTGACGAATTGGCCGGCAAGCCCACCGCCTTCTGGTTCTGGTCGCCCACTTGAACCATCTGCAACCGTGAAGCCCCCTCGGTCGAGGAGGCAGCAATTCGATTCGCCGACCAGGTGAACTTCGTCGGCGTCACATGGACCGGCAACGACGACTCCTACCAGGAGTTCATCGACCGCCATGGGCTCACCTTCCCGCAGATCCAGGATGATCCCGGCAACGTGTTCCAACGCTTCGACGTGGCATTCCAACCCGCCATGGTGATCGTCAAGTCCGACGGCACGACCGAAACGGTCGCCGGCGCTGTCGACGACGCACTCTTGAACCAGATCATCTCCGAATCGATCTGATCCGCCGCCACCCCGTCGCCGCGAACCCGCCCGAGTCGAGCGTCACCAACTCAGGGCGAGCAGAGTGTTCTGAGGCGCCGTGAACGGCCGTACTCTGGTCGCATGCGCATCGCAATCACCGGAGCTTCCGGACTCATCGGCACCGCCCTCTCCCGCCGCCTCCAGGAGCAGGGCCATGACGTCGTTCCCGTGGTGCGACGAGCTCCCGGTGACAACGAGATCGGGTGGTCGGTCGCAGAACGACGCATCGACGACGGTGCCTTCGACGGCATCGATGGCGTGGTCCATCTCGCCGGTGCCGGAATCGGCGACAAGCGTTGGACCGACGCCTACAAAGAGCAGGTGCTCGAGAGTCGCACCGTCGGCACGGCGCTCGTTGCCCAGGCAGTGAACGAGGCTGCCAACCCGCCCAAGGTGTTGCTCTCAGGCTCCGCTATCGGCTTCTACGGCTCGAGTGTCGACGAGGTGTTCACCGAAACCTCGCCGGTCGGCACCGGCTTCCTCGCCGAGGTGTGTGAGGCATGGGAAGCTGCAGCGGCGCCCGCTCAGAGCGGAGGCACTCGCCTGGCATTTCTGCGTACCGGCATCGTGCTGTCACCAGACGGCGGCGCCCTGAAGAAGCTCATCCCGCTCTACAAGTTCGGCCTGGGCGGCAAGATGGGCAAAGGCAACCAGTGGCAGAGTTGGATCCATATCGATGATCAGGTCGATTCCATCATCCATCTCCTCACCAGCGACGTCTCGGGGCCGGTCAACCTCACCGCTCCCAACCCGGTGCCCCAAGCCGGCTTTGCCGACACGATGGGTGACGTCCTCAAACGTCCGACCTTCATGTTCACACCGAAGTTCGCCCCGAAACTCGTGCTCGGCAGCGAGCTCGCCGACAACTTGTTGTTCACCGGCCAGAACGTGTTGCCGACCGTGTTGGAGAATGACGGCTTCGCGTTCTCCCATCCGATGCTCGACGGCGCCCTGCGCAACCTGCTCGGCAAGTGAGCAACACACCCGTCGCCGTCGTGGGTGCTGGCCTGGCCGGCCTGGCATGCGCGACGACGCTCCATGCCGCTGGCGTCGACGTGCAGGTGTTCGAAGCCGCTGACGGCGTCGGCGGCCGCGTCCGCAGCGACATCGTCGACGGGTTCACGTTGGATCGGGGGTTCCAGGTGGCGCTGACCGCGTATCCAGAGATGCACCGCCAACTCGACATGGACGCGCTCGACCTCAGAGCATTCGACCCCGGCGCGCTCGTGTGGCGCGACGGCAAGGGTTCAGAAGTGTCCGACCCGTTCCGCAAGCCGACGTCGCTCGTGTCGACCACATTCGCTCCGATCGGCAACGTGCTCGACAAGGCCCGCATCGCGTTGCTTCGAGCCAAGCTTCGCCGCGGACACCCCGTGAAACTGTTGCAGAGCGAAGACATCACCACGGCGCAAGCGCTGAGCGACGCAGGGTTCAGCGACACGATGATCCGACGCTTCTTTCGACCGCTGGTCGGCGGCATCCAGCTCGACCCCGATCTGTTGGACAGCCGACGGATGTTCGACGTGATCTTCCGCATGCTCGCCGACGGCGACTCAGCCGTGCCCGCCGCCGGGATGCAAGCCATCCCGGACCAGCTCGTCGCGGCGCTCCCAGACGGCGTGGTTCACCTCGACCATTCCGTCGAGTCCGCGACGTCGTCATCGGTGCGCGTCAACGGCAGCGACGTCGACGCGTCCGCAGTCGTGATCGCCACCGAAGGGCCCGCTGCGGCGTCACTGCTCGGACTCGAGCCGGTCGGCTCGAAGGCCGCAGGTTGCGTCTACTTCGCCGCGGATGAAGCCCCGACCGACACCAAGTGCGTGGTGCTCGACGGCACGGGCGACGGACCGGTGCTCAACGTCGCCGTGATGAGCAACGTGTCGCCCGGTTACGCCCCGACCGGTAAGCACCTCATTGCAGCCGCGCTGCCCGCGGTGGCCAATGGGGACCTCGAACAGCTCGCCCGAAAGCAGCTCCGCGGCTGGTGGGGCGCACAAGTCGATCGTTGGGATCACCTGGCCACGTACCGGATCCCCCACGGCCAACCCAGACAAGCCCCGCCGTTCTCGCCCAAGAAATCCGTGGCACTCACCGACGGCCGCTTCGTGTGCGGCGATCACCGCGACACCGCATCGATCCAGGGCGCACTGCACTCCGGGCGACGCTGCGCCGAAGCCGTCCTCGCCACCCTCACCTGACACTCGGCACGCACTCGACCATCGATTCCCTCTCACACCCGCTACTGGAGCACTCATGACCGAACCCACTGCCAACGATGTCGTCGTCGAAGACGCTCCTGATCGCGTCGAGCGTCGCAGCATCGTGGTGTCCGCATCTGCGTCGGACATCTTCGACCTGCTCGCCGACCCCGGCCGCCATCACGAGATCGATGGCTCTGGCACGGTTCGCGACAGCTCCGGGTCCGCCCCGCAGCGTTTGTCCGCAGACGCAAAGTTCGGCATGAAGATGCGAATGGGCGTGCCGTACCGGATGACCAACACCGTTGTCGACTTCGTCGAGAACGAACTGCTCGCTTGGCGTCATATCGGCGGTCACGTGTGGCGCTACACGCTCGAAGATCTCGGCAACGGCACCACCAAGGTGACCGAGGAGTTCGATTGGCGCCCCGCTCGTTTCCCTCCCGGGTTGCAGCTCATCAAGGCGCCTCAGCAGAACGCCGAGTCCATCGAGAAGACGCTGGTGCGGATGGCCGAGCTGTTTGCTGACACGACTTCGTCGTGAACTCGTTCGCTCGGCGCTGCTGGGCCAACACATCGGGCTGAAGCGCGCTGAGTACACTCGTTGCCATGTCAACGAAGTGGTTGAACGACTCGGAGATGGCGGCATGGATTGCCTACATCGAGACTTTTGGCGACCTGTCAGCAGCGCTCGAGCGAGACCTCGTGGAGCACGGCCTGACCCTCGGCGATTACCAGGTGCTGGTGTATCTCGCAAACGCAGACGACGCAATGCTGCGGATGTGCGACCTCGCCGACATGTTGCAACTCTCGCCGAGTGGATTGACCCGCCGACTCGATGGGCTCGTCAAGAGTGGCCTCGTCATGCGGCAGCCGTCCACCAGCGACGGTCGAGTGATGATGGGGTTGCTCACCGAGGCAGGCCGGAAACTGCTCGACGCCACCGCACCGCATCACGTCGCAAGCGTTCGTCGACACATCTTCGATCACCTCACCTCGGAACAAGTCGATGCGATGGCCGCGATCTTCACGTCCATCAGCGCCGGACTTGCTCAAGATGACACGGCCAACGGCAGCGCTGCATGAGTGACCCCATCGAGTTGCCCTTGGGCTTCACCCACCACGTTGCCAACATCGGCATCAAGGACACTACGGATGACTTCGTGGTCATCACGGCCAGTCGCCCTGTCCCCTGCGCGGCGCTGTTCACCAAGAGCCTGTTCGCAGGCCCGAGCGTCATCATCAGTCGCGACCATGTGGCCAACGGCAGTGCCCAAGCGGTGGTGGTGATCTCGAAGAACTCCAATGTCGCCACTGGTGACGCAGGCATGAGCGATGCAGTCGAAGTCGCCACATCGGTCGCCGAGCGACTCGGCGCTGCAACCGATGACGTGGTGGTCACCTCGACCGGAGTGATCGGCCGCCGCTACCCGATCGATCGGGTGCGTGCCGGAATCGCTGCTCTCCCCGCTTCGCCCTCCGGGACCGATGCCGTGGCACCTGCAGTTGGAATGATGACGACCGACACGGTCGCCAAGGTCGCCGATGCAACCGTTGCGGGAACCAGCGCTCGCGTGGTCGGCATGGCCAAGGGCGTCGGCATGATCGAGCCTGACATGGCGACGCACATCTCGTTGGTGTTCACCGATGCCGATGTGGGTCCCGTCGACCTCGACGCGGTCTTTCGCCGTGCGGTCGACCGCACCTTCAACTGCGTCAGCATCGACACCGACACCTCCACCAGCGACTCGTCGATCGTGCTGGCGTCAGGAGACGCTGGGTCGGTCGACCTCGATGCATTCGAGTCAGCGCTCGAAGCGGTGTGCCTGGACCTGACCAAACAGATCGCACGTGACGGCGAAGGGGCGAACTCGCTGATCGAGGTCACGGTCGACGCAGCGTCGGATACCGCCCAGGCCAAACGAGTCGGTAAGGCAATCGTGAACTCGCCGCTCGTGAAGACCGCCGTTCATGGCGGCGATCCCAACTGGGGTCGGGTTGCGATGGCGATCGGAAAGTGCAGCGACGACACCGACGTCGATCAGGCAAACGTGGTCATCCGCTTCGGCACCACCGAGGTGTACCCGGAACTCCTCGATGACGATGCGCTCGCTGCGCTGTCGGGCTACATGCGCAGCGACCACGTGGTGATCCACGTGTCATTGGGAACCGGCGAGGCCGAGTCAACGGTGTACGGCTGTGACCTGTCGGACGAGTACGTCCGCTTCAACGCCGACTACACCACCTGACGCGAGGCGCATCGCAGTCCGCCACCGTCGACGTGAGGAAGCGGAACGTCTGGGTTCCAGATCCTCACCTCCTGCGTCGAGGTGACGTGCGACGATCTCAGCTGACGTCGACGACCCCGTAGAACGCGATGTGGTCCTTGATGTGCGCCGCCTTCTCCTTTGGCTCTGGATAAAACCACGCCGCATTGGATGCGGTCTCGGACCCCACGGTGATGTCTCGGTAGCTCGAGTCGCCCTTCCACGGGCAGTGCGTCGAGTGCGACGTCGGCTCGGAGAAGAACTCGAGGTTCACCGACTCCGCAGGGAAGTAGTGATTGCCTTCTACGACGACAGTTGCGTCGGACTCTGCAATGACCTGACCGTTGAACGTTGCTTTCATAGGCACTGCAACCCACGGGGTCCCCCGCCTGTTCCCGAAAACGCAAACAGCCGAGCCCGTGTACGGACTCGGCTGTTGCAGATTGTCGACCTCACCAAAGGGGCGAGCGGTGGGATCAGATCGTTCGAGCTCAAGGCGCCGAGGACCGAGTTGCCCTCCGGCAACGACCGACCACGGCAACGCAGCGATTCGGGCGATCTGGCCCGCAGAACGTCACTTTGGAGGCATGCGGATGCCACCGTCGACACGAATCGACTCGGCGTTCATGTAGCTGTTCGTGACGCACTCCACCACCATCGAGGCCAGCTGCTCCGGATCGCCGAGACGCTTCGGGAACAGAACGCCCTTCTGCAGGTTCTCTTTGAAGGCTTCGCTGGCGTCACCCTCGCCGTAGATCGGCGTGTCGATGAGGCCCGGAGCCACGGTGTTGACGCGGATGCCAGCAGCCGACAGGTCACGAGCGATCGGCAAGGTCATGCCGACGACGCCGCCCTTCGAGGCGGAGTAGCTGGCCTGGCCGATCTGGCCGTCGAATGCTGCGACGGATGCGATGTTCACGATCGCGCCACGCTCACCGTGCTCCAGCGGCTCGGTGGTGCTCATGGCGGTGGCTGCGACGCGGATGGCGTCGAAGGACCCGATGAGGTTGATCGCCACGACCTTCTTGAAGGCGTCGAGGTTCGCTGCGCTCTCGAGCGTGCCATCGCGCCCGATCGTTCGCTGCGCCCAGCCGATACCGGCGGAGTTGACGAGCACGCGAACCGGGCCCATCGACTTCGCCATCTCGACGGCGTTCACCAGATCGTCGGTGTTGGTGACGTCTACCTTGGCGAACGCACCCCCGATCTCGTCAGCCAGCGCGTTGCCGGCTTCTTCGTTGAGGTCGGCGATGACGACCTTCGCGCCGCGGTCGGCGAGCATGCGGGCGGACGCCGCTCCGATTCCGGAGGCTCCACCCGTGACGATTGCACTTGCACCATTGATGTCCATGCAGGAAATCTAGAACGCTCCGCAGCGCACCGTTCAATCGCACCACCGTGTTCGTTACGAGCCAGGCCCGTAACGAACGCGCGGTCAGCTGGGGACGGGGCCGATCGCTGAGCGGGTGTCCACGAGGCGCTCGGGGACTGAGCCGATGAAGCTCGGATCATCACCACCACGGAACCAGCCGGACACGTCGACGACGACGTCGCTGGTGCGATGGACGTAGATGCACACGGTTCCGTCATCTGCAATGGGCGCGATGACCGAGTTGGCTCTGGTCGCTCCCGTCACGTAGTTGATGTTGGAGGCAACGGGCTGGGCCGCTCCACACGGCCACACCGTGGCGTAGCCGGCGCCGCTCGGGTTCACGATCGTGAGGTTCATCGCAACGGCAGCGGCGTCGTCTGGAACCACCAGCGGTGCGCTCGGGTCCGCTGCGTTCGCCAACTCGGCGTTGCGCACCTGCACTCGCAACGGAGCGTCCGGGCCAATGCGACCGCCAGTCGAGCCCAGACCTTCGCGGGTGTCCACCAGGCGAGTAGGAGTGGCTGCGGTGAACGAGGCAGCTCCGCCGTTCGTTGCCGACCCGTCGAAGAAGCCGGCGAGGTCAACGAGCACATCGGCGGGCTGGCTGGTGTGGATGCAGATGGTGCCGTCGTCGCTCACCGGAGCAACCACGCCGTTGCCGGCAGGGTTGTTTGCCTGATAGTTGACGTTGGAAGCCAGCGGTCGATCGGTGCCGCACGGCCAGACCGTTGCAAAACCACGGCCGACGGCCCGGGTGACGGTGACATTGACCGCCACTGCAGCCACGTCCTCGGGAACGGTGACTGCTGACCCATCCGGAAGCTGAGCGGCCAGGGCGGTGACGGGCACCGTGAGCGGCGTCGTCGGGGTGACCTGTGTCGAGCGACCACCAAGACCGGAACGCGTGTCGACGAGTCGTTCGGGCAGCAGGCCCACGAACGGGTCAGCGCCACCCGAGGCACCGGCGCCTGGGAACCATCCGGCGACATCGACCACGAAGTTCGTGCCGACCGATGAGTAGAAGCACACCGTGCCGTCGTCACTGATCGGCGCGATGACGTTGTTGGCAACGACCTCACCGTCTTGGGCATTCAGGCTGGACACCTCGGGGCGTTCGTCCTGGCAGGGCCAGACCGCAGCGAACCCGCGACCAGCGGGACGGACCATCGTGACGTTGAGCGAGACGCCCGCAGCCCCCTCGGGGACCGTGCTCAGCTGACCGCCCGGGGCGGTGACCGACGAGCCGATCACCGAGAGCTCGATGCGCTTCGGAGGTGTCAGGTAGTAGCTCGGGGCCAATTCGATCAGTTCGCCGCGAAGCCACAGTGCGAACTCGGCGTTCCCGGTGGTGGTGTGGTGGACCCCGTCGCTGTTGAACCAGCGCGATCGCTCGGGCGTATCGCTCGCAGCGTCCCAGTCGAGGACTCGCAGGTTGCCCCACCGGCCGGTTGCGGCATCGAGCGCTGCGTTGGCCTGGGTGTACATCAAGCTTCCGCCTGATGTGCGAATGTCGGCCATGTTGACCCACGCCACTTGCGACACACCACGCGCGGTCAGGGCGTTCATCATGGCGTCGATGTCGCTCGCGAACGTGGCCGGGTTGTCGTTGTAGCCGAGCTCGACGACCACCAGGTCGAGCCCGGTCGGCAGTGCGTTGGCTGCCGTGACGCCCGTGGTACCCGAGCACGATTCACGGGTGGTGCATCGACTGTCGACGGCGTCGACGATCTGATTCGTGAAGGTGCCGTCGGTGACCCGCATGAACGCGCCGTTGGATGCGGTTGCTCCGTTGCCGACAGAGTCGCCGATGAAGGCCATTGCCTTGTCGGAGGTGTTCTCGCGGATGACGCGCACCGTCATGCCAGGTGAGCGGTAGCCCATGGCGTTGCGGAAGTCCCAGGCTTGCTTGCGGTAGGTCCCATTCGTGCCGGTGATCACGATGTCGTCGAACCAGACGCCGTCGAAACCCTGATAGTTCGCTGCCGTGGTCGCCTCGGTGGTCGCCGCGGTGATCTGGCCGAGGCCGTGC